>JANOQX010000085.1:0-16383 GCA_031415035.1 Cyanobacteria bacterium VAR_4_metabat_243
GGGGGATTTAGGGGGATCACAACTGTTGCAACAAATCATTGATTTGGTATTAGCCCGCTTTAGCGGGGTTGCCTTACTAGCCCGCCGTTGACGCGCGGGGCGGGCGGATTACGTAGTCGGTCAAATTCCGCATTTACCAACAGCGGGTTAAGTCAAAATCGCACCGCCCAATAATCGCGTATACCGATAGGCCAGCTCCGCCTTCATCGCGGGCCATTTCTCCAGCGTCGGATCTTTGGCCAAGGCCTGTGCCGCCGCATCCCGTGCCACTTCCAACACATCTTGATCCTCCACCAAACTTGCCAATGCAAAGTCCGGCAACCCCGACTGCCGACTGCCCAGCACCTCCCCCGGCCCGCGAAAGCGCAAATCCATCTCCGAAATAAAGAAGCCATCCTGAGATTTCTCCAGCACTTGCAATCGTTGCAGCGACACCTCACTGCGCGACGCACTCATCAGCAGACAGAACGACTGCTCTGCGCCCCGGCCCACTCGTCCGCGCAACTGGTGCAACTGCGACAGCCCAAACCGCTCCGCATGTTCGATCAACATCACCGAGGCATTCGGAACATCGACACCGACTTCGACGACGGTGGTGGAGACGAGAATGTGGGTTTCGTTGTTACGGAAGGCGGTAATCGCCGCGTCCTTTTCGGCGGAGCTGAGTTTGCCGTGGAGCAGGCCGACTTGGTATTCGGGGAAGACGTTGGTTTGTAAGTCCTGGTGAGTGACGATCGCGGACTTTAGATCGAGCTTTTCTGATTCATCGACTAGGGGCAAGACGACGTAGATCTGCCGACCGAGGGCGATTTCGCGGCGGAACATATCGTAGACATCCTGGCGCTTTTTGGGGGTGACGATCGTGGTTTTGATCGCTTTACGTCCGGGGGGGAGTTCGTCGATTTGGCTGACATCTAAATCGCCATGCAAGGTCAATGCCATCGTGCGCGGAATCGGCGTCGCCGTCATCGTCAGGACGTGGGGATTGTCGCCCTTTTGGGTGAGGCGGGCGCGTTGTTGGACGCCGAAGCGATGTTGTTCATCGATTACGACTAAACCCAATCGATCGAATTGCACCGGATCTTCGATCAATGCGTGGGTGCCCACCAGCAACGGCAATTCCCCCGATTGCAAACTGCGATGGATTTCCCGCCGTTTCGCCACCTTGGTTGAACCCGTGAGCAACTCGACAGGCAAATGTAACTGGTTAAACCAATGCACCAGCTTCCGATAATGCTGTTCGGCCAGCACTTCGGTGGGGGCCATGAGTGCGCCTTGGTAGCCCGATTGGATCGCCGATAGTAGGGCAATCACCGCCACGATCGTTTTGCCCGAACCCACGTCGCCCTGCACCAGCCGATTCATGGGAATAGTTTTTTGTAAATCGCCGAGAATGTCGATCAGCACGCGATCCTGGGCACCGGTAAGAGTGAAAGGCAATACCCGATCGTAGAACTGTGTGAGTAATGCGCCTGTGGGTTCGAGGACGATACTGGTGCGATTCTCCTGTTGCTGTTGGCGACGGTTGAGTAAACCGAGTTGCAAATAGAAAAACTCATCAAATACCAATCGTTTTCTGGCCGCATCCAATGCCTCAGTCGAATCGGGAAAATGAATGCCTGCGATCGCGCTTTGGATATCGCTGAGTTCATATTGGCGGCGGAGTCCTTCGGGCAGGGTTTCCTGAAGTTGGCCGACAGCGACGAGGGCGGCCACCACTGATCGCCGCACCAGATCCGCCGGAACGCCTTCGGTCAGTGGATAAATCGGCACGATCTTGCCAATCTTCGAGGATTCGGCGTCATGGTCGGCGGATTCCAGTACTTCCAGTTCCGGGTTATCCAAGGTCATGCCGTATTTTGATTCCTTGACCAAACCCGAGGCCGCGATCGTTGCGCCGGGGGCGAATTGGCGTTTTTGGTTCTCTTGCCAACCGCGACTGCTGAAGCGGGCACCCATGTAGAAGCGACTGAGTTTGATTTGGCCTGAGACGTCGCGCAGGGTGAGATCGAAAATGGTCAGTTTGCTGTTGCGGGGGCTGGTGAAGCAATTGCAGCTTTTGAGTTGGCCAACGATCGTCACGGTATCGCCCGGTTTGAGATCGCGGATGTTGATTTGTTTGGCGTAGTCGATGTGGTCGCGGGGGTAGTAGTAGAGGATGTCGCGAACGGTGAAGAGGTTGAGTTTGGCCAGTCGATCGGCGCTTTTGGGGCCGATGCCGGGGAGGAACTGGATCGGTTGGTCGAGGTCGATCGGGCCTTTCGATCGGCTGGGGGGGGATTCGGGATCGGGCGATTGGCTGGGTGGCGGAGATCCTGGTTGGGGCGATCGGGCGATCGCGGATATGGCGGGTTGGGGCGAGCGGCCGCTCGCCCGTACGGGATCTGGCTTGGGAGTCGTTGATCCCTCTGCCGCGATCGGCCCTGGAACCGCCGCCGCACGATATTTTTGGGTTTGGGCCAGGAGTTGGCGGGCTTCGGCCAGGAGATTGCGCCGATCGGCAAACCCCAAATGCCGATAGTCAGAGAATTTTGAGCCGAGATCGCGCAGTTGTTGGCGGCGATCGCGGGGGATTTCGGGGGTAGGTTGGCCGAGGCTCAGGCAGAGGAATTCGCTGAAGCGGTATTGCTTCCCCTGCATGTCGTTGAAGCCGTTGTCGGCTTCGACTTGAAGTGCTTTGAGCAGGCGCGAAAATTCCATCGATCGGGCGTCATGGGATGAGATGAACCACCGTCATTTTATGGGAGGTTGCGGCAAAGTGAACTGTAATATTGTTCCATCATCACGGGTGAGGATCATTACTTGATTTGTCGTGACATCCGGCAGGCTGCCCCGCATCGTGGCGATCCAGGTGGCCATTGGATCAGTCGGTAGTTTTGTTAGCTGTCCATCTGGTGTGAGGTGCATGGTAATTAGCTTCCAAGGGTGAATTGCTTGATTGTAACATCGATCGCAAGATGACTGCTAGGAAGGGATATGCGATCGGGCAAGCGCGGAAATTCCATCGATCGAGGGGCTTGAAACGAGGTGAGTCATCGCTATTCTATGGCGAGTTCATCGGAATTTTCCTCACCATCTTGGACGACCCCCCAAGGTAAATGGGCGTATTGCTTTTTGATGGCCTCAAGTTCATCTAAACCTTGCGAGAAGAATTGCTGAATAGCTGAGACATGATCAGATCCAGAGAGGAAGTCCTGTAGACTTTGTTCTCGAACGATGCGTGACCAGGCTTTTGAATTGTTCAGTTCATAGCCCTGCCAACCATCCTGCTGACTGATCATTTTCATTCCCTCAATAATTTCTGCCCGATACTGGGAATTAGGAGCAACTTCGAGGATTAGAGATACTGTGGGATAGGCGGTGAGATCTTGCGTTTCTAGAACAAAACCTAAGCCACACCACCATTGCCCTGGCATTGAAGTATGCATTATGTAGCGGCCAAAATTTTGCAACTGTGTCATTGCTGTGGAAGATTTCTTCATTCCTCCCAAAACAGTAGCAAACTTTTGTGAGGTCTTACCCCACATGGTTTCCTCCATGATTTTCAGTGATTTGGTGAAGTTTGACAACGCCAGTACATCAATTGAAGAAAACTGATTATTGTGGGCCATGCGATATTCCTGCATAAATATAACGATTTCATGTACGAGTTCTATATCGGAATGGGAACGTAAGACATGATAGAGCTGGTGCCACCGAAATTGATGAAATTGAACATCAGAGTTAGGGATATTTTTGAAGATGTCTGCTTTGTCTTTCGGGTCAAAGTCACGGGTGATGTAAACGACAGAGCGCTTTCGATAGCCTGTGAGCTGATCGAGAATCTCGGCATATCGCTGAAGTTGCAAGTCACCTTCGTGGGAACCAATCTTACTTTCAATGAAAATCACATCACGATGATCACCACTGATGAATTCAACTACGAGGTCAGGACGACTACTTGAGTGATGATGCTCTAGCGGCTCAAATGTCTTTTGCGTTAGAACATGCGCCTCCGAGTAAGTTTCAGAATCCAGTAAATTTAGGTGTCCCAGAAAATCATATAGAACAGTCTTATGGGACGCAAAAAGATAAGCGACTAGCTCCGTAAAAAAGTCTTCCAGTGGGATATTGCCAGTATTCAGATTTAGGAGTCGGCTAAATAAAGACATGTTCTTCGGACAGCGTTTGCATTGAAATCATGGCTTAATCGGTGGCGGAAAATCGAGACCACCAGCCGATTATAGTCTCTGCCAAGTAAAATGAGATTTGAATAATTCAGTCTGAAGTAGGATGCGATCGCGGTAGATATTTGCCGATCGTGCCCGATCTCCAGACTAAACGCATCCCCGGCGATCGTTAGATCGGCGGCGGCAAAAGCCAATCCGAAAATGGTTGAAGCCCTGAAACGACTGCAATCATTGCCACGCAACGACTAACCCTGAATCAATCGATCGGGCATCACGAGTCATGGGGATTCGGCCTAGGGTTCAAGGGTTTTGATTAAAATTCGCAGAAGATCGTCAAGGTCAGCCGGAACCCGGTAGAGATCGAGATCTTGAGTGATCATGCGGGCTTGACGATCGAATTGCCCAAACTGCCAGATATTGCCCGTGGAAATTGCCCCTTGGAGAATTGCCTGGTCGGAATCGATCCATTGGTCGAGGGCAATCAGCTCGATCGCGAGTTGGAGGAAGCCGCGTTCCAGATCTTCATTTTTCGCTTCGATCACAAGAAAGGTTTGATCATTTTGCAGCAGGTAGTCGAGGGAACCTTTGAGCTGGTTGCTCACCGATACAGGATATTCGACGTTGAGAGTGGCTTGGGTATAGTGCAAAACATCAGTCAGCACTGGCGCGATCAGAAATTCACGGCGGGCCATTTCGCTGGTGAGGCTGAGGCGGGGGAGGCTTTCTTCGATGCGGGCTTTGAGTTCGAGTAGCCGATCGAGCTTACCCATATATTGGGGCAGCGTCAGCGATCGCCGTTGGAGCGCGACGTTGAAATAGGCGAGGATGTCTTGGGGGGCGAAGTTGAGTTTGAAGTAGTCGGAAAAGGTATAGGACTGATCGGGTTGAATAATCGCGGTTCTGGCCATATCCACTACTCCTCTGGAACTCGTCCTATATTATCGTACTGCTACGTGATGTTGATTTGGCTTTAGGCCCAACTTTGGTACATATTTCGCCGATCGTCATTCAGCCGCTCCATACGGCGAGACCTCAGTTGGTCAGTTGGCTGGATGATTTGGGGTTGCAATTAGTCATCGCCGCGAAGCAATAACGATCGGGCCAAAATCGACATCACGGCAAGTCAGGTGGGATTGAGTCACGATTAAAATGGCAACCACAAGCATTGCCGCATGACGACTAACCCTGAATCAGTGGCGGTTCCGTGTCAGTCCTCATAAACTTCACCGCGATGCGCGATCGGCGCAAACTGACCGATCGCGTCTCCCAACGCCCTACCGATCGACGGGCAACGCAAATCGCCCATCAATCCCCGGCTTAAACGGCCACACCTTCACCACCGCATCCAAATTCAACGCCCCATACAGATGGGGAAACGTCCCCTGTCCCGGCACCTTGTCATAGCGCAAACTCGCCTCCAATCGATCGACCTGAATCCCCAAGAGCACCAACCCCAATTGGCCTTGATAAAAATTCTGGGCCACCCAGAGCAATTGCTCCTCACCCGATAAATGGATAAATCCCGCCGTCTCGATCGATGCCGGACGATAGACGCCCGCCGATTGGGCCGATTGCCAGGCAGTTTGGTCAGTAATGTGAAAGAGCATAACGCGTTCAGGTTGAGGTGGACGGTAAACAATCAGTTAGGCTAATCCGTCATGCAGATTAGTCATTCAGTCGAGTGGCAAAATTTCGGGTGCGATTGGGCGAAAGCGATCGGGCCTTGACGATCGCCGCTGCGAGAAACGCATAGGACAACATGCCGACGATCGCCAGGAGCACTGGACTCACGCCTCCCATTGTATTCCACAGCGCATGTAACCCCGCCGCCGTCAGATAGCCCACCCCCAAAATCCGCCAGCGATAGTGGGGCCGCAGCACTGATAGGCCAATGAAATAGCCAAAGTAGCCGCTATAGGCCATGTGACCCGAAATCGTCCCCAGCAGACGCGGAATCAGCAATTGCAATCCGCGCAATTGACTCAATTCCAACCCCGCCTGGAGCTGTGCATCCTGAACCATCGCCGGAACATACTGTCCCAGGGTTTCGATCATCGTAAAGCCGATCGCCGATGCCGCCCCCAGCAAAATGCCATCCAGCGGTTCGACGATGCCCCAATGATCGCGTAACTTGGGTTTTAGCCCTGACCCCAAACCCAAAATCAAAAATAGCGGCAGTGCCTTCAGCAGCTCCTCCATCAGTCCCGCACCAAAGAACATCTGGATCAACTGCACCGGAAAACTCAGCACCCGGTCGTCCGTGGTAATCGCCCCCGGCAACAAATCCCGAAACACCCACATAAACAGTGGCAGCACCGGACTTTGCAGCAGCAGCCCCGTGACGATCGCCGTACCCAGTAGCACCCAAGCGGGTTTTTGTTTGCCACAGAGGCGGTAGATCAGGTAATAACAGCCGATCGCCAGAAAACTTGCGAGCAGAATGTTGAATACCAAGGGCGAATCGATCGCCATAAACATTGCTACCACAAAGGTAACGGTGATCGCACCTGGCCAGAGGTAGGCTTTTCGGCGCAAATCGAGACCAGTCGAAAAAATCGGGAACAGTTGGGTCAGCGTAAGCGCACTTTCACGCGGCGGGGCGATCGGCTCGGACGGCATTGCCAACGGCGTTTCCAATGGCGGTAAACCTTCCCCAGTGGCTTGCTCGAATACCAAAACTGGGCCATTCTGACCGAAGGTTAGCTGATCGCCGGGATGGAGGGTCTGACAGCCGTGCAAGGCCTGCTGATTGAGCGACGTGCCGTTGGCACTGTCCAGATCGCAAACCCACCAATAGGCCGCGTCACGGGGTGTCGCGGGGACATAGCGAATTTCGGCGTGGCGGCGCGACACCATGCCGTAGGTCTGGGAATCGATCACGATGTGGCAACTGGGATCCCGCCCGATCGTCACCACAGTTTCACCGGAGAGCGGCGTGTGAGGCGGATTGACTCCGGTGCGCGATCGATCGTCTGGGGGCAGATGGCGCAGGCTGGCGATCGGACTGGCATTGACCATGTGCGAGCTAACCTGGGCTATTGCATATTGGCTTTGGCATCTTTGACGGCGGCGATGAAGGCGGCGATCCCCACCGGGATGCTCGCGCCCAAAATGACGATCGTCGGAGTCATGCCAAAGTCCGGCTCCCCCGATGTAATTTCAAACACGCTACCCACCGCCGCCACGCCGCAAATGCAAGCGATCGCCAAAAACAAGCCACTCTTCGGAGTCATCATAATTTCAAAACCCTATTAAACCCGCTAAACCAATGTCTGGACTGTTTTTGGGCTAAACCCTTGCTTGATCAAGTCGTGATCTAGGGCGAGGCGATTGTCCACCCGATCGACGAACATGACGCCGTTGAGATGGTCGATCTCATGTTGGATCACCCGCGCCAGCAAGCCTTCGGCGGCCAGTTTTTGCAGACGGCCAAATTCATCTTTGTAGCTGACGACGATCGTGTCGGGCCGCATCACATCGGCGAATACCCCCGGCACACTCAGACAGCCCTCTTGATCCTGGGCCAAGACCCGGCCAAATTGCTTGATCTCGGGGTTGATCAGGATGTAGGGCGGCGCATCGGGATCCTCAAGTTCACAATCGACCACGACTAATTGCTTGTTGATCCCCACTTGGGGCGCGGCGAGGCCAATGCCATCTTGGCTGTACATGGTTTGCAACATCTTGCGGGCAGTCTCGCGCAGCTCATCGTCAATCTTGGTGACGCGTTTGGCGGGTTGGCGCAAGACTTTGTCGCCCAATTGATGCACGACCAAGGGCGGGTGCTTGAGTTTTTGTTTATCGACGATGATGGAGCTGCTTGCCATGAATCTTGTCGGATTGACTACTAGGAGTGATAGGGATGGGATTGCTGTTTCTATCTTAGCGAAGATTGGCCCGACCAAGGGCCAGATGCTAGGGCATAATGGCACATCGAGGATTTGAGTGCGTCACCATCGAAGTTTGGGGGAACTGTTGCCATGCTGCGATCGTTAACAAAGTTGGACTATTTGCTGCGGGAAACTTGGTTGAGTTTTTTGCGGGGCGGCTGGATGAACTGGGCCGCCATTAGTACCGTGACGGTGTTGCTGTTTCTGATGGGCAGTAGCCTCCAGGCGTCCTGGCAGATCGAAGGGCTGATGAATCAGTTCGGCAACCAGTTGGAAGTGTCGGTCTACCTCGACACCGGGGTCGATGGCCAAACCCTCAAACCCGTGATCCAAGCCTTTCCGGAAGTATCCGGCGTCCAGGCCCTGACCAAGGAGCAAGCCTGGGAAAGTCTGTTGAAGGATTTGGGCGATGCGAATCTCCAGGACTCGCTGAAGAACCTCGGCGGTAATCCCCTAGTCGATGAACTCCGGGTCAAAGCGACCAACTCCCAGTCCGTTGGTCCCCTCGCCGAAAAATTGCGCAAAATCAAAGGGATCAATAGTGTCCAGTATGTCTCCGAGGCCGTGCAGCGGATTGCCCAACTGAACCGGGGCCTGCGGCTGACGGGCTTTGCGATCACGGGCTTTCTAACCTTGAGCGCGATCGCCGTGATTACGACGACGATTCGGCTGATTGCCCTGGCCCGCAGTGACGAATTAGAAATTATGCGACTGGTGGGAGCGACGCGGGCCTGGATTTACCTCCCGTTTCTGTTCCAGGGCGTGCTGTTTGGCGGCATTGGGGCGTGGCTCGCCTGGCTACTGATCCAGCTCCTGCAAAAATCCCTAGTCAACTTGCTCAAGGGCCAACCAGAGCTGATTCAGGCGATCACCCTGTCCAGTAGCGCCAATTGGCAACAGCAGTTGGCCTTGCCGCTGATCCTTATGGGCTGTGGCGGTTTGATCGGCACGATCGGCAGTGTCCTCGCCGTCCGATCGGTCAAAGCGTAGGGTGGGCACGGCCCACCAGCCCCAACCCATTACCCCCCAACCCAAAAGCCGCCCCAGGAATTATTCCCGGAGCGGCTTTTGGGGTTTTGTGGCCCGACGATCGCGACAGTTTACGATGCGTTGGCAATCACGTCGGCGGCTTCATCCACAGGCGCGATCGCGGCAACCGGGCGGCGCTGCTCGACGATCGTCGCGGGCAGACAGAGCAAGTTATCGCCCTGGGTGCGAATCAATCCTTTCTGCCGCAGCTTACCCATCAAGCGGGTGACGGTGACGCGGGTCGAACCGATCGCGCTACCAATCTGGGCATGGGTCAACGGGAAGGGCAAACAGTAGCCATCGTCCGTCGGCTCACCGTATTCTTCGATCAGCAGGGTCAAGAACCCCAGCAGTCGATCGATCGTCCGGCGTTGGCCAAGGGTACTGAGCCACAGCAACTTGCGTTGGTGCTGGTAGCGGAAGGCATCCAGCACTTCCCGGCGGAAGTGGGGCCAGTTGTCCAGGTCGTTCCAGTACATCCAGACAACGGATGTCTGATCCACATGGGCGTAGCTCTGGAGCGTGAACGGCGACTGGGCAACAATCTCGAAGGGCTGTCCCGCCCCCACGAAGCCCAAAAATGCCTCTTCTGGGGCGATGCGGGCGACCCGTGAGCTGCTGGTGGCACTGAGTTGGGCCGTGCCGACCAACCGGACGGAACCGCGCTGAACCAGGTAGAGCAGACCGGGCCGGGCCGGAATCTTCTCATCCTTACTGAACGTGCGGCAGCGGTAATGCTCCTGTGCCCAATCAATAATCCGTTGCCATGTCAAAAATGGCCGCGCGTTATCTTGGACGTCTGATGCTGGATACATAGGATTTGCTGGTTACGAATGAAACAACGAGGAAACGCTTGAATCGGGAGCAGTGGATCAGACAAAATTGTCTTCGACAATTGCGTGGATCACGTAGACGAACACTGAAGTAAAAAAACGTCTCGCTTCAACCACGGCCACGGATACTCAAGTGTCAGTCTTGACTCCTGTAAGCCTTTCGAGCAAGATGTTGCGGCATGATGCACAGGAGCAAACCCGCTTTTCCTTACTGTGCTTAATTTAACCACAGGTTGCGGATCTTTCCAAGGGGATCGATGCTTTGTCAACCGAGATTTTAGGTGAACTTCACATGGCGATCGTGCTTCATCTCCTTAAACCTACGGATATTAGCCTACGTGTATTTTCGCTGGTGCAACTTTATACGGCCATCTATCTACGGGTGGATCTTTTTGATACAGCCCCTGGGGGGAGGGGCCAGGAGGGGGTGCCGATCGAGCAGGTCAAAAGCCTTATTCTCCAGTGGTTTCAGCGTCCTACGGTACACCGATCGATGGACAATGTAACGGTTCATTACGATATGGCAATTTCCCAAGCGATCGCGGCGGCCTGGGGCGAATCTCCCGCGACGATCGCGCAATGGCTACGGGCGGCTGTGCTCCAGACGTTGCCGCCACCCGCTCTGGCCCCGGATCCCGATGCTGTTTGGTTACAGGTGGAATTACGGATTACGGATCAGGGGTGGCTGCGGTGGTCGTGGTCGGCCTCGGTGTTGCTGGTTTGGCTGGATCGGACGGCGCGATCGGTTGAACAATGGCCGTTGCTCCCGATCGGCCCGCTGGCGGATCAGTCATCGCCCGAACTCTGGCGGGCGCTCCATGCCTATGCGCGCTGTAGTGCCTGGCTCAGCCAGGCACCCGTGGCGGCTCCGGTACGGTCAGTCATCGTGCCCGACCCATTGGCTTGGTCACTATTGGGTGAACTGATGGAAACCATTGATCGATTAGCGGATTTGCCCGTGCTACCTCGGGCGGAGCGCTATCTCCAGGCTGTGACAACTGTAGTGAAGGCATTTGAGGCGCTCGATCGGGACGATCGGAGTCGTGGGACGGCATTGATTTGTCCCTTTCGATTAGGTTTAGTAATGCTGATTAAAAGTTTGTTGGGTCAGCTCCTATCCCAGGGTTTAGGGCTGAAAACTGCTGAAGAAATCTAGGTTTCCGTAATCCGGATGAATTCTCTTCCGCAGAAATACTTAATTTAGCCGCTGAAATATTTGATTTTAATATAATGAATCCTGATTGTTTGGATAGTGACAACGCTCAATCGGCCAGCTATATTATTGAGGTGTGAGGAGCGAACCAGTTTGAACGCCGAGACGAAACACGGACAGTCGTCGGCGTTCTTTCTGTTTTTAAATGCCAGTTCGGCTTACAGCAAGAATTTTTCGATCGCTAGGGCCGCGCCATCCGCTTCAACGTTGGCCGTGACCCAATTAGCGACGGCTTTAACACTTTCCGGTGCATCGCCCATGGCGACGCCGAGACCGACGACATCGAGCATTTCCTGGTCATTGCAGTTGTCCCCGATCGCCATCACTTGGTTGAGGTTTAGACCCAGGACGGATTCGGCGAGGTAACGCACGGCATTGCCTTTGTTTACGGTGGGATGGGCCGCTTCGAGGAAGATCGCGGTGGAAGTGGTGAGATACATTTGGTCAGGCTGATAGCGGGTTTTGAGGTCGGCGAGGGCGGTGGCGATCAGATCCGTGTCCTGACTCATGGCGAGGAGTTTGGTGGGGGCGCGATCGAGCAGGGTGCGCAGGTCATCGACCAGAATCGGCGGGATTTTGGCCCGATCGGTGTAGTCCTGGGTATCTGGCCCTAGCTCCTGAACATGCAACTGGTCATCGAGGTACAGGTGAATCGAAATGTGTGGCTGCAAATGGGGCTGGGCGAAGTAGGCGAGTAATTCCTTGGCCCGATCGGTGGGGAGCGGGACATGTTGATGCAGGGTTTGATCCTGCGGATCCTGGATCCAAGCACCTTGATAGGCGATTAATGGTAGCCGGGACTGGACGATTTGGTGAAACCGCAGGGCCGAACGGTACATCCGCCCCGTGGCCAGGGCGACGGGAATGCCTCGGGCCTGCACCGCCTGGAGGGCCGTGCGGACGCGATCGGTAACCTGATTGTCTGGCCCCGAAATGGTGCCATCAATATCCACCACTAGGAGGCGAATGTCTGGAGTTTGTGTGGTTTGGGCTTGAATGTTTGGGGGGGGCATGGGGGGAAGACTGAGTGATAGGGGGCGATCTTGATTGTTGGCGGTTGTGGGGGTTTAGGCAAGTAAGGCGATCACGCTGGTGCGATCGGTGGCTGGAATCACCTCACGCCAATTCACCAAATCTTCACAAAATTGGCCGTATTTCCCCGGTGCTGACCGCCCACGTCCTTGGTTAGATTAGGAGCGTTAGCAATTCAGTCCGCCGACCATGGGCGATGACTGGAGTGGCTGCATCATGGGATGTGGTCAGCGGGGGGCCGTCGCAATTACTTGTTGCAATTTGGTTGTCGTAATTACTTGTGGTCACTATGTCCCGATCCCGTTGTTATCGGTTCGTCATGGTTTTCGGTTTGCCTGCGCTCTTTACCACTGCGACGATCGCTGGCATGAGTTTACCTGTGTCAGCGAATCCTCCGGTGACTGTGCGCAAACGCCGCTACGTTCCCCGCCAAGACCGCAAAGCGCCGCGCCGCACTGAAGCGGGCGGGACCCGAGGCTGTTCCACCAATGCGCAGTCCGCCGATATCCAGCTCCTTGTCCCGGCGAGTAATCTGGGGCACACGATCGCCGATCGGCCGACCTTCACCTGGGCCATCCGCAATCCCCAAAACTTGAAATTGCCACTGCAATTCACGCTGATCGCCCCCGGCACCCTGAAGCCGATCTATCAGCAAAAACTCACCGCCACCGCCAGCGGCCTGATGCAACTCACGCTGCCCCCCGAAGTGCCGAGCCTGAAGCCCGAGCAGGCCTATCGTTGGATGGTGAGCTGGAGCTGTGACCAAACACGCCCCTCCGAGCAACTGCACCGCCGTGCCTGGATCGAACGTCTCGCGCCAACGACCGAACTCACTCAAAATCTGCAAACTGCGACCACCGACGTCGATCGGATCACGGCCTACGCCCAATCCGGCATCTGGCAAGAAGCGATCGACTTGGCCGCTACGAAACGCCAGGATCCGCAGATTGCGCCCCTGTGGCAATATCTACTCGAAGACGGCGAACTCCCCGCGATCAAGTAATTTTCAATTCCGCAGCAGCACCACCATCTCATTGCCAACCACGGGCGATCGGGCGAGGCGATCGCCATTGCCATTGAGCAGTTCGAGGGTTTTGAAGCGGAGGGTTTGGGCCTTGGTGAAGAGGTCTTGGGCGACGGTGTCTTGCTGTGTAAAGGGGAGATCGGCCCAGGTCGGGTTGAGGGTGATTTGTAAGCTGGCTTGAGCTTTGTTGGGGTTGACGGTTTGCAGCAGGTTGGGCTGATTGGGAGTCGCGGCTTGGAGTTTGGCGAGGAGTTTTTGGTTGGGAGTCAGTCTGACGACGGGGGCTGGTTTGACGATCGGGGCGGCTGGAGTGGTCGGCTGGTCGTTGGCGTTAGCCTCCCGTGCGGGATTCGCCGTTGTCGGGACGATCGGCCGTTCCGCGATCGCTGGGCTGCCGCCAACGCCCTGACGCTCAGTCGTAGTCGGAGTGGCTGATGGCGCGATCGGTGTGGCGGGTTGCGCGATCGTGGTTGGTTGTGTGATCGGCGCGACTGCCACTGTGCCAGGAGCCGTTAGAGCCTGCGGGAAAGGCGTTTGATTAGCTTGTGCGACATCGATCGGAAACTGCTTGGCGATCGGGGTGGGATTAGCCACAGGCGATCGCGCGGGTGCCACAGGCTTTGCGGCAATCACCACGGGTTTCGGGGCCGCATTGCCACTGGGCAAATGGGTCGTAATCGACAACAGCAGCAGGGCAAAGCCCGCCACGATGCCGGACAAGGCCCGATCGGTGAGCTTGCCCGTTACGGCGGCGGGGAGGCGCGATCGGATGAAGCCAATCAACTTCGCCCAAATCGGCTGGGCCTGCTTCCAGAAACTGTTTGCGGCTTTTTGGATGGGTTTGAGGTTGAGGGGTTTGACGGGGCGTTTGTCGGTTTGGATTTGGCGATCGAGTTGGTCGGTGGCGGATTGCAATAAGCCGATTGTCGCTTTGAGTGCTTGGGCGATCGTCGGGCGACTACTGACCCAGACTTGCTGGACGATCGGTTGGACTTTGGCAAAAATTTGGTTCAGGCGGCCAGTCGGAGCCGCCGATTTGGTGGGCGTTTTCGGGGTGGCGCTGGATGGCGTGGGTGGGTTTTGCTCAGGCAGCTCAGACATGGAAAATCCCTATGATCAACGTTCCAATGATCAATTTACCGTAATCCTCGGGCTTCGGCTACTGCTCCGGGGGCAGAGTTGATGTTTCGTTGGAATGGCGATCGGAAATTTCACGGTTAATATGGAACTGAATCAATCGATCGTGGGTGGCGCGCGGTCGGCTTAGGAGTTTTGGGGATATGGCTTTGAATCGGCGGCAGTTTTTGATGTTGGCGGGGGCGGCGGGCCTCGGTACGGTGGGGGCTGGCTATGGTCTACGCCGAGGGGCAGAGCCGCCGGAGCCAATTGTGGCGTCGCCTTCGCCAGTGGCGAATGATGCGGATTTGGTGTTGCGGTTTGCGGTAACGGCGGATGGCGGGGCGGCCGATGCGAATCAACGACTGGTCGGGCAGGCGATGGCGGATTGGCAGCGGCGTTATCCCTACGATTTGGTGCTGATGGCCGGGGACAATATTTACAACAGTGGCGAGCTGTCAAAAATCAAGGAAGCCTTTGAGACGCCCTATGCGGAATTGCTGAAGCGGGGCGTGAAGTTTCGGGCGGTGTTGGGCAATCACGATATTCGGACAGATCATGGCGATCGGCAGGTGGAATATCCCGCGTTCAATATGGGCGGACGGTATTACACGTTTAGTCAGGCGAATTGCCAGTTTTTTGCGTTGGAAACGAATGTCGATGTGGACTGGAAGGCGCAGTTGGCTTGGTTGGAGCGGGAGCTAGCGGCCTCGAAGGCGGCGGTGAAGATTGTCTACGGGCATCACCCGGTGTATGCCTCGGGGCACTATGGCACGGATCAGGCGATGGTGGCCCGTCTGGCACCGCTGTTCAAAAAATATGGGGTGCAGCTCTATATCAATGGGCATGAGCATCATTACGAACGGACGCAGCCGATCGATGGGACGACGTATTTAATCACGGGGAACGGTGGCGCGCATTTACGTCCGGTGGGCAAGTCGCCATTTACGGAGTTTGCAATTTCGCGGCATGGGTTTAGTTTGATTGAGGTGCGGCAGACGAAGATTGTGATTCAGGGAATTGATCTGAATGGGAAGGAAGTCGATCGGGGTGAAGTGGCGTTGACGGTTTGATCCATCGAACATTATCAGCCCGATCGAAAGCCTGTTTTGGGGTTATGTGGGGCCACGGAGTCGATCGGAGGCATCCTCAAGCTGTTTGGCTCCTGATTTGATCACTTGGTGGCAGGTGAGGGTGGGCAGGAGATTGGTCAGGGCGGTGAGGGTGGCGATGTTGCCGTGGCCGAGGAGGAGGGCGATCGCGGCGGCAAGGCCGATCGTGCTACTGGCGGCGGCGCTCCAAAGACCGAGCTTGTAATAGTCTTGGGCGCGGTTAAAGGCTTCGCGGGATTGGCGGAGGATTTCCTGTTGGAATTGTTCAGGCATGGTGATTTACCGTTGGGAATAAGGTGAGTGGGTTGGGCCAGCTCTCAACTTGTTTCAACGATATCGCCTGCGAAAATTGGGTTTGCGGAAGATCCTGCGGAAGATCCGCAACTTTTGGTGGCATCTGCGGCGATAGGATTTTCGGGGATGTCGTAGAATATCTGGCAGGTCGCGGATCTTCCGTAGAGCAGTGGGGATTTTCCGCAGGAGTTTTGTGTGGCGCAGGGTTCGGATAAACAATGTCAATTGACGATGCAGGGCGTTCAGAAGTTGGAAGACGCACTGAAAGTTCGTTTTGCCGAAATCCCATCAGATAGCAAAGTTGCAGAATTTTTTCCGCCCGATCGCGAAACCGTTGGAAAAATTCGCAATCGTCGAGGTTGGCTGAACCTTAGCTCCATCGATCGATTATTCAAAGCGCTCAACTTGGAAGTTAAGCCAAAAGATGTCGAATCTAAGCGTGTGGATATCCCCAATCCATTTGAGCCGACTGGGTTGTGGGGTTGTGATGCGTTGTTGCGGCGGATTTTTGAGCAATTGGGGAAGGGTGGAAGCTGAGTGCCTGACAAATCTATCGAAAACACTGTGGTATCAGGTCTGACAATCCAGTTGTCGAATGCGAGTAAACCAGATCGTGTCATAAAATGCCTGTTCGGCTTTTTTCGAGGCAAAACAAGGTTCTGGATCGCGGG
>JANOQX010000086.1:0-29677 GCA_031415035.1 Cyanobacteria bacterium VAR_4_metabat_243
AGGCACTCAATCACCATTTCCTGGAGCGATTTATTACCATGTTAGACCTTGACCCAACTTTGATTAAATCCCATCCCAACTACCCCAGCCTCCTCCAGTACGGGGCTTTGGCTCCCTGAAATCTGTCCGGAGTATTGTTAAAACGGACTGACGAATTCTGTCGCAGGCATTTCAACCCGTTGAAACGGGTTTTCGCTATGAGCCTTGGGTTTGAACCCAAGGTGGTGTCGCTTGGTGGTCTTCACTATGCGACAATGACCAACGGCAGATTTTGTCTATGGTGTCCTATGGCTTTCGCTACCGCCCAACCTGCGTTGCTTGTCCTCGCTGACGGCACGACGTTTCACGGTTTTTCCTTCGGCGCGATCGGGACGACGATCGGCGAGGTTGTGTTCAATACTGGCATGACGGGCTATCAAGAAGTCCTGACTGATCCCAGCTATCAAGGCCAAATCGTCACCTTCACCTATCCCGAACTTGGCAATACGGGCGTCAATCCCCAGGATGAAGAATCCGCCGCGCCGCATGTGCGGGGGGTGATCGCCCGGAATATTTGTCAGCGACCGAGCAACTGGCGATCGACCCAACCCTTGCCGGAATACCTGATCCAACACAACATCGTCGGGATCTACGGCATCGACACCCGCGCCCTGACGCGCAAACTCCGATCGAGCGGGGCCATGAATGGCGCAATTTCCTCGGAAATCCTTGATCCGGCGGCCTTGCTGACCCAAGTTCAAGCGGCTCCGAGCATGGACGGACTGAACCTGGTCAAAGAAGTCACCACGGCCACAACCTACGAGTGGGTCGAGCCGACGGCCACGGAATGGGAGTTTAATCCCACCAATCACGCGACGGCGGGCCAGGCGGATCTCACCGTCGTCGCCCTCGACTTCGGCATCAAGCGGAATATTCTGCTGCGGTTGGCGAGTTATGGGTGCCGGGTGATTGTGGTGCCAGCCGATACCAGCGCCGAGGCGATTCTCCAACACAACCCCGACGGGATCTTCCTCTCCAATGGCCCTGGCGACCCCGCTGCGGTGACGGCGGGGATCGCGACGACGGTGGCATTACTTCAGGCCGATCGGCCGATCTTCGGCATCTGCATGGGCCACCAAATCCTCGGCCTCGCCATGGGGGCCACGACCTTCAAGCTCAAGTTTGGGCACCGGGGGCTAAACCATCCGGCGGGGCTGAGTCAGCAGGTGGAGATCACCAGTCAGAACCATGGCTTTGCGGTTGATCCGGATTCGTTGCCGGAGGGCATGGTGGCGATTACCCATTTGAACTTGAACGATCGAACGGTGGCGGGCTTGCGTCACACCACGTTGCCGATGTTCTCGGTGCAGTATCACCCCGAAGCCAGTCCGGGTCCTCATGATGCGGATTACCTGTTTGCGAATTTTGTGCAGACGATGCACGATCGGCGGCAGGCGAGCCAATAACTGATCGGCGGCAGGCGAGCCAATAACCGATCGGCCGATCGCCCAAAAAATGAAAGTTGAAATCGTTTTTTGTAGAGTATTGTGGAGAATCTCCGGAAACATGTGATCACAACATCACATGTTGCGGTGAGCCAGCGATGCAATATGCCAGTGCAGAAGGGCATCAAACCACCTGTCGATTTTGGACTGAAAAGTGTATACTGATTCGTCAAACTCTAAGAAAGTAATTGGGCTAGGAGGCAGTTATTCCTGAACAACTGACCTTGACCGTGAGTCTCCGAGGCACACGCGACGTCAAGGATAACTATCAACTATTTCGCCTCACCGGCTTACTCGACGCGTTCTCCGAAGCGACTTTTCGTAAGGTGCTGAATAAGTGCCTCGAAGATGGGCCGAAGAATTTGATCTTGGATTTGTCGAAAATCGACTTTGTCGATAGTTCTGGCTTGGGCGCTTTAGTCCAATTAGCTAAGAAAGCGCAAACCAGCGATGGAACGCTACAAATTGTGACCAATGCTCGCGTCACTCAAACCGTTAAATTGGTGCGATTAGAGAAGTTTTTGGCCTTGCAGGTATCCGTCGAGGATGCTGTTGGTAATGTCAAAGCGGCTTAAGTTGCGCCATTGAATGACCATGGATGATTTGGTGGCGGTGGGTTGCCCCATCGGGCAACTCACCCTACGTTGGATTTGACTTCGGTTTTTTGAATCGCGATCGGGCTTTGGCTCGGTCGCGATTTTGTTTGGGCGATCGCCCGATCGGGTCGAAAGCGCGATAATCTAGGTCGGCAACCTCTGAAGGGCAAGATTTTGACTGCGGCTGAACCCAATTCCACCGACACCGACCTGTCCCCCGATCGGCAGGGCCGCGATTTGGCGATCGCCCGCTCGCGCCTCGGCTACCTGAAATTGGCTGATGCGGATTTGCAACAGTTTAATCCGGTGTCCTTGGCGTTTTTGGGTGATGCGGTGTATGAGTTGGTGATGCGGCAGCGGCTGTTGTTTCCGCCGAAGCGGGTGCAGGACTATCACCAGCAAGTGGTGGCCGAAGTCCGGGCGGAGCAGCAGTCCTATTATTTGAAACAATTGGAGCCGCATTTGACCGAGGCGGAGAAGGACATTGTCCGCCGGGGACGGAATGCGGCCCCCAAATCACGGCGGGTTGATCCAGGGATTTATCAACGGGCGACGGGATTGGAAACTTTGGTGGGCTATCTGTATTTGACGGATGTCCCCCGATTGGAGGCGTTGCTCGATCGGATTGTCGCCCCCACGCCGCCCAGTTAAAGCCTCGGATCAAACCCCAGTTGAAACCCCAGTTGAAACCCCAGTTGAAATCGCCCCAAACCCCCTGCGCCATTTGGATGAATTCTCTACCGATTCCACGAGGAATAATCACACTCTGGTAGACTCTTAGATCCGCAGTTGTTGAGTTGGGTCGTCACCTTGAAATGGCACCCCACCGATCGTTGCGCCTAATTTAATAATCATTTTCGCCAATCATTTCGTTACGTAAGCCCGTCAGTCAGCGCAAGCCAGTCCAGCGGCAAATTTTTCAGCACTCTCATCCAAGTGGACTTCCTATGGTCGGGAAAAAAGGCAAGACTGGCGGCAGCGATCGTCGGTTCAAATCGGCTGGCAGCAGTCGTCCGGGCAAAGGCCCTGGACGGGCACCCAGCACTGGCGGCGGCGGCGGTTATCGCCCGGATCGGGATGCCGGGCCGACCCCACGGGGGGACGGCGGCGGTGATCGGATGCCGATCAAGCGCGATGGCGCTGGCGGGGGCGATCGGGATCGCAAACCGTTTAATCGCGACGGCGGCGGTGGCGGTGGTTATGGCGGCGATCGCAAACCGTTTAATCGTGACGGCGCTGGCGGCGGTGGCGATCGCAAACCCTTCATTCGGGATGGTGGCGGCGATCGACCTTCCTTCGATCGGGATCGCAAGCCGTTCAATCGTGAAGGCGGCGGCGGTGGTGGTTATGACCGCGATCGCAAACCATTTAACCGCGAAGGTGGCGGTGGCTATGGCGGCGATCGCAAGCCGTTCAATCGTGAAGGCGGCGGTGGTGGCGGTGGTTATGGCGGCGATCGTAAGCCGTTTAATCGCGATGGTGGTGGTGGCGGCGGTGATCGACCTTCCTTCGATCGGGATCGCAAGCCGTTTAATCGTGACGGCGGTGGCGGCGGTGATCGGCCATCCTTCGATCGGGATCGCAAACCGTTTAATCGTGACGGCGGTGGCGGTGGTGGTTATGGCGGTGATCGGAAGCCATTCAACCGTGAAGGCGGTGGCGATCGCAAACCGTTCAACCGTGACGGCGGTGGGGATCGACCCAGTTATGGCGGTGATCGCAAGCCGTTTAATCGCGAAGGCGGTGGTGGCGGCGATCGTAAGCCATTCAACCGTGAAGGCGGTGGCGGTGGTGGTTATGGCGGTGATCGTAAACCGTTTAACCGCGACGATCGCGGCGGGGATCGGCCTGCATTCGATCGGGATCGCAAGCCGTTTAATCGCGACGATCGGGGCGGGGATCGGCCTGCATTCACCCGCGATCGGGCATTCAATTCAGGTGGCGGTGGCGGCAATTATCGACCGCGTGAAGATGGCAACGCGGGACGATTTAATCAACGTGATGATGAACGGAATGGGAGTGCCGATGAGCAACAGGATGAAAGTCCGGATTTGATTTACGGCAAACATGCGGTGATCGCCGCAATGGAAGGCGATCGGAGCCTGAATCGGGTTTGGATTTTGTCCCGACTGCGCTATTCGCCGCCGTTCCATGAACTCTTGATCACCGCCAAAGCGAATGGCACGGTGATCGATGAAGTCGAACCCAAACGTCTGGCCCAACTGACCAACGGTGCAACCCACCAAGGGATTGCCGCCCAAGTCGCGCCCTACGAATACTTCGACATCGATGACCTGATCACCAAAGCCAAGGAATCGAGCGAGAAACCCGTGATTGTCGTCGCGGATGGCATCACCGATCCCCATAATCTCGGCGCGATTATTCGCACCGTGGAGGCGATCGGGGCACAGGGTTTGGTGATTCCGCAGCGGCGGGCAGCGGCCATTACCTCCACGGTGATGAAAGTCGCGGCGGGCGCATTGGAAAACATCGCCATTTCCCGCGTGGTCAATTTGGCCCGCGCCTTGGAACAGCTGAAGGAAGCGGGTTTCTGGATCTATGGTGCCGCTGGTGATGTGGGCCAATCGATCACGGAAACGGACTTTGCTGAAGCGACGGTGGTGGTGATCGGCTCCGAAGGCGATGGTCTGGGTGTTACGACTCAGAAACATTGCGACGTGCTGGTTTCGATTCCCTTGGGCGGCAAGACACCCAGCCTGAATGCCTCGGTGGCAACGGGTATGGTGCTCTATGAAGTCTATCGGCAACGGTGGCGCGATCGGCGCAGCCTCACCCAAGTCACGGCCAAAGGGGAATAATTTGTAAAGGTCAGTAATTTAGGTCTTGCAAAAGTTGGCGGGGATCAGTATAAGGGATCTGGATGCATTCGAAAGTCGTGCAACGGGTAACGATCCGCTCCAATCCCCTTGT
Organism: Cyanobacteria bacterium VAR_4_metabat_243; assembly: GCA_031415035.1. Taxonomy (GTDB): domain Bacteria; phylum Cyanobacteriota; class Cyanobacteriia; order Leptolyngbyales; family Leptolyngbyaceae; genus Romeriopsis. The sequence continues at coordinate 5,012 of JANOQX010000086.1, forward strand.
TTGCCAAAACCAATTTATGAAAGACCTCCTGACCCGCTCACTGAATCAATTAGGCCTCGCCTGGTGGGTGGAAGTTACGACTGAAAATCCGAAGTGCACTTACTATTTCGGCCCATTTAGCAGCAGTGCCTCCGCCCAAGCCCACCAATCGGGCTACATCGAAGATCTCCAATCGGAAGGGGCACAAAGCATCCAGTCCACCATCAAGCGGACGAAGCCCGAAGCCCTAACTGTATGCGATCGGCCCGAGGAAGCAACGACCCTGAGTCGTTCGTAACGCCAATCTACCGGGGGATGGCCTCAGGGTGGGCATCCAACCATTGATTTATCCGATCGGCGATCGTCTCGGGGATTTCCCAGGGCAATAGATGCGCCGTTGCCGCAAAGCACTCCCATTCACAGTTGGGGAGTGCGTTCGCCGTTTCACGGCTGGCAGCGGGGCTGATATGCCGATCGTGCTCGGCCATCAGCATCAGCGTCGGACAGGTAATTTGGCCCAAATCCGGGACACGGTTATAGCCTTTGCCGATCGCTTGATTCAGTGCGCGATCGGCGTGGCGCGAGGTTTTTAGATAAGCGTAGACGGCTTCGCGGGCCAGAAATTGATAGACATCGGGCCGATGTTGCTGCACCAGATAGCGAAACAGCGATCGGCGACCCAAGGTGTCGATATTCCATTGCCAGCCCGGTTTGACCAGATTGATTAAGCCCGCCGCGCCAGTTAGCAAATTATCCCGTAGCCGAATCCTCGGATGATCCCCCCAGGGCCTTGCCGCCGTGGCGACCAACATTAAGCCACTCACCCGATCGGGATAGCGCAGCGCCAGCTCCATCGCAAAGATCCCGCCCAGCGACCAACCCAACACCAGGGCTTGGTCAACCTCATACTGATCGAGCAAGGCGATCAAATCGGTGAGATGCTGCTCGATCGCGAAGGGCTGTTTCACCTGACTTTTGCCATATCCGCGTAGATCTGGGGCGATCGTCCGGAAGCGATCGGGCCAATGCTGCGTGAACACGCCCATGCTACTCCCGGCTCCCGGATGCCCATGCAGGCAGAGAATTGTCGGCCCCGTTCCCGTCACTGTGGCATGGAGTGGATGGGCGGCCGAGGACGCAGTTTGGGACATCGCGCGTGCAGGGGTGGAAGGTCTCGTTTATTATGGAGGAGCAAGGCGCGCGATTCCCCGATGTAAGCGAGAGTTATGGCTGACGAGAACACCCCATCCAATCCCCCGACCGACACAGCGGCGATCCCCGCCGTGGCCGCGATCGACCCCGCTGCCGGAACTGAGGCGACAGTCGTTGAAATCCCAGCCGAGGCCAAACCTGCCGAGGCGAAGCCCGCTGGCGTCAAAAAGGCCAAACCCGCTGCCGCCGAAGCCACAGCGGAGCCAGAATCCGCCGAACCCGCCGCGAAGAAAGTCAAAGCCCCGGCGCTCGAAGACAAGCCTTTGTCGGAATTCATGGCCCAGGATTGTCTGCCCGAGCTGATTAAGCAAATCACGGCCCAAGGCATCGAGGGACTTGATCTGACCTTCAAGACCCAAAAAATCGCCGTGCGCGGCTACGAAAGCCTGCCTGAATGCTGGCAGATCGAAGGTAAATGGCAGGCTCGCCAGAAGGCGCACCAGTTCAACGTCTACTTCTTCGATGCCGAACTGCAAGGCCAACGCGGCTTCTCCGTCAGTCTCGGCAACCAAAAGCCCAGCACCATGGAATCCTTCCGCATCGACGAACGCAAAATGTCGTTGAACCTCTTCATCTCTGGGGTACTCCAAAGATTGAACGGGCAGAAGTGGCTCGATCGGAATTAACAATGATCGAAAATTTGCTATGGCTGATTGTGGCGATCGGCTTGATTTTGGCGATCGTGGCGATCGGGATTTGGTGGAAGGGTTTGCGGACTTCGCTGCTGAATGCACCGAATTTGACGCCGATCGCCCAGGTGCCTGCCACGTTGCCCAGTCTGACGGTGATCATTCCGGCCTATAACGAGGCGCTGAATATTCAGGCCTGTGTGCGATCGGTGTTGGCCAATGAGCTGCCCCCGAATGCCCAACTGCAAGTGATCGTGGCCGATGATGAATCGACGGATGACACGGCGGACTTGGCCCAGACGATCGCCGATCCACGGGTACAGGTGATTACCGTGTCGCCTCGGCCCACGACGGAAACTTGGCGCGGTAAGAATTGGGCCTGTGCCCAGGCTGTCCAGCAGGCGACCGGGGAATATTGGCTGTTCATCGATGCCGATGTGCGGCTCCAGCCTCGGGCGATCGCCACCACCCTGACTGAGGCGAAAATCCAACAATCCGATCTCCTAAGCCTCGCGCCGGAAGTAGTCTTGGGCTGTTTGTCCGAATCGCTGGTGCAGCCGTTGATGCTGTCGATGATCGCCATCGGGAATGATTTTGCGGCAGTGAACAATCCGGATCAGCCGGACAAGGCATTCGCGGCTGGCCCGTTCATGTTGTTTCGGGCCAGTGGCTACCAGGCGATCGGCGGTCATGCGGCGATCGCGGCGGATCCCGTGGAAGACATGGCCCTCGCCCGCCGGATTAAGCAAAACGGCCTGAAGCTGCACTATGGCTTGTCCACGGGCTTGACTCAAGTGCGGATGTACCAAAACTTCGCCGCGCTCTGGGAAGGCTGGACGAAGAACTATTACCTCGGGGCGAACCGTGATGTCCGCGTGCTGCTGTATTCGGTGTGGGCGCTGTTTTTGATTTTTGTGATGCCGTGGGTGGGATTGCTGGCGGTGACGATCGGGCGGCTGAATGGCGTCGCAGCGATGCCGTTACTCGAAGGCAGTGGGGGATTGTGGGTCGTGACGTTGCTGAGTCTGATTGCCCTGATTTACCAATACCAAATGCGGGCATCCACGGCCCAGATGTTGAATCAGCCGTTGCGCTACTGGCCGTTGACTGGTTTTGGGGGCGGCATCTTGATGGCGATCGCCCTGGTGTCGATGATTAAAACCGAAACGGGTTGGGGCTGGACTTGGCGGGGCCGATCGCTTGCGCCCCAGGCGTTACCCAAATGACTCGGCAGTTTGTCCAACTGGGGGAGTACCAGGCGGCTTACCAAACGATCGGCAGCGGCCCGGTGATGATTTTTCTTCATGGCTTTCTGGGGAATGGCGACAATTGGCAAGCGATCGCGGCGGATTTAGCCGTTGACCACCGCTGCATTGCCCTGGACTTACTGGGCTTCGGCGAGTCGTCGAAACCCGCGTTGAACTATACAATCTGGCACCAAATCGAATTCCTTCAGCAATTCATCGCCGCCCTCGAACTGGAAAACGTCCAGCTCGTCGGTCATTCCTATGGCGGCTGGCTGGCGTCGGCCTACACGATCGCCAGCACTGGCATCGGCTGGGATCAACCCAAAACCCAATGGCTTGAACCCGCGCCGACTTTCCCACCGCCCGCAAGCCTCACGCTGATCGCCCCGGCGGGCATCCGCGACGACAGCTTCGTGGGCCGCTACAACTACATGAAGCCGCTGCTCTGGGACACCCCGATCGTCGATTGGGCCATGGCCATCATTCGCCCGATCGCCCGTATCCTCGGCCAAGCCAAAGCCTTTGCCCAAATCGACCAGGCCCGTGTGGCCCTGCGATCGCAGCCCGTCGCCAAATCCTTCATCGTCGATCGACTCCGCCCCGAAGACGCGATCGACACGGTTGAGCGGTGGCTCAGCGCGATCAACCTTCCCACCTTGGTAATCGCGGCCGCGCAGGACGGCACGATTCCCCTCTGGCACTGCGAAACCTACGGTCAAAATATCCCCGGTGCCCGCCTGAAAATCTTTGCCGACGCGGATCACGACCTGATCCAGACTCACCACAGGGCGATCGCCCAACTGATTTTAGCCCCCAAAGCTTAAGAAAAGTGGAACCTTGCTCGATCGGTTTTTTCGCCAATAATGCGGGCCGAATTGTCCGGCATCCCGGATTTTAGGATGCGCTACAAATTGTCTGAATAGCCTGATCCCAAGGGGATTGGTCGTAAATCAATCACTCGATCGGGATGGTTTTTGGGGTAAGGATGAATGATTTGACTACTTGTTTTCATAAGTTTAGATTCCTTTACGGAACAACTGGTTTTTGAAACGTCACCTATAATCTAGTAAAAATTATGCGGGTAAATGTTTACAATCGTTTACATTGTTCATGCGCACCCGTCTGAAATTACTGTTTAGCCGCGATGGTCTTTAGCAATGCCCCGTATTCTGGTTGTCGATGACGATATTGCCATTTCTGAACTCGTAGCCGTCAACCTGGAAATGGCTGGCTATGAAGTCATTCAAGGTGAAGATGGCATTAAAGGTCAGGCGCTCGCACTCCAGATGCAGCCGGATCTAATTATGCTGGACTTGATGCTGCCGAAGGTCGATGGCTTTACGGTCTGTCAGCGCCTCCGCCGCGACGATCGCACCGCCGATATCCCAGTCATCATGCTCACGGCCCTGGGCCAGACCAAGGATAAGGTCGAGGGCTTTAACTCTGGCGCAGATGACTATCTGACCAAGCCCTTTGAAGTCGAGGAAATGCTGGCGCGGGTGCGGGCCTTGCTGCGGCGCACCGATCGGATTCCCCAGGCCGCCAAGCACAGCGAAATTCTCAACCACGGCCCCTTGACCTTGGTGCCGGAGCGGTTTGAGGCGATTTGGTTTGGCCGGACGGTAAAGCTGACCCACCTGGAATTTGATTTGTTACATTGCCTGTTGCAGCGCCATGGCCAAACCGTGTCGCCCAGCGAAATTCTCAAGGAAGTCTGGGGCTACGACCCCAACGATGACATTGAGACGATTCGGGTGCATGTGCGTCACCTGCGCACCAAGCTCGAACCCGATCCGCGTCACCCGCAATATATTAAGACCGTCTACGGCGCGGGCTACTGCCTTGAAATCCCAGCGGTCGCGGGCATGGTGCAAGAACTGTCGGCATAGCCAGCGCAATTGGCCAGGTAAAAATGGGAGTTGGGACGTCACAATCGGTCTCGACTCTCATTTTTTTTCGAAAGTTGTTTACATTTTGCAATATACCTGTTACATTAGTTTACATAAAGCAACGGCAACCTTCACCCACTCAGGAGACTCCCCATGTATTCAGGCGCTATTAAGGACGAACAAGGCAAACTCAACGTTTTCGCGATCGAACCTGAAGTGTATTACGCCGACGCCCCCCAGACTGGCTTCACCAAGCATGCTGAATTGGTCAATGGCCGCGCCGCGATGATCGGGTTCGCCTGCATGTTGCTGATCGAAATCTTCACGCACCGCAGCTTCGCTAGCTTGTTCTTGGGTTAGTCAAGTTCCGGCTTGGTCAAACGCTTGCCACCGCCATTGAGCACCGACGGTCGTGGATCAATGGCGACGTTTCGAGCCTGCGGTTTCTAAAACGCTAATTTTAATCCCACCGTTTTAATCCCCATGAATGCCAGTGAACTATTGCAGCAGTATCAGGCAGGGGTTCGTGATTTCACTCAGATCAGTTGCGCTTCGATCGATCTGAGTGAAGCCTGCCTATCCAGTATTAATCTCGCCGAAGCCCGACTCAACTGCGCCAATTTCGCCCAAGCGAATCTTCAGGGTGCCGATCTGAGTCATGCCACCCTCACCCGCGTCACTTTCTGGCGCGCTGATCTGAGCGAATCGACCCTCACATCGGCCAAGCTCGATCGGGCACATTTAATCCATGCGAATCTGCGTGCGGCCAATTGCGAGCAAGCGAACCTGCACCAGGCTGATCTCCGCCTCGCTAATCTTCAGAATGCCGATCTCAGTGGTGCAATTTTGGTTGGAGCCGATCTCAGTTATGCTGACTTCAGTGGCGCGAACCTCAGCGGCGCGGATCTGAGTTATAGCAACCTGACTGGGGCGAACCTGCGCGGTGCGAATCTGACTAATGTTAAGCTGGATCACGCGATCGTCGCGAATGGCAGTTGGGCCGACAGCATTTTGCAAGATGTGGATTTGAGTCTGGTTGATCTGACCCGCATTGACCTCTGCCAAGCCCGGATTGCGAGTAGTCTCACCTGGCAATCCACTGAGCTAACAGCGCGTCCGCTAACTTCATCTCATTCAGTCAAGTAGAGCCAGTGATGGATCAGTCTACGTCCCTGTTGGAAGACTTGATGCAGTCGCTGCCTGACCTCAAGCCCCGAATATATTTCAAAGCAGCCCTGACCGCACTTTCCCACGCGATGGAAGATCTGGTGATTGACGGCGAGCATGACGATCGGCCCTTAGTGATCGCCAATTTTCAGCAGGAACGCTACTACCGTCAAGAAACTCAGCGCTACCAGCGGATTGCCAATCGGACGGATCATGTCTATGTTCTGGCCGTCCCCGAAACCGCCTTTATCCAATCCCCCGTACCCTACGCAACGATCGGTCTGGATCCGACGGATGAACTAGCCCAGGAATGGCATTTGGTGATCATCTGCGATCGCTATTGTGCGGCCCTAGTATGTCGTGAATATGCTGCCCCGGTGGACACCAGTGCCCTGGATACGGCGCGGCAATTTAAGGGATTCTGGACGTTTGATCCCCACGTGAGTCGCCAAGCCGCGATCCAGATGTTGCAGCGAATTCGCCGCTATCGTCCCGATTTAGGCAGTGCGATCGCCCAGGCGACGAAGCATTACCAGTTGCAGATTGATTCGGCTGAATTGAATCCCGCGTCACTGCTGTCGAACATTGATGTGCAATTGTTTAGCGATCGGCTCGTCACCTATCTCCAAGCCAATCAGTATAAACAGGTCAAGGCCTATCGCCGGGTCGTGGAACAGGAACGCCAGGAACGCCTCATCAACGAAATTACCCAGGCCGTGCGCCAGTCGCTGAAGCCGGAAGATGTGTTGACTACGGCAATCCGAGAAGTAGGGCGGGTATTTAGCCAATGTCGCTGTGCGCTGTATCGGGTTTCGGCGATCGCCGATCCGATCGGGTCGGCCGCCTTACTCACCTACCCCACCGCCCTCACCCAACAACTGCAAGGCATCACCCCGGATTGGCAACTCGCCAGTTGCACCCCCTTCCAAGGCCTGCTGAAACAGGGCAAAACCGTGGCGATCGCCGATGTCACCCAAGATTCTGGCATCCAATCGGATAATCACGTTCAGCAGCTTCTGGAACAAGCGGGAATTCAGGCCTGCCTCTTGATTCCGATTCGTTACCAAGAAACGGGTTTGGCCGTGCTGGAGCTGCATCGCAGCGCCCCCTATTTGTGGTCCCTCGCGGAACGGGTATTCCTTGAAGCGATCGCCGATCCGATCGGACTGGCGCTCGTCCAAGCCGAAGCCTACGTCAACGTCATGCGGCTCAACCAACAATTAACGGCGATCGAGCAAGCGCAGAATAATCTGATCGCGATCGTCGGCCACGAATTGCGGACGCCGCTCTCCACGATCCAAGTCTGTCTCGAAAGCATGGCAGCGGAGCCGGATATGCCCCAGGAATTTCAGCAGGTGATGTTGGATACGGCCTTGGGCGATTCGGAGCGATTGCGTAAGTTGGTGCAGGATTTTTTGCTGCTGTCGCGGCTGGAAGGGGATTTGATGAGTTGGCAGACGGAGGTTATTGACCTTTCGGAATCGATCGATCTATCTGTCAGCAGCTTACAAGGCTTACGCAAAACCCAAGCGATCGCCCCGATCGTCTGTGATTTGCCCAAAGTGCCAATCATTCTCAGTTGTGACGGCGATGCGTTGCAACAACTGTTGATGAAACTATTGGAGAATGCCTGCAAATTTACGCCCGCGACCGGGAAGATTACGCTCAAAGCCAAGCGCCAACCCAAATCCCAGGGCAGCTTTGTCGCGATTACCATCTCGGACACGGGCTGCGGCATCGAAGCCAACCGACTGGAAACGATCTTTGAGCGGTTTTATCAAGAAGAGGGCTTTTTGCAGCGATCGGTGGGGGGCACGGGGTTGGGCCTCTCGATTTGTCGTCAGTTGATCCGCCGATTGGGCGGCAAGTTGTGGGCCACCTCCGAGGGCAAGGGCAAGGGCAGTCAGTTCCACGTGACGTTGCCGATCGCGACGGAAGCGGGCTGAGTTCCGGCGGCGGCTCGGACGATCGGTTTTACGCCGCCCAATCTTCAAACTTGAACTGTGGCACCTACTGGAAATCCTTGCGATTGCGGGTGACGATACGCTCGATAAAGTCATCAAAGGTCGGATCATCTTTGAAGATGCCATAGCCAGGTAAGGTCGAGAAATCACCTTTTTTGCGGTTTGATCCATGTGCCGCAGAATCGACTACGGTACGGGTCGCCGATGGGACATCGAGTGTCACAAATTCTCCCTGAGCCAACTGTTCTTCCAACGCCACTTGGAGACTCGCGAGGGCCGCTTCCTTCGTCTCGCCCTCAGCCACGCAGGCGGGTATCTCAACAACTGAAGCCGTAAATCGTCTCGCCGCCGGGTTTTGAATGAAGATGTGAAACTGCATGACTGACCTCAACCTTCTAGTAGCGCGGTTTGCAATCCCCGAAACTGAGGGCCTCACCATCCAGAAAACCCGCGATCGCCATTTCCAAAACCGCTTCGATCGGGTAATCAATCTCGATCGCCCGTCGTTCAAAAGCCTCACGGATATGGGCGGGAAAAGCTGCGAGCATCATCCGGGCCGCGATCGGATTCAGGTGTTCGGTGGTTTCTTCAGGGTTGGCCGATGGGGCACTAAAGGCGGTCATTGTTAATCTCCGTGTTCATGTCACTAGATTTCAACTTTAGTGATTAAAAAATGCTGGGAAAATCGCGTGAGCCATGCAGGATTCGTAGAATTTCGACGCGGTTGCGATGCACTCGATAAAAAATCACATAGTTCCCTTGCGGCAGCGATCGCATCCCCGGCATCAAGGCATCCCGTTGCACACCCTTTTGCGGATATTGGCCTAAGCTGTCACAACGGTTATCAATCTGGTCAAGTAGCCGATCGGCAGCGTCCATATCATCAGCGCCGACATGGAACCAGATGTCGAGCAGATCTTCATCGGCCAGTTTGGTACGGACTACAAGCATCACGCCCTCTCAGTTCCCGCGACGGCGACGGGCTTCCGCCTTTAGATCCACAATCGAACGATTCGAGAATTCGCCTTGATCGGCTTGGTCAATTCCCTGCTGAATTTCCTGTCGTAGGGTCATCAAACGCGCCTCCTGAAGCAGTTCTTTTTCCTTCAGTAGTCGCAATCCTTCCCGCACCACTTCACTCGCGGAATGGTAGAGACCACTTTCCACTTTGGTTTGGACATATTGGGTTAGCTCTGGCGTGAGTGAAACATTCATGACGAGTACCAAAGATTAGCAGTTTTGGTTATCAAATTATCTTAGCATCACGCTTCTTGCCTGATCGAAATGGGGCAGGCCATGACTACTGACCCACCCCACTGCGGTTTAATCAAACAAGCCAGAGATCCTAGCACGCTAACCCATTCGCACTGGACTCGAAACATGTTCATGAATAATCACCCAACGACCTTCCTGCTTTTCCCAGACCATCGAAGCATGAGCCTGTTCAGCATATGCTTCGCCGGTCTGCCGATCGGTGAACTCCGTCCGAAACGTAAAGGTTGTGAGTCCCATTTGGCCGTCAGTCATGACTTTGACATTATCATCGACAGTCGTTGTCACGTGGGTTGATGCTTGCATGATTGGTTCCCATCGGTCTTTGAAGCCTTGGTAGCCCTGCGTGACTGTTCCAGTCGGAGAAAGCGTGTCAAATTCGAGAAACCGATCGCTATGGTCATACAACCGATCGACCCGATCCATCGAAAAGCGATTATCCCCGGCACTCCAGCCCTTTTCCCAAGCCGCAACACCCTGCTTCAGCAAATCAACATCGCTCGGTGCCGCCTGAACGGGTTGAATCAGCCCAAGGCCAACCACACCAACCACAAACAGAACCAAAAACAGGCGTAGTAATCGTTTCACTGGAAAACTCCTTCTTTTGCGGATAATCGTTAAAACAAGTAATCGATGCAATACAGTGAATCCATTGAAGCAGTCTCACTCTACGGTTTGAGCCTTGCTTCTACCAAAAGTTGATTAAGCAATTCAAACTGCTTCTGACTCAAATGTCCCAGTTGTTGCCGATGGAGCTGCCAGATTAGGGGATCGAGCGTTTGAATCACCGATCGCCCTAATTGAGTCACCTTGACTAGCACCACACGCCGATCGTTTTCGTCGCGCTGACGTTCGATGAGCCGATCGGTTTGTAAGCGATCGACTAGGCGCGTAATGTCCGGATCATGGGCCACCATATATTGCGCAATCGACTGGCTCGGCATTCCCGCATCGCTCGATCGTGCCACCACTTTCAGTACGTTATAGAGCGGCTGTGAGAGCTGATGCTGTTTGAACAGTTCGGCAACCTCATGACTCAGCAGGGCATGAGTCCGCACAAGGTTCAGATAAACTTCCTGCTCTGGCAATTGAAAAGCCTGAGATTCACCCAGTTCTTCTTGGAGATTGGAATGCTGAGACAGTTGGACTTTACGCATGTCCCCAATATATGGCTTGAGGATAGTCGTGTCAACAAGCATTTTGACTGAAAAATGGGGCAGGCCATCACTGACCCACCCCACTTTTCAATCAACTGAACCGGAAACTAGGGCGCTAAAGCACTCCCACGAATCAAACTGCCGATCGTCTTGGCCGTGATCTTCATCTGCGTCAACGGATTCGCCACCGTCACCCGCTTGTACAGATAGCTGTCAAACGTCAGCTTCTGCACATCGATGTCCGAACACATCTCCACAAACGCCTCACGGGTCGCATCGGAACGATAGAACACGCGCTGCAAGATATCCAGCACCGCATAGGTCGCCCCATACTTCTTGTCCCAGCGCTTCAGGTAGACCTTCAGATCGGCTTCCGTCGGCACACAAGCACCATTCTGGGAGAACTCGACAATCGCTTCGGCACACATCCGCGCCGACTTGGCCGCGAAGTAAATGCCCTCACCGGAAGACTTGGTCACGGTACCAGCGGCATCACCCACCAGGGCCACGCGACCCACCACCCGACGCGGACGCGGATGCTCCGGAATCGGATGGGCTTCGACCCGGATGATCTTACCGCCGCGAATCTTCGATGCCGCACGGGCACGAATTCCCGCTTGCAGCGTCTTGATATTCGCTTGGTTCGGCTTCATCGTGCCTGTCCCCACGGCCACGTGGTCGTATTTCGGGAAGACCCAAGCGTAGAAGTCCGGCGACACGTCATCACCGACGTACATTTCCGCCAGTTCTTCGTAGTAAGCCAACTTATCCGGCGGAATCATAATCCGCTCCTGGAAGGCGATCGCGTAGTTGTAGTCACCCGCATCGATCGCCTTGGCTACCCGCGAGTTAAACCCATCGGCCCCGATCACCAGATCCACCACCAAGGTCTTGTCTTCGCCTTGGATGCCGTTGCTGTGGTCGGCGTAGTGCAATTTGTAGGAGCCATCTTGGGTCGAGGGCAGCTCCAGCTTGTACATCGTGCCGTTGATTAGGTTCGCACCCAATTCCACCGCCCGATCGCGCAGGTAGCTGTCAAACACCTCACGCCGCACCATGCCGATGTACTCATCGGGCTTCAAGGTTTGACCGATGTCCACTTCCACATTCGACGGCGAGATCATCTTCATCTTCCGCACTTTGCGATCGATGATGCTCTCCGGCAAATCAAATTCCTGCACCATACAGAGGGGAATCGCCCCACCGCAAGGCTTGACGTTATCTAACTTGCGCTCAAGTAGATAGGTCGTAATACCAGCTTTTGCGAGAACTTCCGCCGCACAAGCGCCAGCGGGACCTCCGCCGACAACAGCTACCCGTAGTGCCAAAGGTTTTTCTCCAAACGTTTCAAAGCGATTCTCTGCATCCTATCACGGGGTTTTTGGTTGCCTGAAGCACTCTGCAACAAGGCTTAATAATTCCGCGCCCGATCGGTCACCTTTCGCCCTCCGCCGTCCTACCCACGCCGGATCCGCAAAACCACCCCAAAAATTGCCATGGTGACAATTAACCACATCTAGCGTCACGCGTATTCGGGGATCCGCGTTGCTCCGGCCAAAATTCACCCAAAGATAATCAATGAGGGTTGGGGGATTTTCTTGCGATCAAACCCGATTGGCCTGAAAAATGCCGCTTTTAAGCAAACAAATGGGGGCAAATGCTTTTTGTCACCAACTAAATCGAGCAGAACCACAAGTTAGATTCAGGTTTAACGAGATAAGTTCCCTGTGCCAGATGGGAAACTGGCATATTATCCGGTCAAAGTATTTTTAAATTCGGGACACTAGACAGCAGCTAGTCGTGTGATCGGGGTCACGCCGTTCTACGGGTGTTTCCGCGTTTTTGTCCGTACGGGTTGTATTAATCGATCGGCGAGGTTGCGGCTTGTCCAGCGTATATACGCAAAAGCAATGTTCTGTTTATCGCGTCGGTTCGATAATTCCCCGGATTACCTTTCGGGGGTCGCAAGCGTAAATTAAGCATCCTAGAAAGGTTTCCGAACTTTTGCAGGACGTGAAGGTTTTGTGGTAAGGTCCGCCGCCTTTTGATTTGCTCGCTGCGGATTGCCTCACCCGGCAACAATTCCCTTCTGTGTTTTACGTGTGTTTTTACTTCGGATGGAGCCGCTCTATCGTGCGTGTTGCTCTTCACTTAAGTGTTCCTGACTATCGGTTGAAACTGTTTCCCTGTGGATTTTGATCGTCTGACTATGTTTGTTAAGTGAAGCATTTAGGCCACTGAATTATGATGTCCATCCTGAAAATCGTTTGTTGTGCGTTGACCACTGCCGCTGTTTTAGGCGGCGTGAATCAAGCGTCGATCGCGCCCCGATCGGCGGCGACGGCCACCGGATCGAGCACCTTGGTCGCCAAGTTTGTGCCCGAACCCACGGCTCCCCCGGTGATTACCCAAGGTTCTGGCACCCGGTAATCGATCGGCATTGGGGCAATGCGTTGAATCGGTCGGATTGACTGTATTGGATTGAATTTGAGTATCTGTTCGGAAGCTAATTGATCAGGTGGGAGGGAGTCGCAGGTTTGTGGCTCCCTTCTGCCAGTTTTAGGCGCATACTGGAGCTTGGTTGGCCTCGCAATTGGAAAAATTTATCGCACCATGGCTCGATCCACGACTGATCTTGATCTCGCTCCATATATTGATCATTCATTACTTGCCCCCTGGGCCACCGCGTCGCAAGTCGATCAATGGTGTGAAGGCGCGGATTTGCACGGATTTGCGGCGGTTTGTCTGGCCCCCTGCTACGTCCGTCAGGCGGTGAAATATCTGCACAATAAGTCGCCCCTGGTCTGTACGGTGATCGGCTTTCCTATGGGTGCCCAAACCAGTGCCACCAAACTCTACGAAGCCCAGGAAGCGGCGGAGAATGGGGCGCAGGAATTGGATCTGATGATTCATCTGGGCGCTTTGAAGGATGGACTGACCGAGTCAATCCATGATGAAATTGCCAATATCGTCCAAGCTACGGGCCTGGTGGTCAAGGCGATCCTCGAAACCGCCGTGTTGACCGACGACGAAATCCGCCTCGCCGCCGAAATCAGCATGGATGCGGGGGCCAGTTGGCTCAAAACCAGTACGGGCTGGCAGGGCGGGGCGACGGTGGCGCATGTCCGCTTGCTCCAGAAGATTGGCCGCGATCGGGTTGGTATCAAGGCTTCGGGCGGGATTCGCACGGCGGCCCAGGCCTATGAACTGATTGCCGCCGGAGCCACCCGGATCGGCACCTCCCACGGCTTGAGTCTGCTGACCCAGTCGAAGCAAGGGAGCTAGCCATGGGCAAAACGATCCGCTTGACGGGGATTAATCTCAAAGCCATTCCCCTGGGGGAAGCCGATCGGATGATCACGATTCTCAGCCCCGAAGTGGGCTTGATCCGGGTCAGCGCGCCGGGAGCGCGCAAATCCAACGCCAAACTCGGGGGGCGGAGCGGCTTATTTGTGGTGAACGATCTGCTGATTGCCCAGGGCAAGTCGATCGATCGGATTAGCCAAGCCGAGACGATCGAATCCTATCCCGGCCTCGGGCGCGATCTGGGCAAACTCACCGCTGGCCAATACCTGGCCGAAATTGCCCTGCACCAAGCCCTCACGGATCAACCCCAACCAGAACTCTACTATTTGCTGACCGAACATCTGCGCCGGATCGCCGAGGCCGAATCCGATGGCGTCCTGCCCGCCTTGGCCCAGGCCATCTACCAACTGCTGGCCCTGGCGGGTGTCGCCCCCCAAGTGCAACAATGCAGCATCAGCAACGAAGTGTTAGAACCCGATCTGAGTCTTGATGCGAATTGGCAAGTGGGCTTTAGTATTGAGGGGGGCGGGGTGATCAGCCTGAGCGCCCTGTCGCGCCAACTCGCCACCCTCGAAACCAGCCGCCAAGCCTGGCAAGCGGGAACGCTCGAAGGCGAGGATTTTGCCCTGGTGCGCGAAGCGATCGGCGAATATCGGATGACGACGATCGAGCAGCTATCGCGGCAGCAATATCACCGCAATAGCGAGAAATCCGCACCGCATACAATGCTCTTGGTTGATGCCATTGAGCTTTATTTAATGCAACAATTAGCACAGGAGACATTACCGCAAGTTTCTGACAATACGGGATTTGCGATCGAGACGATCCAGGCCGCTTGGCGTCAAATCGAACGTATATTGCGCCAATACACGCAGTATCACTTGGGTCGCAAGATCCGATCGGCGATGCTCGTCGATCGCACCTTTGCCCCGCATCCTGTCCCCTCGTCCGCTGCTACAGTGTCCTAGAATGACTCCTCCTACTCCACCATCGACTTCGTCTCCTCCATCGGCAGCGCCAATGAATCTCCCCACGAACACCCCCGCCGAGCCGGTGGCGGCGGCCGCCACGATCCAGCCGCAGCAGGGATTCCTGCCCGTACTGAAGAATCGGCAGTTTCTGACGCTGTGGGCGGGGCAGGTGTTTTCGCAGATTGCGGACAAGATTTATTTGGTGATGATGATTGCGCTGATCGATGGGCGGTTTCAGCAGGAGAATCAGGTAATTAGTGGGTGGGTGTCGTCGATTATGGTGGCCTTCACGATTCCGGCCATGCTGTTTGGCTCGATCGCCGGGGTGTACGTCGATCGGTGGTCGAAAAAAGGCGTGCTGGTGCTGACGAACCTGATGCGAGGGGTATTGGTGTTTGCGTTGTTGCCGCTGTTGAGTTTGGTGCATAACTGGCAGCCCTGGGGGGATACGCCTGTCGGCTTTGCGCTGATGTTGGGGATGACGTTCCTGATTTCCACCTTGACGCAGTTCTTTGCGCCCGCTGAACAGTCGGTGATTCCGCTGGTGGTGGAGAAGCAGGATTTGCTCCCGGCCAATTCGCTCTACACCACGACGATGATGATTTCGGTGATCCTGGGCTTTGCGCTCGGGGAGCCGCTGCTGGCGATCGCCGATCACCTGCTCGCCGGATTCCATGTCCCCGATTTGGGCAAAGACGTATTGGTCGGCGGCGGCTACGCGATCGCGGGGCTGATCCTGTTGCGGCTCAAAACCGGGGAAAAGCCGATCGACAAAACCGCCGAGCAGCCCCATGTGTTTGCGGATATCCGGGATGGGATTCGCTACTTGGGTGAACAGGCACGGGTGCGGGCGGCATTGATTCAACTGGTAATTTTGTTCTCGATTTTTGCGGCGTTGTCGGTGTTGGTGGTGCGGTTGGCCGAGGTGATGCCGGAACTGCGATCGTCGCAGTTTGGCTTCCTGCTGGCGGCGGGTGGCGTGGGACTGGCGATCGGGGCCACGGCCCTCGGCACCTTTGGTCAACGGCTCTCGAACCAGCGGCTCGGCACCTACGGCTCGATCGGCATGGCGACCGGACTGACGGTTTTGGCGATTTTTCACCTGCATTTGTGGATTAGCCTCGCCGCCCTGACGACGATCGGCATCTTCGCCGCGCTGATCGGGATTCCGATGCAAACCACGATTCAACAAGAGACCCCCGAAGCCATGCGCGGCAAAGTCTTCGGTCTGCAAAATAACGCCGTGAATATTGCCCTCTCCCTGCCCTTGGTGCTGGCGGGCGTGGCCGAATCGATGTTGGGCCTGAAGGTGGTGTTCTTAATCCTGGCGGGCTTTGTGCTGGCGGGCGGGGCGTTGACGGCCTACATTTCGCGCCATCCCGATACCTGAAATTGGGGCAGCATGGATTTGGGCCAGTCGATCGGGGGACTGTGCCAGCGCGGGGATCGCCCATGGATCGGCGATTACGACTCCCCAACTGCACCAAAGTACGCCATACTCGGGATATTGCACTCGATGTCCCTTTAACCCAATCAGCGGATTAGCTTCCCTCCATGCATATCGCTTGGCTCGGTAAAAAATCACCCTTTTGCGGCAACGTCACCTACGGGCGGGAAGTCACAAATGCCCTGCTCGATCGCGACCACCAGGTGAGTTTCTTCCACTTCGACCCTGAAGACAACGCGCCCGACGTGGTGCCCAACTTCAATGAAGTGACGATTCCCTATTACTTCAAGTCCCAGGTCTACACGATTCCCAAGTTCCGATCGCGCAAAATGCTGATGCGGGCACTGGCAAAAAATCGGCCCGATGTCGTTCATGCCTCGCTCACCCTCTCCACCCTGGACTTTCTGCTGCCCGAACTCTGCGACGAAGTCGGGTTGCCCTTGATCGCCACGTTCCATCCCGCCTTCGACCATCAACTGCGTAACTGGGCCGCTGGCACGCAATACCTGATGTATCAGCTCTATGCGCCGTCATTGGCCAACTACGATCGGACGATCGTCTTCTCCCACCTCCAGAAGGATCTGCTGGTCAAACTCGGCGTCCCCGCCGAACGAGTCGCGGTCATTCCCAACGGCGTCGATGTCGATAAATATGCCCCCGCCAGCCCCGAACTGCGCCAACAACTGCGTCAACGCCACGTCGCGAAACGGGTGTTCGTCTACATGGGCCGCATGGCCCCCGAAAAGAACGTCGAACAAATGCTCAAAGCCTGGAAAGCCTCCAGCATGGGCCGCGACTGTCGCCTGTTGATGATGGGCAGTGGCCCACTCCTGGCCACCCTCCAATCCCAGTACGGCCCCGAACTCGGGGTGCAATGGCTCGGCTTCGTGGCCGAAGAAGCGAAACGGATCGAAATCCTCCGCAGTGCCGATGTGTTCATCCTGCCGTCCTTGGTGGAGGGTCTCTCCCTGTCGCTGCTGGAAGCGATGGCCTGCGGCCTCGCGATCATCGCCACCGATGCCGGAGCCGATGGCGAAGTACTCGAAGATGGTGCAGGCATCATCATGCGCACGGCCCAACCCGTCTCCACCCAACTGCAAACCCTGCTGCCGCTGTTCCGCAATCAGCCGGAATTCACCGCCATCCTGGGCCAAAAGGCCCGCCAGCGTGTGCTCGATCGGTACACCCTGAGCAACAACATCACCCATGTCGAAGCGCTATACGAATCCGTACTGAGTCAACCCCGCCTGCCGATCGGCATTTCCAGTCGGCTCTAAAGGTGTGATTCGCTTTAAAGGTGCGATTATGAATGGGTGCATTGCGCTCCCGTTTACACCGACTTCCTATGGCCTCCCGATCGAGTTCTCTCTGGTCTTACACGCTGACGCGGCTGATGATGGCCCCGTTGATGATTTGGTTCGCGGTGACGTTGGTGTTCCTGCTGGTGCGGGCCTTGCCAGGGGATCCGATCGATGCCGAACTCGGCCCCAAAGCCCCCCCCGAACTGAAGGCCGAACTGCGCGCCGCGAGGGGCTACGACAAACCGATGATCGTGCAATATCTGGTCTATCTCGGTCAGGTTTTGCGGTTCAATCTGGGCGACACCAGCAAGGGCGAAGCGGTGACCAAGGTGATTGGCGAGTATTTTCCGGCAACGGTGGAGCTGGCGATTTTTAGTATGGGGGTGGCGGTGGTCGTGGGCGTGACGATCGGGGCGCTGGGCGCTTCCCGCAAGGATTCGAAGTTTGATTTGGGTGGGCGGTTATTTGGGATTATTACCTATTCGATCCCGCTGTTTTGGTTTGGGATGATTTTGCAGTTGATTTTCTCGGTGGGGCTGAACTGGTTTCCGCTGGGGACAAGGTTTCCGACGACGATGATCGCGCCGGAAGGGCCGACGGGACTGTACACGATCGACAGTTTGCTCAAAGGCGACTTCCGCCAGCTCTCCACCAGCCTTCACTATTTGGCATTGCCCTGTTTATCCCTGGGGATTTTGATCAGTGGCGTGTTTGAGCGGATTGTGCGGGTGAATTTGCAGCAGACGTTGCAAACCGACTACGTCGAAGCGGCAAGGGCGCGGGGGATTCCCGATCGACGGATTTTGTGGAACCACGCCTTTCGCAATACGTTGATTCCGGTGGTGACGATTTTGGGTTTGACGATCGCGGCGATGTTGGGCGGGGCAATTCTCACGGAAGTCACATTTTCCTGGCCGGGATTGGCGCAGCGCTTGTATTTGGCGATTTCCCAGCGGGACTATGCGGCGGTGCAGGGAATTATGGTGTTCTTTGCGATGATTGTGACGATCGCCAGTCTCGCGATCGATTTGATTAATGCTTATATTGACCCTCGGATTCGGTATTGAGGTGGTGGGTGTCGGGTATCCGATCCACAAAATCACTGGGTTTAGCGCTACATTTGAACGGGGCAAGCAAATCCCCTGAACTCACGCCCATTGGAGCCTTTCATGCTGGAACTACATCAATTTGAAGCCTCGCACTATGCCGAAAAAGTGCGCCTCATCCTCGACTACAAAGGACTGGCCTACAAAAAAGTTGAAGTGGTTCCGGGTATCGGTCAACTCGAACTATTTCAAAAAACGGGCCAACGTCAAGTCCCCGTGCTCAAGGATGGCGACACCTACATTGCCGATTCCACGGCGATCGCGGAGTATCTCGATCGGCGCTATCCCGACAAACCCGTGATCCCCACCGCACCCAAGGCCAAAGCCCTTTGCATGATCATGGAACAATGGGCCGACGAAGTGCTGGGGATGGACGCCCGCAAAGGTCTGATCTCCTCCATCAGCCAGAATCCCAACTTCCGTAACGCCTTCCTGCCCGAAATCATCCCATCGCCCGTCCGATCGTTGCTCAACGGCTTACCCGTGAACCTGTTGGGTAACTTGGGTGCTCCCATGGGACTCGGAGCCGACACCGTGCGTGAAACCCTGAAGCAAGATTTGCGCTATCTCAGTGCGATCTTGGCCGACCAGCCTTACCTCATGGGCGATCAACCGACCGTGGCCGACTTTGCCGTGGCGGGATTGACCCTGTATGTGAAAGTGCCGACGGGTGGTTATTTGAATCTACCGGCGGCGATCAAAGGCGAAGGCGTCCCTGGGGTTTCCGACAGTCCTGAATTCGATGCGTTCTGGGCGTGGCGCGATAAGTTATATGCGGATTTCCGCCAAGTCAGTTTGAACCCCACCCCGATTTCCAGTGGCGGCAACGATCGGCCCACTAGCATCAACATCGATTGATGTTCCGATCCAATGGCAAATGTTGCCAAACATAACGCGATATAAACTTTCCTAACGCCCTCCCATGAACTTTTCTGAAGCCTGGGGCCGATCGACGGGATCGAATCCAGTCATGCGTTTATGATTGGAACGAATTCACTTCTGCCATAAGCAGAACGAATTTTTTTCTTCTCGCTTTTCAGAACGGTTAGGAATTATAAGCATTATGTCTGAACAGCTCGTAAAGCCCTATGGCGGCGATCCTTTCGTTGGCCATCTCTCGACGCCGATTAGCGATTCCGGGTTTACCCGGGCGTTTATTGGCAACTTGCCCGCTTATCGGCCCGGTCTGTCTCCCTTGCTGCGTGGCTTGGAAGTCGGCATGGCCCATGGTTACTTTTTGGTCGGCCCTTGGACCTTACTTGGCCCCTTGCGTGATTCAGGCAGCCCCGAATTGGGTGGTTTGATTGGCGCGATCGGGTTGATTATCGTGGCAACGGTGGGGCTTTCGTCCCATGGTTTGGTGCGGTTCCAAGGCGCAAATGCGGGGACCAATTCCAATGACCTGCAAACCGCAGGTGGCTGGAGCAAGTTCTCGGCTGGATTCTTGATTGGGGCGATGGGTGGGGCGTTCTTCGCTTACATCCTGCTCTCCAACTTCGGTGTGATGGATTCGATCATGAAAGGTGCATTCAACTAAGGTTGAATTGGCTGACATGGAGCGAACTCCATTGGTTATTTTTCTTGGCCGGTCTGGGCGGTATCCGCTCCGATCGGTTTTTTTTTGGCGTTGTGGATTTTTGGGGAGTGGCGGCGGTCAAATCGCCGGAAAGACTGAATTTCTCTCGCAGATCCAGAACCGTGCGGTAGACTTAGACCAAATATTTTTTGTAAGCCTGAATGGCGACTGCAACTGAAGGCATAAGGCATGGCAACTCAAGACAACTGGGCGTTTCTACTACAACATGAGGGCGATCGCCGCTGGCTGCCACTGGACTCCCCGGAAATGGCGATCGTCGAGGGGCGCTACCGGATTATTGCCCGATCGCGGCGGCGGAATGCAGCGGCGGAAATTAGCATTGCCCACACAGCCAGTCAGGCGCTCACTAGCACCGAGCCACCCAAACGCCGCGCCAAAAAACGCGCCGCCCAAACCAATGACAAGGGCTTCTTGCTCGTGTTGCCCTTTACCCTGATGTCGCCGGGTCAATGGGAGCTGCGCTGTGCCGGGGATGTGATGAGTGAGCTGATGGGCGAAAGCTGGCAGCACGCGCTCAAACTCAACGTCCTGCCCAACACCCTGCCCAACACCCAGGCCAACACCCAGGCCAACACCCAGGCCAGTGCGGGCGACGGGGATCCCGATTGGGCACCCGTTGGCCCCGCGACACCGATTACCCCGGCAGCTCCGGCGGCGCTGCATCCGATTGCCGCGATCGATCCCCTGGCCGTGGAGCTGGAAGATATTTTCACCCCGATCGCGCCTGTGCCAAGTCCCGCACCAGAACCGATCGTCCCGGCCCCGATCGTGGCGGGGGACGATGCGATCAGTTTGGAAGACCTGTTTGGCGATGCGACTGCCGGATCGGTGGGGCTGCCGAGTCAACCGGACTTGGCCCAGGAACTTGCGACCATCGCGCCCCCGGATACCGAGGTGGATCTGGAGGTTGATGTCTGGTCAGGCGGCCGCGATCCGATCAGCGCGGAAGACATCCGCATCGAAGATATTGGCTCCACCGCTGCTGTGACCCAGCTCGAAATCGTTAGCGACAACGACGAAACCCTGCTGGACTGGGATGCCACCAGTTCACTGCGCGCCAATGCCGCCCCGATGACCGACCGTCGGTCGAAGACCATCGCGCCCGTGGTCCCGGACAGTGATGATGAATTCAGCGTGTTCGATGAGCTATTCTCGCCGATCGTGCCGTCGATCGCGGATTTGAGCGCCCTCACGGCGGAACTGCGTGACGATGACGTGAGCGCTCCCGACGGGGAGGATGTGCTGACCTTTACCGACGCCGATGCCCTGGCCGTCACGGCGGAGAACGACTATCCGATCGAATTAAATCCGATCGAATTAAATCCTGACAACAATCCATCTCCGAGTCTTTGGGGTATGGGCACCCGCACGGGTGCCACGGCGCAGATGGGCGTCGCGGCAAGTCCAATCGATCCCCCGGATCGGGCCGCCCTGACGATCGCCCTTGACCCCAGCTTCTACAACTTCCGGGGCGGCGAAGTCCTGATGATCTATGGTCAAGTTTTGGCCGATGTGATGCCGGGGACGATCGCCCAGGGCGAACTCGTGGTCAAACTCGCCGATCCGCAAACCGCTACCCAAGTCGCCGAGTACCGCCAACCCTTAGAGCACCAAGCCTTTCCCTTGGCGATCGCCGCGCCCCTAAGCATTCCCATGGGCCTGAATGCCCAGCTCCTCGTCGGCGAAGTCGCGCTGTGGGATGACGGCGTGGAAGAGCTGGCCCAACAGAGCTTTACGGCGATGGCGGTGCTGGATGATCTGATGGCGACGATCGATCCGGATATTGTGGCGGCGGAATTTGAAAAAGCCCCCCCGGCGACTCAGGGCGGCGATGCGCCGTTGCCGCCCGTGGATTTTGCGTTCTTTAATTTGATTGGCGATGCGCCGGAAAATGCCGCCGAACTTGCGCCGCTGAAGAAGCGCGAATCGATGAAGGATGTGGAATTGCCGGGGGGGACGGCTTCTGAAGGCGATTCGATGAGTGGCTTTGGGACGATCGCGCCCCTGGAAGAAGTCGATGACCGGATCTTCTCGATCGATGACATGGAATTGGCCAATCCCTTGGCCTCACCGTCGCCGGAAGTGGTGGAACATCCTGGTCTGACCTCGACCTCGGGGCAGCCGTTGCCGGACGATTGGTTTGACCTGGCGGGGGACGAGCGGCCAGCAGCGGAGCCGCCAGGTGAACCCGAGGTGGAGCCGATCGTCGAACCCGAAATCGCCGCGATCGTTGAACCCGAGGTGGAGCCGATCGCGGAACCGGAAATGCCCGTGCCCATGAGCAATCCCGACCCCGCCGCCAGTGAAGTGGTGGTGGATGACTTGCCCGAAGCCCTGCCGACACCCCAGAAGGCCGACAATACGGGCAATCCGTTGTTGATTGATGCCGATGTGGCGATTCCCGAACCGACGATCGAGATTTTGGCCGATGGCGAACTGGTGACGGGGCAGACGGTGCGAGTGCGGGTGAAGCTGCCGAATATTTTGCCGAAGCTGTATGTCAAGCTGTGGATTAACGATCGGCAGTCACGCACACTGATGGACGGGCCACGCTGGATGGTAGACTTCGTCCCGAATGGCCGCGACGAACTCGAAACAATGACCCAGCTCACCGTGCCCTTTGGCAGTCTGGAAATTCAGATCGCCGCCATTACCGTCGAAGCCAGCACTAAACGGGAAAGCTACCGAACCTCGATCGATCGCACGGTGATTCCGCCCAACTTGGAGGATGATTTGCCGGAATTGGATTTTGATAATTTTTAGGGGATGATTATGCGTGGAAAATACCTGACCTATTTGCTGCCCTTGCTGCTGCTCGGCTGTAGCGATTCCTTGCCCGTCGCCGATCGTGCCCAACCGCCAACCGCTGCGCCGACCGCTGCGCCCAGTCCTGCATCCAGTCCCGTCGCCGTCAAACCTTTAACCGTTCCTGCCAGTGGCAAAGCGGCAAGCGTTGACTATACGACCCAAACCGTGGGGAATAGTTTGGTGCATATTGTGACTGTGCGATCGGGCATTGTCAAACCGGTGATCGCCAGTGATTTGCAAACCGTTGCCCAATTGGCCAAATCCAGCGGCGCGATCGCGGCAATTAACGGTGGATTTTTTGATCCGAAAAACCAGCAAACGACCTCTTACGTGGTGCTGAATCAGAAGATGGTGGCCGATCCGAAGCAAAATCCGCAATTAACCGAGAATCCGAAATTGAAGCAATATTTGCGGCAGATTTTTGACCGATCGGAGTTTCAGCGTTACGACTGCGGCGGCAAGGTGAGTTATGGGATTCAGTCGCATTCGAAGCCCGCACCTGAAGGTTGTCAGATGGTGGACGCGATCGGCGGTGGGCCGCTGTTGTTGCCGGATGTGCAGGCCCAGCGGGAGGGGTTTACTGATCCAGAGTTAGGCCGGGACGCGATCGGGAGTCAGGTGGGAAATGCGAGAAGCGCGATCGGGATTACGAAGGACAATGGGATTTTGTTGGTGATGGTGGCGCAGCAGCAACCGAAAAGTGGCGTGACGTTGGCAGAATTGGCGACGTTGATGAAGTCGCTAGGGGCAGAGAGTGCGATGAATTTGGATGGGGGGAGTTCGAGTGCGATGGTGTATGGCGGGAAAGCGATGATTGGCACTGTGGGTGAGGATGGGAAAGCGGGTGCGCGGGCCGTGAAGTCCGCGATCGTCGTTGTGGGGCAGTAGGGTGGGCATTGCCCACATTCTCAACCCATGAACCAATCAAGCAATTGAAGGGCCGTCAATTAAAACCGGGAAATCGTGGGCAGGAAATTGTGGGAAATCGTGGGCAATGCCCACCCCACGTGTGCGCGTAAATTCACCACCCCACCACACAAAAACAACACAATTCCTCAAGTAAATCCACGCAACCCAGGATGGGTGGGAATCCCGATGATGACTTCCGTAATGAATAGTTATCTTGATGAAGACCTTATCCAAAATTTAGGGGTTCATGTTTAAGTTTCCGTGTGTTCCAGTTTCCCTCGGTGTTTGTCTTGCTTCGCTATCACTGGCTTCCGGCGCGATCGTCGCCGCACCCTACTTGATCAGCAGTCGGGCGACCCCCGCCAAAGCCAAATCCGCTCAATGCCGCAGCCTATTCTCCACCGTCGTCAATAGCCAAAACATGGGCACCGGATTCTACAGTCGCAAAGCCAGCAGCATTCGCGTCCTCGGACTCAGCGAGCCGCCACTCCGTAGCCTCCAATCTCGCTTTAGCAATGTCTTCAGCGCCATGGAAACCGCCCAAAATCGCGGCGACAGCGCCACCAGCCAACGTCTCAACCAGCAAGCCACCAAACTGGTCAACGAACTCAACCAGCAGTGCTTCCGCTAAACCCGATGCTCTCCGACCGACGGTCGGTCATCGACCCCAATCGATCACCCACTCACCAGCTTCCCGATCGGGAA
>JANOQX010000087.1:0-5370 GCA_031415035.1 Cyanobacteria bacterium VAR_4_metabat_243
ACGCGCCAATCTTCGGACCCTAAGCCGTGATTGACCGACTCCAGAAAGGTTTTGACGAGGCCACTACGATGATAGGGGGCACCATCCCAGATCATCACAATCTGGACATCGGGTAGCTGGCTGATCAAGTAGTTCAAATACTCGACCGTCATCTCACCGTTCCCACGGTCATAGGGTTGGACGAGGCACTGTCCCGTTGCCAAGTTGACCGCACCATAGTAAGTCTGACGTTCCCGCTCGTTGGTCATCGGCACCTCAACCCGTTCATTCCGGGGTCCCCAGACATAGCCACAGACATCCCCCCAGAGCAAATGACATTCATCTTGAAACAACACGACCAATTGGCCTGACTCAATCTTGGCCCGTCGTGCCGCCAGCCATGCGGTCAAATCTTCAGTTTTTTTTTGACCAATTCGGGATCGGTTTTGGGATTGCGTTTCTGACTCTTCTTCCAACTCAAACCCGCCTCAGTCAGCAGATCGTAGTAGCTCTGTTTGGACTTGAACACCACGTTATAGTCATCTTCAAGATGGGCCTGAAGTTCCGGTAAGTGCCAGTATGCTTGGGTTTGAATCCAAATAATCACCTCGGTGCGCTGGGCCGGGGTCAAATATCCAGCGGAACCGCGATAGTTCAGTTTCAGGCTGGCGACGCCGCCCAAGTCATACTGCTGCGTCCATTTGCTGATAAAACCCGAACTGACGGCCAGAATTCCTTGGATTTCCCGATGTTTCAAGCCGGATAAATACATCTGTACCGCCACCGCGCGTTTCAATTCGCGTGGGTCAGGGTTGGATGCAATCAACTCAGTCAGATCGTCCGCCATGAAAATACCGCCTGGAAGTACCCCTCTATATTCTCATAAGTCAGATCGGATTGCTATAGTCGGTTCCAGAAGGGTTTAGTGAGTTGAGAGAGTGAGTCGAATCAAGCCTGTGCTTGGCTCTTGATCAGTCTACGAAGCGAGATGCCGATCGGATGAATCTTTTTTGAAATCGGCTCGATCGTTTGGTGGGAAGGGTGTTCCAGTCACTACTTAAAGAAAGTAGCGCCAGTTTTGTCTTCACGCAGTCGTTTGTCTAGGTCGGGTCGCGTACCTATATCGATCGTCAGGCTTTGGTACATGTCCGGTCGAAAAAGCGCACCTGGTGAACAACCGCCACCGTCGATGGCTGAGGCTGTGACTTGATCTTGCTGCGCCTGCCGCTGCTCTGGTGTCAGCACCGATTTAATGTAGGCGAGCGATGCATAGGTCTCCTTGACGCGTTCTCGCTGTTGTTCGGGTGAAAGCATTAAAGTGATGTTCTGGCCAAATGTGGCATATTGGCCATATTTTTGATTCAGTTCAGCCACTCGCGGGCGATTGTTTTTCGAGTAAATACGAGTTCCTTGCTCGATCGCTCTTCTGATTTTGGGCGGGATTGAGACTTCGTTACCGTTCACTTTGTTGATAACATATCCCATGGGCGAACCGAGTGGCGCAGAAAATGTAGTAATCTCGGCCATCATGCGTTCGTTGCTTTTTATGCGCTCTGGGTTGCGATCAAATTTACTGACCGCCGCGATTTGCTGATTTGTCACAGGATTGTACATGTAGCCAGGATCGTCGAAATAGGCGGCTGTACAAACGGCTCCGGCATTTGGATTTGCTTGAGCTTGGGCGGTTTTTAGCATACCCATTCCCTGGATTGTGGAAAGGAGGGTGATGAGGCAGATCGTGCGAATTGATTTAGAGAAAAGAGTTGGTTTCATGGTAGTAGGAGTTTGCAGAAGGAGTTTGGTGCTTGATTAGTCTACGAAGTGAGATGGCGATTGGATCAATCTTGATCCGCCAACAGAAATTTGTGGTTTAGGCCGATCTTCTGATTGGGTTACAGGCTTCGTAGGCACGTTTCATTACCAGATTTGCTTGAAACACTTTTTGCTGCTCAGGCGTGAGAATGGATAGCGTTTGAGGCTCAAGATTGCGGATGTTGTTGTTCATTTCTGCATCCTGTTCGGGAGTCGGCTCACTACTTCGCTCGCCGATCTCAAGCTCTGCATATTTACCATGGGCTTCATTGAATGCCTTGGCCTGGTCACGATCGGGAATTTCATCGAGTGTAATCACATCGAACGCGGCGATGATTTCTGCCTGCATTTCTGGCGATACTGGTGCCTTCTCATCGCCAAAGGAGAGGCCAGTTAGTGGTTCAGGGCCAAGCGGCGCATTCTTGTATATTGCGCCATTCTTGGCATCGACTGCCTCACGAAACTTTTGATATGCGGCGTCTTGCTCTGGGGTGAACGTGATGCCTTCAAGGTCATTGGGAGGAGGATAGCCATTTCCGCCGATGCACGATGTCTCCGAGTCCGTGGGCGCTTTATTTTGAGCTTGAACAGTCTGCTGGATGGCTGTACCGACCAGAACAGAAAGTACAGCGGCCATCAGGCCGATCGTGCGGACTGATTTAGACAAAGAAGTGCGTTTCATGGCAGTAGAAATCTCCAAAAGGGTAAGTGAGGTGAGAGTAGGTAGCACCAAGCCTCGACTTGGCGCTTGATCAGTATGCGAACCGAGACGCCGATCGGATTGATATTTTCCGAACTAATTTTCCACAGCCTCATCTGTCCTCAGCTAAATCCCCAGAACAAGGGCAGTATGACTTGACAGAGGCCAATCTCAGGTCACACGAGTCACCCGCAGTCTGTCGCCTCCACTATTGCGATCGACACCGTCGATTATTGCACTGGACTATCGCTTGAAATGTCATCCCTCGATCGGACTCGCCAGTTTCCCCATGAATAAAACGCTGCCCGTTGAATTCTCTTGAATCACAAAGAAGAACGGGCGATCGGCTCTGAATATTTTTGGATATGATATGCCTCGCTCTACCATCATAACAGCGGTAGCTGCCGCCGCCTCAGTCCCTTCCTCATTCACTGCCACAAACGCCTTGTGTATAACACTGGCAATTGACAGATCATCCCCCATTCCTGAAAAGTCCGCGATCGAGTCATCAAAGGCATCTGGCATTCCCAGTTTCTGAAGCACCTCCTTGAGAAGACAGATCACATCCAATTTAAATCGTGGCAAACTCACATCAACTTTTTCATATCTCAGGCAGTTGCACCACGTTTGCAATTGTTCAACACTCAGCATCGATTCAATGATTGCGATCGCCGTCTCTGGCTTGGGCAACAGCAACAGCATTGAGAACCGATCGCTCACATAAGGCAACCGCAAGAGTTGCATCTGTTCCGTCTCACCATACTCAAACCGCTTCGTCTGATTCATCATCTCAACGTTGACCGATCGATTGGGTGTGACCCAAAAATTAGCCTTCTGAGTATCAGCCTTATCAAATGGATTGGCCCAATCGCCCTTGAAGTAAATGGCATTCACTAATACAAGACGTGTCAGTGGTGTGAGGACTCCCGATGCGATCAAACCGCTGATCTTATTGTTTGTTTCGCTTTCCACCCAGGCATTAATTTTCTCGCGGGCCGCTTCGGCATTGTTTTTGTAGTCCATTGCCTCGATGGTGACCCCATAATGCTTCTTCACCGTCTGCAAAAATGAGGGAAGAATGGGGAAAGACTCCTGTGGATAGAGAGAGTTCGCCGATCGCAACACTACACCCGATCCTCTCCCATACTGCGCGGTTTTCAACACGGCCTCTAATTTAGAAAACTTCTGAGGTAACTTCATTGGATCGACTGAAAAGTGCATCACTTCTGCCATTTGCCTTGCTGTTTCACCCTGCGCTCCAACAAATGTCATAGCTAGCGCGATCGAAATACTGTAGGGGGAGAAGAAGACACTTTCGCCCGGTTTTGCGATCGCATGGTAGAGATCGATCGCAAATGCCGTATTGCCATTGACTAACTTCGTCAGTTCGGGATTAGATTGTTGAGATGGCATGGGCAATCGTCCCTTCGTGAAATATTGTAAACTAGTACGATCTTCATCGTATAATGCCCAATGAACATTAGCATTGGGCATTACCCATGGGCCTGACCAGCGTGTTGAAGCAACTGCGCCAAGGGCAAATCGACCAAGGAATGCATCTGCAAATCCGCCCGACCCAACGACAACTGCCGCGTCAAAGCATTCGGAATCGCCACACAAAGAATACCCGCCCGCTTCGCTGCCAGAATCCCATTCGGCGAATCCTCCAGCGCGATCGCCTCATGGGCTTGAACTTCCAGGGCTTGCAAAACCGCCAAGTAAAGTGCCGGATCAGGCTTGGTGGCCTGCACCTCGTCGCCACAGCCGATCGCATCGAAATGGTTCACCAATCCGAAGTTGGACAGATGCCCGACCACCCATTCTCGTGGGGAACTAGAAGCCACACCCAGTTTTAGTCCTAGCTGTTTAGCCGTGGTGATGTAGTCTTGCACCCCAGGCAGAATAGTTTGGTCAGCCATCAATTCAGCAAAGCGGGCACGGCGCTGCGTTCGGACAGCGTCACGATCAACAGATCGACCCAATTGCTCCTCCAAATACTCATAGGGACTGAACCCATCGGCTGACCCAATGCATTCCGCCCATTTCTCGACTGGGAGCGCACCGCCGTAAGCCTGATACAGTTCGGCCCAAGATTGGTATTCGGGCACCTCGGTATCCAGAATTAAACCATCGAAATCAAAGATCAGCGCTTTAATCATAATTTTCCTGAACTTGATGATTCATCCGATCGGGCTAACGCTACCCCCCCACGATTTGCCAGCCATGTTCACCGTGCTCCCAAACCCGCAGGTAACGGAAATCCCCCGCAAAATTATTAGCCAAATAGGTGCCTCTGAGGAAGATTTTAGCATTCGCTGCGGACAGTATGCGAGTCGGAATGACACATACCACAATATAAAATCGCGATCTGGACATCGTGTTTGCCCACATCGCGACGTTCAAAATTAAAAAGGGCGAGAGGTGTTGTGGCACTTTGGGCGGCGTATGAAAGTGTTTTTATGATGGTTTAATTGGGTAGGCGTAGATTGCTGGGGGTTGCGAGGCGCATTGAATTGCTGTTTTAACTGGCTCGACGCAATGTTGCTTTGAACGTAGATTTGGGCACAGATTTTAAGCCTAGACCGTGCTGTCAGGGCTGGGAGGATTGGGCAGGGGGGAATCGATCGTGGGATTCTGATTGAGGGATAGCATCACACGCGATACGCCTGTAGAAAGGACACTAATCCCAACCAACGTGCCGATCGCCCAAGGGGCATCTTGAGGCCATTCAAACCAAACTAAGGAATGAGGATTAAATAAAGTCCGTAAATCGGTCGTAGCATAGTAGACTGGAATTGCTGATCAACTGCGGCAATCCGATGAATCCATATCCATCCGCCATTGAGGCCCAAATGCAACGATTGTATTCATCGTTGAGT
>JANOQX010000088.1:0-45051 GCA_031415035.1 Cyanobacteria bacterium VAR_4_metabat_243
TGATGTGGGTTATCGAGTCCATAATCCGGCGGGGGATTTTTTAGGGATTACGAAAGTAGAGCCGATCGAAACCGGATGGCGATTGCTGCCACAAATGGTCTACAAAATCAACTAATCCCCCGTCGGGAGTTTAAAACGTCAAATTCTCAACGATCGCGGCGGGACCTAAAATCGCAATGTATGGCTGACTCAAATGCCGTTGCGCGGCTCCTTGCAATTGCGCGGCGGTCAATGCGGCAATCTGTTCGGGGAAATTCTCGTCAAATCCCAATCCCAATCCTACGGATTCATACCAGCCGAATGCCTGGGCGATCTGGGCGTTGGTTTGTTTGCCGAGGGCGTATTGACCGAGGAATTTATTTTTGACGTTTTGCAGTTCTTCGGCGCTGAGGGGCTGGTTGACTAAGCGATCGACTTCCGCTTTCAAGCCATCCAATGCGGTTTGGGTATTCTCCGGTGCGGTGCCCATGTAGGCGACAAATTGCGCCGCATCCAAATGGGTCGGATAAAAGGCCGAAACCTCGTAGGCCAATCCCCGCTTCTCCCGCAATTCGACAAACAACCGACTGGAAAGCCCACTGCCCAAATAGGTACTAATCAATTTCAACGCCGCATAGTCCTGGGTCAATTCGGTGCTGGAATCGAGACTCGGCACGGGCGGGGCCAAATAACCGAGCATGACGATCGATTGCTGGGTTTCCTGCGCGACGATTTTCCGATCGGGCTGGGTGTGGACGGGAGCCGGATCGACGGCGATCACTGCCGCCGGATCGACGGCCCAATCCCCCAATACCTGTTCGACCAATTGCGCTGCCGCCGCCGCATCAATTCGCCCCGCAATGCTGATGGTCAACTGATCGGGCCGGAAGAAGTTGCGGTGATATTCGACCAAATCGGCGCGGGTGAGCGGTTCCACTGTGGCTTCGGAGCCGAGGGTGGAGAGGGCGTAGGGATGACTGCCGTACATGATTTGGCGCAGGTGTTCCATCGCCACGTTGAAGGGTTGTTCGCGGCGCGATCGGATGGATTGCAGGGTGAGTTTTTTCTCTAGTTCGATTTCCGTTGCGGGGAAGCTGGGATGGCGCATCACTTCGCCCGCCAGTTTCAGCATATCGGCGAAATCTTGGGAGACGGTTTTGAGGCTGACGAGGAAATAGTCGGCGGCGGCATCCGTGCCGAGACTGGCCCCGATCGATTCCACTTGCTCCGCGATTTCGAGGGAGGAATATTGGGCCGAACCTTTGGTCAGCACCGAGGCGACGAGGTTGGAGAGTCCGGCTTGGTGGGGTGCATCCCAGCGGCTGCCCGCCCGCAGAAACATCCGGGCCGAAACGATGTCAGCGGCGGGATTCTCGGTGACGAGTAGGACAATGCCATTGGCCAGTTGCGTCCGATGCACTTGCCGATTCCGAGTCAAAACCAAAGATGATGTCACAGACTATTCCTATAGGGCGATCGTGCTTCCTGGGTCTATTGTATGAGGTTTTATGATTGGCGCGAATTGATTGACTGCGTTTCACTCCCACCCGGCGATCGAGCGTAGGTTGGGTGCAGCAACGCGAAACCCAACAAATCCAGGGCGTTGGGGTGGTTGCGTTGGGTTCCACTTCGTTCTACCCAACCTACGGTGTTGAATCCTCGGATGGTGTTTCTCGTTGATTCAAAGCCGCCTCCCGTGCATTCAATTCCGCCTCCCGCGCATCCAACTCGGCCTCTCGATCGACCACCTCAACCTCATCCGGCACCCCTTCCGTACTCTCCAGCACAAACCGCTTGGCCAATCGATCGTAGACCCCTGGCCCAATGAAACGGGGATATTTGTAACCTTTACCGTAGACCCAAACCAGCTCGGACTTTTCCAAAATCTGCACTTCGTCAAACCAACCACATTTGGCTTGGAGCGGTTTGGCGGCGTCGAGGGCATCAATCCACCGATCGTAGGTTTGCTGAAAGCCTTTGGCGCGGACTTGGAACATGGGGGCACCGGATAATCCAGAAATCGCTTTCTCATTTTACCGATTCTCCGCATAAGTCCGCTCCCAACCTTTGCCCCGGCAGGGTAGAATAAGCGATGTTGTCCGATTGTAAAGAAATCTAACGTGCAAACCCAATCCGTTGTCTCATCAGACGATCGGCAAAATGCTGGTTCGTCGGTACGTTCGCGTCAGGATCTGCCCTTTAATCTCGCGGACGTGCGAGCGGCGATTCCCGAACATTGTTTCAAGCCCGATACGGCTCGATCGTTGGCCTATGCCTTCTGGGATATTGGGGTCGTGACGGGGTTGTTTTTCCTCGCGGCATCGATCGATAGTTGGTTGGCTTATCCCCTTTACTGGTTTGCTCAGAGCACGATGTTCTGGGCATTGTTTGTGATTGGGCATGATTGTGGGCATGGTTCGTTCTCGAAGCATAAGTGGCTGAATAACTTGGTGGGCCACATTACCCACAGTTTTATCCTCGTGCCGTTCCATGGTTGGCGGATTAGTCACCGGACGCACCATGCGAATACCGGGAATGTCGAAACCGACGAAAGCTGGTATCCCGTGAGCGAAAGCTACTACAGCCAAATGGGCAAAATGGAGAAAGGCGGACGGTTCTACGTTCACTTGCTCGCCTATCCCGTTTACTTGTTCCGCCGATCGCCTGGTAAGCAAGGTTCACACTTCAATCCGAAGAGTCCGCTATTCAAGCCTTCGGAGCGCAATGACATCACCACCAGCACGATTTGCTGGAGCATTATGGTGACGTTGTTGGTCTTAGCGGCGATTCAGTTTGGCCCGCTGTGGGTGTTCAAACTCTACGTCGTGCCTTACTTGGGCTTTGTGGTGTGGTTGGATCTGGTGACGTTCTTGCACCATTCCGAGGACGATATTCCTTGGTACCGGGGTGAGAACTGGTACTTCCTCAAGGGCGCGCTTTCGACCATCGATCGGGACTATGGATTGATCAACTGGATTCACCACGACATTGGTACCCACGTGGCGCACCATGTATTTTCGACGATGCCGCATTACTACTTGCAGGATGCCACCGAGGGGATCAAACCCTTGTTGGGCGAGCATTATCGCAAGTCCTCGGAGCCGATTTGGAAGTCGTTTATCAAGTCTTCGAAGGCTTGTCACTTCATTAGTGATGATGGCGACAAGGTGTATTATCAGCCTGCAAGTGCGGCGAAGCAATAAACCTCGGCGGCGGACAATATCACGATCCCCCTAAATCCCCCTAACTTCTTCGGAGAGGCTCTGCCAACAAAAGGGGGACTTTGAATTTCCTCTTGTTCCCCCTTTTGAAGGGGGCTAGGGGAATCGCTACTGTCGCAGCTCACAAAATAATTCTGAAACCTGGATGGCGCACATTGCACCATCCAGGTTTTTTATTGGCTAGGCGGCGATCGGGAAATCGATTGTGTTCGCGGGTGACTCAAAGGCTTGGGCGATCGCGCTGAGACTACGACGATCGTAGACCATGAGTTTGTGCCAGGGGACGAGGACGGTTTGGTTGTGGGCGACGGTGACGCGGGAACTAGCGGCGGGAACGATGATCGCGTCAAAGGGTGTCCAAATCGAGGTGAATTGGATCGCGGCCAGTCGATCGACGTCGCGGTTCAAGTCTTGGAGAAATGGACTACCGACGCGCATTTGCTTGGCTCCAGGCAGGAAGCCGAGTTCGGCGACGGTGGTGCCATTGTGGGGCGAGGAGACGGTGACGAACCGATCGGTACGATCGAGTCCGCCGAGGCGTTGGAGATAGTAGCGGCTGACGATGCCGCCCATGCTGAAGCCGAAGAGATCGAGGCGCTGAGTCGGTTCAAGGGTACGATCGACGAAATTGGCCAGTTGTTCAGCCAGGACTTCGAGTGGCGCTTCACCATTCGATGGCACCATATTGAAGCTATAAACCTCGCGGCCCTGAGATTCCAGAAACGGCTTCAGCTTTTCAAAAATGGCTTCGGTGTCCCACATGCCATGGGCCAGGACGATCGGATTGGGTGGTCGCGTATTCATGCAGGGAAATTCTAGTGGTCTGGGATGGACGGACTAGATTAATTCTATGAATGAATTGGGGCGAATTTGGGGAGGACTGGGACAGCGGCGCGATCGCACACTGCTTGTGGCATGATTCCGGGCAGCCCCGCGACTGTAGGTCGGGGCTGAGAGCGAAATTCCACTGGAAGTGGAATGGCCGATGCGGGATTACCGAAAATTACGATGTTTTTAGTGCATTTCAATGCACTTACGCTGTTAGCCCCGACTTTCAGTCGCGGGCGATCGTCGCAATTAACGACCAACGCTCAAAACTCAATTGCGCGCAAACAATCGGCTGAGGCGTTCCCGATTGGCGATGTAGGGTTGCCATTGATAATGCTCGGCGAGGAGCCAGGTGCCGATCGAGACGTGGCCTACGACGATCGCGACCAACCACACGTCAGGAAACCAAGCGGCTTGACTACCTTTGAGCGGTGGGAAGATCTGGGCGGGCACCCAGACGATCGCGGGCGGCACGAACATGATCGCAATGCAGCAAATCCACACCAGCAACGTCAAATCCTGATTTGCGGCTTGCACCGATCGCCAGCGGGTGCCGCTCCAGCGCCAAGCCATCGGGGTGGCATTGTCTTCCACCCGGAGGATTTGTTCGGTGAGGTTGGCGGTGAATAGGTGGTGGCAGGCGTTACAGGCATAGGCGTCCATCAGCGTCATGCCAAACAGGGTGCCTTGGCCGCAGATGGGGCAGGCGTAGCTGTCGTTGTAGGTGAGTGATCGTGGAGCTTGGGGCAAAATACTAACGACCAGGGCCGATCGATTTTGTGACTTCCACTCCATTCTGCTCCAAAATGACGGTCGGTTCACCGCTGCGGGAAACTTGGATCGATTTGACCCGGACGGAGCCGATCGAGTCACCCGCTTTGACGTAGCGGGCGGATTGTTCGTTGGGGGATTTGGCGATGACCACAGTGTTGCCGTTGGTTTGAAGGACGCCCGTGATGGCAATGCCCTCGGCCAGGCTGGGGCGGACAGGCGCGATTGTTTGGGGCAAGCTGTTGGCGGGCAAGGCGGCGACGCGGGTGGCGGGCAGTTGGGGTACGGCGATGACCGACCGTCGGTCAGAGACCATCGGGCGCATGGGCTGGGGCGATCGCCGTTGGGGGAAGCTGGGGAGGGCGGCGGTGCGGCGACTCAGGTTGGGCGCTGGGCCGAACGATCGGGTGGGGGCGTTGACGGCGCGGTTCGCTGGATTGATGGCGGCGCGGCGGTTCTGGGGCGGCGCGGCGGTAGCTTTCACGGCTTTGGCGGCGGCTGGTTTTGGGGCGGTTTTGGTGAAGGGAATGGCGTAAAAAGTTGGGCCACTGTTGGCGAAGGGATCGACTTGGCTGGGGCGTTGTTGGGCCTTGGCGGCGAGGTTGCTCGGTTCGGTGGCGGGGGTGAGGCCGCGAATTGGAATGGTGGGAAGTTGGGAGTTTTGGAGGATGGGGGTGCCGGGGACGGGGAGGGTGTTGGGATTGGGCGGCGTTAGGGCGATCGTGCCGGGGGCGCTAGGTGAGGCGGTGGCGTCGGCGACTTGTTTGGTCTGGGAGGTGCGGCAGCCACCCAATAGAACGATCGTGCCGAGGCTGATGGTGGCGACGCTCAGGGCTTGAAATGTCGATCGTTGCTTACCAGTCATGATGCCTCTCCGGATTTACTTAGAACCGCACGTGCTTCTAAGATACCGTGTGGGATCCGAAATGGTGTATTTTTTTGGGATTTGGTGGGGGTTGTGGGTCGATCGCGGGGCTGATGATCCCCCTAAATCCCCCTTCAAAAGGGGGACTTTTGGATTTGGGTTGGATTTCACAATTGGCTCAATCCGGTTCCCCCCTTTTGAAGGGGGGCTAGGGGGGATCACCAACCCCGCAACTCACCGACGATGTACGTTCTACGCTTCTTGCGCGACGATCGCCGCTTGCTGTTTCTTCCGCATGGCGGCGAGACCCATGCCGAGGAGGCCGGGGATGAGGGCAGGCGTGGGGACACCGGGGGGATTGTTGCCAGTGGAGGGTGTCCATTTTGCGTACATCACGGCTCCGTTCGCATCCTGGGGGGTTGTACCACAGTTGCTGGGTGATACTGGATTGGATAACGCACAAAATGCCGTGTTATCGACACTGCCTGTGATCGGTACGATTGGGATGTAAAACTGGGTCTTAATATCTGACCCAAAACCCGCTGGAGTGTTGTTCAATCCATCAATGAGTCTGGTAATTTGGGTTGGAGCCTGTGAAACATTGTCAACAAAGAGTGCGGTGGGAGTAGCGAGTGCCTTGAGAATCTCGTTGCCGATGCCGTTGGCAAATGTTGGGTCAAAGCGCGAAGCTCCGGCACCATAAACCGTATTAAATGATCCATGATCGAAATCGACGTTAGTAAGTCACTCCGTTGTACGCCACCCCTTCAATGCGATAGGCGGCGGCAGGGAGAACTGTGCTAACGTTGTCCACGTTTTTCTTGGTCGTACCAAAAACTGTCGCCGCTTGAGCCGGAAGCGCGATCGCGGAAGCGGCGACGGCACCCAGAAGAACTAAAGAAAAATTGACTTTCATTTGCGTAACTGTCCCTTGAGTAATGTGTTGGTGGTAGCGTGCGCCCGATCGGACAATATATTTATCAGTCATAAAATATTAGATGACATTCCCGATCGGCGATTCTCTATGTAGCGAATTTGACAGTAACTTTAATAAATCGCGATAATCAGGCGAATTTTCAATAATTTTTCAAAATCGTCCGGATACCTGTTGCCAGGGGCAACAGGCTAGCTTCCCGTAGGCATCACTACACCATGACCAAATCGCTATATTCCGTCAACAATTCATCGCGACTCAGACTATCCGACGATTCTTGCGGTGACCAAATCAATTCAAACGTCAGCAACTCCGGGGTCGTCATCCCCGCCAGCCGATCGAAAATCAGCTTCAACTCCTCTGCCGTATGCACCGTCTCAAATAATGGCCGATCGTGGGTCGTCCCCAATCGCAGCGTCACCACCACGTAGGCGGCGGGGTCTTCGCCTTCCGGGAGGATGATCGCTTTTTCCCGCAGACCAAAGCTATCCCGCGTCAGGGTCTCTTCGCTCAACTTCGCCCGCTCCTGCATCGAACCCTGGGAGAAGAAGCTCTCGGCTTGGGTGCGATCGGGGAAGGTCTGTGACGCCACCTTGGCATGACTCCAATACTCCGTCAGCCGTAATAAGGCAATCACTACCGCTTGCAGTTGCTCTTTTAGTTGCGCTGGTGTCTCGATTTCCATCGTCTCGACGATTTCCGAAAGCTGCTGCTGGATTGGACTGTTGGCGAGGAGCGCGACTTGGACAGTGCTGATGGTGAGAATGTCATTATGGATTTCACTGCTGCTCCCGGGTACAGCAGCGGCGATTTTGGCTTTTTTCTGGTTGGTTAGGATCAAGGCCGCGCCACCCACGATCGCGCCGCCCACCGGCAGCAACAACCAAGCGGGGGGGCCGCTGGAGCGATTATCATTGATGGCGGCGGGGGCACTGAGGGTGGGCGCAGCACTGGGCAATACGGCGGGTGTCATCGCCTTTTTGGTAAAGTCTTCTGCCGATGTGGGCGGCACTTGATCGATCACGGCATCATCTAAGATCGCGCCACCCACACTGTCGGTATTCGACAGTACGGGCATTTGATCGCGGTTGTTGTTGCGGTTAAAGTCGGTGCTGCCGCTGTTGGGATAGTAGCCGCCACCACTGTTGGGATAATAGCCGCCGCCGCTGGGATACTGGGGGACTGGAACAGGGACGGCATAGGGTCGATCCCAATTGCCCGATCGGTTGGGTTCGCTGTAGCTGGGGGGGCGGGATTGGGAGGGTGACGATCGTGAGGGTGAACTGGAAGAACGCGAAGGTGAGGAAGACGATCGGGAAGGCGAACTGGACGATCGCGATGGGGAAGAGAATGAGCCGCCACTACTGCGTCCGCCACTACTGCGGGCGATCGCGACTTGGGTGGTGGCGAGGATTGCCCCGATCGTCAACAAGCCGACGGTCAACCGTTCAAGCCGCAAATTACCTGGCTGCTTCCGTATCATTGCCGCAATTACTCCGAAATTATTCAGGCTGCTGTCTCTAGGATAGCTCGGACTCTTCAATCACGGTGGTACTGACCACCTCCACCGCCGCAATATCGATTACCCCATCCTGGGCCACGCGTTGGAACTGCTTCTGGACAATTTGGAGGGGTGCGTCGCAATTCGGACAGGCGATGGCTTGATTATTCAACGCCGTAAACTCATGCTGGCAAACCGGGCAGGTGCCGGGAATGAGATTCACCTTGAGCCACCATTTCAGCCCAAAGTAGCCGACCACGGGCGTCACGATCATCAAGCCCAGAATAAACACGAAGCTGCGCACCAAGAAGCCACCGCCCACACTGAGCAGCCAGACGATCAGCAGCAGCCACAGCACCTGCCGGACGCCACCAGAAAGGTTGAGTTGTTTGAAGTCGTTCGAATTCATGATGAAAATTTTGACGAATTACTTGACTTTGTCCGGAAACATGGTAAGTATAGTGTCAATGAATAAGTAGATACGCTATATGTGGCGTGTTTAACAGTTCAGGTTTAT
Organism: Cyanobacteria bacterium VAR_4_metabat_243; assembly: GCA_031415035.1. GTDB lineage: Bacteria > Cyanobacteriota > Cyanobacteriia > Leptolyngbyales > Leptolyngbyaceae > Romeriopsis. The sequence continues at coordinate 8,617 of JANOQX010000088.1, forward strand.
CTGATGGGCAATCTACTTATTTGTGTTGGTTGTTCGTGTAGTCCTACTTGTTGTTTCGGCTAATTCGAGTCCCTTTGCCAATCATCATTATGGCATCTGACACTAAAAACATCTACCTTTGAACGCGGTTGGACAAGATAGCATCCTTTGCGGGTTTGTTCGCTTCGGGACAAACACTGAATTTGATGTGAAAACTGTCTAAAACCAGCCTTAGTAAAGAAAAAATCATCGATCGACCAAAATTACCTCAGTAATGTGATTGATCTTTCCGTATGCAATGTGTAATTTGTTGCACGGGTGCGTTAGATTTGGAAACAAAATTTGCCGTAAGTACTGAAAATCGTGGTGTCAATTTACCAATGAAAACCAAAACCCCCAAGGTAGACAAGGTGGCTAAAGCAAAACCGGTGGAATTAGAGGAAGAGTTTGATGTCGGTACGGCGGTGGCCGACGACGTTGAGCCTTTGAACGATGAAGATTTGACGCCGGAAGCCCTGGCTAAAGTCATTCCCAAGGGATCGAGTGACTACCTCGGTCTGTCCGACGACTCGGTGGGGATGTTCCTGCGGGAAATGGCGCGGTATCCGTTGCTGACCCAGGCCGAAGAAATCGAGTTGGCCCGCGAAATCGCCAAGGGCGGTACGGACGGCGAACGGGCGAAGCGTAAGCTGGTGCGGGCGAATCTCCGATTGGTGGTGTCGATCGCCAAGAAGTACCTGAACCGGGGCGTGCCGTTCCTGGATTTGATCCAAGAAGGGTCGATGGGCTTGATGCGGGCGGCGGAGAAGTTTGACTACGAACGCGGCTACAAATTCTCGACCTATGCCTATTGGTGGATTCGTCAGGGGATTACCCGCGCGATCGCCTCGCAGTCGCGCACCGTGCGGTTGCCCGTCCACATGGTGGAAAAGCTGAACCAAGTGCGGAAGGTGCGTCAGGCGCTCTCCCAAGAACTCGGTCGCAAACCCACCAAAACTGAACTGGCTTCCGCCCTCGATATGGATGAGGACAAGCTGGATCAGGTGTTGGATGTGAGTCAGCGGACGCTGTCGCTCCATGCTTGGGTCGGTAAGGACGAAGATACGGAACTGATGCAGTTGATCGAAGATGCCGATCACATTGGGCCGACGGATAGCCTCGATCGCCGCTTGTTGATCGATCGGTTGAATTCGGTGCTCGATCACCTGAGCGATCGGGAGCGGGAAATCATTCGCCTGCGCTATGGCTTAACCGATGGTCAGCATTACACCTTGACTGAAATTGGCAAAATCTATGACCTCTCGCGTGAGCGGGTGCGGCAGATTCAGGCCAAGGCGATGCGCAAGCTGCGTCACCCCCGTCGTCAGGCTTTGCTGAAGGATTGGGTCTAGGGTTTGAGGCGTCGCCGTCGATCGCCGTGAGTTGGTAAATAGTTTGTTTTCTGGGACGATTGATCAGTCCACATGTTTGTGAAAATTGGCACAGCCGGGCGATCGCGCCAGTCATCTGCCGTCATTGCAATCCGCCCAGAAAGAAACCATTTGCTTGCAGCCCCGTTACCCGAAGGCCGATCGGGGTCAGTGCTAAATATATTTCTTAGGCAAAATTTTATTGGGCAGCGGATATCCGTGTGATCCGTCGGGTGCAACGTCTGTCAGAAAATTGGGATTTACGTATTTCTGCCCTAGTGCGAACCAGAGTTAGTCCCTACGGTAGAAGACAGTCAAAATACGGATTGAGTACACTGGGTGTCATCGTCCAGCCGCCCTCCTGCCACTGCAATGATTTCTTTAGAGTGTTCTGTGTTACGTGTATTAGTCGCCGATGATCATGAATTGACCCGCTTTTCGCTGAAAGCGGCCCTGCGCAACCAACCGGGTATCGAGTTGGTCGGTTTGGCTGTGAACGGATATGAGGCGGTGGAGATGGTGCAGCGGCATCGTCCCGACGTGGTGATTTTGGATTTGCAGATGCCGGTGATGGATGGAATGAGCGCCGCGAGTGAAATCAAGCGCCAAGTGCCCCATGTCCAGATCCTGGCCTATTCTTCCTTAGAGGATCCGAAGGTGGAGCCGTTGTTGCGGGAAGCGACGATTACAGAGCTTTGTCGCAAGGATACGCCGACGGCGGATTTGATTGCGAAGGTGCGGCAGTTGGGTCTGCCGTTGGTGGAGTATCCAGTGTTTTAGTTTCGACAGGCTCAACTACCTTGGGGATCTGGGTTGGGGCCGGGCCGTGGCTTCGGCTGTCGCTCAGCCACTCGGATTGATGGTTGGGGTCAGGGCGATCGCGCGATCGTCCTGACCTAATTTCCTTTACAGCTCTAGAGGCCCGATCGTCAGTTTGTAGTTGGCTTTGGTGCCACTGCGGCTGCCGACGAAGATCTCGTAGTTGCCGGTGCTCCAACGTCCGGGGATGGCGACTTTGCCCTTTGAGGTGGCGTCGGCTTGGACACAAAACCGCTGATCATTGCTGCCAATGATCAACAGGGTGGCGTCGTTGGCTCCCTCAAGGGTGAAGTTCAAGTTGCTGGCCCGATCGACTTTGACGCGATGGTTGGCGGCGGTGGGGATATATCCGGCACAGATTTTGTCTTGAACGGGGCCGCTGGATGCGCCTTCGAGTGTGGTCGTTTGGTCAGTTTTGAGTGCGAGGATGGCGGTTTGGGCCGTCGAGGCGCTGGGGACTGACAGGGCGAGGCCGATCGTCAAGGCGACGATCGAGAGGTGGCGTAAACGCCAGGGACGGAGATGGTTGATCATGGTTGCTGCCCTCTCGGCATAGTGGGGCCGATGTTCATCTATTAGTATGTCTTAGGGTATAGAAGACTGATGCAATCGGTGTTCTGTTCCCCAACTGTCACGAGGCGATCTGGCCGTATTCTTCCAGTCGTCGGGTGATCTGGGCGAAACCGTCGGCCCCGATCTGGCGCACGATTTCGGCCAATTCCTGGCTTAAGAGCTGGTCAAAGCGTTGACCGAGACGGGATTTGAGCTGGGTGAGGAGGGCGGCGGGCTGTCGCCATTCCCGCCAATTAATCCGATCGAAATAATATAACCCCAAGCAGGCCGCAAAAATCGCGTCGCCGGGATGGGCGACCTGCTGGCAGGCTTCGGCCATGCTGGTGAAGTGGCGGGCTTGGAGGTAGAGGTCGCCGCAGGTATTGGTGGCTTGGAAGCCCGTTTGGAGCCAGCGGAGGCCCTCGGCGGGATGGCCGATGTGGATGCAAAGGTTGGCCAGGGCGTTGGCGCAGATGCCTTCGCAGCGTTGATCGCCCAGGGCTTGGGCTTTGGCGATCGCCTCGGTGAGGTAGGCCATGGCGGCTTCGTAGCCTTGGACGGGGGCTTCCATGAGTTGGGCTTGGTGGGCGGCGGCGGCCCCGAGATTCATTAGGGCGTTGGCTTCGCCTTGGGCATCGCCGACTTGGCGGGCCAGGATCAAGGCGCGCTGGGCCTGCTCGATCGCCACGGAGCATTGGCTCTGCATGGTGGCGATGCGGCTGAGATGATTCAGGTTGGCGATGCTACAGACATGGTCTTCGGTGGTTTGGGCTAGTTCGAGGGCTTGCTGGTGCAGCTTTTCGGCTTCGGCGCATTTGCCGGAGAGCACGACGAGGCTGCCGACGACGGTGAGGATGCGGGCTTTTTCTTGGCGGGCTTCGGGTTGGTTGAGCGGTTCGCTCAGGTAGCGTAGGGCATCGCAGAGACTTTTGTTGTTGGGGGTGTGGCTGTTGTTGCCGTAGAGCGGGAACTGGGGATGCTGGGTGAATTGGCGCAGAAATTGCAGGCCGATCGCGTGGGCAATTTGGCTGAACTGTTCGCGGTGCTGACGATTCAGGCTGACGCAGCGGGCGAGGCCTTGGCCGAGCTGTACCCAAGTGCTGGCGAAACCCAAGTAGAGCGCACTCAAGAGCTGTTGGGAGGATTGGTCTTCGTAGGGCTGCTGGTTGGCCCAGCGAATTAGGCCCTGCTGCGCCCGTTGCAGTACCAGCACGAGTTCGACCCAGTGCCCGAGGCTGAACTGGTCGCAGTGGCTGGCCCAATTGTCGAGGGGGACTTGGTGATGCAGGGCTTTGAATAGCGCGACGGGCAGGGGGCCGATCGGTTGGGCGGCCCAGAGCTTCCAGGGGCTTTTGGCGGGGTTGGCGGCGGGGTTGCCGACTGGGTCGGGCGATTTGGGCGTGTAGAGCCAACTGACCAGATGCCGATCGATCGCTTTCCAGTCCTGAATGCCTTGCTCGATGCCGCTGGCATATTCCTGGAGGGTGCGGCGGGTGTCGCGGTCGCAAGGCGCACTGGCGAGACCACGGGCGAGTTGTTCGAGGTGGGGAATCGGTAGGGAATGGGTTTGCTGGGGGCTGATGGCTTCCACTAGGATGGCGAGGCGATCGCTGGGTGCGGCGCTGCTGATGCGGAAGATCGTGTTAGCGACGCTGTCTTGGGTGCTGATCAGTTGTTGGTAGCGCTGCCATTCGAGTTCGATCGTCTGGAGGGTGCGACGGGTGCGGTTGGCCAGGGCTTGGGTGCGGGGGTCGGGGCGCTGGATTTGCTGCTCGATCTGTTCAATCTGGTGCCCCAGACAATCGCTAAAGACCGATTCCGTGGTGGGTTCGAGTTCATCGACAATCAGCGTGTAGACCTGCTCGCGCGATCGGATGCTGCCGTTGAGGCTGTTCTGGACGATCGTTTCGATCAGACTGCGATAGCGCGCTTGGAGATCAGTCATCACAGGACTCACGAGAACAACAGCGGGAAGTGACTCAGCCAAGCGGCTTAAGTATTTTCACTACTGTAGCGCGTCCCTTGGGGGAAAACTTCCGCTGAATGGCAGGGATTTTCCGCGCAATTACGCAGGGTTGGGGTTGGGTGGCGCGATCGCGATTTCCAGGGGCACAATTAACTCGATCGGCGTCAAGTGAATGTATGTCAAAGTTCAAGCACCACAGCAATTTCCCCAAGGAGCGTGATCGACAGACACACCTGTTTCCGTTCACTTGCTTTAGTTGCCGCAAGTGCTTTCGCAAGCCATACACCACGGATTTACGCCGATGTCCCCAGTGCGCTGGAGTGATGTCAATGGTCGGCAGGAAATTTGCGGCCCCGAAGATGGCCGATGTGGCCCAGTGGCAGAAGGTTCAGTTTTGCTGAGAGTGAAGTCCCAAGCACATTGGCCGAGGCAAAGCGCTTCGTGATTGAACATCAGGCCCAAGCAATTTCGGTTGTACTCCAATGGTGAGCCGATCGCTTTTGCGACTCTCTTGGTGAATTCGGAAATGGTCTGACTCCGCTGCCAGACCGCCCCTCGCCTGGAAGTCGGGGCTACAGGCAAAAGTCCTGATCGGACTAAATCCCCAGTCCCGAAGGGACTTCCGCTGTTAGCCCCGACTTCCAGTCGAGGGGCGGATGAAGAACGGAGTCGAACAATTTGACCATTGCATCGCCGCCTAATTCCGGTGATCGTTGCTATACCGAATCCGCGCCCCGGCCCACATCAGCTTCTCCCGCAACGTCTGATAATAGGAATAATCTTCCCGCAGGATAATAAACTTCGCCTGACAATCGGCCATCCGAATGTCCACTCGCTGTCCTGGCCAAATCGCCGTACCCAAGACCCCATCCGTCCAGAGTTTCGTATTCAATTCGCGATCCATTAGCGGCCAAACGCTGACGACGCAACCGGAGGGAACCACGATCGCCCGACTGGACAAACTCAACGGACAAATTGGCGTAATGACGATCGCTTCCATGCCCGGATGGACGATCGGACCATTGGCCGCGACGGTGTAGCAGGTTGAACCTGTTGGGGTGGCGATAATCAGCCCATCGCCCTGGTATTGATCGACTACGGCTCCATCGATTTCCATCTCTAAAACCGAGGTCAGCATCCGATCGGCGGCAACGGCTTTGATGCACATCTCATTCAGGGCGAGATAGCGATCGCTGACGGGTTCGAGATTGGTGCGGTTTCCCTCGAAGATTGTGGCTTGCAGCATCATCCGGGTCTGCACGGCGTAGCGATCCTCCAGCAATCGATCCCACACCACATCACTGTCAAAGTCATTGGGCGACTCGGATAGGAAGCCCAAATGCCCACCCACGTTTAGGGCCAGGATCGGAATATTTTGGGGTGCGAGGTGACGGGCAGCAGCCAGGGCCGTGCCATCGCCGCCGAGGACGATCGCCAAGTCGATCGACTGCATGGCCGACGCGATAAATACTGGATAGGGATTGTCGTGGGCACCACTTGGCCCCAGCAGCACCTTAATCCCCCGCGCCTCCAGTTGATGGGCGCATTGCTCGGCCCAACGCTGGCTGATCGGTTCGTGGGCCTTGTGAACGATGATGACTTGCTTCAGTTGCATAGGGCGTCGATCGACTCAGACTACCATTTGAGCAAATTGAACTGTTCCATGTCGATCGTGTCGCGGTTGCGGTAGATCGACAGGACGATCGCCAAGCCTACAGCGGCTTCAGCGGCAGCGATCGCAATCACAAAAGTGGTAAACACCTGGCCCTTAATGCCTTGGGGGTCAAGGTAATTGGCGAAGGCGACGAGGTTGAGATTCACGGCGTTGAGCATTAGCTCGATCGACATTAAGACGCGCACGGCATTCCGGCTGGTAACGAGACCAAAGATGCCAATGCAGAAGAGCGCGGCGGCGGCGAGGAGAAAGTATTGCAGTTGCAGCATGGGGCAGAGTGAGGTCGATGGTGGACAGGTCGTTTAGGCGTCTTTGCTGGAGCTGACCAATTCGCGGGGCCGCTCGGGGAGCATCAGGGCTTCATCTTCACCCTTAGCCGATCGAATATCGGGGATGAATTCGCGGCGGGCCAGGACGATCGCCCCAATCAAGGCGACCAATAGCAAGACCGAGGTGACCTCGAAGGGCAGCAGGAAATCGCTGAAGAAATGCAGGCCAATCTTGACGATCGAGCCATCACCGATCGGGGTTTCGGTGGAAATTGCCCAGGGCGTCCGCAGCACCATCGTACTCAAGAGACCGAAGATGCCGCCGCAGACGATCGCTGTGGCGACTTTGCGCAGTACGGATCCGGGAATCGGGGCGAAGTCCTCGCGTTTGTTCACCAACATGATGGCGAACAGGATCAGCACGTTCACCGCGCCGACGTAGACCAGCACCTGGGCGGTGGCGACGAAGTCGGCGTTCAGCAGCAGGTATAGCCCCGCAATACTGATGAAGCAGCCCGCCAACAGAAAGGCGGAGTAGACGATGTTTTCGAGCAACACGACGCTGAGGGCGGTGGCCAGCATCATCAGGGTCAGTAAGCCAAAGGCTACGACCTGGACTCCTTCGGCTAGATTCACGATCGGGTCTCCTTCACACTGGGGGGCGGGGTATTATGCGGCGGCGATGCGGTTTCGCTGAGGGCGAGAAACGCATCCTACGGTTTGGCGGCTTCGGCGGCGGGAGCCGCCGGGGTGCTGTCCACAATTTCCTGGGGCGTTTGGCCCGCGCGGCGGGAACCAGCGGGCAAATCGTGGGGATTCATCACGCCATTCGGCAGGTAAGCAAACTGCTTCATCGGCGTCACCATGGGGTCATTCGTCACCTTGTAGGGCAAGCGACCGAGGGCCACATTATCGTAGTTCAGCTCGTGCCGTTCGTAGACCGCCAGTTCATATTCCTCGGTCATCGACAGACAGTTCGTGGGGCAATATTCCACACAGTTGCCGCAGAAAATACAAACCCCAAAGTCAATACTGTAGTTGCGCAGCACCTTCTTCTTGGTGGATTTGTCAAACTCCCAATCAACGATCGGCAGATTGATCGGGCAGACCCGGACACAGACCTCACAGGCAATACACTTATCAAACTCATAGTGAATCCGGCCCCGGAACCGCTCCGACGGAATCAGCTTCTCGTAAGGATACTGCACCGTCACTGGGCGGCGGCGCATATGGTCAAAGGTCACCGACAAGCCCTGCCCAATATACTTTGCAGCTTGAACGGCTTCTTTACCGTAGTCTGTGACTTGCTTCAGAAATTTCAGCATCATGCGACCTAAAGGGATTTACGAATTGGGAGGAATATCCGATGTGGGTTAGGTGCAACAACGTGTAACCCAACACCCACAGGCTATCCACCAAAGGCGACGGGAATCGCCAATTTCAAACCTGCCGTCACCAGCAGATTCACCAAGGACACGGGCAGGAGGAATTTCCACCCCAAATCAAGCAACTGGTCAATCCGCACTCGGGGCACCGTCCACCGAATCAACACCGCAAAGAACAGCAGGAGATAGGCTTTGAACAGCATCATCACAATCCCGATCGTCGCCATGATCACCTGAAGCCAAGGCGTGGTGTCACTAATGCCGAGTAAACCGCCGATCGCCTCCACGGGAATCGGCGCTTCCCAACCGCCCAGGTACAGCACGGCGAAGATTAAGGCCGATAGGACTAAGTTAACGTAATTGGTCAGATAAAAGAGCGCGAACTTCATCCCGGAATATTCGGTCTGATAGCCCGCGACCAATTCTTCCTCGGCTTCCGGCAAGTCAAAGGGCGTCCGTTCGCATTCCGCCAAGGCGGCGATCCAGAAGATGATGAAACCCACGGGTTGCCGCCAGATGTTCCAGCCGAGGATGCCGTAACCCGCTTGCTGATTGACAATGTCGATCGTGCTAAGCGAGTTCGACATCATCACCACGGCCATCACGGCCAGGGCCAGGGGCAGCTCGTAGGCGAGGGATTGGGCGGCGGCGCGGAGTCCACCCAGGAGCGAATACTTGTTATTCGACGAGTAACCCGCCATTAGTAGTCCGATCGGCACCACGCTCGACAGCGCGATCCACAGGAAGATGCCCATGTTGATGTCGGTGATCACCAGGTTCTGGCCGAACGGGATGATCAGGTAGGACAGGAACACCGGAATGATCACGATGATCGGCCCGAGGGTGAAGAGCCAGGGATCAGACTTCGCCGGAATCACATCTTCCTTAAATACCAATTTCAGGCCATCGGCTAGGGCAATCAGCACACCGAAGGGACCCATATATTCCGGGCCAATCCGCTGTTGGGCGGCGGCGGAGATTTTGCGCTCCAGCCAGACGGCGATCAGACAGCCAACGGTGGCCGCCACCAGCATGATCACCATTGGTAATGGTAACCAAAACGCCTTGGCCGCTCCGGCGGGCAAGCCGAGATCCCGGAGGGATTGGATAAAACTGCCTTGCAGATCAATTCCGGCATTCATAAAAAAATTCTCAACCGATCGGATACAGGCGGGCTTCATCAACGGTCGGATCGATCCAATCCCCATTCAACGCCAGTGACGACATGAATAGTTTGATCACCCTGAACTAGTATAGCGGCGTTCCGGCCCGGCGCAAAAGCTGGAAAGTTCCACCTGGTTGAATTCGTGTCGCGGGTCGGGTGACCGATCGGCGAGGGCTGTCACCCTCGATCGGCCGGAGTCCTACCACTAGCCTCCCCTCAACCGCCCCACCATTGCGGCCCGTCGCCCCTATCGCCAGGGTCAGAATTGTCGGGCAGAATATGTTTCAGCCGAATAAAATGCGCTGGCGACGATCGTTCCAGCCGATGCCGCTTGGCCCTTTAAACGAAATAAACCCCCAGAGGGTATCTGAGGGCTGGAGTTCCTGAAAATCGTCACACTGATATCTTGCCAACAAACCGAAAGACCGGGAAGGGGTGTCTGACCCATGGGGGTGTCTAGCCCCTCACCGTTGAACCTCGGATCAAATTGCGATCGTGTAGTCGCGATCGCTACACTTTTGTCATTGTGACCAAATGCTCGCTTACGATCGGTCGGCCCTGGGGGTGTAGGGCACATCGTGCAATCCGGTGTAGATCTGGGTCGGTCGGAAGATCCGATTTTCGCCCAGTTGCTCTTTCCAGTGGGCCAGCCAGCCCGCCGTGCGCGAAATCGCAAAGACCGGGGTGAACAGATCGGTGGGGATGCCGAGTTTGCGGTACACCAAGCCCGAATAAAAATCGACGTTCGGATAAATCCCCTTCCCCGCCAGCCGATCGGCGACGGTTTGCTCCAGGGCCACGGCGATGTCGTAGTATTTGTCCTGGCCGGATTGGGCGAAGAGTTGTTCGGCGAGGCCTTGGAGGATGGTGGCGCGGGGGTCTTTGACTTTGTAGACCCGGTGGCCGAAGCCCATGATCTTCTGTTTCTGGGCGATGCATTGATCCACATACGATCGGACGTTGGCGACGGTGCCAATTCGTTCGAGCATCAAAATCACTTCCTCGGCGGCTCCGCCATGCAGCGGCCCGGCCAGGGTGCCGACGGCGGAAGCGACGACGGCATAGGGATCGGTCAGGGTCGAAGCCGTGACCATGGCGGAGAAGGTGGAGGCATTGATCGTATGTTCGGCATGGAGCGTCAAACAAACGTCGAAAATATGCGCCGCCAGTGGATCCGGCTCCTTCTCATCGAGCATGTATAGGAAATTGGCAGCGTAGCTGAGGTCGTCGCGGGGGCGCACGGGGTCATTGCCTTTGCGGATCAGTTGGAAGGCCGCGACCATGGTCGGGACTTTGGCCAGCAAGCGGACAACAGCGGCGCGGATGTAGGCCGGATCGTCGAGGTCGCGTTTGGAGTAGAACAGACCCAGGGCGGCGACGGAGGCTTGGAGGGCATCCATTGGGTGGCCGCTTTCGGGGAAGCATTTCATCATGTCGCGGATGCGATACTTCACCCGCCGATGGGAGCAGATCTCCTGCTCAAACGCCTCAAGATCAGCGGCCTTGGGCAATTCGTTCCAGATCAGCAGGTAAGCGGTTTCGAGGAAGGTGCTGTGCTGCGCCAGGGCATCGATCGCGATGCCCCGGTACTCCAAAACCCCGCGTTGGCCATCGACATAACTAATGCTGGATTGGGTGGCAGGCACCCCTTCCAATCCGGCGCGATACTCATAAGCCATCGTTGCTCTACCACCTGTTGAAAGATTGCGACATCGCTCAAGACATCTTTCAGTTAAGGTATCAGAATTTTGGCCCTACCCGTGGATTCCGGGAGTGGGTTTTGCTTAGGCGTACCATACTTTGCAGCGAAAAGTCGCCCGAAACCCGATATAAATCCATAAACATTTGCAGTTTCGAGAAAAAGGGAATAGTATGGATGTAATACGGTTTAACTTCTCTTCAGTTAAACGTCATGCCATCTCACTTTTGGTTCAAGCAGGCCGACTCGTACCTAGGGTGCAGCCCTCAGAGCGGATTTCCTTAGGAATTTTTCGGCGGCGAAGTGGGATATTTTGTAAAATTAAGGAGTTATATGCCTCAGAGACATTCACGTCGTTCGTCTCGGTCTCAGCGAGTTAGTCCAACGTCACAACCTGAAAATTCTTCCAATCCTGAAATTCAATCAGTCGGAGAACGCCAGGAACGGCCACGGCCCGAGCGCTCTTGGAGCGAAAACCGATCGCGGCAATCGCGTCCCACACCCACCAACTTGGTGCATTTGATCGAACAAGATGCGCCGCTCCGAGGTCGGAGTCAGTTGGTTTTGATGTATGGCCCATTTCAAGCCGAAATGACCACCGAAGCAGGCGAAGGCGTCGCCACCTGGCTCAAGTCTTGCCTCAGCAAACACGGAATTCCCAGTTTGGTGCGATTTGACGATCGTCGTGCTGCCCAAGTTTTCCGCCGTGATCAGTTCCAGCCCTGGGTGGCGCACTTGATGGAAGCCTAAGTACTGAGCTTAGCCACCGCATCAACAGTTGCAATCAATCAATTTCCCGGTGCTGAATGGTCAGTTGAGTTTTTGGTTCCAGTTTGATTTCGATGGACAGATTGTTCAATCGTTCGCGCCTTAAGCCTGTCAATGTGATTAAGTTGGCAGCGCGAATCCGCAGATTACTCTAGTTAGTCTGAATGGGCGTGAATCTTAGAATAGTGGGGGGATGGTGCTGCTGGCATTGTCCCCCTTCATCATGTTTGGGGGGGGGAAATGTACGATATTTTGTTGCGGCGGGGGACGGTGTTGCTGGCTCCCGATCGGGCGGCAGTTTTGGATGTGGCGATCGTCGATGGCAAGATTGCGGCGATCGGGTCGGAAATTTTGGGTGAAGTGGCGCTGGTGTTGGATTGTGCGGGGCGGTTGGTCAGTCCGCCGTTGGTGGAGTCGCATATTCATTTGGATTCGGTGCTGACGGCGGGGGAACCCCGGTGGAATCAGAGTGGGACGTTGTTTGAGGGAATTGCGATTTGGGGCGATCGTAAACGCGATTTGACGCTGGAAGATGTGAAGCAGCGGGCGCGGAAAATGCTGAAGCAGCAGGCGATGCTGGGGGTGTTGTATGTTCGGACTCATGCGGATGTGAGTGAATCCCCTGGCTGTGAAAACAAGCTGACGGCGTTGCGGGCATTGCTCGAAGTGCGGGATGAAGTGCGCGATTGGATGACGGTGCAGGTGGTGGCGTTTCCGCAGGATGGAATTTATGGCAGTGCGGGGAATGCGGCGTTGATGGTGGAGGCGTTGGAACGGGGGGCGGATGCGGTGGGGGGAATTCCGCATTACGAGATGACGCGGGAGGATGGGGTGCGATCGGTGGAGCAGATTTTCGATTGGGCCGAGCAGTTCGATCGGTTGATCGATATTCACTGCGATGAGACGGATGATGAGCAGTCGCGGTTTTTGGAAGTGGTGGCGGCTTGTGCGTGGCGGCGGGAGATGGGCGATCGGGTGACGGCCAGCCATACGACGGCGTTTGGGTCGTATAACAATGCCTATGCGTTGAAGTTGATGGGAATTCTGGCGCGGGCCAAGATTAACTTCGTGGCGAATCCATTGATCAATATTACGTTGCAGGGACGGACGGATACCTATCCGAAGCGGCGGGGGGTGACGCGGGTGAAGGAGCTATGGCAGGCGGGGTTGAATGTGAGTTTGGGGCATGATTGTGTGCAAGATCCTTGGTATGCGCTGGGGACGGGGAATTTGCTCGATGTGGCAAATATGGCGGTGCATGTTTGTCAGATGACGGGGTTGGCCCAGATTGATGCTTGCTATGACATGGTGACTTGGGGTGGGGCGCGGACGTTGAATTTGGATGGCTATGGGATTGCGGTGGGGAATGTGGCGAGTTTGGTGGTGTTGGATGCGGGGAGTAAGTATGATGCGGTGCGTTGTCGGCCGGTGGTGCGGTCTGTGATTAGTCGGGGGAAGGTGGTGGCGCGGACGGTGCCCGTGCGGGGTGAGTGGTTTGGCGGGGATTGATTGTAGGTGGCGTAAATCCGATCCCCCCTAGCCCCCCTTCAAAAGGGGGGAACTGGACTAAGAGTCTTCTGTTTGATTCAAAGTCCCCCTTTTTAAGGGGGATTTAGGGGGATCGGATTTACGCAATAGTTCTTGAATTGAATGTTCGACCCATGAAATTACGAATCTACAGCGATTTGCATATTGAGTTTGCGCCGTTTGAGCCGGAGGCGAATGATGCCGATGTGGTGATTTTGGCGGGGGATATTCATGTGGGGAAAAAGGGGATTGAATGGGCACAACAGCATTTCCCCGACCAACCCGTAATCTATGTTTTGGGCAATCACGAATATTACCGTTGTGCTTATCCGAAGCATTTAGCCGATCTGCGGCAGATGACGATCGGGACGAATATTCATTTACTGGAGAACGATCGGGTCGAAATCGATGATGTGGTGTTTCTCGGCTGTACACTGTGGACGGATTTTGAATTATTGGGTGATCCGAGGGTGGCGGGGGGCCATGCGACGGAGCGGATGACGGATTATCGGGTGATTCGGGTGAGTCCGGTTTATCGGAAATTGCGGTCGATCGATACTGCCGCGATTCATCGTAAATCGTTGGAATGGTTGAAGGCGGCATTCGTTCAGGATGCGGGGCGGAAGATTGTGGTGGTGACGCATCATGGGCCGAGTGCGCAGTCGTTGCAGGAATATCAACGATCGGAACTTCTGAGTGCGGCCTATGTTTCGAATTTGGATGCGGTGGTGGCGCGATCGGGGGCGGCGTTGTGGGTGCATGGTCATGTGCATAATCAGCGGGATTATCACATTGGGGGGACGCGGGTGGTGGCGAATCCGCGTGGGTATGTGGATGAGCCGAATTTTGGATTTGATCCGGGGCTGACGATCGTGGTTGGATGATTTTGGGTGGTCGCAGGGATCTAGCTGAGGGCGCGGAAAGCGCGCCTCTAAGTGGGGACGGGGGTTGGCGTCTTTTCGACGGCTTTGACGGCCTTTTTCTTGAACGTCAATTTCTTGTCTTTGCAATCAATCAAAATTGTATCCCCGGCTTCAAACGCATTCTCCAATAACAAGGTCGCGATCGGGTTTTGTAATTCGCGCTGGATTGCCCGCTTCAAGGGTCTTGCACCGTAGGTCGGATCGTAACCAGCGTCGGCGATATGCTTTTTCGCGCTGTCGGTAATCTCGAAGGAAATCTTCTGATCGGCCAGCATTGATTCGATCCGTTTGATCTGTAAGCCGACGATTTCACCGAGTTCGTCGCGGCCCAGGGCATGGAAGATAATCGTATCGTCAATCCGATTGAGAAATTCGGGGCGAAACTGTTTGCGCAATACTTGCATCACCCGATCGAACATCTCGTTATATTTGGAATCATCACCCGCGATATCGAGAATGAAATCACTACCGATATTACTGGTCATGACGATCACGGTATTGCGAAAGTCAATCTGCCGTCCTTGGGAATCGGTTACCCGCCCATCATCCAGGATTTGTAGCAGGATATTAAACACGTCGGGATGGGCTTTTTCTACTTCGTCAAATAGCACGACGGAATAGGGTTTGCGGCGCACGGCTTCGGTGAGTTGTCCGCCTTCTTCGTAGCCGACGTATCCGGGGGGTGCACCGACCAGTCGCGATACGGAATGTTTTTCCATATATTCCGACATATCCAGTCGAATCAACGCATCATCCGCATCGAACAGGAATGACGCCAAGGCCCGTGCCAGTTCGGTTTTGCCGACTCCAGTAGGACCCATGAATAAGAATGACCCGATCGGGCGGCTGGGATCTTTCATGCCCGATCGGGCGCGGCGAATCGCGGCGGCAACGGCGGCGGCAGCGTCATTTTGGCCGACGACGCGTTTGTGTAATAGCGTTTCTAGGTTCAGCAATTTCTGCCGTTCCGATTCCAATAGCCGATTCACTGGAATGCCCGTCCAGCGGGCGACGATCTCGGCGATGTCGCTGTCGGTGACTTGCTCCCGCAACAGGCTTTTGCCTTCGACTTGCATGGCGTTGAGTTTATTCTCGGCTTCGGCGACTTCTTCGTGGATCGCTTCAAAGCGGCCATACTTCAATTGGGCAGCGGTGTTTAGGTCATACTCGCGTTCGGCCCGATCGATTTGCAACCGCAGTTGTTCTTCTTCGCCTTTGAGCGTTTTGATTTGCTCCAGAATTTGCTTTTCGTCTTGCCACTGGTTGCTGAGTTTTTGCTGCTTTTCTTGGAGTTGGGCGATTTCGCTGTTGATTTTTTCGAGGCGTTCTTTGGCGGGACGATAGGTCCCAACGGTGGTCATGCCTGTGGCGTTGACGCTTTCGCGCTCCAGGGAGAGCCGTTCCATTTCCAGTTGCAGCAAGCGGCGTTCCACCGATTCCAGTTCGCCTGGTTTGGAGGTGATTTCCATTTTCAGGTTGGCGGCGGCTTCATCGACTAAATCGATCGCTTTGTCGGGGAGGAACCGATCGCTGATATACCGAAACGACAACGTGGCAGCGGCAACCAGTGCCGCATCGGTGATCTTAACGCCGTGATGGTTTTCGTAGCGTTCCTTCAGGCCGCGCAGGATCGAAATCGAATCCTCCACCGAGGGTTCCACGACCAAAATCTGCTGGAAACGCCGTTCGAGCGCCGGATCTTTCTCGATATGTTTACGATATTCGTCCAGGGTGGTGGCCCCGATGCAGCGCAGTTCGCCCCGCGCGAGCAAGGGTTTGAGCAGATTCCCGGCATCGGTGGTGCCTTGGGCGTTGCCCGCGCCGACGACGGTGTGCAGCTCGTCGATGAACAGCACGACTTCGCCATCAGATTCCATTACTTCCTTCAGCACGTTCCGCAGGCGTTCTTCAAATTCGCCCCGGTACTTCGCCCCCGCGATCAGCGAACCCATGTCGAGGGAAATCAGGGTTTTGTCCTTCAGGGATTCGGGCACGTCGCCGTTAATCATTCGCTGGGCCAACCCTTCCGCGATCGCGGTTTTCCCCACACCCGGTTCGCCGATCAGCACGGGGTTATTCTTCGTCCGCCGCGACAGAATCCGAATCACCCGCCGAATCTCGTCATCCCGGCCAATCACCGGGTCGATTTTCCCGGCCTTGGCGAGTTCCGTCAAATCGCGTCCGTAGCGTTTCAAGGCGGGTTCATTCAGGTCTTGAACGGTCTTGCTGCCGGGAGTAGGGGGCTTTTGTTTGGCGCTGGCGGCTTCTTTGAGCGCGGTTTCCAGTTGTTCGCCGTTGACGCCGTAGCCGCGCCAAAGCCTCGCACCGAGGCGGGTGTCGGTGGTGAAGCCGATGATCAGATGCTCGACCCCGATCGTCTTATCTTGCCAAGCATTGCGGGCGACTTCGGCCCGATCGAGCAATTTCTCAATGCTGTAGCCGACGAAGAGTTGTTCGACCGAACCCAAGGTGGGTTGGCGGCGGGTGAAGTCGTCAATTTGTTGCGAAAGCTGTTGGGCATCAATCCCCACTTTGGTCAGGACGGGTGCGGTGATGCCATCGGCCTGTTCGAGCATGGCAATGATCAGATGCTCGACTTCCAGGTTTTGGTGCTTGTAGCGGCGCACTACGTCCTGGGACTGGACGATCGCTTCCCATGCTTTGTCGGTGAACTTATTGGGATCGGTGGGTTGCATGGGGGTCAAACGGCGGTGAACTGACTGGCTAGAACCCCTATTTTACGGCATTTTAATCCGTTGGCGATGCGGGATTTTGGGGGAGTTGGGGATGGGTTGAATTCGCGGCTTTCATAGAACAAATTAACTGTTTTAACTTCGTTCTATAATGGAGCCATCGATCGAAGAATCCCACCTTGGCTAACGCAAAACCTCTATGGCATACAGTGATTTCAAGTCGATCGGCTCGGTAAAATTGGCGTTTGGTTTGACAACGATCGAGGATATCCAGTTTTTGCCCGCATCTTGTTCGATCGCCCCAAGTGAAATTTTGACGGCGATTTTGGCGGAGAATTTGCCTTTGGCGACGGCGAGTGGGAGTGAGAAAGCCCGATGACCGACCGTCGGTCGTAGACCATCGGCGGAGCAGTTGGAGATCGAAGCGCCCGTGGTGATTTTGATTGAGGCGAAGCAGGCGGATTTGAAGCTGGGGTTGGGGCAATGTGTGGCGGAGATGGTCGCGGCCCAGCGCTTCAATCAAGCGCGGGACAAGCCGTTGCTGGTGATTTATGGCTGTGTGTCGAGTGGGATTCTGTGGCGATTTCTGAAGTTGGAGGGGACGGTGGTGACGATCGACCTGACGGATTATGCGATTACGCCCGTCGTTGGCGAAGCCTCACGTAACGTGGATCGGATTTTGGGTAGCTTGATGTGGATGGCGGAAAAGGGTTGAAGGGGTGGTTCTTTAGCCCCATCTTAGAGTTAAAAGACTCTGTTGGCGAATTGATCGACTCCGCCATTCGACCGCCCCTCGACTGTAAGTCGGGGCTAACAGCACAAGTCCCAGGGGACTGAATTGCCAGTCCTGTAAGGACTTTCGCTTGTAGCCCCGACTTTTAGTCGAGGGGCGGTGGTCGAGCGGATTCAGCTCATTGCCAGCCGCCACCCCATCCTAAAAATCCACCACCGCCCGAAAGGCCCATTCCCAAATCGTCCTACCCTGCTGATTCCCCGGATCGCTGACAATCTGCAACGACGGAATCAGGTTGATTTTGTCATTCAGCAAGAAGCTGAAGTAGGCTTCCGTATTCGTCTGCGTCGCGGTGCCAAAGCCTGATTCCACAAACGGCTGCCCGATCGCGATTCCTGCCTTAGAACCTGTGAGCAAAATATTCCGCACCGTGGCCCCCGCCATCCAACTGCTGGGATTCAGGTCAAGCTGCTCCAACCGCTGGGAATTAAACCCCTCATAGCGGCCAAATCCCACCCGCCCAAATAGCGCCAATTCCCGCCGCACGGCCCATTCGGCATTCAGGCCCACGGCGTTGATATTGACGCCATTTACTTTGGCGTTGGTGTATTGCAAACGGAGGGCGACGTGCTTGTTGGGTTGGTATTCGGTTTCGAGGCTGGCTTGGTACCGATCGCCGAACAAGCCACTCTGAGGTTGGGGACTGTCGGCATTGGCCGCCGCATAGACGCCCCGCAGGCGCAGTTGATCCGTGATCACCCAATCGGCGGCGACTCCGGCTCCGCCAAAGCGATCGATCGAATTCTGCACAATCAACGGATTATTCACAAAAAAGCTCGACCCAAAGTTCGCGCCCGACGGATTGGCGAAGCGATTGCGATCGATGAAGTCACTGGGCGGTAAGTTACTCCCCACGGCCAGTCGCAAGGTTTTGCCCAAGGGGAATTCGTAGTACAGCTTGCGGAGTCGTCCGGCGGCGGGTGTCCCCACTTCGGTTAGACCGCCGCCATCGACCAATTCACTGTTCGTCCCCAACGCATTGCCTTGGGTCAACTGGGCTTGGCCGATCGCGTCGCCGCCGTTGTTGCCAAATTCCAGTTGGGTGACGAGCTGATCGCTGCCGCTGAAGCTGGAGAGCAGGTTGAGGCGGATGCGGGACAGGCCCGTGGGAGTGGCGTTGCTGCCTGTGGTGAGGGTTTGGACAATTTGGGTTTGGAGTTTGGTGGTGGGTGAGACGACTTGGCCCTCCAGCCGATCGACCCGTTCCTCCAAGCCGCCGCGTTCAATCGCTTCGCCTTGGGTTCCACTTAGTCGGATCCGCAGATCCCCGATCGCGGCCCGATAGGAATCGAGTAATCGTTGCAGCGCGTTGAGTTCCTCCCGCTCCTGATCGCGGAAAATCTCCACCCGTTGCAAGACCTGGGCTAATACCGTGGCGAATTCGTAGCGGGTGAGGGGTTCGTTGCCGCGAAATTTGCCGTCGGGATCGCCGATCAGCAGGTTGTAGCGTTCGTTCAGGGTTTTGACGTATTGGTAGGCCCAGTCGGTGGGCGGCACGTCCGAGAGGTTTTCGACGTTCGGGATCGATTGCATCAGCGGATCGGCAGGGATCAGCGATCGGTTTTCTGGCGTGGCACTGGTGGGTTCCAGGGTCATGGGGGCGATCGGGTTTTGGGCCAATGCCGTTGTGCCTGCGCCGAGGCTGATGATTAAACCGATGGCGAAACTGGGGCCGATCGGCCATGGGGATCTCGATTGCCGTTGCTCAAACTGTGATTGTCCTAACTGGCCGTTCACGCGCTTCACTCCCTCACTGCCTTGCCCCATCAATTAAATCATCGTACCGCTGCGGTATCCTCGCCGAACCGCCCCCCGGCCCCCAATTCTGGGGGAGCAAGATTGGATTCAAAGCCGTAGGTTGGGTGCAACGGAGTGTAACCCAACGCCCTGGATTTGTTGGGTTTCGCGTTGCTGCACCCAACCTACGCGGCGGCCTCGGCATTTTTGAGCTGAATCAATTCCACTTTATAGCCATCCGGATCCTCGATGAAGGCAATGACGGTGGTGCCATGTTTCATGGGGCCGGGTTCGCGGCTGATTTTACCGCCCTGGGCTTTGATTGCCGCGCAAGTCGCATAGATGTCATCAACGCCCAGGGCAATGTGCCCGTAGGCATCGCCCAAATCGTATGCGGTCTTGCCCCAGTTGTAGGTTAGCTCAATCACGGTGTTGTCCGCCTCGTCGCCGTAGCCGATGAAGGCCAGGGTAAATTCGCCGCTGGGATAGTCTTTGCGCCGCAGGAGCTGCATTCCCAGGACTTCGCAGTAGAACTGGATGGATTGATCGAGGTTGCCAACACGCAACATGGTGTGGAGAAGTCGCATTGATTTTGCTCGCGGGTGGGGATTGCTGTTCCATTATTCGGCTAAAGCTGAACTCGCAGCAAGTTCTTCGGCACCCTTTCCCCGTGGCTCGTCCCGTCGTATTCTTAACCATGGGCTTTTCCCTTGTTTATGACCCGTCCGTTTACTTATCAAACTTTTATAACCACTCCTTTTCGTCCGATCGAATGCTTGTTCGTAGTTAGTGTTGAGGTAGAGCCAAGATGTTTGACGCAGTCGATACCGCGATCGAGTCGATTCGCGCCCGTGAGATTTTGGATTCCCGTGGCCGTCCCACGATCGAAGCCGAAGTCTATTTGATGGATGGTTCCTATGGGTTGGCCCAAGTGCCAAGTGGAGCTTCGACGGGCACCTTTGAGGCTTGCGAATTGCGGGACGATGACCCCAGCCGCTATGAGGGCAAAGGCGTCCAGAAGGCGGTGGACAATGTCCACGATAAGATTGCCCCCGAACTCGACACGATGAATGCGCTGGATCAAGTGGCGATCGATCGGGCGATGATCGCCCTCGACGGCTCGAAGAACAAAACTACCTTGGGCGCGAATGCCATTCTGGCCGTCTCCCTGGCCACGGCCCGCGCCGCCGCCACCGCCGTGGGATTGCCGCTGTATCGCTATTTGGGTGGCCCGTTGGCGAATGTCTTGCCCGTGCCCTTGATGAACGTGATCAACGGCGGTGCCCATGCCGACAACAACGTGGATTTCCAGGAATTCATGATCGTGCCCGTGGGCGCGAGCAGCTTCAAAGAAGCGCTGCGTTGGGGATCGGAAGTCTTCCATACGTTGAACAAAGTGCTGAAGGAAGCGGGCGTGGCCTCCGGCGGCGTGGGCGACGAAGGTGGCTTTGCGCCCAACCTGAAGTCGAACCAGCAAGCCTTGGATCTGCTGATGGTGGCGATCCAGAAAGCAGGCTATAAGCCCGGTACCCAAGTGGCGATCGCCCTGGACGTAGCGGCTAGCGAGTTCTACAAGGATGGAATCTATACCTTTGATGGCAAGCCCCATACCCCGGCGGAGACGATCGATTACTTGGCCAAGTTGACGGAGGAATATCCGATCATCTCGATCGAAGATGGCCTGCACGAAGACGACTGGGCCAACTGGCAACTGCTGACCCAGCGGATCGGCGATCGGGTGCAATTGGTGGGCGACGACTTATTCGTCACCAACGTCGAACGCTTGCAGCAAGGCATCGACCAGAAAGCCGCCAACTCGATCTTGATCAAGCTGAACCAAATCGGCACCCTGACCGAAACCCTGGAGTCGATCGACCTCGGTGCCCGCAACGGCTTCCGATCGATCATCAGCCACCGATCGGGCGAGACCGAAGACACGACGATCGCGGATTTGGCCGTGGCGACGCGGGCGGGTCAGATCAAGACGGGTTCGCTCAGTCGCAGTGAGCGGATCGCCAAGTACAACCGCTTGCTGCGGATCGAGGATGAGCTGGGTGAACACGCGGTCTATGCGGGGACGACGAATAACGTGCCCAAGTGGAAGCCTTAGCGCGTGGTTTAAACGGGATTGATTGTCATATGCGACATTCAACGATCCCCCCCTAACTCCTTCGGAGAGGCTTCGCCAACAAAAGGGGGGAACCAGATTCAAAGTCCCCCTTTTGAAGGGGGATTTAGGGGGATCGGGGCGTTTGCAACAAACCGTCAGACTTTGAAAACATCCAGGGGTTGGCGCGTTAAGCTGAATCAACCAATCCTGGACGATCGCGGATCGATCGGGCCGGAAGTGGGCATCATAGGAAGGTGCAAGCCACAAATATTCCAGGGTGAGGGCCAGCAACATGAATATTGATCGTTGATATTGGTAATTTGATCGCTTTCGAAAATATTGAAGAACTGCCCGGAATCTGACGTGTCAGCCTCGAATATAGGTTGATGATGCTCAGTGACCGCTGTATAACCACTGTATCAATACACATCTGCGCTTATGTCTGGTCAAATTTTAGGCGATCGCTATGAAGTCGAGAAGCAGCTTGGCAAACAAGCTGGACGCTGGACTTTGTTGGCGCGGGATAGCCAAACCCAAGAACAAGTTGTAATTAAATTGTTATTCAAAGACGATCTGCTGACGGCGGAAGACCTGCGATTGTTTGAGCGCGAGGTGCGGATCCTCCAAAGTTTGAATCATCCCTGTATCCCCCGATATGTGGACTATTTTGAGCAGGAATTGCCGACGGCGAAGGCATTGGCCCTGGTGCATGCCTATGTCCCTGGCAAATCGCTCCAAGAAATCGTCCAGCAAGGGCGGACGTTCTCCGAATCCGAAACGAAGCAGATCGCCAAGGTGATGCTGAAGATTCTGGAACACCTGCATGGGCAGATGACGCCGGTGATCCACCGCGATATCAAACCGAGTAATGTCGTGATTGGCACGGATAAGCGGCCCTACCTGATCGACTTCGGTTCGGTCAAAACCATGGTCAGTCATGAAACGGCGGCCTATACGATGGTTGGCACCTATGGCTATATGCCGCCGGAGCAGTTTGGGGGTCGGGCGATCATTGCTTCGGACTTGTACAGTTTGGGGACGACGCTGATGACCTTGGTGACGGGCCAAGAACCCTCGACGATTCCCCGCAAGGGCACGCGCTTTGATCTGACGACGATCGCTGATTTGAGTCCGGCATTTGCCGATTGGCTGTATTGGATGACCGAAATTAGCGTCGATCGGCGACTTCAGTCGGCGACGGAAGCGCTGCGGGTGCTCGAAGCGGAAGCGCTGCGGGGTGTCCTGTCCTAAGTCGGCTGGCGCGATCGTGCTGCCTCTAGCCGTATGATTGGGTAAGAAATCTGATGCTTGCGAGGGCGGAGCCGATGTTTAATCTGGGTTGGCCGGAAGTGCTGATTGTGCTGGGTGTGGCGATCCTAATTTTTGGGCCGAAGAAGTTCCCGGAATTGGGGGGGACGTTCGGGAAAACGCTGCGCGGTTTTAAGGAAGGCATGACGAAGTCGGAGTCGGTGGCCGATGATGAGCCGGATTAGGCCGATGTGCCGCGTCGCTGGTGGCCGCCCCAGTTAAAGTCGCCGTTGGGTTTGGCCGAATGAAGTTGTGAAGTTGTGCCGTGAATCACGACCAAAACCCCTGGCCTCGTTTATCCTGGCAAATGTAATTCCTCCGAGAACTTGCCCCATGACCGTGGAATCTCCCCAGTTGCCGATCGTTGAACGTTTGGCGGATCGTGCCGCGTTGATCGATCGGGCCTATGACTATGTCTTGCGCCAGCTCCAGGCCGCGATCAAGACCCATGGCCGCGCGACGATCGCCCTGTCCGGCGG
The DNA here is from genome assembly GCA_031415035.1 of Cyanobacteria bacterium VAR_4_metabat_243. Lineage (GTDB taxonomy): Bacteria > Cyanobacteriota > Cyanobacteriia > Leptolyngbyales > Leptolyngbyaceae > Romeriopsis. The sequence goes on from JANOQX010000088.1 coordinate 31,873, forward strand.
CAGTACGCCCAAGCCGCTCTACGAACGACTGGCCACGGCGGACTTGGCCTGGGACAAGCTGCATATTTTCTGGGGCGATGAGCGCTATGTGCCGTCCGATCACCCCGACAGCAATGAACGGATGGCGCGCTTGGCCTGGCTCGATCGGGTGTCCTTCCCAGCGGCGAATATTCATCCCGTGCCGACTCAAGCAGCGGATCCGGCAGCAGCGGCTCAGCAATATGCTCAGACCTTGCAAGCATTTTTTGGGCTGGCGGGTCAGGAATTGCCTCGGTTTGATGTGATGTTATTGGGCATGGGGGACGATGGCCATACGGCGTCGCTGTTCCCCGGCACGGCGGCCCTGGAGGTCTGCGAGCAGTTGGCGACGGTGGGACAGAAGGGCGATGACCCCCGGATTACCCTGACGTTGCCCGTGATTAACCAGGCGGACTTAATTTTGTTCGTGGTGGCCGGAGCGAATAAGCAAGCCGCTCTGGGCCAAATCTTTGCCGCGCAAGCCGACGCCCGTCAGTATCCCGCCCGATTTGTTCGATCGACGGGCCAGAATAATTTGGTCTGGTTGCTCGATCAAGCCGCTGCGGAGGGAATACCAAAGCATATACCGATAATTGATCCAGCATGATTGTCTGTCCCAACTGCGAACACCCAAATAATCCCCTTGGGGCAGTGCAATGTGAAGCCTGCTACACCCCACTACCAGCCATGACTCAATGTCCTAACTGCGGTTCGTCGAACCAAACTGATGCGGTCTTTTGCGGCCAATGCGGGTTTACCCTGCAACTGCGTGAAGCGGCGGTGCCCGTGGCCCTCGATCCGCTGGCCGTGCCTGACCCGATTGTCATATCGCCGCCGCCCGTGATGCCACTGCCGCCCGCCGTGCCCGCCGGGGCGACCTTGGGTCTGGTGACGAATTTCCCCCGAAGTACCGGGGCCACTGGCTCCACCCAATTGCAGGTGCCGACGGCGAAGCTGCTGCATGTCCAGACCGATACGCCGATCGAATTGGCTCCGGGTTTGGGCGTAATTCATATGGGCAAACCCAACGATCGAATTCCGCCGGACATTGATTTAGCGGGTTATCCCAACTCGGAAATCGTGTCGCGAATTCATGCCGATATTCGCATCGAGGGCGATGCCTACTATATTGAAGATGTGGGTAGCTCGAATGGTACGTATGTCAACAATTCGCCCTTGGCCGTGGGCAGTCGGCATCGACTGCGACCGGGTGACCGGATTGCCTTTGGTAAAGGCGATAAGGTGTCGTTTTTGTTCCAAATCTGAGGCAATTTGCCGATCGGATCGTCGCTTTGTCGGAAGTTTGGGCTTCTTAAATAGATAGGGACAAGCGATTGTCCGGCTAATTTTTGCGATTCCTCACACTTACGCACTTTTCCGGATGCTACTTCAATCTTCTTCTCAGTCACCCCTCTCCCAGCCACCCTCCCCAGTTGTCGCCAGTTCTGTGATTACTCTCACCCTGCTACATCCAATCCAGTCAACGCCGGTCCAAAGTTGGACGTTTGATGATGGCGAAGCGATCCGCGTGGGCCGATCGACGGACAACAATGTTGTGCTTTACAGTGCGGTGGTCTCCCGCAATCATGTGGAGCTGCGATGTGACGACGATATCTGGGAAGTGGTCAGCCTCGGGGCGAATGGCACCTACATTGACGGCAAGCGCGTGGTGCGGATGCCGCTGCACGATGGCTTGATCTTTCGGTTGGCCCGATCGGGGCCGAATCTGCAAGTCCATCTCGGGGTGGTGGAAGGGATTGCCGCCACGCTCAAGTCTTCGACTAAGCCGGTCAATCGGATCCCGATGGCGGTGGACGATGACATGCCCAAAACCCTCGGCCTGCCCGGCGCGGATCCCGGCGTGATCGCCCCCGCCCGCCTGGCGATGACCAAAACGGCGCTCGGGGAAGATGTCCCAGCGGAGCCAAGTAACCCCGCCGCCGAGCAGCTGTTTTCGATCAAGACGGGTCAGCCGTTGAAGGTGTTGCAGCGCTTGGGCGATTACCAGGTGGTGAAGGTGTTGGGCCAAGGCGAAACGGCGGTGACCTCCCTGGCTTGGCGATTGGGCCGGACGGTGGTGCTGAAGAATTTGAACGCGCAGGTGGCAGCGGAGCCGGAAGCGGCCCAACGGTTTCAGCAGCTAGCGGCGAAACTCAAGCAACTGAACCATCCCGGCGTGCCCCGCGTGCTGGAAGTGATGGAGCGCGAAGGTAAGACCTACATGGCGATGGAGATGGTCTATGGCCAAACCATTGCCCAGTATGTGGCGCAGTCAGGACCCTTGCCCCAGCGTGAAGCGATCGCCTGGATCGGCGAATTGTGCGAAACCCTCGCCGCCATCCACCAGCAGGGCCTTGCTCATGGGCATTTGACGCCGAACCATGTGCTGCGCCGATCGGTCATGCGATCGGGCCAATCCCTCGTCCTCACCGACTTCGGCACCGTGCGCCTGTGGCAATGGCACCATGCGGGTGGGTTTAATCCCACCAGCTACCTCGCCCCCGAACAGCAATCCGGCGCAGTCACTCCCGCCGCCGACCTGTACGCCGTCGGCACGACCCTCGCCTTCCTGCTCACAGGCAAATCCCCGAAATACTTCTACAAACCCCAAGCCGTCGGCTTCCGGTTCGATCCGCAGTCGATTCCTGGCATTCAGACCCGCCTCGCTGACTTGCTCTACAAGCTGACGCAACCGAACCCCGCCGATCGGCCCAGCAACATGTCCGACGTGATTCGGGCGTTGAATAAGATTGTGTAAACGGCCTCAATTTTTGGTCGCGACGCCTTGGTAAAAATAGCCGCCCACCTTGGGCAAACTCGGCTCGGCAAAGGTCGTTAGATTGACCTGTGAGAACGTTTGTCTGACTAACTGGGCGATGTCCCGATCGAAGTGACAGCCGTCGCCAATCACCCGCTGAATCGGGGTGAGGCGATGCTGCCAAGTTTGGATCGCGGGGTCGTTACTTAAGCCATGTTCGATGAACAAGAATCGCCCTCCGGGTTTGAGTACGCGGTGGGCTTCGCGGATCGCTTGGGCCACGTCGGGGATGCTGCATAGCGTCCAAGTGCTGACCACCGTATCGAATGTCGCATCCGCCATGGGCAGATGTTCCCCACTGAGCACGTGGGGGACGATCGTGATGCCTGCTTGAGTGGCGCGGTTCTGGGCGATCGTGCTCATCCCTGGATTGACATCCACCGACGTAATTCGCTTGACTGACTGCGGGTAATGGGCCAGGTTCAAACCCGTGCCGAGGCCGATTTCGAGGATTTCCCCCGTGACATCACGTAGGAGCGATCGGCGATATTGCGCCAAATTCTCCCCCGACATGGCCAAATCCATCAGTCGGGGAAACAGGATACGGGAATAAAGATTCATCAGGATAACGTCTGGGGATGGTATCCGGCGTTTTCGATCGCTTGTTTGAGCGTCGCTGCGGCGGTCGTGGTCACAATCTTCACAAGCTTAGTCGTGGTATCGGCGGTGATCTCTGCCCCTGGGTCGATGGCTTTAATCGCTTTTTCGATCGTGTTGGCGCAAGCGCCGCAGGCCATATCGGGGACGGTGAATTCGAGCGGCATGGCGGATCCGTAAGATAAAAGGATAGGTTGTCGTTTTATCTTACCGAAGTTGAGGCGGGCCGGATCGGCGAGGCGGCGGGTAATGGTGGTGTTTGGGTCAGTGATCGATCGAGCTTCTGCCAAAGCATTGCCCCAATTTTTTCGATTTTTGGGATGAGGTAGTCCACGCCCACTGCCAAGCCCAGAGTGAGGCCGATCGCGATTGGCAGGTAGAAATAATAGGCCTGCAAATCGTCATGAATCACCAGTCGAATCAAGCGATCGATCACGAAGTTGTGAATCAAGAAAAAGCTGTAACTATGTTTGCCGAGCCAGCGCAAGGCTCCGCCCAGGGCCAGTCGATCGCTCATCCAGCGGAACAGGATCATGCAGCCGAGCGACAGCCCGATCGCGATCAGACTATCGGCGATCAGCCAGCCCACTTGATAAAACTGCAAGACGAAGCCCAGGCTGTAAATCGGGATGCCGATCGCTAGGCCCCAGCCATTTGACCAAAACAGCGGCCCGCGCCATTGCTGATAGCGCAGGGCGACGGCGATGCCGACAACGAAGGTGAAGATTTTGGCGATGAATGGCACAAAGGGCTGGGCACCCGTGCTGGAGGCGAACATGACGTAGGTGGGATGGCCGTCTAAGGCATAGGCCGCGATCGCCCGATACCCGATCGTCAGCACCGCTGCGATGCCCAAGAGATTGCGGATCCCCCAACGTTGTTGCAACTTCCATAGCACCGGAAATACCGCCGTAAAGCTCAGAATCAGCGGAATAAACCACCAAGGGCCGCTGGTGGGCAGCAATTGATTGCCCCCATACTCAAACAGCAGCGGGAACGTCATCCCCGCAAAAATGCTCCAATTGCTGGGGATGTAGGTGGCCGTGGTCTTGCCGATCGCCCAGAGGATCGGGAAGGCCAGCCAGGTCACCGCCCACAGCGGCAGCAAAATCCGCAGCAGCCGTTGGCGCAGGAACGGCAGGGCTTGCAGCGGCTGGCCCTTGAGCGACAGCACCAGACTGAAGCCACTCATCAAAATAAATACATCGACAAACTGATAGCCAAACCACCCCGGCAAACTCACCCAGCGCGGCCAACCCTCGCCCAGCTTGCCACTGGCGGCCCAGAGCCGGGTCAGATTGTCGCTGAGTCCGGTGGGCTGGGGGGCAAAGGCGTAGTCGGTAAACAGTAACTGGTAGTGGTATACGAGTATTAATACGGCCGCAAAAATACGAATCCCCTCGATCCAAGCGAGGCGTTGGCGGGGTGAGGCGGTGGGGGAGGATTGCTTCAAGAAAGGCGACATTGCTGAGAATTTGTGCATTTACCAGCCGTTCATGCTAACGTCTTTTGGGAAAAATGGTGTGCGCACTTGTAGTTAGCTTTGACCGCTGATCCCCCGTGGGTCGGAGCGATCGGGAATACATACTGAATTCTACGTAAGTAGTAAATCCGTAATAGTACGGAGCCACTTACAAAATTCATCCAGAAAATCCCCAAATCTACAGTGCAGCTTTTCGCCGAAATTCGGTTGAATAGCTTCAAGGCCATTTAGTCAATCTTGTTTCTGAAAATGTCACTGCAATTAACACTCGAAGATTTACAAACACTGCGGAAGGGTCGCCTCGATCGGCTCCGCAAAGTGTTTATCAAACCCCTCGGCCTCTGCCGTCTGCAAATGACGCGCCGCGATCGCCTCGTGATTCACTGCCCGGAGCCTTGGATCGTCGATGAATTGATGAGCGACCTACCACGGCTCACCAATGCCGCGCTGATCGTCGTCGGGGCGCAGTCCTTGTCGATTTGCTTTGTGGGTGAAGAGATTTACCAAACGCAGACGCTGGAAGTGCAGGAAGAGCGTTACGCCTCGTAGTACGACCCACCGCAACTCGACCGGATGGTTGAATTGAGCATTGCCGCCAATTTGCGATTACGATGAACAAGTTCATTTTTTACATCGTTTCCGCATGGTGACTGCTTCCGCCGTTTCGACGTTTCAAGTGCCCGTTGCCCTGACCATTGCGGGTTCCGATAGTGGTGGCGGTGCCGGGATCCAAGCGGATCTCAAGACTTTTGCGTTTCATCGGGTGCATGGCACCAGCGCGCTGACCTGCATCACCGCGCAGAACACTCTGGGGGTGACGCGAGTTGATGCTTTGTCGCCGGAGTCCGTGCAGGCTCAAATGCAAGCGGTGATGTCCGATATGGGGGTTCGAGCGGCCAAGACCGGGATGCTACTCAACCGTGAAATTATTATCGCAGTCGTCAATCAGCTTCAGTTGACCCCGATCGCGAATCTCGTGGTCGATCCGGTGATGGTGTCACGGGCCGGGGCGCAGTTAATCGATGACGATGCCGTGGCGGTGCTGCGCGATCGCTTGATTCCTTTGGCCGCGATCGTCACGCCGAATCGCTACGAAGCCCAGTTACTCACGGGTTTAGACATTACATCGCTGGCCGACATGGAACAAGCGGCGCAGAAAATTTACCAACTTGGCCCCAAAGCCGTTCTCGTCAAAGGCGGCGGCATGGCGGGGGAATTACGCGGGGTGGATGTGTGGTTTGACGGGACGCGCCTTGAGGTGATCAAAACCCGGACGATCGATACGCCGAATACCCATGGGACGGGCTGTACGCTGTCGGCGGCGATCGCCGCGAATCTGGCCCTGGGTTATCCGCCACTGACGGCGACGGCCCATGCGAAGGATTATTTAACCAGTGCGTTGCGGTATGCGTTGACGCTGGGAGCGGGCCAAGGGCCAGTGGGGCATTTCTTTCCGCTCTTTGAAGGGAGTTAGCCGTTAAGCTGACTCATTCATGCCACCCTCAGCCATTCGCGATGAGGCACGATCGCGTTCCTCAATCAACTGTCGCAAATGTTCTGGCGACTGGATTTGAACCCCTGGGGTTTCGTGGGTGCGATCGACCAGAGCATAAAAGGCTTCCTGATCCTGGCGGTTTTGGACAACATAGTGCCAGAGCTGTGATCGGCTCATCGTACTGAAATCAGGTTTGCATCATGGATGCCATCCTGTGAACTCATTCCATCATGCCACGAGGACTTTCAATATCAATCCGGTTTTAGCGGAAATATTCTCGGACAGACCTGATTGAGTACAGACAAGGCTGGCCATTGCGATTGATCGTTACGGCAGTGCCACACGAGGTGATCGCATGGGTGAATTGGCTCAATTTGGTGCCGCAAAATCGATACAGACATTCCTGAAAGCATTCTCCTGGAACAACTAATGCTGCAACCGGTTCGTACCAGAGTTCTGCAAAGTCAGAAAACAGTTGATGGCACCGCTGGGTAAACATGATCGCATTCTGGCAGTGTTCAGTCCTCTCCAATGGTATGCCGTCCAACTTCAAGTGCGCGATGCCTTGTGACTGGGCGATGCCCACAATAACTATGCCCCTTGCCGTGGGCATCGAAGAAATTCGCGTGGCTATGCGTGGTCGAGTAGCAAAACTATTCACCATACTTGCTCCTATAACTTCGGCTGTAGAGAACATCGAAAGTCGGACGCGCGCTCAATGGTATCTTCGGATAACGTCCTAACAGTCTAGCATGATTTTCCAAATTACGTCTATATGTCCAAAGTGCTTGAAGAATTTTGCTACAGTATAGATGGACAAAAATTAGGTGGTAGTATGAACAGCTCTATCCGTTCTGCTGGTCAACTCATTGACATCGCTATTCGCGCTGCGCAGGCACGTTCAGGCACGGATCTGCGTCTGACAGATTTTGTGAATGAGGAAATTGCGCCAAAAGCTGATTTGTCATTACGGCAAATCACTCGTATGCGTGACTACGATGGGTTTCCGGAGGATCAAGCGATGAAGAAGCTCATCCAAGCCTTACCAGAACTGACGTTTCTGAAACCAGTTGATCTCTTTGGTCGAATTTTATTGCCGTGGCAAAACATTGAAGCGGATCAATCTAGACTTCCAAAGCCAAGCTCATACACAATTTTCTCTGGTTGGAAGCCGCCTGTGGGGATTACAAACCCAGATGTGGCCAAGTCGATTGCTAGGAATATCAATGATGGCGATCGGTATACCTTCGTTTATCCTCATTCATCCACTTATCCGAAAGGTGAAAAACGTGCGAAATCTCAAGTCGAACAGTGGATGAATAACTTGAAAGGCAAAGTCACGAGTAGTTGGCATCACATAATTTCTGAAGAGAATGATGGAACTGCGCTACCTAGTGATGTACTAGAAGATGTCGCTAACTTTCAACGAAAGGTTGATCAGGCTCTCGGTTGCGTTTTTGCTTCAGCCAAGACAGATTTGTGGTTTCTTCTGCCTGCACCATACTGTGTGTACTATAATCTCGGACTGAAAAATAAAGACTCTTCTTTCCGCCATGGGGCATTTTTGACTGAGGGCCTTTTGATGGATGAAGATGAGGTTTTCGCAGATAAAGTTAAAGGTCAGGGGAGCGTCACAAGTCAAGGCTGGCTTCTGACAACTTCGGAACAATATACCTTGGTAGAGGCATCCCTTACAAAAGGTGGCGTTGAGAATTGGGATCAGTATGTTAAAGACTTACTACCTTAAATTCTCATCACAATCCTAGTCCCAATCACAGGAGTTATCCATGCACGAATTTCACATTCACATTGATGCACAATGGGTTTCTGAATCCTTCAAGACTTTCTTGCTGAGGGAGCAACGCTTTTTACCTAAAAACTTCTCCGGTTTTCCAGTTAATAGCCCTCGCCATGCCCCCGACTTGCATCTGACTTATAAAGTCGCGGAAGCCAACACCTTCCACGCTGTACTTGATGCAATAAAAAGCTACCTAGCAGCCTATCCTGACTCTATGGTTGGCTATGTCGAAGCCGAATATATCCCTGAAGAAATCATAATTTCCACCCAAATCTTTGATCCCAATGTTCCGCTACCCTTTACCCTGGAACTTCGCGACCTACCCAGTGGCCAGTTTCGTGCCGATGAAATTCATATTACCCTTGATCGCGATAAATCCGACCCTCGATTACTGCTTTCCCTCCGTCAGATGGGATTTTTCTCTGTATATATGGCAAAAGAATGGGGTATGGCCGAGATCTTTACTACTCAAGGTTCATTCCATGATGTCAACCAAGTTGTCATGCCTGCCCTATTGGAATATCTCAACAAAGTCGGTGGCGCAGTTAATTGCGTTGTCAAAGAAGAGCGGATGATTCACTATTGGCTGAGTCACCCAGATGTAAAACGTCCTCCAGTTATTGGCAAAATCCATTTGTCAGGTAACGCTGTGGATTTGTCGAATTTATCTCCTAGCTTAGTGTAGGTACAACATGAAATTACTTCCGATCGGTCTGCTAATAGTAATATCGAGCACTGCACTGACCGGGTGCATTGGTGAGAAAACTAGTGTGATGCCCACAGCCCAGCCCACAGATTCAAGTCCAAAGTTGACTCAGTCGGCTACTTGGGGTGGCCCTAAGAATATCTCAATGCTCCCCCTGATTGCCGAAAAAAAAGGATTTTTTGCACAGTCAGGACTAGACGCAAAGCGCCAAGACTTGCAGACTGGCAAGTTGGCGATGGATGCTCTGAATAGTGGGAAACTAGACATTGGCATTCTTGTTGATACCAATATTGCCTTTGGTAAATTTCAGCCAATGAAGTTGAAGGTAGTGGCTGTAATATCGGAAAAAACTGATGACGGCATCATCGCTCGAAAGGATAAAGGTGTCACTGATGCAAAGCAGCTAGTCGGCAAAAAACTTGGGGTAACTTTTGGTACTACATCTCATGCAATGGCGGTAAATTATCTTCAACAGAATAGTATTGCGCTCAATAGCGTCACATTTGTAAATCAGCCACCACCTGCTTTACAAGCTGCGCTTACTAAGGGTGACATTGATGCGGCGGCTTTGTGGCAACCGTTCCGATTCAACGTCAAGGCAGCCTTACAAGATAATGCCTTGGAGATGAAAGGTAACCAACCGCACAAAGCGTATGCGCTTGTTGTTGTGCGTGAGGACTATGCTCAGCAACATAAAGCGGAAATAAGCCAATTTCTGAAAGGTTTAGTCCAAGCAGAGCAATACACCAAACAAAATCAGCAAGATGCACAAGGCATTCTTTCGGAGCAAGTTGGCATTCCAGCTAATGTCTTGTCTGCATCATGGCAAGATTATAAGCTTGGAGTAAATATGTCCAAAGATTTCCTCACATCAATTGAGAAACAGGGGAAGTGGATTGTTGAATCTCAGCCAGAGTTTAGTCAGAAATCAGTACCTCAGTATTCTGAGGTTTTAGCGCCGGAGTACCTTAAAGAATTAGATTCTGCTAGAGTATCTGGTTTGTAAAAGATGGTGATGTGACGCCTCTACCGATCGATGGGGGAGGCGATCAATATTTAATTCGGAAAGAGCTTCACAGTTCAAAGGTGAAAGCTACTCGAAGTGGAAGGTATTATACCTATCTACATTAAAAAATGAGAAAACTAAATTAGAAGATGATGTTCTTGTCCATACTTTTTAAGATAATGCCAAAATCAGTAATTAGCATTTTTACGATTCTAGTTATCTGGCTTTCCATTACTTATTTTGGTCTTGCCAGTTCATTATTGCTACCTTCGCCTATTGAAGTTGCAAAAAACATCCCAAGATTACTAAGTCGTTCAAACTTAATCGGTGATATGCATGCCACAACTATTCGATTTATTGGTGGTTACGTAGGAGGTACTGTTTCTGGTGTTTTAATTGGTCTGATTATGGGTGCATCCCGGACAGCCTATGAATTTTTAGAGTTTCCAGTGGAATTTTTCAGAGCACTGCCAGTAACTTCGCTTTTTCCTCTATTTCTTCTGTGTTTCGGTACAGGAGATGCCTCCAAAATTGCGATGGTTTGGGTGGGAGTAATGTTTATTATTATTGTCAGTACTGCATATGGCGTCACGCAAGCTCCGAAGAAGCGGTTTCAAATGGCTCAATCATTTGGTGCCTCGAAATGGCAAATTTTCAGGGATATTGTTCTGTGGGAAGCTATTCCTCAAGCCGTTGTTGGAATGAGAGTCGCATTGTCGGCTGCGCTGATTATCATAATTATCAGCGAGATGTTTATTGGGACAGAGCTTGGTTTAGGGCAGAGGCTATATGACTCTTATTCTAAGAGCCTTACTGAAGACCTGTACAGCATTGTCCTTATCATTGGATTGATTGGATATAGTATTAATAAGATATTTCTAATTGTAGAAACAAAAATTCTGTTCTGGGTAGGTAAGTAACTCATGCTGAAACTAGAGAGGGTAAGGAAATATTTTTTAAATTCCCAGAAACAGAGATTTATTATTCTGGATGACATTAGTCTGGAAGTTCCTCAGGGAGAATTCATTACGATTTTTGGACCTAACGGATCAGGAAAATCAACGTTGATGAATATAATTTCTGGCCTGGAGCATCCTTCGGAAGGAAATGTTATTTTAGATGCTCAATCGAGAGAGATTAGCTATCTCTTCCAGGATTATAAGTCTGCGCTATTACCTTGGAAAACCGCATATCAAAATATGGCCCTCCCACTCTACTGGAAAGGTGTAAGTGAGGCCAATGCCAAGCAAGCAATTCAATATCTCGTTAGTAAATTTGATGTAAATATTAATCTTAATGCATACCCATTTACTTTGTCAGGTGGTCAGGCTCAGCTTATTAGTATCATACGTAGCATAGTAGTGAATCCTGACATTTTGATTTTGGATGAACCTTTCAGTGCGCTTGATTATGTAAATCGAATCTCCCTGCTACTGAAACTGCAAGAAATCTGGTTAGCATCATCATTGACCTGCATTTTCATCTCCCATGATGTTGACGAGGCGATTTTTCTCGGTGATCGGCTAGTTATCCTTTCTCCTAAACCCACACATATTATTGATGTGATTAATATTAATTTGCCCAGACCTCGATCAATTGATATGCTCACTAGCCCAGCGTTTATGCAGTTAAAGCAAAGAGCCTTATCTCAGTTGAATCTGATTTGAAAGTGCGACATTCCCGGTTATTGACTTTGGCTGTTTAGCCATAATACTGGAGTAGATAAGGAATCATCACGATCACTAATACATCTTAAGCATTGTAGATAGTTTCTTCTTATTTCTCCCCATGCCCGAACTGATTGCGAGATGGATCAAATATTTTTTATCCTTTATTAATAGTGATGAAGTATCATCTTGAAAGTGACTGCAATAGTTCCATTCTGAGATGAACACTTCTTCAAATGCTTTTAGTAGGTTTCTCTTTACAGGCGTTTTCCAACTGGTGTGACTATATAGTGAGACTAAGGTTTGATACGTCATTTCAGGAATTCTTTCTATTGATGGCTTCCTTGAGAAGACGCTAGCAAGAGGCTCCCAAACAATAATCATTTCCTCTGGATCAAAAGTATTTAGTCGAGAGGGCATATCTGACAAATCTATATATTCTTTCTCAGCGGACAACATGTCAGATGAGCTGAAATTTAGGTATCTGAAATGTTCTTCAAGAGAGGTCTCAGAAAGTATTAATATTTTTTTGAATTTTCGGCCGGATGACTTTTTGTGTCTGAATACAAATTGATCTGCAAAATAACATGGCAGCAAAAAATTATAATCCCCCATTGTTTTTATATTTGAGAATAAAAGTGGAGAATTTGCCACAACTAGAAAGTCGCAAATCTTATTTGAGTCTTCAATCTTCCTGAATAGCTCCTGTGCATACGCACTTTCATAATTTACTTTTATGTCTATGCTTAGCCTTTCTCGGAGGCTTTTTAATACAGCGATTGCCCCAGTGTGAAAGCCTGGACACTCAATAATAATTTCACCGTAATTTTTCAACAGTCTAAGGCTTTCTTCTGGATAAAAACCGCTCCAAGTTGCTGATGAAACACGTACTTCATCGAACTCTACTTTGTCAGTATCGAGTAGTCTAGCAATTTCTAGATTCTTGCATGATTTTTTCAGTGCGGACTCCATGACGCTACGGCTTGACAGTAGCGAGCATTTGAAATCCAGCCGCATTTTTTTCTGTGCTAGTTTCCGCAGCTCTTGAATGAGCGCATGTTCTTGTATGGATACAATATTTGCCTGATTATTGGCTAGACAAGGATCCGGCAATCGGTGAAATGGTTGGATGAAGTTGGATGAAGTAATGAAGTGCGCACGATCGGCCCCGATTAGTATGCTTTCTGAGTGTGTTGGTAATTCACGATCGGGGCCTACGGCTTTTTTGCGCCTTTAATTAACCCCGTGAACGTTGGGAAATGGGTGCGAAAGAAATTCTCTGTGTCCAACTGAGCTTCATAGGACAAACCGATAAACGGGGGAAACATCGACAGTGTTCCCTTCAGCTTGGCGTCTGCCGTCGCCCCCGGCTTGTTCAAATTAGCCTCAATCCGCTCTAACGCATCCAAAACCTTTGCTGATAGATCTTGCTTCTGTTTGAGCCGCCCAACTTCCTGGAAGATAATATCGATCGTGGCTTGTGCCTCAGTCTCGACAAAGGTCAGATCACGGCTTTCCTGATTTATCAGTACAAACAGCTCCTCCAAAACGTTTTGGATCTCCGATCGGAGGTCTTCTGCCTCCATCTCAT
>JANOQX010000089.1:0-40174 GCA_031415035.1 Cyanobacteria bacterium VAR_4_metabat_243
CACTTTGTTCAGTAGGCTGTGTACAATGTCCATAAGGCGATTTATCCTGTGCTTTTGTTGATATTGGCACCTTATCCGATGAATCGCTTTTTGTCGATTTTTACCCTTTTTCTCTCAAAAAGGTGTCCGGAGTATTGTTTATGGTATCGCCTTACATTTCAGTTGAATTACGCAAGCGAATCAGAGCGCACGATCGCAATCGATGTTGCTATTGCCTGACGACGGAGATCAATAGCGGCATTCGGATGACGTTTGATCACTTCTGGCCACGCGCCGAAGATGGCAAGACGAGCTTTGAAAATCTTTGTTTAGCCTGCCGATCGTGCAATGAATTCAAGTCCAATACGACGGAAGCCGTGGATACGGTGACTGGAGAAAGTACCCGTTTGTTCAACCCACGTCTCCACGACTGGCCCGCCCATTTTCAATGGAGTGCCGATGGTACAACAGTAATTGGGATAACGGCGATCGGGCGGGTGACAGTCACAGTATTGCAGATGAATAATCCGGCGATCGTGGCGGCACGGCAACGTTGGGTCAGCGTCGGTTGGCATCCACCAGATGACAATTAATTGAGAATTAATCAACCATCGGCAGACCATGATTGAAGCACAACGACTACTTGCCACCAATCCAGAGACGGCCCCGGAGATTTTACGGGAGTTGAGCCAGAGTGACGATGCTCTACGACCGATCGCCGCTCATCGACCTTCCCAGTAGGGTTCCGAGTACTGAAGCCAGCGACAGCAAAAATTCGATATAATGGGTCTACCCTCATCTGGTAAGGCTGATGATCACTGAAACCATGGTAAAGCCCTCCTCCTGGGTCACAACTGATATTCGGATGGAGAAAGTCCGTAATCTCTATCTGTACAAATTTTCGGAAACCTTACAAAATCGGTTAGATGATTTGAACGATCGGCTCAAGGCAAATCAGATTACGAGCGATGAGCAGGCAGAGCTTACAGGGATTTTAGACCTGGATCAGATTTTCACGTTTTTGAATGCCCAAATCATTGCACAGTCCTAAACGTCTATGGCACTTTCGCGATCAATCCGCCAGCAGGTCAGACAACGCGCAAATTCAATTTGCGAATACTGTCACTCCGCCGAAGACCTCAGCGCTTCGCTATTTGAAATTGACCACATTCACCCGCTATCACTCGGTGGCCTGAATGATTTGGCTAACCTCGCGCTCGCTTGCCAACGCTGTAACGCCCATCATTACAATTTTGTGATTGGTCAAGATCCCCTATCCGGCAAGAAAGTAGCGTTATTCCATCCTCGACAACAGGTTTGGCAAGAGCATTTCATTTGGGATCAAGCGGGAACCCGGATTGTCGGAGTTACAGCAATCGGTCGCGCCACAGTCATCCGCCTCGATCTGAATGATGAAGTCAAGGGCGATGGCAAAATCATCCGCACCAGAACGTTATGGGTCAGTGTCGGCTGGCATCCACCCATGGCCGATCGCCAACTTGCATAAATGACCACCACCGCCCAAAACCTCATCAGCGCCTCCATCCTGCGACTGCGAATGAAGTCCCCTTTCTTCGCCACCCTCGCCATGTTTGCCCGCTTCCTCCCCACCCAGGAATGCCCAACCGCCGCCACCGACGGCAAAGACATCTTTTATAACGAAGACTTCATCCGATCGCTCCCCCCCAAACAAGTCGATGGACTCCTCCTCCACGAAGTCCTCCACGCCGCCCTCCTGCATTGCCCCCGCTGCGGCACCCGCGATCGGCAAATCTGGAACATCGCCGCCGACATCGTGATCAACGGCATGATCGCCCAAGAATCCGCCTTCGAGCTGCCCCCCGGCGGCCTCCGCGAACCCAAACTCGAAAACTACACCGTCGAAGAAGTCTACGAACTCCTCCTCAAAGAGACCAATCTCCCCAAACTTGCCAATCTCGACCTCCTCAGCCAAGCCCCCAGCGACATCCCCGGCACCAGCATCTTTGGCCCCAACCTCACCCCCGCCGAAAAAGCTGCCCTCGAAGCCCACTGGCGCAACGCCCTCCAACAAGCCAAACTCATCGCCCAATCATCAAAACAAGGCAACCTCCCCGCCGGAATCCAGCGCGAACTCGATCGGCTCACCACCCCCCAAATCGACTGGCGATCGTACCTCTGGCGCTACCTCACCCAAACCCCCACCGACTTCCAGGGCTTCGATCGCCGCTTCATCGGCCAAGGACTCTACCTCGAAACCCTCAGCGGCGAATCGGTCAAAGTCTACGTCGCGATCGACACCAGCGGCTCGATCGATGGCGGATTACTGCGGGCTTTCCTCAGCGAAGTCCAAGGCATCCTCAACGCCTACCCCCACCTGAAATGCGATCTGTATTACGCCGATGCGGATGTTTACGGGCCTTACGAAGTCGATCCCAAAAGTCCCATCCCAGCACCAGAAGGCGGCGGGGGCACGTCATTTGTGCCATTTTTTGATGCGATCGCCAAAGCCGACGATCGGCAAAATGCGGGCCTCGCGATTTACCTCACCGATGGCTACGGCGATTTCCCCACATCACACCCAGAAATCCCTACGCTATGGGTTGTCACCGCCGGGGGATTGGATTTAGATCAATTTCCGTTTGGCGAAACCGTGCGATTGTTGGGGGAGCATTAAGATCGCGGCGGCGTCACCAAAATTCGCCAGGTCACAAACGCCGTCAACGCCACAAAACTCCCGAAAAACACCGCATCCTGCCAATTTTCCAGAAAACCTATATGGTCAGTCATCACCAAAAAATCCCGCGCAAATTCCGTTTGTATTCTACAATCTTCCGGCAGCGATCGGCGACGAGATGATTTACAATACAATTGAACCATCATTTCTGGGTGATGCGTTATGGCGATGCCAGTAACGCATCCTACGTTGAATTATTTTTGGGGCAGGTCTATGGCACGGTTTTTGCATATTGCGGATATCCACTTGGGGTTCGATCATTACGACAATCGCACCCGCACCAAGGATTTTTATCTGGCGCTGAAGGATGTGCTGGAAAAATACGCGATCGCGATCGCCGTTGATTTCGTCGTGATTGCTGGTGATTTGTTTGAACATCGGATGATTCAGCCCGCCATTCTCGCGCAGGCCAAGGACTGCTTTGAACCCGTAAAAAATGCGGGAATTCCGATCATCGCGATCGAAGGCAACCACGACAATCGCCCCTACGGCACCCAAACCAACTGGCTCCGCTACCTCGCCGATGATGGCCTCGTCACCCTACTCGAACCCACCGTCGGCGATGATGGCGTCATGTTTGACCCGTGGGATGGGATGAACGGCGGCTACATCGATTTGGATTGTGGCGTCCGCGTCTTGGGTTCCGCCTGGTATGGCTCATCTGCGCCCAAAGCGATCGCCACCTTAGCCGACGCGATCGCCAAACTGCCCGCACCCACCGGCCCCACCGTAATGCTCTTCCACCACGGACTCGAAGGCCAAATCGCCCGCTACCAAGGGGCTTTACGCTACGATGATCTACTGCCGCTCAAGAAAGTCGGCGTCGATTACCTCGGACTCGGCCACATTCACAAAAACTACGCCGTCGAAGGTTGGATTTTCAATCCCGGATCCCTCGAAGCAAATAACATCCAAGAAGCCGACTTCGATCGGGGAGCCTATCTAGTCGAAATCAGCGCTGACGGCACAGTTCAAGCGGAACTCAAGCAAGATTATCAGCAACGATCGATTGTTCGACTCCGCCACAACACCAATGGTCAAGAAAGCCTCGAAGAACTCGAACAAGCCGCAATTCTGGCAATTGAAACCGCAATCAAAAAGAAAACGCTGAAAATTGAACTCGAACCGATCGTCGAATTACGCATCGAAGGCAAAGTGGGCTTCGATCGACTCGATCTCGACACCCGCAAACTCCAGACCCAACTCCAAGAAATCAGCAACGCGCTAATCTTCCTCCTCCGCTACAACGTCGATGCCACCGAGTATCAAGCCCCCCTGATCGAGGATGCCAATCGCAGTCAAATCGAGGAAGAAGTCTTCACCGACCTGCTCACCGCCCACAACAGCTACAAGAAAAATGCCTCGCGTTTAGCCCAGGGATTAATCGAACTCAAAGACATGAACCTCAAAGGCGAATCCGAACAGGACATTTACCAATACGTCGTCGGCCTATTGAATGGCAATACGGCAGAAACCGAGCCAGAGGAAGCCGAAGTCTAATTGCCTTAAAATCACTCATGCTCCCCCAGTATTAGCGAGATTTATTGCACTGATTTTCAAGTTGGCATCAGTTCCCCAATAACCGATCGAGATCGAGCACAATCGGCTGACTGACCAAAATTTCATCCTTCACATCCCCCCACCGCGCCCCATTTTGCATTCGCATTTTGACCCAGATTTCCGCCATATCCGATCGGCTAATCACCTGCGCCGCCTGCAATTGCCCCAGCGATCGGGCCTGGGCATAATGGTACGATCGACAAAGCTGCTTGTCTAATTCTGCCGCATCTAGTTCACCATCCAACAGCAAAACATAATGCGCTGGATCTCTAACTGGCACTAAGGTCTTGAACCCGCCTGCTAGTTGCAGTTCTTGCAAAACATCCCGGACAAAATCAGGATTGAGCTTTTCACCGACCATATCACTCACCCCACCCGATCGGCCCAAAAATTCCAAGCAAGGCGTTTGGTGATAATAATGCGTTACGCGGACACGATCGCCCATCCGATAGCGATACAGCCCACCCTTCTGCGAAATAATCAGTTGATATTCCAGCCCAACTTGCAATTCATGCAGTCGCCAAATCTTTTCCGCCCCATCCTCGAATTCAAAAAACACCTCATCTAAAACCGGAACGCAACCCGGCGCTGCAAATAATGGGATTGTGAGCGGCGCTTCGGTGGCGAGTAAGCCTTTGCCCTGGATCAGGACGTGGGGAAATAGCGATCGTAAACTATTCGCCTGATCAACGGCTCCAGCCGCATCCCAACAAGAGATTAATTTCAGGTGCGGCCAAACTTGTTGCCACAGAATTTCGGGTTGGTTGAGAAGTTGCGATCGATTGGTTGGGAGTTGGGATTGGAGTGTCGATCGGTTAGCCGAAATGTAATCGAGAATCACTTTGAGAAAGCTAGGATTCCAGATGGAAATGATTTCTAGCTTTTCTTCTTGTAATAGCCGTAGTGATAGTTTGTACTTGAATTCTTCTGGGTCTTGTAGCGTTTGGGCGTTGGGAAGCGTGACAAGGAAGGGAGAGAGGAGCCATGTGAGCCAACGATCGAGGTAATCAGCGTCAGTTTGGAGGGCATTGCTTTGTCGTTTATTGCGGCAGTCACGATCCCCCCTAGCCCCCCTTAAAAAGGGGGGGACAGGAAATGGATTCAAAGTCCCCCTTAAAAAGGGGGATTTAGGGGGATCGTAATTTACGCGATCGACAATGAATTCCGATATTACCCCCAATTTTGGCGACACGCAGAAATAGCCCTTCCCAGTAGTAAACGGTACATGCTGAATTAAATCATAGGCCCAAACACAGAACATTTGACTGAACGATCGACGCAAGGATTTCGTATAGGGAATCCGCTTTACGGCTCCTCGACTACCAGAAGTTCTTTCATAAAACAATATTGGTTCCGAGGTTAACTGATCAAAACTAGGCAAATCATCGTAAGTCACGATCGGTAGCTGATCCCAATCAGCATAGGATTTCACGTCTAAACTCTGACCATATTCACTTTGGATTAATCGATCGACTAACTGCTGCTGAACCTTCGCCTGTACGACTTGGGGATTTTGCAATGCCCGATCGAATCGCCAAGCGATCGGGGCCAATAACAAACCAAAACCTTTAATCAATAATCGCATCCGCCGTCACCCGCTGATTAGGATACAAATCCGTCTTCGCTTGCACAAATACATTATCTTCCAGCACAACACCAGGGCCGATATTAGAACCAACACCAATAAATATATTATTGCCAATTTCAATCCGTTTGACATACAACATCAGATTTTCTTTACGTGGTTTCACCACATGGGAAAACAATCGCACTTGATATCCAAAGACGACATTATTCCCGATTTTTAGTAAACCTCGATCGGCGATTTCGATCTGTGGCACCCAATAGACATTCGCCCCCACTTCCGCCCCCCACAAGCGCAACCAAGCGGAAAATGCCCCCGGAATCACTTGGAGGATTTTTTCTAATACTGGGAGAACGATGTAAATTGTTTGGATTTGATGGCTGCCCCACCAAGGGTTATAGTCGTTGCCCATAAGATAATAAATACCTTCAACGATCGGGTAACGCCATTGGTGCAGGCGATAGGTGAGGAGGGGAAGACCATAGAGTGAAAAGATTACACAACCAATAGCGATCGTCGCTTGGAGCAGGGTATGTGCAAGGCAGAGGGCAATGATCGCGGCGATCGCGCCAAGTAGCACGAAGGCCGGAAAGAGGGAGAGCAGAAGGCTAAGGGGAGTCATAGCGCCACGGAAATGTGCTTTATTCCATCTTATCTGTCGCTGGGTAGAGTGACTTATCGAGATATTTTAGTACAATTGAACTTGTACTAGATAATTTTGGCTCTCCCAGAATTGCCGTGGTAGCTCTTGCATCTAGTGTCGAGGAAGAGGAAATCCCATCTTCAAAGCCCAATTCTAGTGTCGAGTTGATTTCTACCACGGCAATTCTAGGAAAGCCGCAAATTTCCCGCTTAACTGACTTGTCGATCGAGCACCTCCAAGCACTCCAGGCCCAAAACAGTTAGACCACAGGGGCCGATAGTGGATGGCAATTGGGTCGATTTGGTCATGGGGAAGGAGACAATCGACAAACCAATTTCCTTGAGCGATCAGTTATTATTGATGTAGAACACTCATTGACGAGGGACGTGGGGATGAGTATTAGCCTAGACTTGCCACCAGCGCTGGAGAACGAACTATCGACGGAAGCCTCCCGGCTAAATTTACCTATATCTGAGTATATTCTCCAGGTTCTGTCAGTCAGAGCCGTTCTGAGCAATCCACCGAAAACGGGTGCAGAACTGGTGGCTTACTGGCAAGCGGAAGGGGTGGTTAATTCACGACCTGATATTGTTGATAGTCAAGCTCATGCGCGGCATCTGCGCCATAAGGCGGAAACCCGATCGCAAGGATAGGAAGCGCTGAATGTATTTGTTAGATACGGATGTTCTAATTGATATTCAACGTGGACATGTCCCCGCGATCGATTGGTTTGCCAGTCTGGCTGAGGTGCCGAGTGTTCCGGGGTTTGTGGTAATGGAGTTGGTTCAGGACGCGCAGAATTCGCAGCAGGTGCGATCGTTAGGCTAGAATAGATTCAATCCTGCTCCTTGGGGTAATTTTATGATCGATGCAGCGACCTTGGAACAACGGTTGGTACTTCTGGAAGCGGAAGTCACTGCACTGAAGCAACAGGCTAAAGTCAATCCCACTTCCGGCAGTTGGTTGGATAAGCTGGTTGGCTCGATTTCCGATGACGAAGGGTTTGAGCAAGTTCTGGAGTATGGACGTGCCTACCGTGACCACGATCGTCCGTCCGAGCAAGCTGACGACTAATCATGAAATATCTGCTTGATACCGATCATATTAGCCTTCTCCAACGGCGATCGGGTTCTGTGTATTCCACACTTTTGCTGCGTATTTCGCAATACCCGCTGACTGATTTTGCCTTATCGGTTGTGAGTTTCCATGAGCAGGTGATTGGGGCGCATGACTTTATTAATCGTGCTGAAGGCAATGAGAATCTGCGGCGGGGCTATGTGATGTTAGGCCAAGTCTTGGAAGGGTTTTCAGACGCTACGGTATTACCCTTTGATGAAACCGCGATCGCGCTTTTTGATGAATTGCGGGCAGAGCGGGTAAGGATTTCGACGATGGATTTAAGAATTGCCACGATCGCTTTGTCACGCGGTTTAGTTTTACTCACGCGGAATGCGAAGGATTTCAGGAAGGTGCCTAATCTTGAAATCCAGGACTGGACTATCTAGATTGCAATCTGCCGATCGTGGCTGGCAGTTGGGCCGATCGGGCATAGTCGCTCAAACCATCATATCTAATCCATGTTCCTGAACCAGATGTAATAGCTTCAGCGCGGTGCCTGTGGGTTTCTTCTGGCCAATTTCCCACTTCTGCACCGTTGATAGGCTGGTGTTAAGGACGGCGGCAAATACTGCTTGGCTGACGTTTGTGGCTTCACGGATTTGTTTGATTTGCTCTGGGGCGAGGGGTTCGATGGGGGATAAGCAGAGGTGGTCGAATTCGCGCAATGTGACTTTATCCAACACACCCGCTTGGTATAGCCCTTTAGCCGTGTCATGGACGGCTTCAAGAATCGCTGATTTTTTCTTTCGCATCGCAATCGACCTCCATTAATTCGTGATTCCGCTTTGCCTGCTCAATTGCTGCGCTATCGAATGCCAACAGGGAGGCAGCTAATTTTTTTAACGCCTTTTCTTCGTCTTGATCGATATTGCTACGATCGTTTTTGGGGAATCCATAGACGAAAATCCAGCGATCGTCTTTGTTGGTGGCAATCAGGGTACGAAAACCACCCCGCTTGCCGCCGCCAAAGCGCGGAACTCGTTTTTTGACCAGTCCTCCGCCCAAATCAGCATCGTAAAGACCTGCGCTCATCTCGCGTACAGCAATACAAAGGGCCAGATCATCTAATCCCTGTTTGTTGGCCCAGCGATCGAACCACCGAGTTTTATAAACAGCCATATCCACCTCTCTACACTTTTATAGCACTTAGTGCTATGGAGTGACAAGGTGACATATGGAAATCTTCTGAATATCTTGCCTAGGAACGATCGTGGGTGACAATTGGGCCGAAATAATCTCGGTAGCGTTCGGTTACGCCGAGCCTCCACCCAACCTACGTTTAAACGGAAACACCAACTGCCGCACCAGCGACAATTCGATCGCCACTCCCAAATCCTCCGGCGCATCCTCACCCACCAAACCCGTCCCATGCAGCCGATCCCAAACCTTCAAATTCGCCCCAAAATTACACCCCAGCAACGCACTCCCATGATGCCAGCAATGATCCTGCGGCAGCATCAGCCAAGGCGAAAGCCACTGATATAACACAGTCTCCCGATCGATTATAAACCGACTATGCCGCCACAAATCCAACGCCGCCGTCACACTCACCCCCACCAAATACCAACGCGCATCCGCCAACAAATAGACAAACAACCCATTCACCCACAAATACACAATCAAAAAACTCGTCCACAGCGTATTGCGCGAAGTCCCCAACACATCCATCGCCGTCACCGAATGATGCACTTGATGCAATGGCCATAGGGCTTTCCCATGCAGCAATCGATGATTCCAATAATACAAATAATCGATCGCGACAAAATTCAGCAAGAATCCCAGCACAGGCGACAACACGATCGTGCCCTGCCATCCCGGAAAAATCCACCCACACAATTTACCAATTACTACCACTTGCAAAATTGGGATGACGAAACCTTGGACGAATAACCCGATCGTATCCAGCACCCAACTCGATCGACTCCGCTGACATAGCTGTTGCCATCCCGATCGGCCCCAAAACGTCGCGATCGTTAACCCCCAAAATACGACAAAGACTAATAACATCGCTATATCCAGAACTTAATATGGACCGACTTCTCCGGCAACGATCGGGGATCTTCCCCCTGCTCCAATGCCCGATATATTGACTCAACAAAGACGTGAATCGTATCCGCTGGCGTGTTGCTAAATTGTTGGCCGTAGCGTTGGATCGACTCTCCCTGCACCTTGAGGATCACCACATCCTGACCGATAATATGCTGCGCCGTCCACCGCACAAACGGCCGCGCTAATTTATTCCAAATGCCATAGTTGTAAGTCACATCGGTATATACCAGCGTCGAATTCGCCGATTCCGGAATCGATTGACTGGTGATAAAACAGCGGCGATGCTGGCCCAGGTTATATTCTACGGAAGTTACGTTCGGCATGAAGTACCGATCGACATGCTGAATTTCCTCACCTCCAGGATTGAGAAATAGACTATACCAGCCGAGATTATTCGTTTCATTGGCATAGGTTGCCGTTACGGTGCCATTCGATCGTTCCACCAACATTTCCAACTGCTGCCGACGGGGAACCCGGAACACGCCGGGATGCACCGAAACCGTATGGGGAATATCAATAAAATTCTCCGCACAATTCACTACGGTATTTTCAAACCGATTAATCACCCGCACCGTCTCCCAACCGGATTCACCGTAAAGCGGCATTGCGAAAGGTTGCACACCTTCCGTATTCGCCAATCGCACATACACATAGCCATCCTGTTCGCATACGTCATAGCGTTTCGCACAACGTGCTGAATTTTGTTGGAAATAATCGCCCTCCGCAGGCACGGCCACGACTTGGCCCGATCGGTCATACTCCCAGCCATGATAAGGGCATTGCAATCGCCCATCCCGCACCTTCCCTGGCGACAATCGACTATTGCGATGCATACACCGATCGCGCAATGCTACAGGTTCCCCATTCTCATCGCGAAACACAACCAGCCACTCATCTAAAATCGTTCGAGCGATCGGCCGATCGGCTTTCAAATCTCGACTCAACGCCACCACATACCAAAAATCTTCCAACTTCATGGCACGATCGATGTCATCACAACATCGCCTCGCACCTGCAACTGACAAGCCAATCGTGCCTTGGGATTGCCCGCCGCATACAGTTCTAATATTTCTAATTCATCCTGAGCAGCATCCTCGACATTTCCTGTCACACCAATCACACAAGTCCCACAAATTCCCGTCCGGCAACCAAACAACACAGGCGAATTCTGCACCGTCAAAACCTCTGATAATGGATGCCCAATAGGAATCTCGATCGACTCAAATCGCGAATTCGCAAACTTAATGTTACACATCATCATCTGCCCTCGACCAACAAGAAGGTGATAACTGATTCACATAATGCATGTAATGACCCAACGGCGCATCGATCGGCAACAACGCATTCGGCGCAAACCGAATATTGTCGTAAATCTGTCCATCTTCGCCACGCAAGAAATAGTAAGTCAAGCGCGTCAACGTCAGCAGAAATTGCGACTTCAGCCACCCGATCGACCCTGCCCGTTTCGCCGTAACATAAATCGGCAGAATCGCCGTTCGCCCACCCAGCAAAGGTTTATACGCATAAATCATATGCAGCGGCGGCAGCCAACGCACCTGCTTCATCGTCGTCAGCAACCCCAGACAACCATCGGCATACCGCATCGAATAGCTATATTGCGCACCCAAGAAGCGTTGCATCATCCGTTCCTTCACGTTCGTCCCAGGCACTTCCCCCGACATCGTAAAATCAATCACCCCCGCATCATCACCCTCCTGCAAATCTAAATCCATCGCCACCAACAATCCATGCACCGTCCGCAAATGCTGGGCATCAATCCCATTCATCATACAAATGTGGTGATGACAACCCCGCTCGATCGGCGCATCATAGCTCACAGTCACAGCCTGATTTGCCAATTCATCAAAGCCCGCAACAGCCCTTGGCGCAACCCGATCGGGATAAATCCAAATCACCCCATACCGCTCATTTGTCGCATACGATCGCACCTTCGCGTGACCCGGAATCGTCGCCTGACAGGGAATCTCCACACATTCCCCCGTCGCATCAAACGCCCAATGGTGAAAGAAACAACGAATTTGATTCCCATCTACGCGCCCAATTCCCAAATCCGTGCCCAAGTGCGGACAGTAGGCATCCAAAGCTCGAACCGCCCCATCCTCACCGCGAAATAGCACAATCCGTTGGTCGCAGAGGTCGATCGACTTCGCCTTCCCGATCGGTAATTCGCAACTGAAACAGCCGAAATACCATCCCTTGGCAATCACATTCGGATTATTGAAAATACGCAGCGCGATCGTATTCATGTATCACCTCGTAGGTTGGGTGAAACAACGTGGAACCCAACATCTTCCGGCGCAATACCTGCCGATCGCCGCTCCATTTGGGTGTTGGGTTTCGCATTCGCTGCACCCAACCTACGTTGGAATCCCTGCCATGCGGTTTTTTGGGTTTTCAAATACTGCCCGATCGAATTCCCACCCATCAACGTCATATCCTTATTCGCCGCCCACACATAATCTAATTTATCCAAATACACTTTGTAGGAATCCATCGCCTCCTGGTGGGTTTGGAAACTGCGATGCAAGCCTTCTGATTCTTCCGTGAAACATCGTTGCATCATGGTTTTTGCTTCATTATCATCGAGGTTAAAAACGCTCGATCGAAGCAACTTATAAACCGCTTGATACAAAGCCGGATCAAACCAGAAAATCCCGTTAATCACCGCCGAGAAATTGTAGTGATCGCGCTGGCAGCCGCGTATTCCCAGATTAGCGACAAAGGATTCATAGGCCGTCGGCTGATCCACACAAGCCAAAATATCATGCGATAAAATCGTCGAACTATTAAAGTGAAAACTCTCATCAAGAAAGTGATAGTAGGAAATCTTCGACGGGATCGGCGCTTGTTCTTGATCGGGATGTTTTTGGTAATACTGACTCAGCTTATGCTGCACCAGCTTGCCATTCAGCGTTCGGAGTCCGCGTACCGTGAAGTATTGGCAGGCGAGAAACGCATTATTCGCCGAAACTAATCCAAAATACTGGAGCTGTACTTTCTTCCAATGGGTTTTGAATGCGTTCGTATCGGCGAAGACCATCGTTTCGGTGAATGGGCCACGCATCGGGTAACTGAAGATTCGTTCGCCAAACAATGCCATCTCCGTCGCCGTCGAAATCTGCTGAAACGCATCAATGTGCGCCCGCTCCTGGGCCGATTCTAAATCCAAGACATCGCAGACCAATCGAAAATCGGGCAGCGCATACAGCCCCGCCGCACTGGTTTGATTAAAATAAATCGTCGCAATCTCAGCGGAAATAATCTGCGAATAATAGGCAACCCAATAAAGTTGATTCAGCACCAATCGCTGGCTGGGCGTAGATTGTTCCCACAACGGCGTCCCGTAGAGGATGGAGTATTCCTCTGGATTCCAGTATTCGTCTTTGCAATCTTCGTAGCGGAATGCGGCAGTAGCTTGATCGATCGCCACCGTCTGATCCTGATCGCGATTACGGGTGTGATTAATTTGCAATTTGCGATGCGTTTTCGGATGTTCCAGCAATGATGTCGGCATGATGTTCTCCGTAATATTTTACAATGTCGCGCAAATCGTCGCCGGATAAGGCTCAAAGGCTCCTTTCGACTGGAATTGCTCGACCATTACACCCCCGCCCCCGGTTTGCATTAATTTCTGCAATAACGTTAAGCGTGTCCCACTGTGCGTTTGCGTATCCAATTCCTCAAATACCTTCACCCGCTGTTCCACCGACAATCCACCCAACACCTGACCGATCGCGCCCACTACTCCCTGCGGCCCCACCTGCACCATTTGCAAAAACTGCGCCAAGATCTCCAGCATTGCCGCCTGCTGATGCGCCGCGCATTCCACGGTCTGAAACAATGTGACGCCCGTTGCATGGTGTTTCGATTCCTCCTGCAAGAATCCCGTAAACAACACCGCCAGTGCCGGAATCTGACAGTCCTGGGCCAAACTGCGATAGTGGCTGAGTCCCCAGCCTTCCAATACCACTTGAATGACGAACATTAAAACCGCCCGATCGTCGCTTTCCGCCAATCCTGCCAACAACTGAAAAAATGGATCAGCGGTATTTTCTGGTTCAGTCGCAAGGAATCCCCGAATTTGCGACAAATGAATTGCTTCGTCCGCACTGAATAGCGAATAGAGCATCCGTTCCTCGATCGACTCCGCCATCAACACCATTTTCGCCATATAACCCATGCCCGCTTTTTCAACGAAATAGGCTTCCTCTAGGAGTTGGCGATTGGTGATTTGCAAGATTTGACGCTGTTGGTCGATCGACGCTTGC
Organism: Cyanobacteria bacterium VAR_4_metabat_243; assembly: GCA_031415035.1. Classification (GTDB taxonomy): domain Bacteria; phylum Cyanobacteriota; class Cyanobacteriia; order Leptolyngbyales; family Leptolyngbyaceae; genus Romeriopsis. The sequence continues at coordinate 13,941 of JANOQX010000089.1, forward strand.
TGAAAGTACGTCACCCGATCGAGGCCAAAATAAGCCGCATCCCAAGGCAGAATCGGACAATAGTTGGGTTCCAAGCCACCCCCCAACGCACTCGCCAAAATCTTTTGAAGTTTGTCATTCTGCACGATCGGCAAATCAAGTCCGGCCACTGAATTCATTATGCGATTTTCTCCCAAGTGCCATAGGTTAAGGGTTTCTGAGCATTGACATGCTGCATAAATTGCACGATCGATTGGTCAGCTTTGAGCGGCGTTTTCAAATCAAACTTAATCGTTTGGAATAACTTCCGATCGCCCTTGGCAAAATAGCCGCCGACTAATTTCGTAATCCATAAAATTATGCGATTCATTAACCAGCCCAGAATTCCAGCACGTTTACGCGTCACCAACACCGTTTGCCCCTCAGTTTTACCATCCGCCGTCAACCGCAGCGCAAACATGATATAAAAATGCAGAAAGTCCGGCCCTAGCGTCACCGTGCCCGTGCTGCCGTACCAGTAGCACATGCTATAAGTGCCCTCGTTTTTATAAAACGGCTGAATCAACCGCACCAGCCAGGAATCATTGCCGCCCTTGGTAGTATTGCTAAACATAATCGCATTTTCGTTTAACAATTCGCGGCGAAACACAATATCGATCGGGAAATGATGCACGGTATTAAAATGATGGGCATCGATCGCGTTGATCATCAACACATTTGGATGACAGTTGTAATCAAACCGGGAAGCCACCTGCACGTCGCAATCCGCCTGTGCCAACTCCGGCGCAAAGGGCGGCGGCTGTGTCGGCTCATTCCCTGTCCAGACCCAAATCAAACCGTAATGTTCCGCCGTCGGCCAAGTTTTAATCCCGATCGGCAACCCATGATCGAGATTCGGGACATCACTACAACTGCCGTCTTGCTCAAATCGCCAGTTATGAAAGAAACAACGCAAGCCCTCGCCATCAACACAACCTTCGGCCAAATGCGCCCCCATGTGCGGACAGTAGGCATCAACGATCGACACCTGACCGGAAGCCGATCGATACACTGCCAAATCCCGCCCCAAAATCGCTACCGGTTTTACCTGACGACGCTTCAAATTTGCCGATGGCAAAACCCAATACCAACCAGGGATGAAGCAATTGGGATTATTAAACACTGCCGGATGCAATGTTGATTTAGGTTCGATTGTTGGTTGTTGTTGGGCGATCGGCCCGATGGTCTTCGACCGACGGTCGGTCATCGTCATAATCTAAACCCCCACTAAGGTCTTACTACTCGTCGTCCAGATCCGCCGTCCCGCTGATGTTAGATTCGATTCGCAGACTTCTGCTAAACAAACCAATTCATCGCCAGCAGCATGTTGGGGATTGATCCGATTGAAAAAATCAATATGAGGATCGCCCAAACGGCCCACCGGAATGCCATCCAACCCCGGACGCAACTGTTGCGGGTGCAGCAGCTGAATTATTCCAGTATCAGCGTGGTACAGATCCTGATACTGCGATCGCGCTAAAAAATTAATCATTGCCCACACATCCGGGGGCGTGGGCCGATCGTGACAGGGATAAAACGTCTTCGCAAACACGGGTAAGAAACGATAGGTGCGATACCCCGAACAGATTAATAGCCAGTAGAAACGGCCTTGGCTATAGGTTTGGCGCAGTTGATTAATCGCGGCCACCCAGGCTTTGGGTAGGGCCGAACTGCCCCAGGCACTCGGATCAACGATCGTGTCACCGGAGTAAACGACATTGATCAACTCACCCTGAAACAGCGTCTGACGAATCAGCAACGTCGTAAATCCTTGCAATTGATCGGTGTCGGGATCATCGATTAGTAAAGCCCAATTCTTCTGATACAAATCCGACGTAAAAACCTCATAGGAAACCCCAGAAAAGTAGCGATCAAGCAACGCATACATTGCATCGATATCCGCATGAGTCAAGTCCAAAACGTTCAGCAGACGTGTTTTCATATCGTGACGATTCCATAGAACTAGGGAGAAACAGCTTCACACCACAGCATTTGGCAATTCGTTATGCAGTTGTTTGATCAGGATTAAGGTTAGCTTAAAGCGATGTGATTGTCGATCGAATTAGCCTTGTGACAGTTTAACGACCGATTATGGCATTGCAACCATAAATTGTCGCATGGTGGCTTGAATCTGCGCCGCTCCTTCCGGCGTCGAAAAGTCAATATCCAAAAACGTTTGGCGCGTGCGCGATCGTAAAACCAAATAGGTCACACTCGACAGCAAGATTGCACTAATTGATTCCAAATCCCGTTCCACTGTTTCCGGAAATTTTTGGCGAACCCAGGCCAAACCCTTTTGAATCAGTACCTCCCGCGACTCCGCTAAGGATTCAGTGAGTTCATTTTTCTCCGTCAACTCCCAGCGAAAAATCTCCTGGGAAAGCGGATTTTGATGCAGTAGGTTAGCGTAGGTCATGACAAACATCACCAACGCAGTGCGCCAATCTTGCAACTGATCGTCCGGCACCTGCGCCAAAAACCGCTCGAGCGATCCGACATATTCACCCGATTGGGCGAAGGTTTTGAGCAACGTTGGTACATCCTGAAAATAGCGGTAAATTAATACCTTATCGACGCCCGCGTTGCGGGCGATCGCATTGATTCCCAGACCTTGGAAGCCAGACGTCGCCAGCACCTGTCCCACCGCCTGAAGAATTTTGGTTTTGGTTTCTTCCCGATCTCTTGCCATAACCAGACTATAGCGCTTCTTCCCCAAGTTGTCACCATGCAGTGACTAGTATTTACATAACGCAAAAATTGCCCGATCGGCCCCAGCATTTACTCGTCGTTTGATTGCTCAACATCCACCTTCTCCGAGTCTAACTCGCCGCACCGTGAACACAATTACCTTTGATCTCGAGATCTATACGTTCCATGTTGATTTTTCTGGCACCGTTGGTCCGATCGCTTACAGCCAGTGGAGCGAGATTGCCTGGCTGAAGTTGCTCGACGCGATCGCCTTGCCGCGCCACCAACTGGCCGATCGGGATCTCCGACCGATCCTCACGGCCACCACCATGCAATATTGGGAGCCGCTACACCTGGGCGATCGGGTGCGGGCGGAAATCTGGATTACCCGATTAGAAGCCGCCCTGGTGAATCTAAAAATTCGGTTTTACAATGCCGATCATGGCACCGTGGCCGAAGCCACCCAAAATTGGGTCTTCACCGACTGTCAGCAAGGATTGCCCAAAGTTCTGGGGCCGGAAATCGCGGGACGATTCCAGCCCTATTTTCGGTCTGAGGCGGATTAATTAATTAATTGCTGGACTGCGGCGGCGACCGCCCCTCGACTATAAGTCGGGGCTAATAGCTAAAGTCCCGTTGGGACTCAATCTCCAGTCCGTCAGGACTTTCGCCTGTAGCCCCGACTTACAGTCGAGGGGCGATTGGGTGGCGAAGTTGGTCAAATTCTGACTTCGCCACCTAAATCTACCGACTCCGCTGTTTGGCCGCCGCATCGATCGCGCGTCGCACCGAAATCGTCGCCATCCCATCCACCCGCAACTGATTGCGCTGCTGGAATTCGCGCACAGCGGATTCCGTGGCGTCGTCATAGAACTCATTCAATGGCAATCGCCGATCGAGGGCCAGTCCCAAGTTGTATTGCAACCCGCGCAAAATCTTGCGGGCCGTTTCCTGGGTCGGTTGATCCGCCGCGCCCGTCAAACTCAACCCATACCGGGCCTGAAAATCCTGGATCGCCACGATCGCCGATGCATCGGACAAGAACTTTTGCGGATCAATGTCATAGCCAATGCCCTGAAGGATGCGGCGCATCGCCAACTCGCTATAGAGCGTGCCAAATTTTGCCCCAGTAGCGGGCGTGACCACTGGCGTCACAGGGGCCGCCGAAATTGGTTGGGGTCGAATCGGCGGCAGAATACTGGGTCCCAAACTGGGAGGGGTGCCGAAATTGGGCGGCGTATTGGGAATGGGCGGCATAATCGATGACCCATTGGACGACACGGGTTGGCCCAATGGTTGGCCCAGCGGCTGCGACGATCGGGGCGGATTCCCCGCTGCCAACAATTCCTCACCCAATCGCCGTCGCGTTTCCAAGGTGGCAATGCCCGTCACAGGCAGGCGGTTACGTTCTTGAAACACCTTCACCAGGGTTTCGGTTTGGGTGCCGTAGTATTGGCTGCCCGGTAGGAGGGTCACGGGTTTGACCGATCGGTTCAGACTTTGTTGGAGCAGTTGCACCAGTTCCGCCGCCCGATCTTGGCTAGCGGGGGTAATCGTCCCCGTCACTGGCAGGTTGAATTGCAACTGGAAGTCGCGAATCGCTTGGCTGACATTCGGCGCGGCGATCGGATCACCCGTGGCCACCGGATAGCCCAACCCATTCAGCACCGAAATAAATTGGCTGGGCGTATAGTCGGCCCGTTGGGCCATCGCCGGAGCCGCCATCAGCCCGATCGTCGCCAAGGACGCCAAACCCGACATCCAAACCCGCCCACTGAGGGATCCCAGGAGCAACCCGCTTAAAATGTTATGACGCATCATCATCAGTCAATCAGGGAAACAACGCTAAATTCAATGGAATTGGGCAACATTGTAGCGGTATTGGTTCGATCGTACATCTTCACTAAGAGAGATTTTTAACATTTCCCCACAATTCCATTCCGCCCCTCATCAGCCCGGTACAGCGGCCAACATGGATTGATAAACCGCTTCACTCACCACCGCCTCCGGCGACGCCACCCGATCGAGAAACACCTGACCCTGAAAATGGTCATACTCATGCTGAAAAATCCGGGCAATGAAACCCGTAAACTCCACCGTCTGCGGCTCACCTGCCCGATCGGTGTAGGCCACGGTAACCGATGCATGGCGGGGCACCAAACCCCGCTGTCCCGGCACACTCAGACAGCCTTCCCAATCCGTGACGATCGCCGCCGATCGGCTCAGAATCTGGGGATTGATCAACGCCGTCGGCGTCATCGTCGGCGCATCAGGATAACGCGGCGTCGGATGGGAGGCCACGATCATCAGTTGCAGCGGGATCCCCACCTGGGAGGCGGCAATCCCGACGCCATTGCACTGCTGAGTCAGTGCAATCAATTGATCGATCAACTGCTGAATCGCCGCCGATCGGCAGTCGGTGATGGGCTGGGCCACCTGATGCAGCACCGGATGCCCCAGAGTGATCACTTCCATTAGCGCTGCTTCATCTCCTGAACCGGAAATTCACCCGGACGCACGGCGATCGTCACGGTTTTGCCATCGCGATCGAGATCCACACTCACGGGTTGACCGACGGTGGTTTGATCAACGATCGTCTGGACGGCTTCGGCGGTCTTGACCGCTTGGCCATTCATCTTGACGATCACATCACCGCGCTTCATCCCAGCGGCGGCGGCGGGCGAGTTACGGGCAACGCCGAAGACGACGACGCCATAGTTGAGTTTGATCGTCACAGGGCGTTTGGGATCTTCGTTCAGTTGTTGCTTCAGGTTATCGGTCAGCGTCCGCATCTGAATCCCCAGGAACGGATGGGACACCTTGCCCTTCGCCACCAGCTCCTTCGCAATCCGCTGGGCCGTATTGATCGGAATCGAGAAGCCCAAGCCCTGCGCCTGCGCCCGGATCGCCGTATTCACGCCGATCACTTCGCCGCGCTGATTCAGCAAGGGGCCGCCGGAGTTGCCCGGATTGATCGCCGCATCGGTTTGGATGAAGCCGACCCGCTTATCGGGAATGCCCACATCGGCGCTGCTCCGCCCCGTCGCACTGATAATCCCCGCCGTCACCGTATTGTCCAGACCAAAGGGATTACCAATGGCGATCGCCCATTCCCCCGGTCGCAATTGATCGGAGTTGCCCAAGGGAGCCACGGGCAAATCCTTCGCATCAATCCGAATCACGGCCAAATCCGTCAGGGGATCAGTGCCCAAGACCTTGCCACTAAATTCCCGCCCGTCCCGCAGGGCGACGGTCACGGTATCGGCCTGATCGATCACATGGGCATTGGTCACCACCAACCCATCGGCGCTGATAATAAATCCCGACCCAGTGCCGCGCTCTTGGCGCTCGCGGGGCGCACTGCCCTCGGCCCCATCACCAAAGAACTGCCGGAAAAATGGATCATCTAAGGGCGTGCGAGCGGCCTTGACCGTGCGGGAGGACTCAATCCGCACCACCGCTGGCCCGACCCGATCGACGGCATCGGCAATAAAATTCACGCCCCCGGCAGCGGCGATCGCTTCGGTACGGCCCTGGGCCACAAACGTGGGTGCGGCAGCCGGGGCGGGCGTCGTCGATTGGGCGATCGACGGCCGGGAGGCCATACCGGAAGCCGCCGCGATCGCCAATCCGACACCCGCGATCGGAAGCAGGGCGGAGATTAGCAGGCGGGGTCGCCAGTTTCGGCGATCAGTGGATTGAGTGGGCGTCTGTGGGTCCTGCGGATTCATGAACGTGTTCCAACTGCGAGAAGAATAGCCGTCTTAATTGGGAAATACACTGGTTGATGCACCGGATCGGGAAGATTCGCCCGATGCATCAACCAGTATGCGTAACAATCTAGGCGCAGGATGTGGCATTTGAGTCACAAGTGAGTCACAATCCCGTGGCACTGAATCCAATTCTAACTTGTGACACGAACGATCGGGTGGCAAAGATCCAGTCCTAGCCGGACTCTCGCTCGGTGTGACAAAACGTTCATACGAATAACATAACCCTGACAAATCGCCGACCTAATCTAATAGTCACAGGTGAATGAATGGTAAAGGCAAGCGGGCAAAGTCTGCTTGTCCTTTTTATTTTTTGGGGTGATTTTGGGCAGCGGGATATTTTGCGGCATTCAGGCTGGAATGGTATGTTTGACCCACTCGAACGGCGCGAGTTTCTATCAGTTTGAGCAAACGATCCACTCCTGTAATATATTGACTAAACGACCCTAATCATCCCAACGAATTGAATGTCTAGAAAGAAGAAAATTGAGCCGCTCGAAGGCGAGGCCCTGATCAACAAAGTCAAAGAATTAGATGACTTGAGCAAAGAAGAAAAGGCGCGGGAATGTGGTTATTTGACCACGACCAAGACGGGTCAATCCCGCGTCAATATGATGAAGTTTCAGAATGCTTTGCTCGATGCCATGGGCATGGAACTCGATGGCAAAGGCGATGGCACGGGTCGGGGGGGCCGCACACCCAGCTATCGGATCAGCGTCCAATCGAATGGCAATCTATTGATTGGTGCCGCCTATACCAAACAAATGGATCTCCATGCGGGCGATGAGTTTCTGATTACCCTCGGACGGAAGCATATCAAGCTCAAACAAGTGGGCACCGAAGAAAGCGAAGAAGCGTAGCCCGATCGGGCAATCAACAAGTTGTCCGACTACGCCCCCGCCCGCCCCGCGCGTGAACGGCAGGGCGGTTTTCGCAACGACTATTTTCGCCCCTGCAACACTCCCAGATGTTGCAGGGGCAATTTGGTTTAACCGCCCAAAACCATCGCCTCAACCTGATCGCCATCCGTCGGCAAATCCTGGGTCAACACCACCGCCCCATCCGCCGTGATCAACACGTCATCCTCAATCCGAATCCCCCGCACATCGGCAAACTGCGCCAATTTTTCCCAATCCACTGCATCGCGATATTGGGCGCGCCGATCGGGATCATTCAGCAACGCCGGAACTTGATAAAACCCCGGCTCGATCGTCACAATCATCTGTTCCGCCAAGGGTCGATCGAGGCGTAAATAACCCAACCCAAACCGATCACTGCGTTGGCGACCCGTGGCATAGCCCGCCAGATCGCCCAAATCCTCCATATCATGCACATCTAACCCCAACAAATGCCCAATGCCATGGGGGAAAAATAACGCATGGGCATCCTGCTCGACCAAACCCGCCGGATCGCCCCGGAGAATGCCCAGATCGACTAACCCCGCCGCAATGGTGTGGCAAGCCAGAAGATGCATCTCACGGTACTCCACCCCAATCGCCATCGCCCCGATCGCCGCATCATGGGCCGCCAACACCACATCATAAACATCCCGCTGCGTCCCCGAAAACTTCCCCGAAACGGGCCAAGTTCGGGTCACATCGGCCGCCCAGCCATCCTGGGTTTCCGCCCCCACATCCGCCAGCAGCAAGTCCCCTGGCTGCAACGGATGATGGTAATGCTCGTTATGCAGCACCTCGCCCTGCACCGTGACGATGCTGTTGTAGGCCGTGGTCATATTCTGGGCGATCAACACCTGCTCCATCGTCGATCGTACCCCCGCTTCCGTCGTCGCCTGAGTGGTCGCCGCCATGCCCGCCCGATGGGCCGCGATCGTCACGGCCACGGCCGACTGGATCGATTCCACGGCTGTGGAATCATGGCTGATCCGCAAGGCCACGATCGCCTGGGCCAATTGGACATCGAGCAAATGCGGCATATGGGGCGTTTCCACCGTGCGATCGAGAATCTCCGCCTGGATTTCGCGCAGAGGACTGGCCAGCCCGATCGTCGCCGCTTCGATCGCCCATTTCCGCGTCTCCAACCGGGACGGATCGCGTGGATCTTCCTGAGGCCACAATGCCACCAAGGGATAGGCCGTATCCGCGCCGATTTGGGCCGCAATGGCGTCGCGACTCGGTGAGGGGCCATGCCACAATGCCGCCGACGGCTTGGGGTCATCGAGAAAGAGCGTCATCCGGCCCTGCTGCAAATGAATCACCGCCCGTTCCAACGGCAATCCCGCAAAGTAGAGGAAATGGCTACTAGCCCGGAAAGGATATTGATTCGCCGCAAAATTGCGAGCGGGCCGCTGCCCCGACCAGAGCAGTACCGGAAAATCGATTAGCTGCGCCAATCGCGATCGGCGTTGACGGAGCGTATCCACAAAATCACCAGCCATACAATTGCCCAAACTGCGACAGAGATAGTTCTATTATCGCGAATATCGGGCGATGCGATGCCCTCCAGGACAACCAGCAATGCCAAATTCAACGATTCGGAGCCGGGTTTAGCCGGGTTTCCTGACTAGCCCTGCCGTTCACGTGCGGGGCGGGCGAATGGCGCAATCAATCAATCTGAATTTAGAATTGCTGCGGGACAACGCATCCTACGCGTTCTTCGCCAACACCCCATTCAGGAAAATATCCGATAGCCCCTCAGCCATTGCCCGCAGCTCTTCTGGCGAGGCATCAGGATCAGCGATCGTGTTCTGACTGAAGCTGGCGATCGTGAACATGCCAAGAAACACCCGCGCCACCAAACGCGGATCTTGCTGACGATAAATCCCCTGATCCATCGCCGTTTGGAAAAACGCTTCGGCCACGTCGGTCATCTTCTCAATCACCTCGGCCTGAATCCGCTCCCGCAAGTCTTCGTGAAACTGCACTTCGATAAAGCAGACCTTCAGCAAATCGACGTTCTGCCGCATATGCAGCATCCGGTTCCGCATCACCTGGGCCACGGCTTTGTAGCTGCCCATCTCACTAAATTCCGTCAGCAAATCGGTCAGCAGCTCGATCCAGCCCGCCGTCGCCACTTCGATCAAGATCGCTTTTTTATTCGTAAAATGCCGAAAGAGCGTGCCCTCGGCCACCCCGGCATCCTCGGCCAAATCCTTCGTTGTCGTGCCGTCAAACCCGCGCTTCGCAAACAATCGCATCGCCGATTTCATAATCCGCGCTTTGGTTTCGACGTCCGTTGCATTGGGGCGAGAGAACAAAGCCATAACAAAATTTGGAGGTGATTGCCACCCCGTTAGGCTCATTGTGCCGGGAAATGCCCGACAAACGCATTAAGTATTATGTCCAGCGCCAGGTGATCGTGGGCGCTAACGCCGCCGCCACCAGAGGGTCAACGCCGCCACCAACCCCAACAGCGGCACCACGATCACCGAAGTGACAAACAGCCCCACCACGAGCGATCGCGACGGAATGATCCGCCGATTCTTGACACTGCGGGGTCGCACAGACAGCGTCTGGGTATCATCCTGACTCAGCCAACTAATCGAATTGAGCAAGACATCGCCATTGATCGCCTGATTAAAGTACCCATCCATCGCAAACGCCACGTTGCCAAACACCACCATCCGCGATTCCAATCCAGCGGCGACCGGCGCGGGGCTGGCCATCGGACTGGCGGGCGCACTAGCCGTCGGCACCCCAACCAACCGACTCAAGGCCACCCCGATCGGCAAGGGACCCATGCGATCGCCTTCGCCAAATTTCACGGGTTTCTCATCGGGATTGGCGTCGGCCCAACTGCGATCGTTGGTCACGACGATCGGGTTGGGGCGGACATCGGGGACTTGGAGGATTTCCAGCGGGCGGGCGTAGGGATAGAAGGAAATACTATTGGCAAAACTGCGGGTAATCGGGTGATCGCTGTAGGTCTGGACGATCGGGGCCGCCGGGCCAAGCCGCAACTGCTGACCAATGCCCGACCCATCGATCGCCAACCGATCGTCGAGTTTAATCCCCCACTTCAGCAGCAGCGGATCGAGTCCCGTTTGGGTGCGCGGATCGAGCAGAATCAGCAGGCTCCCGCCCTCGGCTTGGAAGTCCTCCAGCAATTGGATTTCCGGCTCGAAGAGGGCTTTTTGTGGCCCCGCGATGACGATCGCCGCCGCATCAGCAGGCACCGATCCGGTTTGAGCCAAACTCAGGGGCAGCGCCACAAAATTGCGATCAGCCAAACCCTTCGCTGCCGCCGACAGACTGGCCTTCCCCGGTTCCAGGGTCTTCTCGCCGTGGCCTTGGAGGAAGTAGATCTTCGGCTGTCGATCGCTCGTGACCCGGATTAGCGCATTTACCAGCTTCGATTCGGACAGCCGTTCCTGGGGATTGATCGTCTGCACCAGTTGGGTGACGGGGCGATTTTGGGATTTGGATGGGCGTTCGAGGAAGACATCTTTGTTGACCAAATCATTCTTCAGATTGAATCGCTGGGCCAGGGTCGGATTGGTCTGGGGGTCAACGTATTCGACGGTTAAATTGGGATTTTGGGCCGTGAGCCGATCGAGCAAAATCTGGTCACTGGGATCGCGATCGGGGGTGAACAGATAGAGCTTGACGGGCTGTTTGAGGCTTTTGAGGACTTGCTTCGTCTCGGGCGCGAGGGAAAATAGCTGCGTCTCCGTCTGATCAATGCGATACACCTGCCGCACTGCCACGAAGTTAAGCAAGCCCAAAATCGCCAACACGGACAAGGTGGAAATCAAGGCATTGGTGCCGACTTGTGTCGATCGACGGCCCCAGAACTGCGGCTGTTTCGGATCGCCCAACCGCCCCAAAAACAACAGCCACACCCCCATCAACACGACACCGACAATAATCAGCCCCGTGGCCGTCATATCCCAAGTCCCGGAGACGACACCAACCATCAAACCCGCCGAAGCGAGGCCCACACCGAGGAAAACCGCATATTTCAGGAAGAACTTAATCGTTGCATTCATGGCCTAAAACTCACCCATCAAACAAACTAGAATCACAATCAACGGTTCGATTCAACATTCAACGATCCCCCCTCGCCTCCCTTAAAAAGGGGGGAACCGGATTCAAAGTCCCCCTTTTTAAGGGGGATTTAGGGGGATCTTGGCGTTTTCAACAAACAGTCAGATTTCTCAAACATCGCTACGATCGCTGGAACCGAAAGGCCTCGATCGACTGCGCCGTCAGGAACACCCCCAACACAATGTAACTACCAAACATCACCAAAGCACTGGATGACACCTGACCTTGAATCATTTCCTGGTATTGCTTAATCAGGGCCAATTGATTCAGCGCCGGACTAATCGGTGTCGGCGTCTTGGCGATCAGGTCAACCAACGACAGCAATAACACCAAACCAAAGGTCGCGATCGCGGCGACAATCGTGCTATCCGTCAAGGATGAAATAAACATCCCCAAGGACAACACCGAAGTTGCCATGAGAATCAATGCACTATAACCAATCAGCAGTAATGACAAAGAGACTGGCGGATTGGCTGGACTCAGCGCCACCGCGACATAAACCATTAATGGCAAGGTCAAGCCGATGAAGAATGTTACGACCGCTGCGAGTTTGCCGATCGCCACGACCCAATTGCTAATCGGTGAAGTGGCTAACAGCTCCAACGTGCCACGTTTGCGTTCTTCGCTATAAAGTCCCATGGACAAAATCGGCAGAATAAATAGCGATAATGATCCCAACGTTGCGAGAAACACCGTGGTCAACTGATACGCCGTATCCAACTGCCCCGGCGCAAATCCTACACTGGCTTGAAGATCTTGAAACTGACCTTGTTGAATTACCCCCGTTTCACCAAAGGCAATATTGAAAAACAAAAACCCATTCACCAACCAGAACACCGCTGCAATTACATAAGCCCAGGGCAATACAAAATAATTTCGTAATTCTCGCTTATAGATTGCAAAGAGATTACCTAAGACAATTTTCATTGTGTTTCCTCCTGTCCAGGCGGGTTGATCGGGGTATTATTTTTACCCGTAACTTGTAGAAAAACATCCTCCAGACTGGTTTGTTTTCGACGAATTTCATAAAGTCCCAAACCTTGAATCACCAGTGCTGAAACTAGTTCACGACTAATATCATCCGAAATATTCGACAGCACGCGAAGATTTACTCGATCGGACTGAGCTTGATCGGTATTATCCAGTTCAACATTGACTACGCCTGTGACTTGACTCAGAACCGATCGAGCCTGCTCTAACGTTGCCGAAGTCTGGATCTCGTAGCTAGTCTGTTGTGCAAGCTCCTTCGTGAGAATTTCCGGTGAACCAGTCGCGACAATTTTTCCTTGATTAATAATCGCAACGCGGTTGCAAGTCATACTCACTTCCGACAAAATATGGGTCGAAAGAATTACGGTATGGTCGCCTGCTAGGCTCTTAATCAAATTCCTCACATCAATGATCTGTTTGGGATCCAGACCGATGGTAGGTTCGTCTAATACGATCACAGGTGGATCATGGACGATCGCTTGAGCCAATCCAACTCGCTGACGATAGCCTTTAGAAAGTTTGCGAATTAGAGTTTTGCGCCGATCGGTGAGATTGCAGCGATCGAGAGCGTAGTCTACTCGTTTCAGCCGATCTGTACGGGGCACACCTTTAATCTCAGCGACAAATTTGAGAAATCCTTCGACGGACATATCTGGATAGAGTGGTGGGTTCTCAGGTAGATAGCCAATTTTCTGACGAACGGCCATGGAATTTTCGTGGACTTCGATTCCGGCGATCTTAGCTGTGCCGTTGGTTGCGGGGAGATAACCGGAGAGAATCCGCATGGTGGTGGTTTTGCCTGCGCCGTTGGGACCCAGGAAGCCAAGGATTTCGCCCGACTGCACCGAGAACGTCACATCCTCGATCGCGGCGGTGCTGCCATAAATTTTGCTGAGATGTTCGACTTCAATCATGGCATGGCCTAATTCCGGAAATTTAAGTCCTGACGGTCTAATCATGTAGCGAATCTTGCCGATCGCAGCATAGCAAAAATTGGCACCTGTTGGACGCTGGATCGCGAGATCCGGGCCACAGATGCCAATGGGTTTCGTGTGAAAGTCAGTTGTCTTGATTTCAAGGTTAGGTCGAATTTAGCGGTGCCGTGTGGCGTGGCTGTGACATTCGGTTGACAGTTTAGCTAGAGGCGCTGGTGTACGATCGCAAGGCAAACCGCCAAAACCAATTGGAGCACCACAATAGCGCCACAGCGAGGAGGGCACTGCCGACCAATGACGGGGCTTCAACTCGATTTAGCAGGGTTTCTGCCGGAGTCGTGGTGAGAAAGATCACAGGCACGACAAACTGGAAGAAAAACCGATAGGCCGGGGGATAGGCCGCGATCGGGTAGCGTCCGGCCTCCAGTAGCCCCCGCAAGACCTCCGTCACATTGTAAATCTTCGTAAACCAAATGCTCGTTGCCCCCAGCATGAACCACAGACTATACAGAATCACAAAGCCAAATCCCAGGGATGGCAATGCGGCGAGGTAGGCGATCGGTTTGATCCCGAGGCGATGTCCGGCATAGAAGACGATCGCCGCCCCAAAGGCCAAATCGGGAAAGCCCCAAGGCGATAGCCGATGGGTCGAGAGCCAAAACTGTGAACTAATCGGCTTGAGCAGCACAAAATCGAGGGTGCCCTGTTCCACTTGTTTGACGATTTGGTTCAGGTTCGGGGCGAGGAAAGTGGCGGCAAAACCTTGGAGCATCGTAAAGGTGCCGAGGACGACCAGGGCCTCTTCCCAGCGCCACCCGCCGAGGTTGTAGCCCGTCCGGTACAGCAGAAATAGGTTGAACAGGCTGCCCACTTGGTAACCGAGGCTGGTCAGGGTGGCGATCACGAAGTTGAGCCGATATTCCATTTCAGCGGCGATCGCGGTACTCCAGAACAGCCGAATCAGGGTCAAATATTTCCGCATGACCTAAGCTCCCATTCCCGAATAATGCTTGATGCCCTTTCGCCACAGCCAACGATTCAGCCCAAAGAAGACAGCGACCCAACCATAGATCATCATCAGTCCGTGGGGCACATCGATCGGTAGTCCGCTCAAGACACTGGCGGGGAAGTTGATCAAATAGGGATAGGGCAACAGCAGGACGATCCGTTTGATGTCTTCGGGGAAGAGGTTGATGGGCGCGATCGTGCCTGCGAGGAACAAATACATCAGAAACGAAAACTCCTGAAGCGAGCTGGCTTTCTCCGTCCAAAAGGCAAACATCGCGATCGTGTACTGCATCGTAAACTGCAAAGCAAACGCCGAAGCCACCACCATAAAATACGTCAAGAATGTGCCCAAACTCGGCATCCAAAACGATTGGGGATACAGCAGAAAGAACAGCACCACCAGCATCAAAATAAATGGCAATCGCGCAAACCGTTCGGCCACGTGGTTGGCGACGTGGTGCCAGCCGGGATCAAGGGGTTGCAGCAGTTTCATCGACAGTTTCCCTTCGATAATCTCCCGCTCAAATTCCCAGATCACCCAAACGACGGTGAGCTGGCGGGTAATCGCGACGGAGAGAAAGTACCGCGCAAATTGCAAGGCGTCCATGCCGAAGTTGCCCGTGGCGGCGGCCTCGGTCCAGATCCCCATGAGGATAATCGGCAACGAGCCGGAGAGCGCCCAAAGCAGCAGTTCGGCCCGGAACTCGACCATGTAGGCGTAGTAGGTGGAGAGCAGGGTGGTGATGAGGCGGAGCGTGCGATGCATGGCTGACCTAGGGCGGTGAGGCTTCTCAAGTTTATAATGGGATGGTTTTTTGTGGGAGGTGGGTGATGGATTTGTTGGTGCATGTGCAATGGATGGCGCGGTATAACCAGGGGCTAAATACGCAGGTCTATGACTGTGCGGCGCAGTTGGCCCCGATCGCGTTGGGGCGCGATCGGGGGGCATTTTTCGGGTCGATTTTGGGGACGTTGAATCATTTGGTGGTGGCTGATGTGGTGTGGCTGAAGCGATTTGCGGCGCATCCAGTGAATTTTGCGGCATTAGAGCCAGTGCGATCGATGGCGCAGCCAGCGGCGTTGAATCAAATGGTTGAGACGGATTTTGGGGCATTGCGATCGCGGCGAGAAATGCTCGATCGGGCGATCATCGATTGGGTTGAGGGGTTGACCGCAGCGCATTTAGATTTGCTATTGGATTATCGGAATATGAAAGGGGTTCCGGCGCAGCGGCAGTTGGGTGCGTTGCTTTGTCACTTGTTTAATCACCAGACGCACCATCGGGGACAGGTGACGACGTTGTTATCCCAGGTGGGATTGGATGTGGGTGTGACGGATTTGCTGAATATCTTGCCCCAGGTGGGATAATTTGGAGAGTGTTGTGGGAGTGGGATGATGGCGCAGGAAATTGAGCGGAAGTTTTTGACGCAGTCGGAGGCTTGGCGTGTTTTGGCGGCGGGGCAATATTATCGCCAGGGCTATATTTATCAGGACGATCGGACGATCGTGACGTTGAGCGATCGGGCAATTGTGATCCAGCAGGACGATATTGAGTTGGCGTTTGCGGTGCCGGAGGCGGATGCCGTAGCGATGGCGCGGGAGTTGAATCCTGATACGGCGGGGCGGATTGATCCGGCAACTTGTGCGCCGAGGATTCGGGTGGCGGGGGAAATCGGTTATTTGACGTTGAAGACGAAGACAGTGGGAATTTCTCGATCGGAATATGAGTACGAAATCCCGAAGATTCAGGCGTTGGCGTTGCTGGATCTGGTGTGCGATCGACCCCAGATTGAGAAGTATCGGTTCAAAATCCCGATCGGCGATCTGGTCTGGGAGGTGGATGAATTTTTGGGTGGGAATGCGGGGCTGGTGGTGGCGGAGGTGGAGCTGGCGTCGGAAGGGCAGTCGATCGATTTGCCGGATTGGGTCGGGGCGGAGGTATCGGACGATGTGCGTTATTTCAATTCCTATTTGGCGAAGTGTCCGTTTACGACTTGGTAGGTAGCCGAATTGGATATGCTAGGAGGAGGGCGAATTAACTGGCAGATTCTGCCGAACCAGACGAAATTTTGGTATTAGTCCTGGCGGAGCGGGGCTTCCTCAGCCTTCGAGACTTTGGAGAAAATCACTGGGCGTAACGATTTGAATCGTCTGAAAGGGATTAAGCACCAAAAGATCTAAATCGCCACTAATCAGAAATTGTGCTTTCGCCCCAAGTGCCGTCGCCAAAATTTTGACATCATTTTGGTCGCGTAATTGCGGAATTTGCACTGTGTCGATTTCAACTACCGTCGAAATCGCTCGCACGACATCACACAAGTTCTCGATGGTCTGCTGGCGCTTACTCAATTGCGGCTGAAACTTGGGTCGCCGTAACGTTGTCTCCAACTCAAGCAATAATTCTGGCGAGACATAGCTGACGATCGTGCCCTGCTGAGCTAACCGTAAAACTTGTGCAGGCAAACCGCCCCAAAGCAATCCTGACAACCAAACATTAACATCAATCACCACCTTCATGATTGTGCCCAAAGCTCTTGACGCACATCCCGGACAATGCCGCTAATCTCCGCCAATGTCGGTTGTTCTGGATCGGTTGGCAGATCAACCAACTCATCAAAAAAGTCATCAAGATCCTGCCTTTCCGTCATCAGCAAAATCTCATCTGGATCTTTTAGCATTGTTAATAACGCCTCAAACTGGTCGATCGGGATCTGAACCGCAATCGGTGCTCCAGCCGCATCTAGAACATAGTGACGATAAATCTCCAGCATGGCCCGCTCCAACAGCAGAATGAAAAGGGATAGGCGATCGCCACCTACCCCTATAGTCTAGCTCAAGTTCTCTCTCGCCTACACATTTGCCATCAACTGGGCTTCCTCATCCTTCGACACCGTCCGCCCCTCATCGGCAAATCCATCCATCTCATCAAAATTGAGATAGCGATAAACGTTATCCGCCAAGGGACTCAGCTTGTCCGCCACGATCGACATGTACTCGGCCTTCGTCGGAATCTTACCCAACAAGGCACAAGCCGCTGCCAATTCCGCTGAACCGAGGTAAACCTGTGCCCCAGAACCCATGCGGTTATTGAAGTTGCGGGTCGAAGTCGAGAAGACGGTTGTGTTGTCCTCCACGCGCGCTTGGTTGCCCATGCAGAGCGAACATCCGGGCACTTCCGTCCGGGCTTCGACGCTTTGGAATGTGGTGTAGACGCCTTCCTTGCGGAGTTGGGTTTCGTCCATCCGCGTGGGGGGCGCAATCCACAAGCGGACGCCATCCAAGGCAGGCTTGCCTTCCAGGACTTTGGCAGCGGCGCGATAATGGCCGATATTGGTCATGCAGGAGCCGATAAAGACTTCCTGGACGGGATCGCCGGAGACTTCGGAAAGCAGCTTGATATTGTCGGGATCGTTGGGGGCAGCAACGATCGGTTCGGTAATCTGGTTCAGGTCAATCTCAATGATGTCAGCGTATTCGGCATCTTTGTCGGCGACTAATAGCACCGGATTCGCTAACCATTCTTCCATTTTCTTGACCCGCCGCAGAATTGTCCGCGCGTCGCCATAACCCCGCGCCACCATGTTTTTTAGCAACGCGACGTTCGATCGGAGATATTCGGCGACAGTCGCTTCAGAAAGGGCGATCGTGCAACCAGCCGCCGATCGTTCCGCACTGGCATCCGTCAGCTCAAACGCCTGCTCCAACTTCAGATCTGGCAATCCTTCCATTTCAATAATCTTGCCTGAAAACACATTGATTTTGTTCTCTTTGGAAACCGTTAGCTTACCCTGCTGAATTGCTACGTAGGGAATCGCATTAACAATATCGCGTAGAGTAATTCCCGGCTGCATTTCACCTTTGAATCGCACCAGCACTGACTCTGGCATATCCAATGGCATTGCCCCTAACGCCGCCGCAAAAGCGACCAACCCCGAACCAGCGGGGAACGAAATCCCCAACGGGAAGCGCGTGTGGGAATCGCCGCCTGTCCCGACCGTATCCGGCAACAGCATCCGATTCAGCCAGGAGTGAATAATCCCATCGCCAGGGCGTAAAGAAACCCCACCACGGGTTTTCATGAAGTCGGGCAGTTCATTCTGCATCGTCACATCGACGGGCTTAGGATAGGCCGCTGTGTGACAGAAGCTTTGCATAATCAGATCGGCGCTGAAACCGAGGCAGGCGAGTTCCTTCAGCTCATCTCGCGTCATTGGCCCGGTCGTATCCTGGGAACCGACAGTGGTGATATGCGGTTCGCAGGAAGTCCCTGGCCGCACACCCGCGACGCCGCAAGCCTTGCCGACCATCTTCTGCGCTAGGGTGAAGCCTTTGCCCGTATCGACTGACGCCTGGGGTCGCGTAAATAAATCGCTAATCGGCAAATTCATCACCGAGCGCGCCCGATCGGTCAACGTCCGCCCAATCAACAGTGGAATCCTTCCCCCAGCCTGTACTTCATCAAAGATCGTATCCGGCTTAAGGTTGAATTTAGCAATCACCTTACCGTTTGCGTCAGTAATCTCACCTTTGCTCGGATAAATCGTAATCACGTCACCCGTATTCATCTGGGAAACATCACATTCGATCGGCAATGCCCCAGAATCCTCCGCCGTATTAAAGAAAATCGGGGCCATCTTGCCGCCGAGAACAACGCCGCCCGATCGCTTATTCGGTACAAACGGAATATCGTCGCCCATGTGCCACAGCACTGAGTTGATTGCCGATTTGCGGGAAGAACCTGTCCCCACCACATCACCGACATAAGCTACAGGATGTCCCTTTGCCTTCAGTTCCGCAATAACTTCCAGCGATCCCGGCAACCGGGTTTCGAGCATGGCCATGGCGTGGAGTGGGATATCCGGGCGCGTTGTGGCGTGGGTGGCGGGGGAAAGGTCGTCGGTGTTGGTTTCGCCGGGGACTTTGAAGACGCTGACGGTGATTGATTCGGCGAGTTTAGGCCGATCGGTGAACCAGATCGCATCGGCCCAAGCCTGCATCACGGTTTTGGCGTTGGCGTTGCCGCTGTTATTATTTTGGGCGGCCAATTCCTGCACATCATGGAAGGCATCGTAAACCAGCAGGGTCTTGCTCAAGGCTGTCGTGGCAGCAGTGGCGATCGCCGCATCACTCACCTGCATCAGCTCAACCAGGGAACCGACGTTATAGCCGCCCATCATCGTGCCCAAAAGCTGCACCGCCTCAACGGCAGTAATCAAGGGGGTCGCCGCCTCACCCTTGGCCACAGCGGTCAGGAATCCGGCCTTCACGTAGGCGGCTTGATCCACACCGGGCGGAATCCGATCGCGCAACAGTTCCACCAGAAAGGTTTCCTCACCAGCGGGGGGCTGCTTCAGCAGTTCGCAGAGGGCGGCTGTCTGTGGGGCGTCGAGGGGGAGCGGGGGGACGCCTTGGGACGCACGATCGGCAACGTGGGCACGGTATTGCTTTAACATTTCTCTCTCCGCTTCGGTTCGGTGACTGGAACCCTCTATTGTGCCGTGAGAGTGGCTTTTCATCAACCGCCAAACGCTTAATTGCGGGTGAGTTCGGCTTGAAGTTGTTGGATTTGGGTGATCGGGAGGTCAGTTAGCTCGGCGATCGTGGTTAAGTCCATGCCTTTCCCCAGCATTTTCAAGGCGATTGCCTTCGCTTTCTCGATCGCGCCTTTTTGACGTCCCTCTTGTAGCCCTTCTTGTTTGCCAATTTCTTTGCCAATTTCTTTGCCAATGCGTTCGGCGTTGGTGACGTATGCCATACTTTGTTCCTCCTCAAAGGTTTTTAATTCTTGCCAGAATGCCAGTTCGAGGTCTTCTGGTAACATCATAGTCCAATCGATGAATTCGTACAGGTTGCGGATGTCTGGGCCGGACATGCCACGATCGTACAGTTGCCTCATGAGGGCGAATTTCCAGGTTTTGCGGCTTTGGAGGTTGCGGCGGGTGGCTTGGGTTTTGAGGTGGGCGAGGGTGATCCAGGCGAAGGGATTGGAGGATTGGTTGAGGGTGGCGGCGTGGGGTTTGAAGTCGAGGAGTTTGGTGGTGCCGAATTCAAACCCTCCTACAGACGCGGACGAGTTTATCAACGTAGCGGTTGCCTTGGTCGGCTTTGGGGGCGATTTGTTCGAGTTCTTTGTCGAGGAATTGGGGGCGTTTGCGCCAGTCGATCGTTTTGGCGAGGTCGGGGAAATAGAATTGGATGGCTTGGGGGAAGTAGATTCGGAGGATTTTCTTCCAGGGTGTGTCGTTGTTTTGGCGGGTTTGGGTTTTCGGCATGATGAACGATCGGCAGGATAGTTCGACTGTACCTTTTTGGCGAAGGGATTCGCTTCTGTCTTAGGTTAGATTTAATGGTTATGCTCAATATCTGGAGCCATTCTATTTGTTGGTTTATTAGACCGCTTGGGCATTCTAAAAAGATGACTGGCTGCCACATCACCCATCAAAGGGCATCATGAAGAGTATTTTCCAAGTCCACAAGATTTCACCGCGTGAGGATTACTTTACTGCGGCTTTTGAATGTGTCTTAAATTATTTGCCTGCCCTTGGCCAAGAGATTGTTGATTTTTTAATGACAGCAACAGGGAAAGAATCATCTAAATTTGTGAAAGCAATTGACCATCCATACTTTGAAGGTTATCAGTGTTATCCCGATTTATTACTTGTATGTGAAAATTTTGATATTATTTGCGAACATAAACTGCAAGCCCCATTGCGTAATGGACAAATTGAAAGCTATCTAGAAATTGCACGTAAGCAGAAAAAGCCAACATATCTCGCATTGATTTCTAACCGCCAGCAGCTCGTCCCGCAACCAGTTAAGCAATCCCTGGAATACTTATCATCAAACGATAAACCTTATTTTCACTGGCAAGATTTGTATCCGATCGTCGCTAACCATCCAGAACGACTGGCACAGGATTTTAAAGAACTGATGGCAGATGAATTTGAGATGGCTCCACTGACGCCCATCCTGGGTTGGGAATCTTTATTTGATTTAGAATCTGAGCAAGTAAAGCTTTATCGAAATATCGTAGCAGAGGCGATCAATCCTTATTTCAAGCGTGACCGAGAGGCTTTTTGTCGCAAGGATGGAGCCGATCGTTGGGGCTATTGGATTAAATATCCGCGTGGTATGGACTGGTTACACCTGATGTATGTTTATGCGCGAAGTGAGAATTCTACACATGAATTGAACTGGGATAAACCATCGATAAAAGCAACAATCTGGATTCCGGAAAATCATAGGTCTTTCAATGCTTTCCGTAATGTGAAAACTGTATTCCAAGATCGTGGGATAACAATTCATGTCGAGGGATATAATCCATCCGGTGAACTTTACACTCCAGCGGGGGGCAAAGCGAGAGCAGTTGTTTCTTATGTTGCTGACTTGAACAAGATTCTCTCGTCTGATTTAGGGAAAACAAAAATAGCGATCGAAGATTTTACGATCGCTGTTTTTGAACATGCCCAAAAAACAATCGTAGGTTGGGTGTAGCAACGCGAAACCCAACAACTTCAATTGAAATGACCGATCAGGGTCAAATAATCGATCGGCTTCATCTAAATACATCAATCTTGGATTTCGCTTCATTCCATCCAATCTACGACTACTGTCGAAATCAAGTAGGCTACAATAAGAAAGCCCGTTCCAACGCGAGGTCTCACAATGAATATGCCATTGATTACCGAAGCACCGCCGCTCAATGCCGATGACGCTGGTAGTTTACGGGTGGGTGGAACAAGGGTGTTGTTAGAGATCGTCATCCGCGCCTTCCAAGATGGGGCCACCGCCGAAACGATCGTCCAACGTTACCCATCCCTAGCACTGTCTGACGTATATTCCACGATCGGCTACTATCTGCGTCACTCAACCGAAGTTAATGCCTATCTGGCCGATCGTGAGCAACAAGCTGCAACGGTTCAAACCAGAGTCACGGCAACCCAACCACAAATGCAGGCAATCCGCGATCGTTTATTGGCTCAGAAAAAGTAGTAGCGTTTTATGTTGCGGTTCACTTTCATTTTCTCGCAGCCACAAATCGACTGACCAATAATCCCAGCCCCAAATAGATCACCACATCCCCCACAAACGCCCCACCCCGAAACTCATCTTCGCCCAACGCCAACTTTCCCTCCACTGAAATCCCCAGTTTATCGACTAAGTAAGGCAACGGAAATCCCGCCCCCAGAACCGCGATCGCGCAGGGTTGGGCATTGGGACAGCGATCGACGGCATTCCGCACCATCACGTTTTGCCGCTGACAGAAGCTGGATATATAAGTGAGGGCGATCGCGATTAGCAGACAGGCCCCGAAGGTTTTATAGCGCATCCCACTATTTTATCGCCGAATTGGGTCTATGTATCTTCCCTCACGGATATTACCTCTATCTTTTGGTAGATACGTAGAGGCACGATCGTGCCACAATCGACCAAAGCCCCGATCGGCAGCAACCCAAAGAACCCAATAGAATCAAGCCTATTCATCAAATCAGCCTATATCTTAAGGCATAGAAAATCGGCGAAACCCGATCGGCATCAGCCCTCAGATAGAACTTCCCGGCTTTGCACAAAAGTCTTACAGAACACCAAGAAACCACAAAGTTGTCGTGATACTACGTAGCAGTTATTGCCGATCGGGCGGCATCTGGAACATCATGAGTCATGGAAACACGGAGAGGATAACAACCACACGATGCTTTCCCACTACCTTACAGCCATTCATTGTTCCTGACTCGACCTAAATGGTAATTTAATCACATGAAAAAGCAATTCGCACTCGCCTTCGCTGGCATCGCAACACTCGCTATCACCGCATTTGCCGCTCCGGCCCGCGCTGAATTTGGCGTTTCCCATGACACTAATTGCGTTGCTGGCAACACTGCTGCCGCTTGTTCCTTGCAGAGCATCTTGAACCACTACACAACGGGTGGCCCTCAAGTTAACACGAATAATGACGCTGGCTACGACCTATTCACCAACACTAGCGACAATGCTACCGGGAGCTTCCTGTTCTCCGTTGCTGGCTTCGCACCGCACAATACCTTTGGTCTCTACAAAGCGGGAGAACCCAACACCAAAATTCAATTGTTTGGTGGCGGCACCAATGGTGGCACCGAGTCCGCTGTGAAGTTCTTGGCCAATGGCGCAGTGCAAGTGGGCAGCACAGTGGTCAACAACTTCGGGCATGACTTCGGCTTCTACTTGAATGGCCCTGGTGGCACGTTCTTCTCCCAGAATGCTTTGAATGGTGGCAAGCAGCAATCGAAGATCTACAAAGGGACGGGCACGCAATTCAACATCGGTGGCAAGGCGATCGACTTTGATGCCAGCAAGTATCTGGTGGCCTTTGAAGATGTCAACTTCCTGAGCAGCGACAAGGATTACAACGACTTGGTGGTTGTGGTCTCCGGTATCCGCAGCAGCAAGGATGTGCCGGAACCCGCGATGATGTTGGGTCTGGCAACGGTTGTGGGCGGCACGATCGCCGCTCGTCGTCGCAAACTCGGCTAATTCGGCTCACCGCGATTAGTGTGCATCATTCGGTAAACAATTGGTAATCTGAGTCGGTTGGTCTAATGGGCCAGCCGATTTTTTTATGCCTAATCCCAAATCAACGAATTATTGCAACATATCAGGCCCCCTAACCCCCAATTCTGGGGGGACATGAAAACCGCACCTTGAATCAGACTCCCCCAGAATTGGGGGCCGGGGGGCGGTTCGGCGAGATCTGTTGCATTAATTTTTCGATTTGATATACGTTTTCATCGGGAATGTCGATCGGGATCTCGATCGAGGGAATTGTCTCGACGTCAGCGATCGACTCCACCGAAACCAACGGCTGACTACTGCCGGATAGTCGTTTCAGCAATTGGGGTTTGGGATCGTAAAATAAATAAATCAACCGATCGCCGGGGAGGAATTCGGTGCCGACCGTGACGATCGATAACTTATCTGTCTGTTGAATGACGAATGGCAATAATGTCCTGGATTCGATTAACGATCGCAGATGAACTTGCTGCGCCTCACCCGTTTGAATCAGTGTGCCGCCCAGCCGCACCGACCCATCGCGCAAATGACTCAGCCACGTTTCATAATCGAACGTTGCACTAAAAGCCTGCTTGACTGCGGTGGAAATTGTATTTGGCATTTCGCTGGGGAATGCCGACACCACCAACGGCGGCGCGAATTCTTCCGCTGCCTGTTGGGCGATCACGGCATTCACATTGGTATTTTCGGTGAGTGCGAGGAAAGTACCCAAACCGTCGATGCCGACTGCGGCCAAGGCTTCGGGTGCGATCGCCGATCGGGTCGAAACCTGAAGATTTTCCTGGGGCGGTAGGGTGACTTGATTTTCGTCGGTGGTGATCAGTGCGACGTATTCGCCACGTTGGAGGAATAGATTGGCGAGCAGCATCGTCATTGGATTTGCACCAACAATCACAATTCCGGTTGCCTTATTGGACGTGATTTCCAACCACATTGCTAGCCACGGTGCGGTTAACGCTTGGAGGAATACTGTGAGTAGAATCGTTAGGAACACTAATGCCTTCGTCGCTTCGCCGCCACTAATCCCATTCTGCGTCAGCGAAATCGCAAACAGGGAAGCCACTGAGGCCGATACGATCCCGCGTGGGGCGATCCAAGCAATGAAGGTTTTTTGTCGCCAATTTAAGGCACTTTTGCGGGTGCAGAACCAGACATAGAATGGTCGCACGACGAACATTAAAACCAGTACGGTGGCGACGCCTTCCCAGCCCAATGCGACCACTGAAGCGATCGGTATATCCGCCGCCAATAAAATAAATAGCACTGACACCGATAAGGTTGTCAACTGACCTTTAAACCGTTTGAGTAATCGTTCCTCCGCCAACCCCAAATTCCGCAGCCAAATCCCCGTCGTCACCACCGTCATCAATCCCGCTTCGCTCCGCAATGTTTGCGAAATCCCAAACGCGCCCCAAACTCCCGCCAGCACCACCAACGCCTTCAAGTCATCGGACAAAAACGTGCCACGCTGCAAAATCTGCCCCAACAGCCACCCCGCAATCCCCCCGATCGCCACCCCCACGCCTAGCCGCAACGCCAGATCGCCCACCACAAACAGCGGATTCGGATCGCCATTCAACACCACATTCAAAATCGCAAAGGCGAGAATCGCGCCCAACGGATCGATAAAGACGCCCTCACCTTCCAAGATCGTGGCCACCGATCGGTCAACTTTCACCTGCTTCAGGATCGAATTAATCGTCACCGGGCCAGTCACCACGACCAGCGCCCCATAGAGAAACGAAATCGACCAGGGAAATTCGCTGATCCAGTGGGCCGCCGCCGCGCCGCCGAGAAAATTAATCAGCGTCCCGATCGTCACCAGATTCCGCAGGCTGGTGGAGACTTTGCTGAGTTCCTTCAGCTTCAACCCAAAGCCGCCATCGAATAGCACGATCGCCACAAGTAACGCGACAATCACTTCCAACCCATCCCCAAACATCTCCGGCACCAGCAGCCCCAACCCACTCGGACCCAGCACAATCCCAAACAGCAACAAAAACGCAATCCCCGGCAGCCGCAAAAACTCCGCCAGCACCTGTGCCCCGATTCCGGCCACCACCGTCAGGATAATTTGCAGCGTCAGATTGAGGGGCAAATCCATAGGCTTGATCTTATCCCAATTGAATTACCCGTAGATACTGTATTAAATCCTAGAATGCAAGCGCTAATTTTTGCCAGTATTTTTTGGCAAACGGCTTGTCGGACAGTTGTCGCAGCAAATGTCCGTGGGTGGAGGGATTAAATTGGGACGGTCGGGATTAGGTCATGGC
>JANOQX010000090.1:0-12922 GCA_031415035.1 Cyanobacteria bacterium VAR_4_metabat_243
GTCTTGCGAGAAATCTTACAGTAGCTCCCGGCTTCACGGCTGGGAGAGGATTGGAACCGCCTTTAGCGACGTAGGAGCGACTTGAATCTCTAGTAGCTCCCGGCTTCACGGCTGGGAGAGGATTGGAACACCAGCGCTTGAAAGTCTGCTGACTGATTTATTGGCGTAGCTCCCGGCTTCACGGCTGGGAGAGGATTGGAACACCCGATTTTCAAGTACATCCGTTGCCCCGATCGGTAGCTCCCGGCTTCACGGCTGGGAGAGGATTGGAACACCATGAACAGGAGAAAACCCGTGATGCTGACGCGGTAGCTCCCGGCTTCACGGCTGGGAGAGGATTGGAACGACAAACTCAAACCAGCGCTTGTACTTGCCCAACACGTAGCTCCCGGCTTCACGGCTGGGAGAGGATTGGAACAGCGGGCCAGTCTGGAATTCTACGGTAATCCCGGCGTAGCTCCCGGCTTCACGGCTGGGAGAGGATTGGAACAGCAACAACGTGATTTTGTCCGATCGCTGGAAGTAGCTCCCGGCTTCACGGCTGGGAGAGGATTGGAACCACGACCAATCCACCGATCGCCCCTGCATAGTCGAGTAGCTACCGGCTTCACGGCTGGGAGAGGATTGGAACTCCCAGACAATCCGCATTGCCGCGTAGAGCCGCCCGTAGCTCCCGGCTTCACGGCTGGGAGAGGATTGGAACTGAACGGTGCGTTTTTCGACCTCGGCAGTTGCCGTAGCTCCTGGCTTTGCGGCTGGGAGAGGATCACAATGTCGGAAAGCGCCCCATCGGATACCCCATTCAGAAAGCGCTAAGATACAGATACGTTAATCAATCACCATCATGAGCGACAGAACCCCAGAACAACTTGACCAGATCCTCGATCGATTACTGAAAGTCGCCGCCGCGAACACCAGCAACATCACCGCCAATACCGCCGCCATTACGGAAAATAGCCGCGCGATCGGGGAACTGCGTGAAACCGTCGCCACCGTCGCCGGAGCCGTCGAAAAACTTGCACGCCTCACCGACCAGCGGCTAAACCGTCAAGACCAAATCATCAGTATGCTGTCGTCTTACATCACTGGGACATCACCTGCCATGGATGAACCATCCTAACTGGCACTTCGGCTCCCGTTTCTTGGCGATCGCCCGGTGACTTCCATGCCGCGAAACGCCGCATTCCAGTCGCACGCTCATCGCTGCCGCCCATCTCTGCTGCGCGACGATCGGCTAGCATCCGCCTGGGTGATCACCACACTATCCACCATAGTAACAAGTCGTAGATTCAGTGTTCACAGTTTCCAGTGCGGAATTATGGCAATGGCGATCGGGGGCACAGGCCGAGGCGATCGCCATTGCGATTGATCAGTATGAAGTCGATTGGCTATTGATGGAAATCAGCGGCCTCGATCGGCTGACCCTCCGCCTAGGAGCGGATCACCCCCCCCAAAATATTGCCCTCAAAATCTCCCTAACCGAATTAGCCCACCGCTGGCAACAACGCATCGAGCAGCGCGTGCCCGTCCAATACCTAATCGGTCATAGCCACTGGCGGCAGTTTACCTTCAAGGTTTCCCCGGCGGTGCTGATTCCTCGCCCAGAGACGGAGCTGATGATTGATTTAGTCCTCGAAGCCGTGGCACAGCAGCCGGAGTTGGCGATCGGGACTTGGGTGGATTTGGGTACGGGTAGCGGCGCGATCGCCATTGGACTGGCCGATGCGCTGCCGCAAGCGACGATTCATGCCGTGGATATTAGTGCCGAGGCTTTGGCGATCGCCCAGGAAAATGCGACAACTTACGGCTTTGGCGATCGGATTACATTTCACCAGGGGCGCTGGTTCGAACCGATCGGCCCGCTCCAGGGGCAACTCGCCGGGGTGATTGCCAATCCGCCCTACATTCCGACGGCGACCATTCTCACCCTCGCACCCGAAGTCCGACAGCATGAGCCGCACCTAGCCCTGGATGGCGGCGATGATGGCCTGGATGATATTCGGCATTTAGTTCGCATGGGGCGCGATTTTCTGCAACCGGGCG
Source organism: Cyanobacteria bacterium VAR_4_metabat_243 (assembly GCA_031415035.1). GTDB lineage: Bacteria > Cyanobacteriota > Cyanobacteriia > Leptolyngbyales > Leptolyngbyaceae > Romeriopsis. Next base: position 2,044 of record JANOQX010000090.1, read on the forward strand.
GACTGTGGCTGGTGGAAATGATGGCAGGTCAGGGCGAGGCCGTTGCTCAGTTATTGGCCCAAGCAAGGTATGAACAAATTAGAATTGTGAATGACCTCGCTGGGCACGATCGGTTTGCCATTGGTTACAAATCATAAATAAATATGCACCCTAAACCTCACCCGATTCAACCGGGCCAAGAATCCGTCTGGGACTATCCCCGGCCCCCACGACTCGCAGCCTGCAATAAATCGATTCAGATTATTTTCAATGGCGTGACGATCGTTGATACCACCGGAGCCTACCGCGTCCTCGAAACCAGTCATCCGCCGACCTACTACCTGCCGCTGGCCGATATTCGATCGGAATATCTGCGATCGTCGGCGCGCACGACTTTTTGTGAGTGGAAGGGGAATGGGAGCTATTACAGCGTCATCGTGGGCGATCGGACGTTAGCCGATGTGGGTTGGTATTATCCCAATCCGACGGGGAAGTTTGGCCCGATCGCGAATTACGTGGCATTCTACGCAGCGCCGATGGATCGCTGCGTGGTGGATGGGGAAATTGTCGTGCCGCAACCCGGCGAGTTTTATGGCGGCTGGATTACGGCGGATATTATTGGGCCGTTTAAGGGTGAGCCGGGATCTTGGGGCTGGTGATCCGTCTCAACCCAGCTAGCCCAATCGCCGCGCCAACAAAGGCCGAATCGCCAACAGCACCAGCGCATCGATACAAACCAACAACGCCACACAAGACCCGATCGAAATCCCACCCCAAGGTGCATTCACGGCGATATTCGACCAATCCCAGGTCGGATTGAGATAGACGTAGCGAATCGCTTCAATCGCCCAGCTCAAGGGATTCAAACAAGCGATCGTCTGTAACCAAGCAGGCATGAACGACAACGGCGCAAGGGCAGTACTAGCAAACAACAGCGGGAGATTCACCACAAAAATCACCGCCAGCAATTCAATATGCCCCTTCAAGGCAAAGGCCAAACCCAGCGAAACGCCAGTTACCGCCACCACGACTAAGCCAATCACCGCTAAGACCAACGCCAATGCGCCAAATCCCGGCAACCAATTGCCCAACACGGCATTTAACGTAACGATCGAGAGGGTTTGCACCAGGCTCATACTGACGATGAACAACGCCGACGCAAACACGATCGACATCCGTGACGCCAACGGTGCCACCAATAATCGATTCAGAAAGCCAAATTCCCGATCGAACATCACGGGCAATCCCGCATTCAATGCGCCGCCAAATGCCGTGAACACAATGATCCCCGCGCCAACAAACTGCCCATAGCTGGTACCTTCGCCCAGAAATACATCCGGCGCATTCTGAAATAACGCCCCGAATAAAATCAACCACATCAAGGGCTGCACCAACCCGGCAATTAAGGTGGAAGGGCGGCGATACAGTTGGATAAACAGGCGTTTGGTTAAGGCCGCTGTTTCCTGGGCGATCTGCGCGATCGTCGTTGGCATTTCGAGGCGGATTTCGGGGAGGGGCTGAAGGGCGCGGGTCATGGTGATTACCTGAGGTGTAATTGAAAAATTTGCAACTTAATTCTGGCGATGCGTTGCCCGGCGGCACAACGCATCCTACTGAAACCGCCGCCAAAGCTGACGATGCCGAAACACCATGCCGCCGATCGCGGCTCCCAAAATGGTACTAATCGCCATACTCAGCATCAAACTACCCCAAAAACTATCGGGCAGACTCGGCAGGGAATTGCTCAGTTTGTCGTAGGCGAAGGTCGCACCGATCGCACCGGTCAGCCAAGCGGCCAATGCGCCTGTCACCGACCAACGCAAGGCGCGGTAGTTTTGGCCCAGTCGCACGAGGCAAAAACTGGTCACTAACGTCAGTAAGCCAGCAACCAAGCCAAAGACCCAGTAGTTGTTTAACAACCAGGCTTCGAGCAGAAAGTTATTGACTGCGCCGCCGATAAAGGCGGTCATAATCCAGGTGAGCGCCGCCCCCAGAAAAATCCAGACCACCAACTGATGGGTGCGCAGATTGGCCGAAGCCAACACGCCCACCAGGCTACCCGTGGCGAGGCTCGCGCCCAGCGCCGTCAAAATCCAAACAATTAGGGTAGAGTCCCGTACCAAGTTGATCATGATCAAACAATTTAACCGTCAATATTGCCGTATCTCGATGAATCACCATTCATGGTTGAATTAACGATTTCAGGAAGATAATTATTCCTCGACTGGTTCAGGTTATGCAGTCTGGCGCGATCGGGGGATTTTTCCGGCCTTGACCGCATTGCCACCCGTGGCGGCGAGTTCCGCATCCATCAGGGTTTTGCCCGTGGCGCTCAAGTACACGTCATCCAAACTGGGCCGCGATCGGGCCAAGCTGAAAATACTAAATCCAGCGGCTTCCAGGGTTTGCTGGACGATCGTCGCCACGTCAGATTGGGGATCAACCACCAGATTCAAGGAATTGCCCTGCGTCCGATTGATAATCACCGATTGAACAACGGGCAAAGCCTCCAAGCAAGTCTTGGCCTGGCTGGCCCGCTCCAATGGCGTGAATTCCTCCAGTCGCAAGGTGATCCGATCGCCGCCGACTTGCAGTTTGAGCTGCGCCGGAGTGTCACAGGCAATCACCCGGCCCCGATCGATAATCGCCACCCGATCGCCCAGGGCATCAACTTCTTCGAGGTAATGACTGGTGAGGACGATCGTCGTCCCCTGGGCTTTGAGCGATCGCAGGAAATCCCAGACCACATGGCGGCTCTCGATATCCAACCCTACGGTCGGCTCGTCTAACACCAACACGGCGGGTTTGTGCAAAAACCCAGCGGCCAAATCCAGCCGCTTCTTCAAGCCACCGGAGTATTCGCCCGTGAGCCGATCGGCATAGTCATTTAGATCCAACAAATTCAACATTTGACGGATACGATCGGCGGCGTAGTCGGCGGGCAGATGGTAGAGCGCCGCTTGCAGTTTCAGCAATTCGCGGCCCGTCAGCATCTTGTCCAGCGCCACGTCCTGGGCAATGTAGCCCAGACGCTGCCGCGCCAAACGTGGCGATTTCAGCACGTTCACCCCGGCCAGGTAGATTTGGCCCCGATCGGGTGTAGCCAGGGTGCAGAGGCACTTCAGCGTGGTCGTCTTCCCGGCCCCATTCGGGCCGAGTAAACCAAAGATTTCGCCTTCAGGCACGCGGAAGGTCACGTCTTCGACGGCCCGCACGGTGCCCAAGGTTTTTTGCAGTCGCTCGACTCGCACGGCATCGATCATCCGAACACTCCCAACACGATTTGCAGATTGGTTTGCCAAGCGGTTTGCAGGTGTGCCACCACGGCTTGCGTCGCCGGTAGACTATCAATCACCATGCCGACACAGAGCAACATCATGTAGAAAATCGAATATTTAAATACCGATTTCGCCATGGCCAAGTCATCGGGGACTTGCAACAGTTGCCAAGATTTGAACACAAACAGCAAACCCAAACCCAGCGCACAAACCGCGTAGAACGCGCCCATGACGCCCAGCGGATAGACCAGCAACAAGCTAAAGGGCAGCAGCAACACGGTGTAGATCATGATTTGCTCGGTGGTCTTGGCGTTGCCTTCGATCACGGGCAGCATCGGCACATTCACCGTGGCATAGTCTTCGCGAATCATCATCGCCAAGGCCCAGAAGTGCGGCGGCGTCCAGAGGAAGATCAAGCCAAAGAATACCCAGGCAGGCCAACCGAGTTCACCCGTCACAGCGGCCCAACCCACCAACGGCGGGATCGCTCCGGCGGCTCCGCCGATCACGATGTTGTGGGTACTGTGGCGCTTCAGCCAGTGGGTGTAGACCACCACGTAGAAGAAGATCCCCAGCATTGCCAAGCCTGCACTCAGTAGATTGGCGAAAACACAAAGCAAGGTACAGGAAGCGATCGCCAGCACCGTGGCAAAAATCAGCGCATCACGGGGACTGACTCGGCCAGAGGGGATTGGACGGCCTCTGGTGCGAACCATGATGTAGTCAATATCCCGATCGTAGAAGCAGTTGATCGTATTGGCCGAACCAGCGGCCATCGTCCCACTGAGCAGGGTAATCAAGGCCAATTGGGGATCAAGCTGACCATCGGCGGCCATCCAGAGACTCCCCGCCGTGGTGAACAGCAAGAGCAGAATAATCCGGGGCTTGGTCAGTTGGTAGTAGCTATAAATGACTTGCTGCCAATCACGGTTGTAACGGAGTGGACTTGAGAGCGCTTCTTGCATGATGGCAAACCTCGATTCGGCGGACAAATACGGAAAGGATTAATTACGGCGATATTGGGTCGGTTGGGTGGAGCAACGCGCAACCCAACGCATCTGGGGTGTTGGGTTACACTGCGTTGCACCCAACCTACGAGTTGGCGGATTCAACAGGGAATTTTGGGACATGGCTTTTCCAAGCCAAAACCGTGGTGGTGATTAAGCTGCCCAGCAAGGCCGCGCCAATCATCTGGTGGGCCACGGTCAGCGGCTCCACCTGAAGGTGCAGTCGGAAGGTAGCGAAGCCTAAGCCAATCTGGGTCAGGAGCAACCCCGCCACCAGCCAGCCCAGACGTTTTAATCCAGGATCAAGCTGTGCCCGATCGCGCCACAGCCAAACCAGCACGGCCACCGTGGTCAGCGTCGCGGGTACCACCCCGATCAAATGCGTATTCAAGACACCACAAAGTTGTGTCTTACCAAAGCATTGATGCAAGGCCCACTGCGAGGCCACCAAGCCCCCCAGCAAACTTTGGGCATACACGGCGATCGCCGCTGTCAAACCAAACCAGCGTAGCGATCGCGTCGCCCCACGGGGTTTGGCTTCGAGCAAACACAGGCCGATCGTCAGCAACGTGCCAAAGAACGCGAGTCCGGTGCCCAAATGCGCCGTCACAATATCAAAGCGCAGCAGTTGAGTCACCGTCAGCCCACCCAACAATCCCTGAAACATCACGAGCAGCAGGGCCAAAGTCATGGCAGCGGGCGTCCAACGCGGCAAGCGCGATCGGTAGAAGTATGCGGCACCCGTCATCACGATCGTCCCAAACCCAATCACACTCGCCACTAGGCGATGAAACCATTCGAGGAACACCTGCAAATTCATCTGATTGTGGGGCAGCAGCGTGCCGTAGCACAGCGGCCAATCGGGACAGGACAAGCCCGCATTCATGACCCGCGTCGCGCTACCCAGCGCCATCAGGGCGATCGTACAAGTCGCCAATCCCAGCGCAAACCAAGCCAGGCGACGCGGCATTGGCCAATGCCGATCAACCGATCGACGATTGCCAGAGATCAAGGTGGCTTCAGACATAAGAAACCTGCGGCACAAAACTGGGGAGAACTTTTTATGGCGATCGCAATTTATTGGCGTTCACGCTACCACTGTGAACGATCGAGCCAAATCCGGTGCGCAATTTTTAGACAATCTTCCAAATCTATGGACATGAATCGTTACAAACCTTTACACAAATCACCGATCCCGAAGAAAATCAAAGGATTTAGGGTACTCATCCGGGTACCTTAAAACGGCTGAGACAAAGATTTGCGAGGAGTTTGGGTCGATTGCAGAACCACTGTGTTACATTGGCGATGCAAAAATCGGCCCCGCGTCAAGGCGCTTCTACCCATGAATCTACCATTGGTTTTAGATGTCATTATTAGCTTAGTTTTTATTTATTTGGTGTTGAGTCTGCTGGCGTCGGAGCTGCAAGAACTCGTCGCCACGCTGCTCCAGTGGCGGGCCAAACATCTCAAGGATTCGATCGCCAATCTGATCAGCGGCAACGGCGATCCGAATCAGCGCTTCACCGAAACCAAAGTCAAGGATCTGGTGAATGACCTCTATGACAATCCCTTAATCAAAAACGTCAACCAAGAAGCCCGAGGCTTCACGGCCCGTAGTTTTCGGATGCTGACCCGGATGTTCCCCGGCAATCAACGCGGCAACTATGGCCACGATCAATCCACCGGGCCGTCCTACATCCCATCAGAAACCTTCGCCACGGCGTTTATTGAGCGGTTGGGCATGTCGGGGCTGGTGGATCGGCTAGTGGAGAATCGCCTGGAAAAATTTGTCCAGCGGATCATCGGCGATGTGATGGTCTACGACGACGTGATCCAGCTCAACGATCCCCAAACCCTGCCCGGCATCTGGGATCTAGCGGCGAAGCATGGCGTGGATCTGGGCTATGACCTCTACTTCCGAGGCTTGGTCGAAGACTACCAAAGCGTGGTCAAAGACTATCGCCGCCAATATGCGGATATCAATACCAGCATCGCGCGGCTCTCAGAAGCCCTCGATCGGTACATTGCCGCCGCCAGCCAGGAAGCCCATCAGACCTACTTCGCCGATCGGGTCAAGGCCTTAAAAACCAGCCTGTTCGGCCAGGACAACGATCGGATTATGTTCTCGGCGGGATTGCAGCCGACGTTGCAGGAAGTCTCGGGCTTGCTCGATCGGGGCAATACGGTCTACAAGGAATTGGCGACGCGCTACGCCAATATGAGCAACCAGGCCGATAGCATCACCCAATATGCCACCGATCGGGCGAAGGCCCTGCGCAGTTATGGCGGGGATACTCAGGCCGATCTCGCGCCCTTCCTGGCCCAGGCGTTGGAAGAACTGAATGATGACGAGTACCGGATTTATCAGGATTATCACAACTACCACAAGGCGACTAAGGTGATCGACAGCCTGCCGGACTCGATCCGGGGCAGCATGGAAATGTTATCGCGGCGGGCACAGTCAGGGGCCAAACAAACCATGGGGACGATCGAGGCATTTAGTGGCGAAGTGGCTCATTGGTTTGACAATTCGATGACGCGGGCTTCGGGGGTCTATAAGCGCAATGCGAAGGGCACGGCTTTGACGATTGGGTTTTTGATTGCAGCGTTTACGAATGCGGATACGTTTCACATGCTCGATCGGGTATCGAGTGATGAAAGCCTACGCAAAGTCGTCACGGAGCAAGCGGCCCAAATCCGCACCGAGGTTCAAGCCAGCAACCCCAATCCCGGCGGGCCACGCCGCCCAGGGCAAGTGGCCCAAGATCTGGAAATGCTGAAGAATGAAACGGATCAGGTACTCAGTGATATGTCATTGCCGCTGACGTGGAATCCCAGCAACCTCAGTCGTCAGTTGGGCTGTCCCTATAACCCGATCGCCAATGAGCAACCCACCGATCCCTATGCGCTACTGACCCAAGAACAATGGCACCAATTGTATCGATCGTGCATGAATCGCCCCAACATCAATGTCGATGGGCCGATCTGGATGCAGGTAATACAGATGATCAACGTCAAACCGTTTGCGTTTTTGCGGATGGTGAGTGGGTGGTTGATTAGTGGCATCGCGATCGGGATGGGTGCGCCGTTTTGGTTTGATTTGTTGGGGCGGTTGGTAAATGTGCGGAATACGGGGGCGAAACCGAAGGAAGCGGCGTAGGGTGGGCGCAGCCCACCAACCAAACCAATTCATCAAATCCGAAATCAACAAATCCGGATTCGATGCAATTTTCGATGCAATTTGCAATGTGGGCGGCAATGTGGGCAGTGCCCACCCTACGCTGAAACCCGATCGATCTGCTAGCATTGAATAACAAACGATCGCCCTCAGCGGAATTATGACAGTCGCCACCGATCGGGGGAGTCAACCCCCACTCCAACTCCTCCCCAAGCCCGTCACGTTTGACGAGTTTATTGCTTGGTATCCGGAAAATTCTGAATTGCGCTATGAGCTACGACGCGGAGTGATTGTTGAAATGCCCAAACCGAAAGGCGACCATTCGATGCTGGCTGGGGAACGGGCAACGGATCTGGCACTCGAAATCCGTCAACAAAATCTCCCCTATTTTATCCCCAAAGAATGTGTGATCAAAGTCGCAGACGACACCGGATACGAACCGGATGTGATCGTGCTCGATCGTACTGCACTCGCCACCGAACCGCGTTGGGAAAGCGCCTCAACGGTTGAACAAGCCACTTCGATCCGACTGGTAATTGAAGTGGTCTCCACCAACTGGCAGGATGACTATGAAGTGAAAATGGCTGCTTACGAGTTCTTGGGCATCGCCGAATACTGGATTATTGACTACGCGGGATTGGGGGGCTTTCGCCATATCGGTAAACCCAAGCAACCGACGCTGACGATCGCGACGCTGATCGATGGCGAATACGAAACCCGGATGTTCCGGGGGGAGCAAGTCATTATTTCCGCGACATTCCCGGCGCTCAAGCTCACTGCCGCCCAAGTCATGCGCCTGGGTTAATCTTTTATGATACACTCGCACTGATGCGCTTTTGTACTAGATTGATTCGCCAATGCCGCCAGAAAAGCCCCTCGGTTCAGTCATTCAAGGTTCCCTGAGTAAGGGGCTGGAAGTTCGTTTGCATCCCGATGTGTCGGTGGAAGAAATGCGGGTGGGCAAATTCCTGGTGGTGCAGGGTTCGCGGGCGCGGTTTTTTTGTATGTTGACGGATGTGGGTTTGGGCACGGCGAGTAACCGGATTATGGCCAATCCGCCGGAGCCGAGTAATACGTTTTTGCAGGAAGTTTTGGCGGGGACGGGCACCTACGGCACGGCCGAACTGACGCCGATGCTGATGATCATGGAAGGCAAACGCGCCGCGATCGTCGATGCGGCCAAAAAAACTTCCAAATCCAAGGCCGCATCCTACGAAGCCAATAGCAGTGCCGATATTGAGCTATTGCCCGTGAAGACGATTCCGGGGCACTTTAGTCAGGTTTATGATGCGAGTAGTCGGGATTTTCGGGCGGTGTTTGGGTGGGAGGATGACCCACTCAGGCGGAATTTTGCGATCGGGGAGCCGATCGATATGGCGGTGCCTGTCTGTATTGATCTCGATCGGTTTGTCGAACGGAGTAATGGCGTATTCGGCAAATCCGGTACCGGAAAATCGTTTCTGACGCGATTATTACTCGCGGGCGTCGTGCGGAAGCAAGCGGCGGTGAATTTGATTTTTGATATGCACTCGGAGTATGGCTGGGAGGCGACGCGGGAGGGCAAGAGCTTTAGCACCGTAAAAGGCTTGCGGCAGCTATTTCCGGGGCAGGTGCAGATGTTTACCCTCGATCCGGATTCGACCAATCGCCGGGGCGTGAAGGATGCGCAGGATCTATTTATCGGCTATGACCAGATTGAGATTGAGGATTTGGCGCTGGTGCGGGGCGAGCTGAACCTGTCGGAGACGAGTTTGGAGAATGCGGTGATTTTGCGGAATGAATTTGGCAAGGGCTGGATTAACCGTTTGATGAACATGAGCAATGAAGAAATTCAAGAATTCTGCGAAGTCAAAATGGGCAACAAATCGTCGATCATGGCATTGCAGCGCAAGTTGATCCGATTAGAAGATATGAAATACATTCGCCAAACCTGCCCGCACAATTACATCACGCAATTGCTGGAATGTATCGAAGCTGGAAAGCACGTGGTGGTCGAGTTTGGGTCGCAGTCGAATATGTTGGCATATATGCTGGCGACGAATATTATTACCCGCCGGATTCATGCCGCCTATGTGCAAAAAGCGGAGAAGTTTTTGCAAACCAAACAGATTCAGGACAAGCCGCGTCAATTAATGATCACGATCGAGGAAGCGCACCGATTTCTTGATCCGAGTATGGTGGGTCAGACGATCTTCGGGACGATCGCGCGGGAGATGCGGAAATACTTTGTTACCCTGCTGGTAGTCGATCAGCGGCCTTCGGGGATTGATAACGAAGTCATGTCGCAGATTGGAACACGGATTACCGCACTGTTGAATGATGAAAAGGATATTGATGCGATTTTCACCGGGGTTTCGGGCGGGCAGAGTCTCCGATCGGTGTTATCCAAACTCGATTCGAAGCAGCAAGCATTGGTCTTGGGTCATGCCGTGCCGATGCCAGTGGTGGTGAAAACCCGATCGTATGATGAAAAGTTCTACAAGGAAATCGGCGATACAGATTGGGGTGAGATGCCGGATGGGCCGCTGTTTGCAGCGGCGAAGGCGGCGAAAGCCGATTTGGGGTTTTGACGATCGGCTTCGCTCCTTTATCCCTTAATCCATCACCTCAATCACTTCTGGGCGGGTCAAGAAATAAATCATTAGCCCGTAGTAGATCGCCCCAAATACAACACCAAATGCCGTGCCAAGCATAATACCGATCATAATCGGCTCAGACGCCCCACCCAGCATCACGACAGTCGCGAGTAGATTCAACAGACCAAAGCCAATTACAAACATCGCAAAATAGACCGAGAACGATCGTGCCCAGGGTTGGCGTTTCAATAAGCCGATCCCGAGGATCAGTAGGACGATCGGTGTGATGGTGCTGACCGCCATCTGGATCGGAATCAATGGCGCAAGTTTGCCCATAGCGGGAACCGATTGGAGCACCTTTTGCACCTGCGAGAAATTCGCCAGGGAATTCAGCGCGGAGAGCAAACCGAGTGAACCAAAGACCAAATCAATGATCCCGAAAACTTTGACCGAAGTGGGAATAGTACGACTAGCCATCGATGACCTACCAATTAGTGAGATGTTGAAGTTGAAGTTGAACCGCCGATCGTTTGATTATAACGGCAATAGACGACTGGCGGCGGCCTGCCACGCTTAATGGCGGCGAGCTTGATCAAGTCAAACTCTACCATTCTGAAGTTATGCCTGCTCGATGCCGCAATTCCAAATTCAAAATGGTACGGTGGGACATATAGGAGGTGGATCGTTTTGCCAATATAATCGGCCTTTAGGCTCAATATGCCTACCCCTGTTAAGGTGAGTATTTGTACTACTGTTGGTTATTGAGTAATCGAGCGGTGGCGACATGGGGATGCTTTGGGTCGAACGGTTTTTTGGTTGTGGCTTTCTTTGGCCCGCGTTTCGATTTACGAAATCGTTTCA
>JANOQX010000091.1:0-27893 GCA_031415035.1 Cyanobacteria bacterium VAR_4_metabat_243
AGCGGGGTTTCGCTCATAGCCCGCCGTTGACGCGCGGGGCAATATTGCAGCGTCGTCCAACAGCGCCGTCTACTCCCACAACGCCCGCGACATACTTCCTACGGATGAGCAAACCCCGATCGGCAACTTTTTATGGCCCGATCGGGCTGATTAATTTACATTTGCTTAATATTTCAGCCTGCAAACTTGAATCCTTAAGATAAATGTCAACCGCCAGATCGCGGAAATCGGGTTATCCCTTTAGAATTTTAATGCTGACCTTGGATAGCTCCCGACCAGTCTGGGGCATCTTAAAACTATTGACGACGCACTAGCGAGTACCACATATGCGAATTCTTGTGACGGGGGGCGCGGGCTTCATTGGCTCCCACCTCATCGATCGATTGATGAACCAAGGCCATGAAGTGATCTGCCTCGACAACTTCTACACCGGCACCAAGCGCAATATCGAGCATTGGATGGGCAATCCCTACTTCGAGCTGGTGCGCCATGACATCACCGAGCCAATCCGGCTCGAAGTTGACCAGATTTATCACTTGGCTTGCCCCGCTTCTCCGGTGCATTATCAGTCCAACCCAGTCAAGACGATCAAAACGAACGTCATGGGCACGCTGAACATGCTGGGCCTCGCCAAGCGGATTAATGCCCGGTTCCTGTTGGCCTCCACCTCGGAAGTCTACGGCGATCCCGAAGTCCATCCCCAGCCCGAATCCTATCGCGGCAACGTCAACCCGATCGGCATTCGCAGTTGCTACGACGAAGGCAAGCGCGTCGCCGAGACCCTCGCCTTTGACTACCATCGTCAGAACGGCGTCGATATTCGCGTCATGCGGATTTTTAACACCTACGGCCCGCGCATGCTCGAAAACGATGGTCGCGTCGTCAGCAACCTGATCGTCCAAGCCCTGCGCGGCATTCCCCTGACGATCTACGGCGATGGCTCCCAGACCCGGAGCTTCTGCTACGTCTCGGACAACGTGGAAGGCATGATGCGCCTGATGAACGGCGACCACATCGGCCCGATCAACATCGGCAACCCCGGTGAATACACGATCCTCCAACTGGCCGAAACGATCCAAAAAATGATCAACCCGAATACCGAGTTGAAATTCGAGCCGTTGCCCCAGGATGATCCATTGCGTCGCAAGCCGGACATCACCCTGGCCAAGCAGCACTTGGGTTGGGAGCCGACGATCGCGCTGAAGGAAGGCTTGGAGCGAACGATCGCTGACTTCCGCAAGCGGGTGGAAATCGCCGCCGCCGAAGCCGCCTTGGCCGCAAAATAACGCCAAAATTGCCCATCGCCCAAGCGCGTTTTGGACTCGCTTGGGCAACCTAAATGTACATGTTTGCTCGTTAGAGGATTTGTTATGCGTGTTTGTGTAATCGGCACTGGTTATGTGGGTTTGGTCACGGGGGTGTCCTTGGCCCATATCGGCCATGAAGTAATTTGCGTTGATAACAACGAAGCCAAAGTCAAGCTGATGCAGTCCGGTCAGTCGCCGATTTTTGAGCCGGGATTGTCGGAGATGATGCAGGGCGCGATCGGGACGGGTCGGCTCTCCTTCACCGCGGATTTGGCGATGGCCGTGGATCATGGCGAAATCCTCTACATCGCCGTCGGGACGCCCGCCTTGCCCAATGGTGACAGCGACACTCGCTACGTCGAAGCCGTAGCCCGTGGCATTGGCGGTTGCCTGACCGGCGGCTACAAAGTGATCGTGAACAAATCCACCGTGCCGATCGGTTCCGGTGACTGGGTGCGGATGTTGATCCTCGATGGTCTGCGCGCCCGCCACGAAGAAGCTGTAAGCGCAGGTGGTGGCGTTTCCACCTTGCCCCCAGAGCCGGAATTTGACGTGATCAGCAACCCGGAATTCCTGCGCGAAGGTTCGGCGGTGTTTGATACGTTCAACCCCGATCGGATTGTCCTCGGTGGCAACAGCGATCGAGCGACCAATATGATGAAAGACTTGTACGCGCCGATCATCTCCCGCGAATTCGCCGCTGACAAATCCGCCGCTTCCGTCCCCGTGGTCACGACGGACTTGAGTTCCGCCGAAATGATCAAGTACGCTGCCAACGCCTTCTTGGCCACCAAAATCAGCTTCATCAACGAAGTTGCCAATATCTGCGATCGGGTTGGGGCCGACGTCACCCAAGTCGCCAAAGGCATCGGTCTCGATTCCCGCATCGGCAGCAAATTCCTCAACGCCGGACTCGGCTGGGGCGGCTCCTGCTTCCCGAAAGACGTGTCCGCCTTGATTCACACCGCCGATGACTACGGCTACGAAGCCCAGTTGATGAAAGCCGCCGTGGCCGTCAACGAGCGCCAGCGCGTCATCACCCTGGAAAAGCTCCAGCAAGTGCTGAAGATCTTGAAAGGGAAAACCGTTGGTTTGCTCGGTCTGACCTTCAAGCCGGACACCGATGACCTGCGCGATGCGCCCTCCCTGGTGCTGATCGAGAGCCTCACCCGCCTTGGGGCCAAGGTGAAAGCCTATGACCCAATCATTTCCCAGACCGGGATGCGCCACGGCTTGTCCGACGTGTTGGTGGAAACTGACCCCGAGCGCTTGGCTGACGCTTGTGATGCCTTGGTCTTGGTGACGGAGTGGGATGAGTTCTTGAAGCTCGACTACGCCAAGATGGCCAAGCTGATGGCCGCGCCTGTCATGATCGATGGTCGTAACTTCCTTGATCAGAAGGCGTTGGAATCCTACGGCTTCCGCTACGTGGGGATTGGGCGGTAGGTAATGGTTCGCTGGCTTCGGCTCCGCTCAGCCAGCGGCGGCGAAGCCTAAACTAAAATACGCAGCAAAAAGGCGACACCGCATCGAGGTGTCGCCTTTTTGGTAGGAGATGACGATGGGTAATGAGGGATTCGAACCCCCGGCCTTCTCCTTGTAAGGGAGACACTCTACCACTGAGTTAATTACCCATTCAGTGGATTTAACTATAAGCGATTTTGTCGATCGTCGCTACCATTAAGACCGATTTTTTGATAAATTCTTCTGTACTAGATCTGTGCGGATTTTGTTATGCCTTCTGGTCGCACCCATGACAGTATTACGCTTTGGTGTTTGCCGCCGCTGGCCGTTTGGGGCTGGTGGCTGACGCGGGATGGGCTGTTGGTGCTGATTCTGTGCGGTTGTTTTTTGTTCAGCGGCTTGATGTTTGGGCCGGATTTGGATATCTATTCGCGCCAGTATCAACGCTGGGGCTTGTTGCGCTGGGTGTGGCTGCCCTATCGCCGCAGCATGAGTCACCGATCGGTGCTATCCCACGGCATGGTCGTCGGCACGGTGTTGCGGGTCGCCTACGTCGCCACCTTGATCATGCTTGTCGTCATGTCCAGCTATTTCCTCTGGGCGATCGCGATGCAGAGTTTGGGCCATGTGCGGCATTGGTATTGGCTGTTTCAGCCCTGGCTCGATCGCAACGTCACCGACCTCTCCGACTCCCTGCGCCGCGACCTGCACCTGTGGATCGCCGGATTCATTGGACTCGAACTTGGCTCCATCAGTCACAGCCTCAGCGATACCATCGGGTCAGCGATCAAACGCTATCGTCGCCAACAGATGCAAGGCACAAATGCCAAATCCATGACCAGCAATCGATCGCCCAAACGCCGCAAATAAACCCCACCCCACCATGCCGATCCAACCCCACTTCCCCGCCAGCGACACCGACACCCTCGCCGCCCTCCAACAACTAATCACCGTCATCGCCCAACTCCGCCACCCCAACGGCGGCTGTCCCTGGGACCTCGCCCAAACCGCCGACTCCCTCAAGCCCTACATCATCGAAGAAGCCTACGAAACCGTCCACGCGATCGACAGCGGCAACCCAGCCGACATCGCCGAAGAACTTGGCGACTTACTTCTGCAAGTTGTGCTCCAAGCCCAAGTCGCCAAGGACGATCGGCAATTCGACCTCGCCTTCGTGGTGCGTGGCATCACCGAAAAAATGATTCGCCGCCATCCCCACGTGTTTGGCGACACCGAAGCCGCCGATGCCGATGCTGTGAACCGCAACTGGCACGCAATCAAAGCCGCCGAAAAAGGTGAGGATCCAGCCAAAGCTCAAACCCTTTCCGCAAAACTCAGTAGCAAGGCAAAATCTCTGCCCGCCCTGGAAGCCGGAATGCTGATCTCCCAAAAAGCCGCCAAAGCCGGATTTGAATGGGAAAACATCGATGGCGTTTGGGCCAAATTTGAAGAAGAACTGGCCGAATTTCGCCATGCCCTAGCCCATGAAACCAAAGCAGAACAAGCGGCGGAGTTTGGCGATGTGATGTTTAGCTTGCTGCAACTGGCCCGCTGGAACGGAATTGATCCGAGTGCCGCGCTCTCCGGCACCAACCACCGATTTATCCAGCGGCTCCAAAAAATGGAGCAATTTGCCGACAAGCCCCTCGAAGAGTACACCCTGGCCGAACTCGAAACCCTGTGGCAACAAGCCAAAGCCCAGTTAGGTCAAGGATCCAAAGTCGCCAAACCCGACTAACGATCGAGCTTGTACAATAACCACAGCGAAATCACCAAACTAATCGCATGGGCCGATAGGATCTGCGCATTCCCGAGTACCAGGCCCATATCGAGGGGTTCAATCATTTGTGAACCCAGCTGGGCATTATAAATTGCTCCAGGAGCCATTGTGGTTGCCGATCGCCCCATCAAAATTCCACTAATAATCTGAAGCGCCAGCAGCCCTAAGCCTAAACCCGCCAGCGTAATTGGAATATTCCACCATAGAAAATTAACGGTATTGAGTTTGCTGGGCCGCCGACTTGGATCAGACGATCGCAAGCCGCGACCAATCCGCAGACATTGAAACGAGCGCAACATCATGAACAACTGCACCACCACGCTCAAGAGCAATAACGCACCGCCAAAATTTAAGCCCGCTGCTCGGGCCGCTCCCGTGGCATCTCTGGACACCAGATTACGTCCGATCGCGAACACCACTGGTAACGTGCCCAACACGGCGAGCACACCCTGTGCCCAAATATTGGCCCAGCTCAGTCCCACCAGTAGGCGCGCCGTGTTGCGTAGGGCCGGGGACAGTTCGATCGGATTACCTTCAAACCGCTCTTCTTGAAATCGCTCTTCTTGCATGGGAACATCCTCAAACCATAGGTTCACCCGGAGACTGGCACACCCGGCGGTTAAATCTGGCTGAATCTTAGCATTCTTCGGCGAAGCACTGGTAGACGCGCCGATCGGGCAACGCTACGCTGAATTGGCGGGACAGGCAGGGCTTCACGGTTTATGATAAGAAGGCTTACGAATTATGTGCTCTTGGCGATTGCCGCTTTGTCCTATGTCTACGCCCGTACCGACTGATAATCCGATCGTCCGAATTGTGATTGTGGAAGATGACCCAATGATGCAATTGGGCCTGGAGCAATCCTTTCAGGACTATCCCCAGATGCAGATTGTGGCCCAGCCCGAAGATGGCATGAGTGGGGTCGCGGCGGTGCGGCAGCATCAGCCCGATCTGGTGATCATGGATATTGGCTTGCCCCGACTCGATGGGATTGCCGCCACCCAGCAGATTAAGGCCGCCTTACCGCAGACGCGGGTCGTGATGCTGACCTCCCACACCTCGGAAACCGAGATTGTCGCGGCATTATCCAGCGGGGCCGATGCCTACTGCATCAAGGGCACGAACATTGAACTGTTGGTCAGCGCGATCGAGGCGGCGCTGGAAGGGGCCGTCTACCTCGATCCCCAAATTGCCCGAAAGGTGCTGGAACATCTGCGGCCACCGCCCCCCGAAGCCGAAAAAATCGGCCATCTGTCACCCCGCGAGATGGATGTGTTGCAGTTGCTCGTCCAAGGCTTGAGCAATATCGAGATTGCGGCGGCCCTGTTTCTCAGTCCAAATACGATCAAAACCCATCTGCGCGGCATTATGAACAAGCTGGCGGTGGACGATCGGGTGCAGGCCGCTGTGGTCGCTTTGCGATCGGGTTTGGTTTAAATCTAAAGTTTTTGGGGCAACTCTGCCTCAGTTTGATCAATTTCCGGCACACTATAGATTAGGCAAGAAATTTAGCTCGGCTCATCACTCGAACAAACACGATTGAACGCTGTCTCGTCACGTGACCCTTCGGTATTCCAACGGAGTTGTAATTCTACAGGCAACGAGTTTTCACGAATGACGATTCCTTATCCCGATTGCTTAGATAGGGTTATGAGGTGTTTTCCGATCAAGGGCGCGATCGGCTGAATCCTCCCAGGGGGATGTCTGGAACTTCCGATTTTTCGGGGAGTCTAGCATTTTATATATCCCTGGGCAGAGGTAATCATCCCGAAAGCCCGCTACATTTAGACTAGACGGTTTAAATCTGGTCAGTGATCACACTTCACCAAACCTTGTCGTCACTACACTCTGGAAGCTAAAACTATGAAATTTGAGGATATCTACCAATTCTTCAAAGACCCGCCGCCCTTTTATCTCAATAAGGAGCTGGCGGTCTGCTATGTCCTGTCGATTTTGTTGCGCAATGACTCCTATGGCACGGAGTTGATCAACCTACTGGAGGCCGAGTTTCCGTTCTATCGGCTGTCCGACACGGTGCTCTACAGTGCCCTGAAGTTCCTAGAGGATCAGGACATGGTGACGGGGTACTGGAAGAAAGTGGAAGGTCGGGGTCGGCCGCGTCGGATGTATCAGATCCGCGAGGAGATGAATGATCAAGCTCGTGATCTGGCTCGTCTGTGGCAGAGCTATGCGGTGCAACAGGAACGGACTGTGGTGCATTAAGCCCCGCGCCTGATGCCGCGTATCCCAGCAATTGCCCAGTCACCGTCGGTGACTGGGCAATTTTGCAGTTGGGGCGGATAATGGACGGTGGCGATTGTCGCCGATGACCGGCGGTCGGTCGTAGACCATCGCGCCCCCCACCAGTAGCCGTAACCATGAACTCTGTGATTTCTTCGACGTTTTTCTTGACTGTCCTGATGGTGATTGGGATGGGCTTCTTCATCCGCGCGGCGGCGAAGGATCGCACCCAGGTGGTGACGTTGCGATCGGGGGATGACGGCGACCAGCTCCTGGCGGCCCTGAAACAATATTTTGCCGATCGAGCCTACCAAGTCGATCGGATCGATCCCGACAGCAACAAAGTCACCCTCTCGGGCCAAGTCCGGCCCAGTGTCTTCTTGACCGTATTTCTCTCCGTGATGGCGGCGGTGGGGGGACTGTGCTTGGGATTATTACTATCCATGGTGGTGCCGTCCTTGCCCACCACGATCGGGCTAGTCTTTGTGGCCTTGGCTCCCGGTGCGGGCTGGCTGTATTGGCGCAAAGCAGGACGCACCGAACAGGTGGCCTTCGTCCTGGATGAAACCACGGCCCTGGCCTCCGGCAGCTTGCTCAGAGTCAGCGCCCACCGCGACGAACTCGAATCGCTGCAACGATCGTTGAACTTGACCGTCCAGGAATAATCGCCAAACAAAAGCGCCGGGACGCAATGCACGCCCGACGCTTTCGCGAACCGATAGGGTAATCTAGACCAGCACCGCTTCATCTTCATCGGGCTGTCTCAAGCTCGGGAAGAGGAAGTGATTTTCTTCAACGTACTGAGCACCGAACAGACCTTTCTCGGCCCAAAAATACCGATCGGTGGTATGCTCATTGCGCTTCACCAATAGGAGCGCTGGAGGCAAAATCCCTTCGTCGTGGATGAATTTCCGGGCCGCAGTGACTGGCTTATCCTCGCCACAATCAATGCTAAACTGGGGAATACTTTCCAGGATTTTCCGTCCTTCTTGCCGCCGCCGACTCTTCCGCTTACGTCTCCTTGCCAAGACCCCATTCCTCCTTGAACAACAACTGTTTTGTATCGCCAGTTACAAGACCACCATCGAGTATATCGGGAGAACCCGGAAAATTCAAATGATCTTAAGGTTTTCACAACCTCGGCCAGCAACTGAGACAATACCTTCGACCAAGCCATCCACTGATTTTAGCCAAGAGTCAAGAGCAGTAACGCTCCGAGACTTTATTAACTAAAATGTAACAAATTCGACAGAAAATATGCTCCGCTAATCCCCTTAACTTACTAGTTGTAAATACTTAAAGTCAATCCCCACCCGCTTTATGCTTCTGACCCGAATCATGCTATTTGCCCTATCGATCCGAGGCTGTTGCTAGATGTTGCTGCCGACCAGTGCGGAATTTGTGGAGCTATGCCATACGCAACTATGGCTGCTGGTGCAGAGTTTGGGGGCATCGGCGGGGGTGGTGTACTTGACTGAAGAGCTGGCGAGTCCCGCCGAAACCCGGCTGGTGAGGATTGCGGCGGCTCCCGAGGGCGCGATGCTGGCGGTGGGGACGTTGGGCGCGGGGATCGACAGCCCCGACAGTACCCTGGCCCGCTTGCCCCTGCGGGAGCCAAGTCAGGGGATCGCCACAATTGCGCCCTTGGCCGATCGGGGCTGGAACGAGCGATCGCCCGAGGGGCATCGCTTGGTCTTGCCGCTGATGCATGAGTCGATGGTGTTGGGCCTCTTAGTGACAGAGCGCAACGATCGGAGTTGGACGGTGACGGAACGGCAACAGGTGGAACGAATTATCCAGACCTTGAGTTTGGCCTGTGTGTTGGACAAGCGATCACAGTGGTGGCAGCAGCAGCAATCGCAGCAGCAGCAGCTCCAGGGTCAACAGCATGATCTGATGGATAATTTAGTACATCAGTTTCGTAATCCCCTGACGGCATTGCGGACGTTTGGCAAGTTGTTGTTGAAGCGATTGCCAGAAGACGATCGCAATCGGGAGGCCGCCGCGAGTATTGTGCGGGAGAGCGATCGGTTGCAGGAGTTGTTGTTGCAGATCGATCGGGCGATCGATTTGAACGAGGCTCTGCCCAATGCGGTGTCGGTGAATGTGCCCGTGGCCCTGCCGGTGAATGTGCCCGTGGCGTTGCCGCGCGCGGGGACGTTGGGTGAACTGCTGGAGCTGAAGCCCTGCGATCTGCGGGCGATTTTGCAGCCGTTGGTGGTGTCGGCGGGGTTGGTGGCGCAGGAGAAGCCGTTGGCGTTGCATACGGAATTTGCGGCGGTGGTGCCGTTGGTGCAGGCCAATGCGTCGGCCTTGCGGGAGGTGTTGAGTAATCTGATTGACAATGCGGTGAAGTACACGCCAGCAGGCGGCGAGGTGCATATCCGGTTGGTGGCGGAGTCGGGGCTGGTGGCGGTGTGGGTGACGGATAATGGGACGGGGATTCCCGATGGGGATTTGGCGCAGTTATTTCAGCGGCATTTTCGGGGGGTGCAGGCCGCGACGGCAATTCCGGGGACGGGGTTGGGCTTGTCGATCGCGCGGGAATTGGTGCAGCAGATGCAGGGCGATATCCAGGTGTTTAGTCCGTTGCGGGCAGCCGGGTGGTTGGGCGATCGGTTGCCGGACAGTCGCGGGGTGACGTTTGTGATGACATTGGCGGCGATGACGGTCGATCGGGTGACGAGCATCAGTTAGCCATCACTGGCAATCGCTATAATCAGAAGTGAGTCCATCGCCTTACTGCGCCTCCCGAGCATGGTTTATCCCCTCCAAGACCGATATATCAGTCTCCTCACCGACTTTGGCTTCAAACGCATCTTCGGCACCGAACCGCATAAACGTCTGCTGATCGACTTCCTCAACACGCTTTTGCCCCCCCATCACCACATTTAGGATCTCACGTTCAAAAACACCGAAAACCTTGGCAGTACACAGCTCGATCGTAAAGCCATCTTCGACATCGACTGCCAAGCCCAAAACGGCGATCGCTTCATCGTCGAAATCCAAAAAGCCAAACAAAACTTCTTTAAAGATCGCAGCATCTACTACGCCACCTTCCCAATCCAAGAACAAGCCCTCAAAGGCGAGTGGGACTTTGAACTCAGCGCCGTCTACACCGTCGGCGTCCTCGACTTCATTTTCGACGACCACAAAGGCGATGACACCTTTCTCCACATTGTCGAACTCAAAAACCAACGCTGCGAAGTCTTCTACGAAAAGCTAAAATTTATCTACATCGAACTGCCCAAGTTCACCAAATCCCTCGACCAACTCGAAACCCACTTCGATAAGTGGATGTTCCTGCTGCGCCATCTCGCCGAACTCACCGATCGGCCCCAGCCCCTTGAAGAAGGTGTATTCCCTGAACTATTCGCTGCCGCCGAAATCGCCAACTTCTCCCCCACCGAACAAGAAACCTACCAAAATAGTCTCAAGTACTACCGCGATATGAATAACGTCGTCGATACCGCGAGGCAGGAAGGCCGACAGGAAGGCATTGAACTTGAACGATCGCGGGTGATTGAACGACAGCGATCGCTGCTGCTCCGATTGCTGCCCCGGACGCTAGGACAACTCCCTGATGTCGTGCAATTGCAGATTAATCAGTCGTCTGCCGATCGATTGGCAGCGTTAAGCGAGGTATTTATTGATTTCGCTAACCTGGAGGATTTGATTCGGTGGCTTGATCGGCACTAGATTAAGCCCCGCTATTCTACAAATAGCCTGCCGCCTGCAACCGGAATAACCGCGCGTACTTCTGGCCCGATCGGACTAATTCCTCATGCGTCCCCTGCTCCAACACCTTGCCCCGATCGAGCACCAAAATCCGATCGGCCATCCGCACCGTCGAAAACCGATGGGAAATGACGATCGCCATTTGAGTTTGGGTCATCGATCGGAACTCCTCAAAAATCTGCATCTCCGCTTCGGGATCCATCGCCGAAGTCGGTTCATCCAACACCAAAATATCCGCATTCACTCGCATGAAAGCCCGCGATAAAGCAATCTTCTGCCACTGCCCCCCGGATAGCTCGCGCCCATCCTTAAACCAGCGTCCCAAGCGGGTTTGGTACCCGTCGGCCAAGCTGTCAATCACCTGATTTGCCGTGCCTTTAGTCGCCGCTTCGCGCCAGCGCGTTTCATCATCGATCGCCGTTACATCCCCGGCACCAATATTCTCGCCCACGGTGAATTGGTATTTCACAAAGTTTTGGAAGATGACGCCGATGCGTTGCTGCAAGTAATCCACATCCCATTCCTGAAGATCTAATCCATCGAGCAGAATTCGACCCTGAGTTGGGTTGTAAAGTCGGGTCAGGAGTTTAATCAATGTCGTTTTGCCGGAGCCATTTTCACCGACGATCGCCAGTTTTTCGCCGGGGGCTAAATGGAAGGATACATCCTGAATTGCGGGCGTTTCCGATCCGGCATAATGAAAGGAAACCGACTCAAATCGCAATCCATCACCGGGTTTCGACCCGACGATCGCGCCGCCGACATTCCCATCCACGGGTTCATCGAGAAACTCATACAAATTCGACAGATACAAACTGTCTTCATACATACTGCTAATGCCGCCGAGAATATTCGACACCGTGGTTTGGCCCTGGCGAAATAGCACCAGATACATCGTCAAATCCCCCAACGAAATTCGCTTGGCGATCGTCTCCAGCACAATCCACACATAGGCCAAATAAAACGCCCCAGTACTCAGCAAACCCAGCAAATAACGCCACAGTCCCCGCCGCAACGTCAGGTTGCGATCGTCCCGGTACATCTGCTGGAACACCGATCGATACCGCTGCAAAAACGTTGGGCCAAGTTGATACAGCTTCACCTCCGTCGCCGCATCTTCCCGCGCAATCAGCGTTTCCAAATAGGTTTGTTCGCGGTACTCCTGGGACTGCCAGCGCATCAGCCGAAAGGCATGACCCGCAAACCGCGTCTCCGCCAAGAATGCCGGAATCGCCGCCGCCACCAAGATCACCACCGTCCACCCCGAAAACTTCAACAGCAAGCCGCCAAACATCACCAGCGACAAGCCATCCTGCACCAGCCCAAACGTCCGCCCCACCAGGCTCAGAGGCCGACTCGACGCCTCCCGCCGCGCCCGCGTCATCTTGTCATACAGCTCCGAATCCTCAAACTGCACCATGCTCAAGGTCAGCGCTTTCATCAAAATCAGCTCATTCACCCGCTGTCCCAACAACGCCCGCAACAGGTTTTGGCAGAGCATTTGCGCCTGTCGAATCCCCGTCTGCAAGATCACGGCGATCGCCTCCAACGCCAAATACCCAAAGGCCAATTGCGTCGCCTCCGGATGTCCCTGTGTCCCCAAAATCACCGCATCGACAATTAACTTACCCAAATAAGCGATCGCCGCTGGCAAGATCCCCGCCAGTACTGTCAACCCCGCAATGGTGATCGTCAGACGCCGATTCGTGGCCCAAACCAAACCGATCGCTTTCCAGCAATACCGATAGATTCCCAAGGAATTGAGGATGGTTTTGAAGCTGGGGGGGACGGTGTCGCGGGGACGGGATTTTTTAAGACTCATGTAATCTACAATACCGCATCCATTCACCCGATGTGATTTGTCCGGTTACTTGCGGCCCGCGCTGTTGAGTTTACTCGCAGTCCTCAAGATTTGCCCCGCCAAGATCGCGGCCCCAAATCCGTTATCAATATTCACCACGCCCAAACCCGCCGCGCAGGAATTGAGCATCCCCAGCAACGGCGCTAATCCATTAAAACTGGCCCCATAACCAATACTAGTGGGAACCGCGATAATCGGACAATCAG
Source organism: Cyanobacteria bacterium VAR_4_metabat_243 (assembly GCA_031415035.1). Lineage (GTDB taxonomy): Bacteria > Cyanobacteriota > Cyanobacteriia > Leptolyngbyales > Leptolyngbyaceae > Romeriopsis. The sequence goes on from JANOQX010000091.1 coordinate 12,598, forward strand.
CCAGTCCGCCGACCACACTGGGCAACGCACCTTCCATACCCGCAACAACGATAATCACATCAGCATCGTCAATCACATGGCGATTGCTCAGGAGCCGCTGAATCCCTGCCACACCCACATCCCAGAGCCGATCGACGGTAAAGCCGCAGAGTTCGGCGGTGACAGCGGCTTCTTCGGCCACGGGCAGATCCGCCGTTCCAGCCGAGAGAATCCCGATCGTGCCAATGCGTGGGGGGATCTTTTCAGGCTGAACGATCGCGCAGATTCTCGCCCGATCGTAGTAATGCACACCGGAAATCTGTTGCTGAATTGCTGCCGCTTTTTCCGGGGTAATGCGGGTGGCCATCGTCACAGGAGCGCGATCGCGCATCACAGTCATGATTTGCGCAATCTGATCCGCCGACTTATCCTGTCCCCAAATCACTTCGGGAAAGCCCGTTCGCTGGGTACGGTGATGGTCGATTTTGGCAAAATCATCGACACTTTCAAAGGCCAGATTCTGCAAATCCTGAAGCGCCGCTTCGGGGCTGATCTGGCCTTTCGCCACGGATTGGAGCAGATGTTTGATCGAGTCGGACATTGAAGTAGGTTGGGTAGAACAACGTGGAACCCAACATTAGCCGGGTTAGAAACGGTAGTAGATGCTGGTGTTAGGAATGCGGTAACTATTGGGAACGGTATTGCGATGATGGTAACGTCGGTCGGGGTTAATCACCACACTACTGCGGGGCAGCACATATTGCGGATCTTCCAGGATCACCCGCTGATTGCCGTCGGGACTGACGATTTCAGTGCGGCGGTACACCACACTGGGTTGACTGTAGATCGCCCCTGGATTTTGGTAGTAACTCGGTTGGGAATAGCTGGGTTGGTAGGTCGGTTGCGGATACTGATAGATATTACTGTGTGACTCGTAGGGGCGATTGCCGCTGGGATATTGATAGATATTGCTGAATGGCTGTGGCGATTGGATCGAGTATTGCGGATAAGTCGGTGCGTTGGAAAATTCCACGCCAGGATTTGGCCCGCCGATCGTCACGCCGAAGGTGGTGCCGTTGCCTTCACTTTGGAAGATCACTTCGGACTGTGCCGGATGGGCCGTCAAACCGATCATCGTCACGGTCAACATGGCGGCGATGGCGGGGAAAGGGAACGATCGCGGTGTCATCATTTTGTACCTGTGATGAAATGAATGGGAAACCCGACTGATGATACTTACCATTCTAAACCCTAACTTCCCCCATTGCCTGACCCGCCAACCAACCCGTCGTCCAAGCGCTCTGGAAGTTAAACCCACCCGTCACTCCATCAATATCCAACACCTCCCCCGCAAAATACAGGCCGGGACAAATCTTACTCTCCATGGTTTTGAAATCGACTTGTTTCAGATTGACACCCCCGCAGGTGACAAATTCCTCTTTGAAGACGCCCTTACCACTAATGTCATATTGACCTTGGAGCAGTTCCTGCATCAGTTTGTTCAAACTTTTATTCGGCAGATCCGACCACTTTAAATCCGGGGCAATCCCCGCACTGAAGGTCAGACTTTCCCACAGCCGTCGGGGAATCATCACCGGACAGGAAGCCGCAATCGTCCGGCGCGGCAGTTGGCTTTTGACCATCAGCAGTTCTTTTTTGAGGCTGTCGAGGTTGTACTTCGGGAGCCAGTTCACCGTGAGCTTAGCGCGATAATGACTTTCATGCAGCGCACGTGCGCCCCAAGCCGAGAGCTTCAACACGGCGGGGCCACTCAGTCCCCAGTGGGTAATCAACACCGGGCCAGTTTGTTCGAGCTTTTGGTCACCCGTTTGGAGCTTGACCAGTGCCGGATTGACCGCGACTCCGGCTAGTCCTTCGATCCGGGGATCTTTGACATTGAAGGTAAACAGTGACGGCACCGACGCCTCGATCGTATGCCCCAAATCCCGCGCGATCGTATGCCCCTGCGGACTACTCCCACTGGCCAGCAAAACCTTGTCGGCAAGCATCACTTGGCCCGATCGCAGCGTCACGTGGAACCGATGAGCTTCGGTCGGTCGGAGACCATCAACGATTTTTTCTACGAGTTTCACCGCCGCTCCGGTGTAGCGTTTGATGCCATGTCGCTCCGTGCTGTGCATTAGACAATCGACGATCGTGGCGGAGTCATCAGTCGTGGGGAACATCCGGCCATCGGCTTCGGTTTTGAGTTTGACCTGCCGATCGGCAAACCAATCGATCGTATTTTGGGGCTGGAAGCGGGTGAATGCGCCACGCAAAGCCTTGCCACCACGGGGATAATGTTGCACCAAGATCGCCGGATCGAAACAGGCGTGGGTGACATTGCAACGGCCCCCACCGGAGATCCGGACTTTGGCCAGGGGTTCGCGGCCCGCTTCGAGGATGGTGACTTGGGCCATTGGGCCAGCGGCTTCAGCACAGGCGATCGCGCCCATGAAGCCAGCGGCCCCACCACCAATCACGATAATTTGGGTTGGTTCGGACAAGGGGATCTCCTGGAAGCAGTCACACAGCGACTTTGTCATCCTACTAGACAAGCGATCCGTCATCTCACATAAGAACGATCCATTAAACGCGATAGACTGATCGATGTCATTCAGCCGCTATTGCTATGTATCGTTTGCTCGTGCTTGCCGCCGCTTTTCCGTTCAAACCGCTTCAACTGACGGCGACGTTCGCTATTTTAGCGATGTCCAGTAGCGCATTGCCGACGGTGGCGCAGACAGCGGAACGATCGATTGTCCTACCTGGAACAGTGAAGCAGTTGTTAATTGCCCAGGCCAGTAACCGTGATTTGTTGGAACGATTGCGGATCGCAGCGGGGGATGAACGATCGGAAATCATCCAAGCCCTGAAGCAGCGCGGCAAAGCGGCGATCCCGGAATTAATTCAAGCCCTCGAAATTACTGATCCATTAGTCCGAACTGGCGCAGCAGAAGCGCTGGGGCAATTGGGTGAAGCCTCCAGTGCGGCGGTGCCTGCATTACTCAAATTACTCGAAGACGATCGGCGGGCGCTATTCGCCTTAGGGCGTGACGGCGACTATGCCATTCAGAATTCCGCGCCGACTCGGACTTATTTTGAGCCGAGTTCTAAATCGAGTGCTTTTGATCCCCTGTTGCCGCCAGGGGAGAATGAAAAACCCTATGAATTGCGTCAACGGGCGATCCCGACTCCGCCGGAGAATCCTCAAAAGCGGGTGAAAATTCAGGCATTAGCCGCGATCGGGCAAATTGGGGGGGTGGCGCGATCGGCGGCGACTCAACCAGTAACCGCGTTGCTCCGCGATGCTGATCCTTGGGTACAACTGAATGCGGCTTGGTGTTTGGGCCAAATTGGGAGTGATGTGCCAGTGTTGTCAATTTATCTCACGGCGTTGCAAAGTCCCGATCCACAAGTCAGTAATGGTGCCGCCCAACTGATGGCACAAAATCAAAATCTCATCCTCAAAACCATTGGTACTGAGGCGAATGCCACGACCGCAATGCAGTTCGTCCAAGTGCTGGGGCAATCCAATCCGAATACCCGTGATCTCGCAGTCACGGGGTTGAGCAACATCGGTGCGGCGGCGATTCCGGCATTGACCAATGGGATGCGGGATCCAAATCCGCTGATTCGTTTGGAGTCCGCCACTGCACTGCGAAAGTTTGGGCCTGCCGCCACGCCAGCGATACCCGAATTACTCCGCTTACTCAAGGATCAAGACCAGTATATTCAACCGCCGCAGAATTCCAATGTGGCCGCAGCGCCGACGTACCTTGATTACGAGGTGAATATGCCCGGAAACCCTGATCGATTGGTGCGGATTGCGGCACTTCAGACGATCGGGACGCTCCAGCCGAATCTTGCCTTAGCCGATCGTCAGTTGGTCAACGACTTATTAACCGATCGGGATGCCTGGGTGCGTTTGAATGCACTTTGGACAATGCAACGTCTGGGAATTAGCCAGGATCAAACGGCGATTTACACGGAATTGCTGCGGGATGAGCAGACACGATCGGCGGCATTAGATTTGTTGAGTCGCGATCGCACTTTGACTAGCCGCCCTCAGCCAGAACTGATGCGTGAAGTTGTGCAATCTTTGGCAAGTGAAGATACATCCGTGCGATCGCTAGCCACGAACTTGCTATTGCAAATTAAGGCGACCGCCCTCCCCGAATTATCCACAGCATTGAACCATGCGAATCCGTTAGTGCGGGCGGAAGCGGCGGCGACGATCGGACGAATTGGCCCAGCGGCTCAAGCCACAGTTCCGGCGTTAATTCGACTGGTGCTAGATCAGGGGCAATATATTCCCGCTCAGGCTGACCCGTATGGCTTCTATACTACTCCGCTGCCTGCGATCCAACCGAGTTATGCCTATGGATACGGAATTCGCGAGGCCCAACCACTGGTCTACTCGGTGCGTCCACCCACGGATCGTCGAACATTGGTGCGATCGCAGGCGATCATTGCGTTGGGGTTGATTCGTCAAGCGGATGCGGCGGCGATTCAGGCGCTCCAAGACCGGGTAGCGCAAGATCCCGATCAGTGGGTGAAACTACAAGCCATTTGGGCGTTGCTCCAACTGGGCATCGATGGCACATCCCTCTATCCATCGGCCAAAAATCTGATCAATTCCGATGATGTCGCTATTCAATCGGCCACAACGGATCTGTTACCGTTTTTGGGTCGCAAGGCCCAAGGCGAGATGATTAAGCGCTATGCGGCCCGACTGGCCGATCCGAAAAACCGGGTCAACACCGTGTTGGACATCAACAACCAAAACCTCGGATCGACCACCATTATTCCGTTGGTGCCCTTGCTGCGGCCTTATTTGACGGGAGACGATGCGGTACTGCGCGGGTATACGGTGACGATTTTGGCGAATTTAGCCGATCGAGTTGTGCGGGATGTGACATCCGGACAACTGAACAAAAAGCAAAGTCAACAGGCGCTCACCGAATTTTCCCAAGTCGTAACGGCGATCGAAAAATCGGGTGCAACATTCAACGTTCAACCCGTGCAACGGCTGAAAAATTCTGTTAAACGGTTGCAGCAAGGAGCATGATTATCGGCCTAATTTAAACCATCGCACCTTCCGCTTTGGGCCGCGCAAATAATCCTGCATAGGGTTCGATCGCAAACGCCCGATCGGGATGACTGAGCAAATCCCGATCGCAGATGCCAAACAAGTCCGCTTCCGTCTGTGCCCGCCGCATATCGTGGAGGAAAACACCCGCCGGATCGACGCCTTGGCCAATGTAGTTGAGATACATTTTTAAATGGCTGACGCGCGATCGTTCGGGGACAGATTGGACGGTGGTGGTGTGGTGTAGGCGATCGATATATTCGCGCACTTCCGCTAAGGTGACGATCGTGACCGATTCACCGGATAAAGCTTCCCGAATCTGCCGAAAAATCCAGGGATTGCGGATCGCGGCGCGGCCCACCATGACGCCAGCGGCGGCGGTTTGATCCAATACAACGCGGGCGGTGGCAGCAGAACTCACATTGCCATTAGCGAGTACCGGACAACGTAGGCGTTGCACCGCATGGGCAATTAAGTCGTAATGCACATCACCGTGATACATCTCTTTTACGGTGCGGCCATGCAGGCTGAGTAAATCAATCTCATGCCGATCGAGCAAGTCTAAGATCCGATCGAAATGCGCGGTATCTTCAAACCCAATTCGCATTTTGATCGTGAAACGACCGGGAATTGCCGTACGGAGTTCGCCGAGAATCCGATCGATCGTCGCCGGATCGCGCAACAAACCACCGCCCACATTTTTGCGATAAATCCGGGGCGCGGGACAGCCCATGTTTAGGTCAATTCCAGCGATCGGGTATTGGGCCAAGCGTTTCGCAGTGCGGACTAAATCGGGAATGCTTTCGCCAATCATTTGGGCAAAGATTGGGCGATCGGTGTCGTTTTCGGTAATCGATCGGAGAATCGTCTTATCCAATCCCGAACTCTCATGCACCCGAAAATACTCGGTAAAGAAGTAATCGGGACAGCCATAGTGGGCAATCACCTGCATGAAACAAATGTCCGTCACATCCTGCATTGGTGCCAGGGCGGAGACGGGGAGACCGGGAATTATTGACGGAGGCAGACGATCGACCATAGGGCGGGAGATTGGGATGGGTCTTGCATTATCTCAGATCTTGCACCAACTCGACTGCGCCGCCAAACCGCCCTGGAATGGAATTCCGGGCTACGGGCAAAAGTCCTCTGGACTGATGAGGATTTAGTTCCTTGGGGACTTGCGCACATTAGCCCCGACTTACAGTCGCGGGGCGGGTGAATTACGTAGCCAATTTGCAAACTATCCCAAGCCGCCCGATCGCCGCCCGATCGTGCTTGTAATCTACAGATAATCCCGCCTGCAATCGCCTCTAGGACGCCCGATCGATGTTCAACAAACTGCGCCGCCTGATTCAACGCTTCTTCCGCAAATCCAGTACGCTCAATCGGCAATCGCTGAATGCGCCGAGCTTGATCGTGATTGTGCTGGTGGATATTTTCATCCTGGCGAATGTCTTTTTTGGGCTAAATGATATTAGCAACTGGCCGCTCAGCCCGAATCAGGCGTACCCCTGTTACAACGAGTGGCAAAGCTATCGCGACTCAAAGGAAGCGGGCAAGGATTACGAAATGCTGCGCCGATCGATGACATCGCCCACAACGTTCAATTCCTATGTGCCCACCATTGCACCCGATGCCCCAATCCGTGATGGGGCCAGTTTCCGCACGGAATACGAACGTTTGACCGTCGGACATTTGGGCCAAGTGTCAGCACAGTGCTTGGACTACGCCAGTTTGAAGGATGCATTCCGCAGTCCCGAAAATCAAAAAACCGTCGCAACGATCGACACCAAACTCGCCAAAATTACCAAACTCGAAGACAGCAATCGCACGATCCGATCGCAATACGACTCGACCCTCCTCGACAAAATCGCCGGACAACCCCGCAGTCAATCGATCAACAATCTCAGCGCCGAGCAAGCGAAGCAAAAAGTCGATGCAAATAGTGCCGAAATTAGCCAGCTCAAACAGGACATCACCGCCCTCAAACAAACCCTATTGGACCAGCCGACCACCAAGGCGCTATTGAGTCAATTGCAGAGTCAGGAGGCGTTTAGCCCGATCGAGAAAGGCTATCGTCATGCCGCATTCTGGTATCCGAGCGTTCAACTTGGCTTTCAAGCATTATTCCTGCTGCCATTGATGGCGATCGCCTATGCGATTCATCGATTTGCGGTGCGGAAGAACTATGGATTGGTGGCGCTGATTAGTTGGCATTTGCTGATCATTGCGACGATTCCGGCGTTGCTCAAGGTCTTTGAGTTTTTGCAAGTGGGAGTGTTGATCCAATGGCTCATCACCACGATCGGGCGGATCTTTGGGGGACTGTTATTCCTGGTTTCCTACATTCAGATTGCGCTGATTCCGCTGGTGGGATTTGGGCTAATTAAGCTGATCCAACGCTTGAGCAAATCCAATGTCAATGCCCAAACCCAAGCGGCCAGTCGGATTGCCCTATCACGCTGTCTGCGGTGCGCCAAGAAGGTACGCGATGGCGATGCCCACTGTGCCCACTGTGGCTACCAGCAATATGATGACTGTCCGAGCTGTCATGCCATGACCCATCGGCAGATGCCGCATTGTACGCATTGCGGGGCAGCGACGGGGTTTGATGTGAATTTGAGCGATCGGTTGGTGTAGGGTGGGCACTGCCCACAATTTCCACCCATTCACGGTTCCCGACCATTAATGGAAATTGCGGTGGGCATGGCTCGACCATTAATGGAAATTGCGGTGGGCAGGGCTCGACCATTAATGGAATTGGCGGTGGGCATGGCTCGACAATTAATGGAAATTGCGGTGGGCAGTGCCCACCCTACGAGGGATCAACGCCACCTCCACCCGAATTTTCAAAATTCGCTTCCGCTTTCGGAACAACCCTGGCATAATATTGCGACCGTTTCAAAAGCCTGCACCAATGCCACGTACCAAGTCGTCAAATTCCGCCGTCCTCCCCGTACCGGAAGCGATCGATTTTGATCTGCAACTGCCGGATCCGGAAGACGAAAAAATCTCCGAAATCGAGTTTCAACAGAAAATTGATCAGGCGTGGCAAGTCTGCGATCGGATTGATTTGCAAACCGACATTTGGCGCGGCAAGATTTTGCGGGCGGTGCGCGATCGGGAGAAGGCATTGGGCGAAGGTCGGGGCATTGGTTTCCTCAACTGGCTAAAAGATCGCGAAATTGGCAAGAGCCACGCCTACAACTTGATTGAACTGGCCAACAGCGCTGATGAAATGTTGGCCGAAGGTTACCTCGAAGCCGAAGACGTGAACCAATTCACCAAACGCGCCTTCGTCGAAACCGCCCAATCCTCCCCCGAAGTGCGCCAAATCATCGTCGATAGCGCCAAGGAAGGCAACAAAGTGACGCGACGCGAAGTGCGGCAGCTCTCGGACGAATGGACGGCCATGACCTCGGATCTATTGCCGGAGTCGATCCGCGAGAAAGCGGCGAATCACACGATTCCGGCCCGCTACTTGGCTCCCCTAGTGAAGCAGATGGAAAAACTGCCGACAGTACATCAGGTCTCCCTGCGCGAGACGGTGGCCGAATGCCCCGATGTCGATACCCTGAAGCAAGTCACCTCCGAAGCGAAGTATCTGTCGCGTTATCTGGAATCGGCGGTGCAGGTGCAAGCCCTATCCGAAGGTAATCTAAACCTGGAAGCGGCCTTGGAGGAAGCACTGCGATTGGGATGTCTGAATTCGGCAGCGGATTTGGTCAACCAAGCGGCGCAAATGGAACAGCTTGTCACCAAGCTCCACGCCACTTGGCGACGGATCAACCAGCTCAGTGATCGGCTCTATGTCGATACCGGAGCCAGTACCCCCAACCTCCGATCGATGTTGAGCTGCCTCGATCGGCTGGGTGGTGACGCGATCGAAGTCACGATCGGGGATCCCAAAGGCGATAGCTGGTCGCGCCAAATCCGGGTCAAAATCGAAGACGATCGTGAGGAAGAGACGCCCTTGGCCGTTGGCGCTTGGGAGTAGCATCACACCCATTTCTCGTGAATCATCCGGATACGCCGCAAGGTAGGATGAATTTTAGGGAATATCCGCCCCACCTGTATCCTTCGCACGAAATATGGCTGTTTTATTCTTCGATCGGCAAATTCTATCTCTGGGCAGCAAGTCGATCGCGTTCAAATTGGTGACGGCGATCGCGCTGTTCGCGGTGCCGATGGGGGTTTTGTTGCCTGTGTCGCCCGCCCGATCGCAGTCGGCGACTGGCTCAATTTGGAAGATGTTTAACGCCGAGACGGGTGGCTTTAGTCTGTTGCTGCCGGGAGAGCCGATCGAAAGCCAGAGCGATGGCGTCACGTCCTACAGTGTGACGCGGGCGAAGGAATCGGTGACCTACACGGTGTCGTATATTGATTTCCCGGTGAATCCGACCAAGGAGCCAAACGGTTTGACCGAAGCCTTCACGGGGATCAAGGATGGAATTGTCGAAGAAGGCGGCAAAGTCCAGCAAGAACAAGCGATCGTCCTCAAAGGCGGCTTTCCGGGGAAGGAATTGCGAGTGGCCATGCCGGATGGGGCGCTGACCCGCGTGCGCAGCTACATTGTCGGCAAGCGGCTGTATCTCGTCATGGTCTCAACCAATAATGAAAAGGCCCTGAAGCAAAGTCTGCAAGGTTTTCTGGATTCATTTCGAGTGAAGCCGGAGCAGGTACCCGAAGCGCTGCCAGAGAAAGCGCCGTTGCCCAAGGATTTTAAACCGAAGCCCGCTGCCAGTCCGTCGCCTGCCGTCAGTCCGACCCCCACGGTCAGTCCATCGCCTACCGCCAGTTCATCGCCTACCGCCAGTCCATCGCCCGCCGCCAGTCCGGCCACAACCGGATCACCGAAGACCGATCGCATGTTTGGGCTAAATGATCCTCAAGCCAATCGGCTATCCTGGCAAACAATCCCCGAACATCCTCGCCTAGAGCGCATCGCAGCGAATTTCTAGCAACAATCCATCGGGGTCATAGAAGTAAATACCGCGTCCGCTAGGCCGACTAACCGGGCCATGGTCGATCGGCACTTGCTGCGCCTGCAAAACTTCAACGGCTTGGTCAAATTGAGCGGGATCGATGTCGAAGGCGAGGTGATTGGCACGGGTGAATTGTTGGGTCGGATCGGCATGCGGCGGGCCAAGATCGGGTTCACCAAACAGATCTAAAATGGTGCCATCGGGCAGCCGGAAATTCGCAACTTTGCCTGCGGCAACGAGGTCTTTGAGGGTGCTGGGGATTTCGGTTCCGGTGAGTTCGTGGAGTCCGAGAATCGGGCCATAGAACTGGCGCGATCGGGCCATGTCTTGGACATTCAGGGCGATGTGGTGAACGGCGCGGAGGGTGCCGGGATGGAGGGTTGGTGTTGCGGTGCTCATGGTGGCGTGGAGGCTTAACGTAAGCCCTGGCGAAAGTCAATCTTACTGGCCCATGCCGGAAAATCGATTAATGGATTACGATTCCCTTGTTTGGCAAAAATTGCGGCGTTACGATGATGTTCATACTCATCGACCGGAAACTGTTCATGCCAATTGATTAAGGTGCCCAACCGCTGCGATCGATACTCCCTGGCCACATTATCAATTTCATTAGGATAGCGCAGCAGGAAATATAGTGTGGCCCGTGCGACCACCCCCTTACCACTTTGCGGCTCAAATTCACCCCCAGATAAATTCCCGCAGGCATCGACAATTTTTTCCTGAAAATCCGGGAAATCGATATAGGGGTGGTTGCCACGGAAGGAGTTGCAACGCGATTCACAGGTAAATAAATGATGCAAATCGCCCCGCATCGGTTCTTTTTTCAGAAACCACGACTGGGGCACCACATGCTCACAGTTGAAGGGCAGACTGGCTTCGAGTAAACTTAGTTCCTGAACCAGCTGAGCGGCGCTCATGGTCGCTTCTTGGGCCATCAGTTCCTGCTGTCGCACCGCCAGCACTTGTTCGATCCGAAAGTCTTCGCGAATCAAGGCTTCTGGTTCAAAGATCTGATCGGAATATACGCTTTGCAGTTTTCGATTGGGGCGCAGATCAATCCAGGGATATAGCTCACGGCTGGGCTTATAGGTCGGTTTGGTCTGGTGGGTTTGGGTCAATAGTTGATTGAGTTCACGGTAGAACTGCGCTGGATTGAGTCGATGGTCTCCGACCGACGGTCGGTCATCGACTTGCCCGATCAAGGCTTGATAATATCGATCGCGCTGTGCCGTATCGGCCACTGCATCGTAGTAGGTTTGGTTCTGAGCCTGTCGAGCCGCTTCCAAGATTTGCTCTAATTCACTATCGGCGGGTCGCGCAATGATGCCGATCGGCGTTGCGGGTGGCGTGACTGATGGTGGCGCGACCGGGCTGCGATTGGTCGGTGCGGCGGGATAGCTAATTGTGGCTTGTCCCAGGGAGACACTGACTTGGAGGGGAATTGTCCATTGCATCGTGCCATCGGGCAGTGGTGTGGGTTGGGTCATCGGGGGATTTTGGGTGATGGGTTGGGATGGATGCGCGATCGGGGGCACGGTCGGATCGGGGACGATCGCTGATTGTGGCTGACTTTCTAGCTGACTTTCTAATAGTTGCGTTCGCAATGGCATTGCGGTGGTTGATAATATCTGTTGTTGGAGATGCTGGATAATCCGGCTGATGCGGATGCCTTCATTGGATCGCCATGCAACTTGCTGATCGCCGTCTTGCTCCCGCCAAACTTGGCCATTTAATGCCAGAATTTGGTTTTGTTGATTGCGTTTGGGGACACCGGAATGATGCAGGGCCACCACTTCCCACTGATCATTAAACACGGGTGATCCCGATGAACCGGGTGAGGTATCGGTTTGATATTGCAAGAAATCAGCGAGGACATCAATCAATACATTTTCCCGCATGGCAATTTGTTTGCGTTCACCATTGGGATGCTGGATGATGTTGACAAATTCACCAATGATAATTTTGCCTTGGGCGGCAATCAGCGGTAACCAACCAAACTGATTTAGGGCCAAACCGCTGGCTGATTGACTTTTAACGGCGACTAAGCTGTAATCTAAACGCCTGTCCGTGACAAAGAAGGTCGCCGGATCAAGGTCAAATCCGGTGGGCGATTGGGGTATCCCACCCAACGCGGTTTGATAATTGAATTCAATTTGGCTGTTAACGGCAGTATCACTGTCGGGCAGCACATGATTGTTGGTCAGGAGTAGTTGCGGGGAGACAAGAAACCCGGTGCCATAACCGCGTGTAAGGCGATCGCGATTTCGAATCACGACGCGCCCGATCGACTGCGAAACTTTGGTGCCCTGTTCGAGATAGGCGATCGGCAGGAGATTGTTCGCTTGGAAAATGCGTTCTAACCCAATCCCGGCGGATAAGTCATCGGTGACGCCAGCGTCTAAAGTCGCTTGCTCAATTAACTGCTGAATCTGACTATTGCCCAATCCCAGTCGTTGCAGCCGCTGACTCACCCGATCGGGTGAGTCGGCCTGGAAGACTTTGCCCGTTGATAACTTTGCTTGTGTTTCTGTGCGTTGAGGCTGTCGCGCTGCATAGCGTTGCGCCGTCTCCTCCAGAACTTGAGCGGGGATCATCATATTTGTTGAGCAACCGATTTAGGGGTAATCGCAACGCGCTTATTACTGTTAGGTTAGCGAGTTACTTAGAGGAAGGATGCGTTTCTCTAGATTTTCCTAAGATTTTGGGCCAACTTGTTTGATCGCGGTTTGGACTTGTGGCAGGAGTGCGGGGTTGGCCTTCGCACTCCTGCACTGAGGCTTCAATCAATGCCGCCTGGATCAGGAAGCCTTCGGCAATTTCTTGCTTCTGGGTGTTGGTGGCGGACGTCAGTTGGGGCGTGGCGATCGAGGCCTTCGCGCTGTTATAAAGAATTTAAGCGATCGGGGTTTGGCGCAGTGAGGGCGCGGAGGGCGTTATCGGGAACTAGAGGTTTTGGGTCATGGTTCTGAAGACGACGGAAACTCAACCGATTACGACTTATTTCCAGCCGATGATTGGGCAGGCGGCTTGGGATGTGGCTTTGGGGCAGGGGAGCTTTGTGACGATCGAGTTTGGTGCGCCATTGATCGACGCGGAGCAGCCCGATCGACGGCATGGGACGTGGCATTTCTGGGTGTACTGCTGTGCGTGGCGGCTGGAAACACCGGATGATGTTTTGGTGTATGGCGAGGATGACCGATCGCGGTTGGAGACGGTGTTGCCGTTGTTGGAGGGGGCAGTGCTGGAAGGGGTGGAGATGAATTTGCCGGGGGGCGATACGGTGTTGCGGTTTGCGGGGCGGCTGATGTTGCGGTTGATGCCGATTCACGCGGAAACCTATGAGCATTGGTTTTTGTATGCGCCGGAAGGGGTTTTAGTGTTTGGGCCGGGGACGAATTGGGCGTTTGAGGCTGGGTCGTAGAATGCCGATCGGACCTGGGATTTGGTACAGCTTTGGGGGTCGATCGCGTCATCGCCTAACCTTCCTCAATTCCGCCATATTGTTCTGGAAGTCTGCGCTTTAGTTCAGCGATCGGGAGCAGGAGGTTGTCTTCGATTTCTTGGCGGGCTTCTGGGGAGATGGCATTTTCGATTTGCAGTAATTTGAATAGAAATTTACTTGCGTCATAGTAACGCCATAGATGCTGTTGCTGCTCATCAGTGAGTTGCCAGTCACAGGTAAAATCACGATGTTCGACTATGGTCTGTATTAGCTGCTCCTTCCATACTTGACTATGCACTATCCACCATTTTTCAAAATCATCTCCCTTAGCAGATATCAAAAATTTAGAACGTAGTTTTTCTAGCTTGTTTACCAACTGAGAGTCGATAGTTCGGGCGATGGCGCGAATACGATCACGTTTGAGGAGAACATCTTGGTCAGCATCACAGTCAAAGTTAAAAACACAGTAGAGAGAAAAAGCACGATCAAAATTGAGGTCACGGGCGAAGTCGAGGACGAAATTTAGGGCATCTGCAAGGTCGAGTGCACGATCAAAATTAAGATCGGGATCAAGTGCAAGGGCCAGAACACGGTCAAGGGCGATGGAACGCTCACGAGCAAGGTCGCGATCAGAGGCAAAATCGGGGTCGAAGTCCATCGCAAGACAGAACAAGCGAATTACAGCTGATTTATATGGTGCATTAATCAATCCAGCTTTTTCCCGAACCCAGACAATAAATTTTTGGGACTTCTCATGCGTAGCCATGCAGTAATCAATCGATTGCTTAATCAGTTGAACTAGTTGATCTGATTGGCCTTGTGACTTGACAAGCTGTGGCACGACTTCTTGCCATCGTTTATCACTAATTTTCTGGCTGAGGTCTTCTAAAGATAAGCTGAGTAGCCATTTGGTTGTGAAATATTCCTGAAAGGTCAAATGGGAGAATGACCATAATTCGTCCGCCCGTTCTACAAGCAGTCCATGTTGAGATTCGATGGATTTAAGTACGGCATATGCATCACCTCGATTTGAAAGTCTAAGATGCTGAGAAATCTGCTCAATTAAATCACCTTGGTCAAATAAGATAAAATTTTCAGAATCTTCAAACTTTTTCACAGCGATTTTAATCAGCAATTCCTCCTTTTTTTCAACATCAAGCTTCTGATATTCCTCTGTGCCTATTTCCCAACCATTAATTCTCTTTTCGTCATTCCATTTTTCTAGCAACAATCTAATTCCACGCTTGTAGAGCAAACCTATTTGGGCTGGTATCTCTCCTTCATCTTGCAAGACTAAACACATCAATCCCAATAATACTGGAGTTACCGTCAGTTCTTTCAGCGCTGGATTCCTATCAATTGACAATTTAAAATTTTGCCACTGATCCTTTACCGCGTCTTCGTTTTGACCATTTGCCTGGAACCAGTTGCATACAAACGCCTGCACCTGATCAATATTGAAATCAGCCACTTCAACTGACGCAAAGCCATCGGGAATACCCTGCATGATTTGTGTCCGGCAAGTCATGATGTAACGACTCTTAGAATAGTCTTTTGTAGCTTTCTCAAGTTGCGCTTGTACTTTTGTCCGCAACTCTTGGGTTAGTACTTCATCAAAACCATCCATTATTACTAATAGTTTGCCATCACTGAGTAGTCAGGGCTATTTCATTCTAAATAGGCGCTTGAGTGTGTTAAGGCTAAAGCCAGCCAGTCGTTGGGCTTGAGCCATATTTTCAAACCCAAAGTCACGATACAAATTGAGGGAAATATTGCGCGCAATCGCCCAAATTTGAAT
>JANOQX010000092.1:0-39385 GCA_031415035.1 Cyanobacteria bacterium VAR_4_metabat_243
CTTTAATTGGATCATGAGGCTCATGGGCTGACTCGACTGAATTACGACAATCAGTCCATCCTCATTTTCCTACCTCCGAATTGTCGGTATGTGCTTCCAATATTTATCTTCCGTTGTATGAAACCACCCTGCTAACCCCCCCTTCAAAAGGGGGGAACCGGATTCAAAGTCCCCCTTTTGAAGGGGGATTTGGGGGGATCGTAACGTTTGCAACAAACAATCAGACTTTATCAAACACCCTCTAAGATTGCTCCCGACAATCCGCTATGATAATTAATCCGATCGTGAGACCCGCGCCATGAGCTTGAATGTTGAATTGCTCCAAAGTAGTTTTGAGCAGGTAAAACCCGCCGCCACCCAATTAACCAGCCGCTTCTACGAACTGATCTTCACGGACTATCCTGACCTAAAGCCGTTATTTGCCCATACCGACATGTCAGAGCAACGCCAAAAGTTGCTCCAATCCATCGTTTTGGTGATTGATAACCTGCGCGCGCCAGAGGTGCTTGACCGTAGCCTCAAAGGATTAGGCACAAGGCATGTGAAGTACGGCGTTTTGCCCGCGCATTATCCGCCGATCGGGCAATGTCTGATCAAGGCGTTGCAGGAAACGGCGGGGACGGCTTGGACGCCGGAAGTGCAGCAGGCATGGATTGAGGCTTATGGGGCGGTGACGGCCCTGATGTTGGATGGCGCGAATTACCCACCGGAAGTGCTGCAAATCGACCCCAATGCGATTTGAGCGTACCGTAAATTATTCCTCTAGCAACCAATTATCGTAACCATGCCGCTGCAAACGCTGTTTCACTGCAGACAGCACTGGACTCGGTACCGTTTGGTTCGCAACGCTATAAATATCGTTCAGCACCACGGCATATTCTTTACCTGTGCAATCGGCGACGACTTGGGCCAGAGTCCGATCGCTCATCTCCTCACCCAGCAAGGCTAAGAGCGCGGCATAAGATTGATCGTCAATGCCCTGAGGAAAGGCACTTTGAATCAGTTGATAGGTGCTGGCGAGATCTGGTCTAGGAGATGCTTGCGCACAAAGATGAGACACACCCAAAATTTTACCCATTTCCGAGTCCCGCAAGAACTCCTGGGTTTCCTGAGGCGTCCGGACGTTATATTGACCCACAATGATGGAATCACTATCTAGTAGCGGTTCAGGTCTATCCACCTGTGGCTTAGGTACGATCGCCGCCAACTTTTCCCGATGTGCATCCACAACTAATCTTCTCCAGCAACTTTGATCCTGATCGATGGGAGGAAAGGCACATCTACAATATAGATGACCCAACGCAGGATTTTGTAGCGTGATGGATCAGTATCGAGCAATCATCCAGCAGATTCTCCAGGAATATCATCTGCTTCAGCAAGCATCCGCCGATGCTGACTGGGAATCGGTGCTGCTGGTCGATCGGGCTGAAGATCGATACCTCTTGATGCGGCTGGGCTGGCAGGGGACGACGCGCATCAATCGGAACACGATCCATGTTCAGCTCAAGAACGAAAAGATTTGGATCGAGGAAGATGAGACGGAGGATAGCGTTGCCACTGAGCTACTGCAACTTGGGGTGCCACATCAGGACATCGTGCTAGCGTTTCATCCGCCGCAGCTACGACAGCATACGGAATTCGCGATCGGGCAACCATTACATCCAGAAATAGACAGTGTGGACGGCAACAACTCACAACGGACTTAAAGCGCATAGAGAGAGCACAATACAAAACTTGAGGGAAAATACACGCCGAAAGATCTATTAGAGACATTTTAAGCCCAGATGGAATGATGCAATCGATCCGGGCACGAGATCATACGCTATATGTAGTACATAAATTCAAAGGAATCCTTCTCGGCAACAATTTCTCTGATTGATGTTGTCGATTTGATCGATTCACGGTAAGCTATTGGATGTTAGATTTCATAATCTGGGAGAAACGTATGTCTGAGCATGAGGAGGTGTCGCTGCTAAAGGCTTTGCTTCAAGAAAAGCAAAAACAACATGTGGACGCCTTAACACAGGAAGAAGCGGCTAAACTCGTTGTGATTGAAAAATCCGAGTTTCGAGAACGTATAGCGCGTGAGATCGTGAGCTTGGAAGAAGTGATCGATATGGTTGATCGATCTAGAGATTTGTCCACGGAAGGAATTACAGTAGCGGCAGTGTCTCAGTCCTCTACAATTAAAACGGAGAGACCATCTGATTCGCCTGAAGACTGGATTCGCCAAAAATATCGACCAGGTGGGATAGTGGTGGCTGTGAAGAGTCTATTGGAGAATAATTCCCCAAATCCACTCAGCACTGCCGATTTGACTATTGCAATCTATGAAGTGGGTGACGAGGGCACAGAGACATTCATTCGTGCGCGGAATTCTCTATCCGCAGCCTTAAGACGAGGTGCTGATATTGGGAAATGGGACAAAGTTGGGCGGGGTTATTTTCGAGCCTGTACGCCTACGGACAATGTTCTACCAAATCAGGCTGAAAACAGCCCAAAGCTGGCCGCTCAACTTGAAAGGAACTTTGCAGTTGAGCAAGTTGAAGCCCAGACTTACCAAACTATTGAAACCCTATTGGAGGTCTAAGCTATGGAAACAGGCGCTTTTGACTCTTCCTAGAGGCTTAAAGCAAGAAACAGCCAGCGATGTTTGACCATTGCTGACTGCTCCTAGTAGGTGTGGAAGTATGGCGGAACGCGAAACAACCGGATTCTGCATCCGGAGACCTGGCCGGGTCTTGTTGGTTCAAGTTCCGCCACTCATAGCACCAAACTAAACACAGAAGCGTTTCCCGCACTTCTGCCAGATTCCGCCAAGGCGGAACCCAGATAAGACACTAGACGTGAGTCATAGCGCTTATATGGTCGTTTATCTATACCAGATATAGCGATTGTAGCAGCTTGTTGTTGATTTGAGGTTCCGCATGAACACAGAACTTCAAACGAAAGGAGACCCAAAGTGGCACAACCCTCTAAGGTAATTAATCATGACTTGGATGGTGTTCAAGTCTCACAGAGAAAGGCTGATAGCTACATTAACGCCACCGCCATGTCTAAAGCATATCTTGCAAGAACGGGGCAACGGCGTGATGTGAATCATTGGCTCACGACCGAAGCAGCTCAAAGGGCAATCGAACACCTCAGTTTAAAAACCGGAATTCCGGTTTTTAAACTCGTTGAAGCCCGGAAAGGCAGATATGGTGGAACTTTGATTCATCCTAAGCTGGCTATTCGATTCGGCATCTGGCTCGACGATGACTTCGGATATCTTGTCGAGGAATGGGTTGCAGAATGGATGACGAATGGACGCAATCCATTCACTCAAGAAGAATCAGAGCGAATTCTCTACCGGGAGAATCTCAAAAGTGAGTCTCGATTGAGACTCACTGACCAGATGATGTTCCACCTGAAACGAATTCAACGGTATGCAGACGAGGTTTACCGGGGCGTCTATTTCTCAAGAATTCACAATGAAATCAACCGAGCGATCACCGGAGAAGACGCTAAGGAAATGCGTCAACGCTTATCACAAGTTCTGGGCAGGGAAGTCAAAACTCACGAATTAATTCGGGACTACTACCCTGCTATCCATTTGCAGCGCTTTATCGCTATTTGCGAAGTCGCGGCAAATTTAATGCTGAACGGGATTGACCCACTTACAGCAGTAAAACAGGCCGCAAGTCTCGCTTTACCTGCTCATTACAAGCCAGAACCGATCGATTTCACGGTGCACATTGGCATTATTCGCCAAAAGGGGGCATAGCTAAGGCACACTCAGAAATCACGACCTAAGCACTCAGTGGGTGCCCCAACCAACCTTGGTTCAGCACCCACTACTTGGCAGGTAATTTACCAAAACTCTTTTGCTCGATCGTTTCTCGCATTTTGCCTCTTTCCCATGTCAGATCACACCGCTATGCCCAAAAGCATGAAGATCCCCCACAAACTGTATATGGATGTCTGTTGCCTCAATCGTGCTTTTGATGATTGGAGTCAACCGCGTGTTCGGATCGAAGCCGAAGCCATTCTTGAACTTCTTGCCAACTGTCAACCAGAACAGGATTCTCTGATCAGCAGTAGCGCCCTTGAAGCAGAAATTGATCAAACCCCTGACCCACTTCGTCGGAAGCGCGTTCGAGCCTCCTTAGACATTGCCCAATCCAGGGTCGTAGTGAACGCGGCAATTGTGGCTCGCGCTCAGGAAATTGCTACACTAGGATGTAAGTCCTTTGATGCACTGCATATCGCCTGTGCTGAATTTGGGCAAGCCGACGTTTTTCTGACGACTGACGATCGTCTACTAAGAAAAGCTCAGGCAAATCCATCCTTCCTCCAAGTCAGAGTCGCTAACCCTGTCACTTGGCTCATCGAAATTTCTGAATCCTCAGGAGACGTATAAATGACCCCCGTTGAACTGAACCAGAAAGGCTTTCAAGCGTTGCTCGACAAGCTCGGCTACGTTGACGCCGTGCGTTTTATCAAACAATTCGATAATGGGCAAGGCAATTACACCCAAGAGCGCGATCAGTGGTTGGGCGACCTCACACTAGAAGAGATTTGGGCTGATCTCCAGAAAAACCAAAACGCATAGAATTCAAAAAAGCCCCTTACGGGACTTTCCTGAGTCACTCAGCTGATCAGCTCCGAATCTGCACAGGCATTACCAAATACTGCATCTTCAACGCCCCCAACGGCACCAACACCGCCGGACTCGTCGGCGTATTCAACTGCAACTGCACCTCCGTCGAAGTCACCACCTTCAGCCCCTCAATCAAATAGCGCACATTAAACGCCACATCCATCGCCTCTCCGGTAATCTGCGCCGAGACCGTCTCCTGCCCACTGCCCACATCCTGCGCATCCACCGACACCTTCACCGTGCCTGCCTCCGGATCAAGACTCAGCTTCACAATATTATTCCGCTGGTCGGCCAACACCGAAATCCGCTCCAACGCCCCCAGGAACGATCGCCGATCGACCGTCATCTGATGGCTAAACTGCTTCGGCAACAACTGCTGATAATTCGGATACTGCGCTTCCAATAGCCGACTGGTCAACCGCTGATCGCCCCACTCAAACACCGCCTGCGCCGGATCAAACTTCACCGCCACCGAGGTATTGCTACTGCGTTCCAGCATCTTGATCAGCTCTTGCAAAGCCTTTGCGGGCACCGTCACCGCCAAATTCTCCTGAGCCGGAGCACCCTCCGCATTCACCGTCTGCACCACCGCCAACCGATGCCCATCCGTCGCCGCAAACTCCAAGCCCTCGGCCTGCACATTCAAATGCACCCCCGTCAGCACCTGCTTCGTCTCATCGGAACTGGCCGCAAACAGCGAACTCTTCAGCCCATCAATCAACGCCTCAGCCGGCAGCTGCACCGCCTCCCCATCCTCGATCGTCGGCAACTCGGGAAAATCCTCCGCCCCCAAACACCGCACCTGATAGCGCCCCGAAGCCGAGGTAATCGTCGTCACCAATCCCGCCTCCGTCTCGCCCTCACCGTCATCCAAAGTGATCTCGCCCTCGGACAGCCGCGAGATAATGTCACTCAATAACTTCGCAGGCAGCGTCAGCACGCCCCCCACCTTCACCTGGGCCGGGAAGCTCGTCTGAATCCCCAAACTCAAATCAAAGGCACAGAGCTTCACCGTCTGGGTCGCTTCATCCGCATTCAACAGCACATTCGCCAGTACCGGATGCGTGGGCCGCGACGACACCGCACGGCTCACCAGCGACAGGTTGGCATTCAAATTACTCTGGCTACAGGTCAGTTTCATGGCAGTTACGCAGGGGGAAAACGTGGGCAATCTTGCGGCTTATGTTAGCACCCCTTGGCCCGATCGTTGCGGCCTTTTCCGCTATATCTAGCGGCGGATGATTAACTCCACGCTAAACCTGTTGAAACTGTGGAAAACTCGGAAATCGATCGGGCAACTTGCAGTTCCAAGCCTGTGGAATATGCGGAGACTGACCGTTTTCCACAGCGCGATCATCTGTGGAAAACCCAGTTAAGTCAGGGTTCCACCAATTTATCCCCGATCGCATCGCCAGTTTTGCACAGTCCGATCCAAGTTTTCCACAGGGATCGGGAGAGCCGGGTCATGATCCCATGTCAATCCTCCCGCAAAATTTGTCATTGGCCTGTTAGTCCGGCATTGCGGACGGGCAATGTAAAAGGAGAGGAATCTGGGAAACCTAAATTCCCCCTGTACATAATGCTTCGACCATCGGTTCCTTCTGGCTTCAGGATGAGATCACAACTATGAATCAATTCAACCTTGTTCAACTGCTCAAAACGGCGGCCGATCGACCGACTGGCGCATGGCAGATCAACCGCAATGGCGTCACTTGGCAAATTGGGCTGAGTGGGACGCAGTTGCACTATGCCTACCATTCGCTCCAAAGCGCCGCCATTGTTGAGCAATTTCTCCCGACCCTCGGATTGGATGGGATTGTCTCCAGCTATCGTGAAATTATCCAAAGCCAGCCAGAACTCCGATTGATCGACGCGATCGGAGTTCTGCGCGATCGTCACATCCTCACCCCCGACCAAATCCAGCAATTACTCCGGGCGATCGCCGAAGATGCACTGGAATGTCTGCTCTGGATCGACCAAGCCGAGTCCCACTGGCAAGCGCAACCGATCACCCCGGCCAGTCTTCAGTCCATCAGCCTCGATCGGGAAGCGCTGATCCGCCACCTCGAATCCCGTTTCCCCACCTGGAAGCGGCTCGAACCCGGCATCACCACCCCGCATCAACGCCCCCGCTGCGACGATTTCGGGCGGCTGCACCAATCCGTCCCCCAGGGCATCCTGCCCGTCCCCACGCTGGAAATCATGGCCCGACTGATGCAGGGCATCAGCCTGCGGCAAATCGCTTTCCTGCTGAAGCAGGATGTGTTGAAGCTCTGCCAAATGTTGCATCCGTACGTCATCGCCGGGGTGCTGCGGCTGGAGCCACCGACCCAGCCCGATCATCTATTGCCGACGATTCCCGCCAGCTATACGGCGATGCCACAGCCCACGGACAGTTACGCCATCAACCGCAACACGTCGAGTTACGCCACACCCACCGCCGCACGGCGCTATAAAATCGTCTGCATTGACGACAGCCCCACGGTCTTGGAGATGATTCAGCGGTATTTGGGCACCGAAAAGTTTGAAGTCGCGACGGTGGAAAACCCGATGGCCTCACTTTCGGCCCTGTTTGACATGAAGCCCGATTTGATTTTGATGGATGTGTCGATGCCGGGGATCGACGGCAACCGCCTCTGCCAAATTCTGAAGCGCAGTTCGGTCTTCACCAATGTGCCGATCGTCATGGTGAGTGGCAATACGGGCCTATTGGACAAAGAGAAAGCCAAAGCCGCTGGAGCCACGGACTATCTCACCAAACCCTTTTCTCAGGACGAACTATTGGCCTTGGTCAATCAGTACCTGGCCCAAACCCCCGCCTACGCTCGGTAGTTTCACTCAATGCCCGATCGGTCGATCGGCATTTGATCGGTGCATCAGCGGAGATGCGCCCACCGCAGAATCACTAAGATAGAAATTTAGTGGTTCACCAACTGTTCACATTTTGCCAAGTCCCGGTAACTCACAACTTCAGGTAGTAATAACACCATGGCCAAGAAGGTTTTGATCGTTGATGACATGAAATCCGAATTGCAGTTGATGAGCAATTATTTGTCAACGGCAGGCTATGCGGTCACCACGGCCAATGGCGGCGAGGAAGCCCTCGCCCAAATCAAGCTCGATCAGCCGGACGTGATCGTCACGGATCTGGTAATGCCAGAGATTACCGGGTTGGAGCTATGTCGGTTGCTGAAGAAAGAAGCCTCCACGGCCAGTATTCCGATCGTCGCCTGCACCACCAAAGATCGCCAAGTGGATCAAACCTGGGCCAAAAAACAAGGCGTCGATGCCTATGTGATCAAACCCTGCTCCCAAGCCGATCTAGTCAGTGCAGTGCAATCCGTCTCCTAAGCACTATTCCCCACCTGAAGCATCATGCAATTCCCTGTCGCCCAATCCGCCGCCGCCCCCTCCGATCGCCTGAGACAGCTGCTGCCCCAGTTGTTTGAAGCCGACACCCGATCGGGGGAAGCATTCCTGCGCTTGCAAGTCACCGCCGACACCACCATGGCCCTGCCCCTCGACTGTATCGAGGAAACCCAGTTGCTGGCTCCACCGGACATCACACCGATGCCGAATATGCCGCATCATCTCTTGGGCTTAATGCGGGTCAAGGGCCAAGTCCTGTGGCTCGCTTCGCTCGCCCATTTTTTGGGATTGGCCACGGCGGTTGAACGGGTCTACCGCTACGAGACGATCGTCATGCGCATGACACCCCCAGCGCCGTTGGGCAGCGACAGTGAATCTGACTTGTTTTTTGGCTTAGCGGTAAACAAAATTAAAGGGTCAATGCGCTTGGACGCCGACAGGATCGAGCCGATCGGCGCGCATGTCAGGGCCGATTTGGTGCCCTTTCTCGCTGGCCAAGTGCAGCATGACCAAGAAACCATATTAATCCTCAACCCGGCCGCCCTGAGTGATATCCGGCATCACCAGTTCACCGCCTTGGTCAGCACGTAAATTTTCTACCTTGCGCTTTGCTTTAAACCCACGCCTGTCCGCCCTTACATCGGTATCTCACAATGACCTCCATCCGTTCGTTGCGTTCGCTCAAAACCCAAGCGCGTCAGTTCAATCGCGCCCAAACCCTGCCGCGCCGCTTGCTCCTGACCCTGTTGCCCGTGGTCTTGATTCCGCTGCTGCTGGCCGGGGCTTTGGGCTACAATGCCTCGCGCAATCGCGGCCGCGAAACCGAACTGAAACGCATCCAAAAAACCAGTTCGGGTGTCAGCCTCACGACACAATCGATCGTCAAGCAACAGGCCGATCTAGTCGAGATCATGCGTCACAGCCCCGATGTCTTGGGGCTATTGGCCAAGTCCAAGGCGACGATCGCGGGCAACGGACTCAAGGCAATGGATTTGACTAAACCCGAGAACCTCGATGCGGTCGAACAGAAGTTTTCGAACCTGCACCAACTGGAGCCGGATGCCAAAATTAATGCCTACCTGAAGCAGTTGCTTCAGACCGAAGGCGTGGCCGAGCTATTCATCACCGATCCCCAGGGCTATACCCTAGCGGCGGGCGAACCCACTTCGGATTTTGTCCAGAGCGATGAATCCTGGTGGCAGCAGGCCAACCAGAACGGCAGCTTTATTGACAAACCGGAGTTCGATGACTCAGCGCAGCAAAGTATTGTCGCCACGGCCCGCAAAATTTATGATCCAACCACCAAAGAAGCCGTCGGCATTGCCAAACTCGGGATCAAAACCGAGTACTTTCAATACCGACTGACCCAATATGTCCAGTCCGAACTGACGCCATCGGAAAAACTTCAGCTGATCGATAGCGCCAGTGGCGCAGTCGTCACGACGATTACCAAGGAAAAGAGCACCACTGACCCCAAAAATGCCCAGAAGCTCCTGGGCGGCCGGGTGATTCAGCAACTGGCGGCGGAACTGGTGAAAGGCGATCGCGGCGGTTTGGATCAAGCCGCCGTCCAGGCGTTCCAGCAAAAGTTGGAGCAGATTGGCGGGTTTAAGCTGCTGAAGCTGAACATCATCGATCAAGACACCACCACCAAGCGCTTCCGGATCAATGGCGCATTGATTGCCCTGGGCGATCGCTACTACAGTCTGCATGCGGTGAACGGCACCGGTCTGATGGTGATTGGCTCCGAGTCAGCCGCGACGGTTGAAGCCAGTGGTCAGGAGCTGCTCGCGGTGTTCTCCGGGACTTCGCTCTTGCTCAGTTTGGTCGGCATTGGGTTTGTGTTGCTGTTGGCCAAGCAGTTAGCCAAGCCGTTGGTGGAACTGACCAAAACCGCTGAAGCCGTGGCCGACGGGAAGCTCGACCTGCGAGTGGAAGAGCAAGGGACGATCGAGACTCGCACCCTGGGTCAAGCCCTCAACCGTCTGCTGGATCAAGTCCAAGGCTTGCTCAAACAACAGGAAGATCGGGCCGTCGAACAAAGCCGCCAGCGCGAAGAACTGGAACAGGATGTGATGCAGTTGATGGAAGATGTGGGCGATGCCAGTGAAGGCGACTTGACCGTGCGCGCCCAGCTCTCCGCTGGCGACGTGGGCATCGTCGCCGATCTGTTCAACTCGATTATTGAAAACCTGCGGGATACGGCGATGCAGGTGAAAGGTTCGGCGGGACAGGTGAGTATGTCCCTGGATATGAACGCCGAGGGGATTCGCAGTCTGGCCACCCAGGCGATCGCCGAGGCCAACAGTCTGCGCCAAACCATGCAATCGGTGGAAGAAGTCTCCGCTTCGATTCAAACCGTCGCCAACAACGCCGAGGCCGCCTCCAAACTGACGGACGAAAGCTACACCGCCGTCCAGGATGGGAGTGAATACATGGATAAAACCGTGGACAGTATTCTCAACCTGCGCGCCACCGTGGGCGAAACCGCGAAGAAAATCAAACGACTGGGGGAATCGGCCCAGAAGATTTCGCAGACCGTGAGCTTGATCGACGAGATTGCCCTGAAGACCAACCTCCTGGCCGTGAACGCCAGTGTGGAAGCGGCCCGCGCTGGCGAATTGGGTCAAGGCTTCACCGCCGTTGCGGAACAAGTCGGGGCACTGGCCGAGCAGTCCGCCGCTGCAACGAAGGAAATCGCCCAAATCGTGGCCGCGATTCAGGCCGAAACCCAGGAAGTGATCGGCGCGATCGAGACCGGTACAGCCCAGGTGGTCGATAGTACCCTGTTGGTCGAAAGCACCAAGCAGCGCCTCACCCAGGTACTGCAAAAGTCCGCCCAAATCAACCAACTGATGCGATCGATTTCCACTTCGACGATCGCCCAAACCGCTGCGGCCTCCGTCGTCACCAGCCAGGTCAAATCCGCCACCAAGGAATCCGAGCAACGCGCCAAAGCCTCCGAGCAAATGGCCAAAGCGATTCAAGACACCGCCGAAATCGCTCGTTCGCTCCAGGAATCCGTGGCCCAGTTCAAGGTGGCAGAAGGTGGGACAGCCGCTCCGGCGATTCCCGATCGGGCGCTCTGGGCCGAGGCCAAAGACCCCAGCCTCGTCTAGGATACCGACCGCATTTCGCTCCGGATCGCTAATTCTCTCGCTCTTGTGTTTGGGCCGAGGTAAACCATGATGGAAACAGAACAACAGGTCCGACTTAATTTCCTCGAAGAAGCCGAGGAATACTTTGAGCAGTTAGAAAGCATTCTGCTCAACCTCGCCACAGCGGACGATCGCCCCCAGCAGTTGGATGCCGCCCTGCGGGCGGCCCACTCGATCAAGGGCAGTGCGGGGATGATGGGGTTTATGCCCCTGAGTCAGGTGGCCCACCGATTGGAGGATTCGTTTAAGATTTTGCGGGCGCGGCTAATTGCGATCGACCCCGATCTCGAAACGCTCTTGCTTCAGGGCGTGGACTGTCTGCGCGCGGTGAAACAATGCCATTACGAAGGCGTCACCGTCGATGAAAGTTGGATGCACGATCGGGCCACCCCGATTTTCGAGCAACTGCGCGATCGCTTGGGCGATGTCACCGAAAATGACGAAAATACTCTGCTCGCCGCCAATGAAGATGTCGATATCACGATCGTCATGTTCACCAGTGGGGTCGAAGGCGCACTCACCGAATTTGAAGCCCTGCGACCCACCTTGAGCGGGGAAGCCCTGCGCCAAGGCTTGCTCCAAGCGACCAACAAAATGTTGGAGTTTGGGTTAATTGGCGGCATCGAGCCGTTCATTCTGCTCTGTACTTCGATTCAAGTCGAAGCAAGCACCGTTGGGGTCAATCGCGTCGCCAATATCGCCGATGAAGCCTTGGAATTGTGGCAGCGATCGAGTGCCTTGGTGGCCCTCAGTCGGTTGGAGCAGTTGCCCAGTGGTCTGGAATGGTCGGTGGCCGAAGTGCCGACCCCCGATGCTGTTGAGGCAGCCGCACCCGCCGATCTGAATGCCGCTGATCTGTCGAGCTTGATGGCGAGTTTGAATGCGTTGGATGGCCTGGGGGCGATTGCATTCCCCGATATGCCCAGCGTTGAATCCAGTGTTGAACAATTTGTTGCACCGGGCATTGATCCAAATGTTACCGAGCTAATCGAACTACCCTCGATCGACCTGAGTGATCTCGCCGATCTGCAATCCGCGATCGCCAATCTAAATCTGCCCGATCTGAGTGCAATTGCGATCCCAGAAGTTGCTCCCGCACCCGTTGCAGCCAAAGTTGCAGCACCCACCCAACCGAAAGCCAAAGCCGCACCGGAAGCCACAATCCGCGTCCCCGTCGAACAACTGCGCCAAATCAATACCCTGTTCGGCACCTTGATCCTCGATCGGAACGGGGTGAATTTGCGTTTGGGGCAGTTTCAGGAATTGATGATCCTGCTGCGCCAACGGATGAATGACCTGGAAGGCTTCAACCTGGAACTGCGACGGTGGTATGACAAGGCCTCGATGGAGGGTTTGGTGCCCGCCAATCAGCCGCCAAGTTCGATCAACAGCGCGATCGCCACGATCGACCCGGCCCAGCTTGACGCCGGATTCGATGCCCTGGAAATGGATCAGTATTCCGAACTGCATCTGATGGCCCAATCGCAAATGGAAACGATCGTCAAACTGCAAGAGGTGATTAACGACATCAACCTCACCTACCAGGAAATGCAGCAGGCCAGCAACAACCTCAACCTCACCAGCCGCAGCCTTCAGACCCGCATTACGCGCACACAGATGCGCCCGTTTGAAGATATCGTCGGCCGCTTCCCACGGGTGATGCGCGACTACGCCTTGAAATATAATAAACCCGTGAATCTGAAGATTGAAGGGGAGCAGACGTTGTTTGAACGTTACGCCCTGGATATTCTCGCCGACCCAATCAATCACCTCCTGCGCAACGCCTTTGACCACGGGATCGAAACGCCAGAAATCCGCACCGCAGCGGGCAAACCGACTGAAGGCACCATCACGATTCGCGCCTCCCAACGGGGCAACCGGGCGATCGTCACCATGAGCGACGACGGCGGCGGCATCAACCTCGACAAAATCCGCCAAAAAATCCGCCAACACGGCATCCCCGAAGCCCAAATTCAGGCCCTCGCTGAACCGAAGCTGCTGGATATGATCTTCGATGCGGGCTTCAGCACAGCGGAGAAAGTCACCGAACTGTCTGGTCGCGGCGTCGGCATGGATGTGGTCAAATCAAACCTGCGCAAAGTCCAAGGCGACATCACCGTCAGCACCGAATTTGGCCAAGGCACGACGTTCACGATCGGGATTCCATTGTCCCTGTCAATCTTCCGCGTCATGCTGTTGGAATCGAATGGCTTTACCTTCGCCGTGCCGCTGAATGCCGTGCAGGAAATTCTCCCCTTCGCCGCGATGGTCTCCGACCGACCGGAGGTCATCACCGTCACGGAAAGCACCGCTGGAGCCACCATCACCTGGCAGGATCAAACCATTCCGCTGCACAATCCCGAACAGCATTGGCAATTTGCCCCAGGCGCGAAGCTGCACGAACTCGCGGGCAATCCCATGATCAATCATCCCTTGATCGTCGTGCTGCGGGCGGGCGATCGGGTCTACGGGATGCAAGTCAAACGCTTCTGGGCCGAGCAAGAAGTCGCCATTCGGCCGATCGCCAGTGCATTGCCACTGCCCGCTGGTTTCAGTGGTGTGACGACCTTGGGCGATGGTCGGATTGTGCCGCTGCTCGACCCGATCGCGCTAGTCGATTGGACACAACCGACCACGTTGCCAAACGCCATCACGGATTCTGGCACAATCGATCAATTAAACGATTCACCGATCGATTCCCGCAACTATGCCAAGTCCGATTCCACTGCCAATCACAATACCACCACGATTCTCGTCGTTGACGACTCAATTCACGCCCGTCGTTATCTCGCGCTCTCCCTGGAGAAAGCCGGATACGCCGTCGAACAAGCCCGCGATGGCCGCGAGGCAGTCGATCAACTGATCGGCGGTCTACAAGTCCAAGCGGTGATCTGCGACGTGGAAATGCCGCGCTTGGATGGCTACGGCGTCCTGAGTGAAATCAAAACACGACCGGAGTTTCGCCGTCTGCCGATCGCGATGTTGACGTCGCGCAGTAACGAGAAGCACCGCAAACTCGCGATGAATCTTGGGGCCACGGCCTATTTCTCCAAACCTTATAACGAGCAGGAATTGTTGGCGACTTTGGCGAGTTTAATTGCGGCCCGGTAAATGGTCGCGCGATCGAGGCTGTTGAAAATTTGTCGGACTACGTCTCCACCCGCCCCGCACGTCAACGGCAGGGCTAGTAAGGGAACCCGGCTAAACCCGGCTCCGATTTGGGTTGAGGCCCCTTTAGGGGTCTTTCCTTACTAGCCCGCCGTTGACGCGCGGGGCGGGTGGAGAGCGGCGCAGACAACTTCGTAATTCACGCTACTTACCGATCGCCGTCGGCGATGCACAACGATAAGGTTGGGCGGTAAATCCATCGACCGATCGGCGACCGATTTCCCGATCGAATTTGCAGCCCAATTGCGGCAAATCTTCCAAGGGATTGTAATTAATCAACCACAGCCGATAGGGCTGACGCATCTGGGTCTGCATTGTCTGTTGGGCCAAGGGCGTCAACTGCTTGCAAGCCGCCGGATTGTCCCGAGGACAAACTTGCTGATCGAAATAAAACTGCGCCGATCGCCCCCGCTGTTGCAATTCCCAGGCCAAACTCATCAGTCGGGTGGTCTGGGCGTGGGTGCGAAACGGGGCCATGATGACGATCGGAGGAGCCGATTGGGTGATAACCACTGGTGATACATTTTTTTCCAGTTGGACGATCGCATCGACGATCGCGGCGGGTTGATGAACTTTTTGGTAAGCCAAGTTGTGACCGACACTGAGCGATCCGAGTAATCCCAACAAAATCACCGCGCTCCGAACCACCCGATGACCCGCCGCCAACCCCCAAGCCACCAGCAATAATAAACTCGGCAAATACAGAAAATTAAACCGAAAGCCCCGCGTTACATCCGCACCGCCGCCGTAGTCGAGATAGAGCAAACTCACCATCGCCCCGGTCAATGCCCCGATCGCGGCCCACATCGGTAAGCGATCGGACTGGCGCGATCGCCATTGTTGGCGCAATCCTCGGATCACCCACCACGTAATCCCAATCGCGCTGAGTAGCGTTAGTCCCCCACAACCGATCGCCACCGCCTGCGGCACAGCCTGAATCGGCAACAGCGTCACCATTGTGATCCCGCCAACGAGTAAATTGACGATCGGATTAACCCAGGCTTGCCAGCCCGTTTGCGCGCCCGTATAGACCCACTGAATCAATTCACTGCGGCTGATGCTGCGCCACACAGATAGCCAAATTAAGCCATTACCCGCCGTCCCGATCGCGGCCACCACCACGGGCATCCACCAGCGCCATCCCATTGCCGAAGCGGTTTGACGGCTGAATCCTGAAAATTCCAACCGCAGTAGCAGCAGTAAAACCATCGCTTCAACCAACAGAATTAAACTAAAAAAGTAATGGGTCGCAATCCCCAAACCATTCACCCCGATCCAGACCAAACTCAGCCAAAATGACGGTTTGGATCGCGCCTGCCAAGCGCGAATCACCGCCATCCAAACCGTCAGCGACAAAATCACCCAAAGCAACGCCAAACTGTAATGCCGCGACTCCTGCGCCAAAAACAACCCAAAGGGCGACACCGCCATCAATCCCGCTGCCAGTTGCGCCACCCGCCAATTGCGACTACTCACCCAACCCAATCCAAACATCGCCGGGACACAAAGCACCCCAAACAGCGCCGACAACGATCGCACCGCAAACACCGACGGCAACCGATCGCCCCCCACAAACCATTGCGGCAACCAGCGCGCCCCCGCCTGCATCCACTCATAATTCAGCCAGAAAAACACCGGCGGATGGGTATCTTCCGTCAGCAAACGGTGCAGAATTTCGGGCCAATTGCTCGTTGGGGTCAGTTGCAACGGCGCGAGTAAATCCGGCATCGGCAACAATTGATTTACGGCAATACCTTTAAAGCTGTGGCCGAGGCTAAAGACGATCGTCGCGAATTCATCGGTCCATAGCGGCTTCAGTGTCAAGGTACTGAAGGCCAAATAGGCGGCGACGGCAATCCAACCGAGCAATCCCAATATTTGCCGTCCGATACCCATTGGTTATGCCTCAACTAAATACACTTCGACTACGGCCGCCCCCGCCCCGCGCGTCAACGGCAGGGCTAGTAAGGAAACCCGGCGAAACCCGGCTCAAATTTGGTTTGAGTGCCCTTCAGGGTACTTTCCTTACTAGCCCGCAATTTATTCGCGGGGCGGGCGAATTGCGCAATCCGATCACTGCTGCATATCACCCCCCCATTACCGCCGCCCCGTAATTTGCTCCGCTAACAGCCGAATCGTGCGAACAATCTCCGCATTCGTGAGCTTTTGCTGTTCAATCTTATCGCAGCTATAGAGCACCGTGGTATGGTCTTTGCCGCCAAACACATCGCCAATCTTCGGCAAACTCAAATCCGTATGATGCCGCATCAAATACATCCCCATCTGCCGCGCCGTACTGATTTCCCGACGGCGGGAACTGCTCTTCATATCCTCGATCGAGACATTAAAATGCTTCGACACGATCGCCAGAATATCCTGCGGCGTAATCTCCACCGTTTCCATAATCGGATTTAGCACTGGCGTAATATTGTCGATCGTCATCGGCAAACCGGAAATTGAAATGTAGGCCACAGCCCGGTTTAAAGCGCCTTCTAATTCCCGAATATTATTGGTGTAATTCGACGCGATATATTCCAGCACGTCGCGGGGCAGCGGCATATTCTCGTACTCGGCCTTCTTTTGCAGCACCGCCATCCGCGTTTCAAAGTCCGGTGGCTGAATATCCGCAATCAAACCCATGGAAAACCGCGATCCCAACCGATCCTGCAAGCGGGGAATCTGATGCGGCTGCCGATCGCTCGCCAACACCACCTGTTTACCTTCGTTGTACAACGCATTAAACGTGTGGAAAAACTCTTCTTGGGTATATTCCTTGCCTTCGATAAATTGAATATCATCGACCAGTAATAAATCCGCCGATCGATAGAGATCGCGGAAACTCTGCATATCGTCTTTCTGGATCGCCGTGATCAGATCATTGGTAAACCGCTCGGTGGAAACATAGTACACCCGTGCTGTTGGATCAATTTCCAGACGGTAATGCCCGATCGCCTGCATCAGATGGGTTTTGCCCAGTCCCACACCACCACAGAGAAACAAGGGATTAAATTCCTTTCCCGGTGATTCGGCCACGGCCAAGGAAGCGGCATGCGCCATCCGATTATTTGGCCCGACAACGAGGCGCGAGAACACATAGCGAGAATTTAGCTTGAGACGTGGCTCGGCACTTTGTTCAAGAATCGGTGGCGTCAGGACTTGACGCTTTTCTTTGGTGAATAAGCGTTTTTCAGTTTCGCTTTGTTCATCATGTTCCACGATCAGTTGAATTTCGATCGGGTAACCCGCAACTTCCTCTAAGGCTGAAACAATTGTATTAACATAATATTTCTGAATCCAGTTTTTGGAGAAGGGATTCGGCGTGCGCAGGGTGAGACAATTGTGCTCAAGTTGCTCGG
The DNA here is from genome assembly GCA_031415035.1 of Cyanobacteria bacterium VAR_4_metabat_243. Classification (GTDB taxonomy): domain Bacteria; phylum Cyanobacteriota; class Cyanobacteriia; order Leptolyngbyales; family Leptolyngbyaceae; genus Romeriopsis. Next base: position 17,694 of record JANOQX010000092.1, read on the forward strand.
GGACAGCACTTTGAATCCACGTTTCAAACGTGGGACGACTGAGCTGAAGCTTCATACGCTCCAACGCTGCGGACCAAAGGGTATCGATCGTGAGTGCTGGCATGGATCGCACATCGAGCCGGTGAAACAACATGTAAATGGCAATCCGATCAAATCGCATTGCGCCTGAATCATACAGCCATGATCCGGAATGGAATAAGAGTATAGGACAAATTATTCTGAATCATCCGGATCATCGGTGATTTATCGGATCCGGTCACGAGCGCAAAAAACCGAGGAATAAAATTGTTCTAGTGGTGCTATGCCATCCAATATTGGGTTTATCCCCCATAATTCCTGGATTGAGCATGATTTCTTATCAAAACTCTGAAATATGCAGAATTCATGACTTTTACGATCGATTGATGAACTTTGACGAATTCCTCAAGGAGATTGGCATCAATTTGCCGGGATTGACCTTAAGATCAAAGGTATTCCTATACTTCTGTGCGTAAGTGTGGCTGTTTTCTCCATTGATCCCAAATCGATTTTCCCGTTTGAATTGGATGACTTCCAATATCAGGCGATCGCGGCACTTGATGCGGGGGAGTCGATTGTCGTCTGTGCCCCAACCGGATCGGGAAAAACGCTGATTGGCGAATATGCGATCCATCGCGCCCTGGCCCGAGGCAAACGCGTGTTCTACACCACACCGCTCAAAGCCCTGTCGAACCAGAAGCTACGGGATTTTCGGGCACAGTTTGGTGACGCACAGGTGGGCCTGCTGACGGGGGACATCTCAATCAACCGGGATGCGCCGATCATTGTGATGACGACAGAGATTTTCCGCAACATGCTCTACGGCACGCCGATCGGTGAGGTGGGGACTTCGCTGATTGACCTGGATGCTGTAGTGCTGGACGAATGCCACTACATGAACGATCGGCAGCGGGGCACGGTGTGGGAGGAGTCGATTATCTATTGTCCGCCGGAAGTGGAGCTGGTGGCGCTATCGGCCACGGTGCAAAACAGTGACCAATTGACCGACTGGATCGACACGGTGCATGGGCCGACGACGTTGATCTACTCAGATTTTCGGCCCGTGCCATTACAGTTCAACTTTGGCCATCCGAAGGGGATTTTTCCGCTGTTGGATGAGGCGGGGGAGAAGATGAATCCGCGCCTCAAGCCGAAGGGCGGCACGCAGCGGCCCCAGGGAGCGAATCGCCGAGGGGCACCACGCGCCGAAGCGCCAACGATTCCCTTCATCGTCGGCCAACTGCGCGAGAAGAACATGCTGCCCGCGATCTACTTTATTTTTAGTCGGCGCGGCTGTAATCAGGCGATCCAAGCCTTTGGGGCGACGTCGCTGGTCTCGGAGGCGGAACGGGAACGGATCGATCGGCATATCGCGGACTTCACCAAACGCCATCCCGAAGCGGTGCGGGCGGAATATGTCGAACCCCTGCGGCGGGGTCTGGCGGCCCATCATGCGGGGATTTTGCCCGCTTGGAAGGGCTTTGTGGAGGAGCTGTTCCAGCAGGCGTTGGTGAAGGTGGTGTTTGCGACGGAGACGCTGGCGGCGGGGATCAATATGCCTGCGCGGACGACGGTGATCGCATCGTTGTCAAAGCGGACGGATGTGGGCCATCGGCTGCTGACGGCGTCGGAGTTTTTGCAGATGGCGGGTCGGGCGGGTCGCCGGGGGATGGATACCCAGGGCTATGTCGTGACTTTGCAGACGCCGTTTGAAGGGCCACGGGAGGCGGCGCATCTGGCGACTTCCCAGGCGGATCCGTTGGTGAGCCAGTTTACGCCGACCTATGGCATGGTGCTGAACCTGTTGCAAATGCATCGGCTCGAAGAAGTGCGGGAACTGATCGAGCGAAGCTTTGGCCAATACCTTTCGACCTTGGTGCTGAAGCCCCAGAAGGCGGAGATCCAACGCTGTGAAGCCGAAGTCGGGCAACTGCGATCGCTCCTGGAACAGGTGGATTTCAAGCAACTTCAGCAATACGAGAAGCTGGTGGAGCGCCTTCGCGAAGAGAAGCGATTACTCAAAATCCTCCAACAACAAGCGGCGGATGAGCAGGCCGAAACCACGGCGATCGCCATGGACTATGCCGTGACGGGTTCGCTGCTGACCCTGCGGGCCACCTTTGCCCGCACGGCCAATCCGTTGGCGGCGGTGTTGGTGATGACGGCTCCGAGTTCGGGCCGCTTGCCGCTCTTGGTTTGTCTCGGTCAGAATAATCGCTGGTATGTCTGCTCCACCCATGATGTGGTGGCGCTGCATGGGGAAATGCCGCCCTTGGACGGCGCGAAGGCGATCGTGCCGCCCTTGGATCTCTTGCCCAAGGCGGGGCAGTCGCGGCGCGGCGATGAGCTGAGTTTGGTCGTGGCCCGATCGATCGCCGATGCCCCGTCCCTGGAAGAACTGGTGCCAGAAGTCCATGCCCAGATGCAGCGGATGCTGTCAGTCCAAGCCCAAATCGACGACCATCCGATGCATGCCTGGGGCGATCGGGGTAAAGTCCAGAAGCAACAGCGCCGCCTCGAAACCCTGGAAAAGGAATTGGTCGATCGGCAAGGCAAGCTGACGAAGCAGTCCCATCAGCGCTGGCAAGAGTTCCTCGCCCTGATCGAGATCCTGGAGCATTTTGGTTGCTTGGAGGACATGACGCCGACCAAGTTGGGTGAGGCGACGGCGGCGATCCGGGGCGACAATGAGCTGTGGTTGGGACTGGCCCTGATGTCCGGCGAATTTGACCATTTGGGTCCCCATCATTTGGCGGCTTGCTGTGCGGCCTTGGTCGTCGAAGTCTCGCGGCCCGACACCTGGACGCGCTACGGCATTTCCGAAAATACCCTGGAGGCCCTTGAAGGCTTGCGCGGGCTGCGGCGTCAGGTGTTCCAGCAGCAGCGCCGCCACGATATTCTGTTGCCGGTCTGGTTTGAGTTAGATTTAATTGGCTTGGTGGAACAATGGGCGTTGGGGACGGAGTGGCTCGAACTCTGTGAAAACACCAGCCTCGATGAGGGGGATGTGGTGCGGATTCTCCGGCGTACCCTGGATTTCCTCTCCCAAATTCCCTACGTGCCCCATGCCTCACGGGAGTTGAAGGACAATGCGGTACGGGCCATGCAACTGATCGATCGCTTCCCAATTAACGAAACGATCGCCTAAGCGCCCAATGTTCTCGGTCAGATCACGGGTTTTGGCGCAGTTTAACTGGGGGATTTCGGGTTGCCGCCGCAAAATCTTGGGGATGAATCCGTAGATCACCTGTTGGATCGTCGTTTGCTCTTCCCCATACTAGGAAAAGATGGGATTGAACGCGTTAGTTCGGGGCAAAGTCATCCGCAAGTTGAATGGTCTGGATATCGTGAGCGTGGGCATTTCTTACTGTGAGTACCTTAGAACAAGAGCAAGCCAAGGTCTTGATTGTTGACGACACGGGTTCGAGCCGCTCGGTGGCGGTGGGCCTACTGTTGCAAGAAGGCTATGAGGTGATCGAGGCTGACAATGGCCAGGACGGGATCGCGTTGGTGCATCAGCATCAGCCGGATTTGGTGCTGCTCGATGTGATGATGCCGGGAATTGACGGCTATGCGGTCTGTCGGCAACTGAAGCAAGATGAGAATACGCGGCTGATTCCGGTGATTTTCATGACGGCGTTGGAAGAGCGATCGGCCCGCATCCAGGGGATCGAAGCCGGGGGCGATGACTTCTTGACCAAACCCTTCGATCGAGTCGAGCTGTCCGCCCGCGTCAAATCCCTCGTGCGCCAAAAGCGGTTGAACCAAGATCTCGATCACGCCGAGCAAGTCCTGTTCTCGATCGCCCAAACCGTGGAAAGCCGTGACCCGAACACTGGCGATCACTGCGAGCGCCTGGTGCAACGCGGCAAAAGCTTCGGCGAATATCTGGGCTTGGCCCGATCGGAAGTGCGGGATTTGATGTGGGCGGGTTATCTCCACGACATTGGCAAGGTCGGCATTGCCGATGCGGTGTTGCTCAAGCCGGGGCGGTTTACCCCCGAAGAATTTGAGGTGATGAAGCAGCATACGCTGATCGGTGAGAATATCTGCAAGCCCCTGCGGACGATGAAGGGCGTGGTGCCAATCATCCGCCATCACCATGAACGCTGGGATGGATCGGGCTATCCCGATCGGCTCCAGGGCGAGGCGATTCCCTTCCTGGCTCAGGTGTTCCAACTAATTGATATCTACGATGCCCTGATCAGCGAGCGCCCCTACAAAACGCCGATGACACCCCCGGAAGCCCTCGCCATCATGCAAGAAGAGGCGGACAAGGGCTGGCGTAGTCCGGCGCTATTTCAGCAATTTCAGGCTTATATTCAGGCGATCGAACTGAAGCCGAAGTCCTCGGGAACCGTCTGGTTTGATCGGTATCTGAAGCCACCCGCCCGGTTCAATCCGCCGCGCCAAGCCACGATCGGGCAAGAAGTGCGTTAGGCAACACCGGCCACGGTATACTCCCTAATGGACATTTAGGGGTCAAGTGCAATGGTAGCGGTAGCGGTTTTGGCGGCGGGTAAGGGCACACGCATGAAGTCCGATTTGCCGAAGGTGTTGCATCCTCTGGGTGGGAAATTGTTGGTGGAGCGGGTGTTTGCGGTGGCGGAAGCGTTGCCGTTGACCCGGCGGTTGGCGATCGTCGGCTATCGGCAGGAATTGGTGCGCGAGGCGTTGGGCCATCTGCCGCAGATTGAATTTGTCGAACAGCTTGAACAGCTCGGAACGGGCCACGCGGTGCAGCAGGTGTTGCCGCATTTAGGTGACTTTGATGGCGATTTTTTGGTATTGAATGGCGATGCGCCGTTGTTGCGGCCCGAGACGTTGCAGGAATTGTTGCGGGTGCATCGGGCCTCGGGCCATGCGGCGACGGTATTGGCCGCGCATCTGCCCGATCCGACGGGTTATGGCCGGGTGTTTTGTGACGCCAATGGCTTGCTGACCGAAATTATTGAACATCGCGATTGCACGCCGGAACAGTTAGCGAATACGCGGGTGAATGCGGGAATGTACTGCTTCCGCTGGCGCGACTTGGAGCGGATTTTGCCGCAGTTGAGCAATGACAATGACCAAGGCGAATATTATCTGACCGATGCGGTGAATCTGTTGCGTCCGGTGATGGTGTACGACTGTGCGGATTTTGAAGAGACATTGGGGATTAACGATCGGCTGCAATTGGCCACGGCCTATGGGATTTTGCAAAAGCGGATCAAAGATGACTGGATGCGACGCGGGGTGAATATCATGGATCCCGGCAGCGTGACGATCGAGGACACGGTGGAACTGGCCGCTGATGTGACGATCGAACCGCAGACGCATTTGCGCGGGAAGACGACGATCGGGGCCAGAAGCCGCATCGGGCCGGGGAGTCTGGTGGAGAACAGTACCATTGGCGAAAACGTTACAGTCGTGTACTCAGTCGTTTGCGGCAGCGTTGTCCAAGACAATGCAAATATCGGCCCTTATTCGCATTTACGTATTAATGCCACCGTGGGCGAAGCCTGTCGCATTGGTAATTTTGTCGAATTGAAAAATACGACATTGGGCGCGAAAACCAATGTATCCCACTTAACGTATCTGGGCGATGCCACGATCGGCACTCAAACGAACATCGGTGCTGGAACGATCACGGTGAACTACGACGGGAAAAACAAGTTTCCGACGGTGATCGGCGATCGGACGCGGATTGGCTCGAATAGTTCATTGGTCGCGCCATTGACGATCGGATCGGGTGTGACGACGGCAGCGGGTTCCACGATCGTGGAAGATGTGCCGGATGATTGTCTGGCGATCGCGCGGGCGCAGCAGGTGATGAAGCCCGGTTGGAAGCCGAAGTGGATGCGGTAGGGGCGGTTGGCGGATGCGCTATCATAGGGATGACTCATACTGCTGGAGAAGGCCATGCTAGAAATTCATCGTCGTTATGTCTTGGATGATGCCGGAGAACCAATCGCCGTGCAGATCTCGATCGCCCAGTTTGAATCATTGTTGGGTCTGGTGCCGCAGCGCGATCAGGTGATGGTAACGGATGATGATGACTTGGGATTGGCGGATGCGGTTCTGCGGCAGGCGGTTGCTGTAGGGCTAGAGGCGGTGGAAAATGGTGAATATGATGATTACGATGAAGCGGGATTAGAGGCGCTGTTCGATCGGGTGAAGCAGAATGGCCGATCGCCTAGGTGTTGAATCGGTTCGCGTCTGAAGCGGATGCGTTCGATTATGGATGACTTGACGTTACCTTGGATGTCGGCTATAAAAAAGAGGTACATCCCAAAAGCGATACAAGTATCGACTCAGGCTAACTTGTTTCTTGGCAAACGTATCTCATCCAATTCCGTAAATCCAGGCTGGATTGGGTGAGATACGTTTTTTAAGAATAGTTAATCCTTCGATATGTTATGTCAGTTTTCTGGATCAGACTCCAGGAAATCTGATTAGCTTTTGCATATCTAATCAATGCGAAAAGTAATTATGACTCCGGAAATGATTGGTAAGGTTGAATCTCGTTTGGGCTATGTCTTTGTTGATAAGAGCTTGTTGATTCGGGCATTGACCCGTAAAGCATATGCTCAGGAGCAGCGGCAACGGGGACAAGTCTGTGAAGACCAGGAGTTCTATCGTATTTTTGGAGATGCTATTCTTAAATTTATTCTAGTTGAAATGCTTTTTCAACTTGGATATATGAGTCGTGGCACTATTTCTACAAAGAAGAGTGATTTAGAAAATCGAAAAAGCCTGGGTAAGCTATCGATCGCTTTGGCGATTGCTCCTTTTATGCGCTTAGGTTCTGGCGAAAAAAAGCAACAGGTTGATCAACAGAGTTCTGTGATTGGTGAAACGTTTGAAGCCGTGATTGCTGCTATTTATCAAGATGGTGGTTTGGAGATTATCAGAAAGCTGACACAAAAATGGTTTTTGGCTCTAATTGACTGACTACGTTTATGACCCACCCGCGAATGAATTGCGGGCTAGTCTGAAAGTCCCTTCAGGACTAGGATTTAGTAGTCCTGAAGGGACTTTGCCCCATAGCCCGCAATTCATTCGCGGGCGATTTAGCGGCATAATCAATCGATATCTTCGGTGAAACGGCGCTTTTAAGTGAGCAGGCGTTGGCGAAGGATTGGCATCGATCGGAGGAGGATGCGGCATGGTCATATTTGCATGGGAGTCAATTATGATTTGATTTGGGTTGGATTTGGGCATACTGGTCGAATCGACGCGATTCCACTTGCTCGATCGATAGCCTAATTATTATTCAACGATTATGATTAACAACGCTGAAGCAATCGAAAATATTGACGCACTCCTGAAATTCCTCCCCGAATTCAGCCAGACCGAAAATGACTTTATGACATGGCATATGGCTGAACCCCGATCGGATGGCATCAGCACTTTGCCGTATCCCAAATACGCTCCGATCGTCGGTGAATTTGGGCGGCTTGTGAGTCAGGATTTTTGGTGCGATCGGCATTACCAAATGGCGGAAGTTGACGCCATGTTCTGTGATCCAACCCGCATCACTACTGCCAGTCTGGCGCAAATTAAATCCATGCTGACCTTCTTTGTCCGGGGCGAACGCTTCTGTGATGGACTCCAAAATCGCCTGATTCGGGAGGGTAAAATTGCCGCGATCCTTCAACGGCTCCAAGTTTTGCGGGATCAAATGGGTTGACGGTTCGATGGACGCATTGAGCGGGCCTTGAAGCTATGAAATTACTCTGAAAATCATTTCACGCTTCGTACAATCCTTACAGTAATTTGCCAAAACAACACACTTCAGGGGTTATGAATCCGTATTAACACTTGCTATAAAGGTGAATAAGGTTAGGTGAGCAAATCAATTGTTCTACTCGCCAAACCTTGACGAGAGTGTATTTGGGGTGAAGCTGCTATTCACTTTTTACGGAGCGTTAGATTTCATGCAGAAGGCAAATTTGATGATCGCTGGAAGCCTGGGCTTCTTGGTTTTGGGCCTCGGTTTGGTCGGGTGTAGCAATCCTAAGGAGGCTAGCAAAGCGAATTTCGCTAAGGTTATTTCTCAGAAGATCGCTAAGGAACCTCATAAGCTGCCCAATAACAATGATGACTGTTTTATCGAGGTAGGTGAACTCGGTACTGAAAAAAGAGAAGATCAAAAGCAGGAAGTACTTGTCAAGCTCGGGTTCTTGAGCAGTAGGACGGTCAAAGAGGCAATCCCACCGCAACCCTTATCATTGGGCAGCAGTGCGCAGAAGATTTATGAATTGACTGACCAGGGTAAACAGACCGCGCAGCCTTGGTCGAAGAATATGCAGGGTGAAACGCGATATGCGCTGCGTTACTGTAAAGTCGCTTTCAAGGAGCTACTCTCTTATACTGAGCCTTCGGATGGCATGGGCATCAAATATTCTAAGGTGAAATATGCCTACACATTGGTTGATATTCCCGATTGGGCTAAAGATGAAGCGCTGTTAAATCTACCCTTCAACAGCACGATGCAGGCAAGGGTAAAATCGGCGGGTCAGCCCATTACAGCCGATCAATCAGTGGTTTTAACGAATGAAGGCTGGGCAACTGATTTGCCGGGTTAATGATTGGGTTTGTGGTGGCTCTGGGGCAATGTGTTCTATCCGCCATCATGATCGGCGCTGTCGGCGTTAACTCGTAGGCAATTTTGGGGAATAATTGCGGAATGTGGGCCGATCGGTCTGAAGTTATCCGTAATCCTGTTTGCCGTTCGATATGTCGAAAAAAAAGCCGTTTGGTTTCTTGGGGGATATGCCCATTTCCGTCTGGCTCCTGATGCTGGGAGCAGGCTACTGGTGGTTAATCCATTTGGGTAATGGCGGTCGCCTCTGGTCGCAAGCTCAAGCGATGTTGCCGATCACCTTCGGGCAATCGGTGACGATCGCGCCACCCGCCCCAGAGAATGGGTCGATCGCCCGCCCAATGCTGCCACCACCGAGTCCTGCCAACCTGACGCTAAAATCCAAGGTAGCCGCAACGACTCCAATCGCCCCGCTCAAACCGACCCCGATCGCTAAAGCCAACCCGATCGCTAAAACTAACCCGATTGCCGCATCCACCACAGGCTCCGCTTGGGAAAAGAAAGCGATTCGTGGCATTTATCTCAGCCGTTATCAGGTGACGAATAACGCCAGTGAGCAAATGATTCGCGATCGTGTGCGCTATTACAAAGCCCAAGGTGTTAATACAATCATTCAGGGCGTGTGGGGAAACGGTTGCACGATGTATGACAGTATCATCATGCAGCAGACCTTGGGATTTCGGCGCTGTCCGAATGAGTTTCAGGATCAATGGCTCGATTGGATGCTGGATGAGGCGCAGCAGCAGGGGATGCAGGTGCACGCCTATTTTGAAAAAGGGATTAAGATCGACAAAAATAGTCCAATCTTTGAATTGGCAAAGTCGCGTAAATGGTTAGTTCCAGGAATCGATAAGACCTATCCAGCCGTTGACCATTACGTGCTCGATGTGGAGATCCCTGAAGTGGCGAATCTCTTCCGCCAAATCTCATCGGAGTTTGTGCGGAAGTATCCCAAGATTAATGCGGTGCAGTGGGATGACTATCTGGGCTACCATGCGGACTTACCCGGTACCGTCGATCGGACGGCACATCTCACCCAATTTGTTCGCCAAATGCGGGACGATGTGAAACGCGCCAATCCCCAGGTCAGCTTTGATATTTGTCACCACAATCCCTACTGGGCCAAGCGTTACTTCGCGGCGGATTGGGAAAGTTGGAAACCCGATCGGGCGTTTCTTCAGGTCTACAATGACCAAAATTTCAATGATGAAATGGGCTATGTTGAGCAATACGGCGGCATCGCGATCGGGGAGAATCAACTGCACCGACTGAAGTCACTGGTCGATAATCCGAAGATTAAACATATCCTGATTTTTCCCGTGGGCGGCGACCCTGAGAAGGCGGCGGCGATGACACAGGAGAAGTCACGATCGTTGAATTGATGGTGGTGAGTTGTGTAATGTGATGAATTAGACAAAATGTCGTGCCGATCGATGTGACGATCGCGCTACAAACCCCGATCGCCCAAATTCCATGACTCAAACGCGAATCTTCAACAGCAGCGAATTTTTCAAACCCACCGAAGCGGCCGAACCCATTCGATCGGTGATCACCGAATCCCCCGATGCGGTGATCGTGGCTTGGCATATTCTGCCCGGTCAGGCGATCGCGGCCCACATTCATCCCCACGGCCAGGATACCTGGACGATTCTTGCCGGGGAAGGTGCATACTACCTGGATCAAACGGGTACCACGCAACCGATCGCCGCTGGGGATGTGGTGATTGCCCCGATCGGGGCGGTTCACGGCGTCGCCAATCATGGGATCGAACCCCTGCGATTCATTTCCGTCGTGTCGCCCGCGACGGCGGGCTATCAGTTGGCCTAGGGCGACAAAATCTTCTACTGTGGATGATGACCGCCGATCGCTGATCTCCCATGTTCCGAATTGCGCCGATTCCGCCCGATCGGGCCAAGGACTACAATGCCTTGGTCAAGCGCGGTTTGCGTGAACATCCCAGCTCCTTCGACACCGATATTGCCCAGATCGAGCCGCGCACGGCGCGACAGGTGGCGCGGGGGATGCGGCGACTCGATCCGGCAAATGGCGCGATCCTCGGGGCATTTGACCCGGCGAATCAATTAGTTGGCACCGCCATGGTGCTGCGTCGCAGCGCCCCCAAGCAAGCCCACTGCGCCGATGTGCTGTTTGTCTATGTGCCGGTGGAATGCCAGGGGAAGGGCATTGCCAAGCAACTGATGACGGCGATCGTCGCGGCGGCCCATCAGCTTCCCGGCGTTGAGCAATTGCATTTGACCGTGAATCTCAATGGCAGTCCAGCCCGATCGTTATACCAATCCTGTGGGTTTCAGTCGATCGGGGTGGTGCCTCGGGCGATTCGGGTCGGGCCAGATTATTTTGATCAAGCGCAGATGTGGTTGCCGTTGGTGGATTGATGCAACATGAAGACGGGTGATTTGCGACAGTTACGATCCCCCTAAATCCCCCTTAAAAAGGGGGACTTTGACCGATTTCCCCCTTTTTAAGGGGGGATAGGGGGGATCGTAACTGTCGCGACAATGCGTCCGCTTAAATTGCCTTGACGAAGGAATCATCCACTAGATCCTTGCCCGGAATCAGTTTGGGGATCTTACCTGCCTTCAGTAGGATCGGGGCAGCGGCATCGATGCTGGCAGCGAGATTCAGTGGATGACCTTCGGCAAAAGCCGTGGCTTTGTTTGCGGCGAGATCGAGCATATTCACCTGCTTCAGTTGGGCGGCGATCTCCTCCGGCTTCGAACCCGTCCACTTCGCAATGATCTCATTGCATTCTTGAGGATTGGCTTCGGCGTACTTCATCGCCTTATCCAGCACCCGCAGGTAGCTGAGAATCTCCTCCCGGCGACTGGTGAGGATTTCGCTATGTCCGGCCAGACCGTTGGCGATCACGTTGCTGTCCTTGGCGGTGAACAGGGCTTTGCTGCCGGGGCGTTCCTTCAGGGCCTTGGTGACAAAGGGTTCGTAGATCGCGGCGGCATCGACTTTTCCGGCGGCAAAGGCAGCGGCGGCATCGGGACTTGGCATGGAGATGATTTCGACATCATCGGTGGTCAGACCGATCGACTGCAAATAGCGGCCCACAAAGACGACTTCGTAGGGGACATCTTCCCGCGCTAGTTTTTTGCCCTTCAGTTCCATCGGATTATTGATCCCATAGCCCAAAATCGTATCGACTTCGCCGGAGAAGTCCGCCACCTGAATGAATTTTATACCAGCAACTTCCTTGCTTAGCACGAGTAGATCCGTGGCGACGAGCCAGCTCAGATCCATCCGTTTGGCGAGGAAGGCGGTGTTGACTTCGGTGACGGTTTGGAATGTCGTGTGATTGACCTTGAGTCCGGCTTCTTTAAAGAAGCCCTTGGCCTCAGCAATTTGGATGCGACCCCAGCCGATCCAGGGGAGCACCGCAATTTCTAAGGGTTTGGTGGATGAGGTGGAACTGGTTTGATTGTTGCAGCCGTTGAGGGCGGCGGTGGACAGAGCACCCAGGGTAAACAGGGCGGAGGTTTGTAAAAGTTGTCTGCGACGCATGATGTTGTCTCAACTAGGGAATCAATGAACTCGATCGATATTTTCAGTCTTAGCCGCCCTGACTTAGGCTTTATGGTGTTCGGCCCAAGGGGTCAAGGCGATCGATAGCCGATTTAGGAGAAAATCCGTGACGAACCCGATCGCGCCGATCACGGCAATGCAGAACAAGACTTTATCCGTCTGAATGTAACGCTGGGACTGAATAATCCGAAATCCCAGACCGTTTTGGGCGGCGATTAATTCGGCAAATACCAGAAAGTTCCAAGCTCCAGCAATATTCACACGAAACGTGTCTAAAATGCTGGGCAAGGCGGCGGGCAGCACCACCTTTGCGAAGATTTCTCGCCGCTTGGCCCCCAGGGTGTAAGCGGCGTCCAGCAATTCATTCGGGATAAACTTAACGGCATCGGCAATCATAATTGCATTGTAAAGCACAATGCCAAGGATAATCATCAGTACCTTGGCATCTTCGCCCAATCCGACCCAAATCACAATCAGTGGGACGAACGCAATCACGGGCATATAACGCACCGTCCCGACGATCGGTGAAAACAACGCTTCCAAACTATGAAACGTGCCCATCAACAAGCCCAACGGTGCGCCCACCACCGCCGCCAGTAAGAATGCCGCCAAGACCCGACCACTGCTCACCAGGATATCGGGAATCAGCGTGCCATCCTGGAACATCGTCCATCCGGCAGCGAGCACAGCCGTGGGCGACGGGAGGAAGGTTTTGGAGACCATGCCGCCATAGCTCAAGATCGCCCAAATCAGCAGCGGGATGCCAAATCCGATGATCTGATTGCTCGTTTTGAGCCAGCGGGGGATGCCCTGGCGAATGCTCCAGAAGGTGGAGGGCGGCAGATCGCGGCGTTGGCGGACGATCGGGGTGGGGCGGTTGGTGGTGCTAGTGGGCATTGGGGTTGGCATGGGTATGTGTCCGGTGATGCTAGTGGGCGGCGGCCAAGGCGGCAATCACCTGGCGCTTGATTTGGGTAAACGCGGGATCCAGCTTGAGATCGAGCGATCGCATTCGGGGCAATGGCATGGCAATATCGGCCTTGATCTGACCGGGATCCCGGCCCATCACATAAATCCGTTCCGACAGAAAACAGGCTTCTTCGACATCATGGGTGACCATTAATACACTCAGTTGCGTACGCTCCCACAGACCATGCATGAACAGTTGCATCTGCTCCTTGGTCTGGGCATCCAGGGAGCCGAAGGGTTCATCCATCAGTAGCACATCGGGTTCATTCGCCAGGGCGCGGGCGATCGCCACCCGTTGTTTCATCCCCCCCGAAAGCTGCTTCGGATAGGCATCGGCAAAGTCCGCCAAACCGACAATCTCCAGATAATTCTGAATCCGATCGCGGCGTTGGTTGTTGGAGTAGCCCTGAAGTTCGAGACCAAAACCGACATTATCCGCCACCGTGCGCCAGGGAAACAGGCTGTAGTTCTGGAAAATCATGCCGCGATCGGCCCCTGGCCCGGAAACCTGTCGGCCCTCCACGGCGATCGTCCCCGCTGTCGGCGGCAGCAGTCCGGCGATTAGCTTGAGCAGCGTGGACTTGCCACAACCGGAAGCCCCGACCAGGCAGACAAACTCATTGCGATCCAACTGTAGATCGACCTGATCCAGCACCGGGCGATGTTGCCCCTGTTGGGTAAAGGATTTGCTCAGACCCCTGACCTGGAGCTTAGTCGCCTGCGCCACGGCCGATCGCTCCGGCTGGGCGTCGAGATTCGCTGAATACACATCTAACACCGCGAATTCACCTAAGAAATGCTGATTGAATCATCAAAACATTTTCATCTTAGGGGTTGCCATCTATCTAAAGGAATAGATTAAGCAAAAAATTACATTATTTGACAAGCGGGGGATTGCGGGTCATTCCGCCATGATTGCCGCTATTTGGGGCATTCGCCGGTGGATCGCGGGGTGTCAATCCCCCGATTACTGATTGTATTCAGTGCTTTGGCGGAGTTAATCACTTCCGCAAAAATACGGCGGTCTTCACCACTTTTTCACGATTCGACCGATTTCACCTGACCCAATTCCCGATCGCACCAGCGATCGCGGCCACTGGTTTTGGCGGCATAGAGTGCCCGATCGGCGGCGGCCAGCAAATCACCCGGCTGACAGGCCGGGCTGGGAACGATCGTCGCAATCCCCAAACTCATGGTGACCCGATCGCGCACGGCGGACTGGGCGTGGGGCAATTGCAATTCGCCGATCTGCTGTTGTATCCGATCGGCGACGATTGCCGCTCCGGTGCGGTGGGTCTGGGGCAGCAGAATGGCAAATTCCTCGCCGCCGTAGCGCGCGGCTAAGTCATCCGGGCGGCGGATTGCCGCCGCGATCGCCGCCGCCACTTGGGTTAAACATGCGTCGCCCGCCTGATGGCCGTAGTAATCGTTATAGCATTTGAAATAATCCACATCGCCGATAATCAGTGACAGGGGCAATTGTTCGCGTTGGAGCCGCTGCCAGGCGGTGGCCAGTTGCTCATCAAAGCGGCGGCGATTGGGGATTTGGGTGAGGCCATCGACGTAGGCGAGTTGCTGCAATTCCTGGTTGGCGATCGTTAAGGCGGCTTCGGCCTGGGCGCGGCGATCGACTTCAGCGGCGAGGGCGGCGGTACGATCGTGGACTTTCGCTTCCAGTGAATGGGAATAGTCTTCTAATTGCTGACGCGATTGCTGAATCTCTTCGCTCATTTGCATAAATGATGCCGCTAAGGTGAACAGTTCTTTCACACGGGGCGATCGGATTTTGAGTTGGAAGTCGCCTTGGGCAATCTGCTGACTGGCGCGGCTGAGACTAATGATGGGGCGGATTAACCAACGGCTAATGATCGAATTCAACAGGATAATCCCGATCGCGGCGGCAAGGCACAGCAAGATTGTCGTTTGGGTGCTGTTATGGATTTTGCCCATGACATTGGCTTCTGGCACGACCATGACAATCAGCCATTCCGGGCCATCGGGCAATTGGAATGGCACGACGCGGACGAAGTGATTGTCCCGGCGAATCGTCAGTTGAAACTGCTGCGCCGATCGAATGGCCGAAAAATCCCCCACCTGCTGCTGTAATTGGGCGGCGGTGTCGCGAATTAGGGGCATTTGGCTATCGCTCGCCAGGATTTGTTCCGGTTTTTTGTCCTTGGCCCAGCGGAAGGCTAATTCTTTGGTTGAACTGGCGATTAATTTCCCCGATCGTTCCATCAGAAATACCTGCCCCGCTGGACTCACCCGGTTTTGGCCGAGGAAGGTCTGGATATCCGTGAGCAAAATGTCGATGCCGCTGACGCCGACTAGCTTACCCGCCGGGTCGAATAGCGGCTGACTGGCGGACACAAAGATCGTACCGGGGGTGAACCCCGCATAGACCGGATTCCATACGGGTTTCTGGGTTTGGGCGGCGGCTTTGTACCAGGGGCGGGGGCGGGGATCGAAGGCGGGTTGCTCGATTTGTAAGCGTTTTGTGCGTTGATTAGCCGCATTGGTGGCGTGGTAGTGGCCGAAGTATTGGGTGGATGGATTGGTCATGGCGATCTGGAGCTGGTCGTTGTCCCCCGGTCGCCAAATGCCGATCGAATCCCCGGTCTCGGTGCCGATCGAGATCCAGGTGAGCTGTTTGAACAGCCGCATTTGTTGGAGCAAGTAGCGATCGCGCCCCGCATCGACGAGATCCAGGTCGAGCTTCAGGTCGCCGCGCTGCACAGCATCGCGCAGGATTTGATTCACCAGCGGCGGCGCGGCCAGATAGCTGTTCAGCTTGTCCTCAATCCGGCGGCTACTGGTGCCCATCAGTTGTTCGGTCAGGTCGGCCACCGATCGTTGGCCGTTCTGGTAGGAGAGGTAGCCGACGTAGGTGACGACGGGTACCACCTGCAAGATGAAGGGGACGATCAGCATCCAGGGCAGGGAGATTTTGCGGGTCTGAACCCACGATCGGGCAGTTTGAACGAAATTCACCAGTCTGTCCTTAACTAGCAGGGCGATGGATGGGGGTGAGCTAAATTGGGGTAAGGCAGCGTGGCACATGCAACTTATTCTGCCCAATTTGGGCGTTTTGGCGTCAAATCAAATTATTCGGTTACAAAGTTGGGGCGATTGGTCGATTAGATGGGTGTGTGGATCAGTCACGCTCGACGTAAAAACTGACTGCGGATGCGATATTCCCCTGGGGGCACCGACTGTGATTATCACCGAATCGGTCTAATGTACTATTTGATGGATGCGAATTAATGAAATGGCGAACTCGGCGATCGCGGCGGTGGATCACGCCTTGGCAAATGCGAAAATATGGCGCGGCGTTTGAGCAACGATTACAAGCGTCTTCCGAGCAAGAACGCCAAGCCACCCAACAAGCCCGTCAGGAAAAGTGGGGTGCGATTAAATCTAGCATGTGGTTGTGCGGCCCATTTTTCTGGGTTTGTGCGGCGACGCTGTGCGGCATGATCGCGGTGCTAATTGTGCTGATCAAAGTGGTCTTCCCGATCGTCCTGCCGCTGTTGGTTGAGCGATTGGGCATTCATCCGCTGATGGCGTTTATACTGCTGCTGGGTATGGTTTGCCGCATTAGCATTAATGAAATTGATTTGAGCCGATTATTTAATATCCCAATTTGTTTGTTTTTCCGGCAGGATGACCAGATTCGGTGTGAGCTATTCCCGATCGTGTTGTTGAAATCGATCTTTTCCCGATCGCATAATTCCGACAAATACTACGCATATTTTGGCATCAATATTTTTGGGGGGCTGATGCCGGTATTGATTGCGATGTATCAATTGCGTCAGGCTGCACCGGGGTTGATTATGTTGGTGACCCTGATGGCGACGATCATGGCTTATGTGGCTGCCCAACCCGTGCCAGGAACCTGTATTTACATTCGACACTTGTTTCTGCGAATCGTCCTACCAACGTCGCTCGCGGCAATTTTAATCAGTTATTGGGCGGGCGGTGGCAATCCCGCATCGATCGCGTTTGCTGGAGCGGTATTCGGCTGCCTGATCGGGGCCGATTTATTGCATTTGAACGATGTGCAGCCGGAGCGGGCCAGTTATGGCTTAAGTATCGGTGGGGCGGGGTTTGATGATGGCATTCTCGTCTGTGGATTATGGTCGCTGATCCTGGCTGAGTGGCTACCCAAGCTGGTGGGTTTGCTGAAATTTTAAGCTCAACCGATGATCCAGCCGCGATATCCCCACGAAGCGCACCTGGCAATGGGATATACTTTGTCGTGGATCAGCCAATGCCCGTCATCAAAAATTGTTAAGGGAGTACCCGTATGACCCAGTTTCCGATCGACCTCAGTGCCTACAAGAAAGTCACCCTCGACCCGAGCCATCTGACGCTTTCGGCCCAGCAGAAGGCCGATCTTCAGTTCAATATCCAGCTTTGTCGGGACGCGATCGTCTTCTTCACGGCAACGGGCGCAGCACGCGGCGTCGGCGGTCATACGGGCGGGCCTTACGACACGGTGCCGGAGGTGATGATCCTCGATGCGCTGTTCAAGAGCCATGCCGATAAGTTTGTACCGATTTTCTTTGATGAGGCGGGGCACCGGGTTGGGACGCAGTATTTGATGGCGACGTTGGATGGGGAATTGCCTGCCGAGCAGTTGATGCAGTATCGCGGTGCGGGTTCCAAGCTCCCCGGCCACCCGGAATTGGGTCTGACGCCGGGCGTGAAGTTTAGCTCCGGTCGTCTGGGTCACATGTGGCCCTACGTCAACGGTGTGGCCATGGCGAATCCGGGTAAGACGGTGTTCTGTCTGGGTTCCGATGGTTCGCAGCAGGAAGGCAACGATGCGGAAGCGGCCCGGTTGGCGGTGGCGCAGCAGATCAATGTAAAGCTGATTATTGACGACAATGACGTGACGATCGCGGGTAATCCTTCCCAATACCTCGGCGGCTACAGCGTCAAGAAAACCCTGGAAGGCCACGGTCTGAAGGTGGTGGAATGTAATGGTGAAGACATTGATGCGCTCTATGCTTGCATTTGCGAGGCGATCAATACCCCAGGGCCGATCGCGGTGATTGCCAAGCGCCCCATGTGTCCCGGCATCGTCGGGCTGGAAGGCTCGAACCATGGCCATGACGTGATTTCGGTGAAAGCGGCGATTACTTATCTGGAATCCAAAGGCCATGCAGCGGCGGCGGAAGTGTTGAAGAACACAGTTGCACCGAAGAATGACTACCAATACATCGGCGCATCGAGCACGATGGGTTCCAATCGGAACGTCTTCGGTGAAGCGGTGGTGGAAGTTTTGGGTGGCATGAGTGAGGCCGATCGGAAGGCCAATGTCCTCGTCGTCGATAGCGATCTGGAAGGCTCCTGCGGTTTGACGCAGATTCGTACCGCACACCCCGAAGTCTTCATCAGCGGCGGCATCCAAGAACGCGGCAACCTCTCGGCGGCAGCGGGTTTTGGGATGCAGAAAGGTAAGCAGGGAATCTTTGCAACCTTCAGTGCGTTCTTGGAAATGTGTATTTCCGAAATCACGATGGCGCGGTTGAATAATTCCAATTTGCTCTGCCACTTCTCCCACGCCGGGATTGACGATATGGCGGACAATACCTGCCACTTCGGCATGAACAATATGTTCGCGGATAATGGCCTGGATGATGGCTATCCGACGAATATCTACTTCCCCGCTGATGCGAATCAGATGCGGGCCTGTGTGAAGGCAGTGTTCCATGAGCCGGGATTGCGGTTTATCTTCTCCACCCGATCGAAGGTGCCGATGATTTTGGGTGCGGATGGCAAGGACTTCTTCGGTGAGGGTTATACCTTTGCGTCGGGGAAGGACGATGTGGTGCGTGAAGGGAAGGATGGTTACATTGTGGCCTTTGGGGCGGCGCTGTATCGGGCTTTGGATGCGGTGGAGCGGCTGAAGCAGGAAGGCATTGACATCGGACTGATTAATAAAGGCACGTTGAATGTGGTGGATGAAGCGACGCTGAAGAAAATCGGTTCTAGCCCCATGGTCGTGGTGGTTGAGGACTTCAACCGGCGGACTGGTTTGGGCAGTCGGATGGGGACGTGGCTGTTGGAGCGGGGTTTGGCTCCGAAGTATGCGTCGTTGGCGACCCATGAGGAAGGCGGCGGTGGTCTGTGGGAGCAGTTCCCACATCAGGGGCTTGATCCTGTGAGCATCATGAAGAAGGTGAAGGCGTTAAAGGGGTAAATGGT
Source organism: Cyanobacteria bacterium VAR_4_metabat_243 (assembly GCA_031415035.1). GTDB lineage: Bacteria > Cyanobacteriota > Cyanobacteriia > Leptolyngbyales > Leptolyngbyaceae > Romeriopsis. Next base: position 37,033 of record JANOQX010000092.1, read on the forward strand.
TTTGGGTGGGGAGCGGTGATCGTCTCTTCCCACCCAGAATTGGTTTCTCGAAGTTGGCGCTGATGGCGTAAAAAAAGTTTATCGATCGGCCAAATTCGCTAAAATAAGTGGGACTCGATAGAACTGACGACTATGGATATCAATGCTTCGATTATTGACCAACGTTTAGGCTCTGTCGCCGAGGCGATTCGGGAACAGGCCGATGACGAGCTGCATATTAGTGAAGCGGGCAAGCTCAAGTCGCTAGCATTTGTATATTTGTGTGTCAAAACTATATTAGATTTAGATGATGATAGTGCCTTTGATTGTTTAACTGAAGGGGCTGGAGATTTTGGCGTCGATGCCATGCACATTTCTGAGGAATATGATGGTGAATTCACCGTCAGTCTGTTCCAAGCAAAGTACAAGAATAATCTCGAAGGCGATGCTAACTTCCCTGAGAATGGGCTTGAGAGTTTAATCAAAGCAATCAAATATTTATTTGATCCCACAGCAAAGTTAAATCATATCAATCAGCGCCTGCTGGCGAAGGTAGAAGCAGCCCGTAGTTTAATCCGCGATGGCTACATTCCCCAAGTTCGAGCACTGGCCTGTAATAATGGAGTGGAGTGGAGTACAGCCGCTCAAGAAGCGATTGATCGTACTGGATTTGGTGATCAGGTGACATGGGAGCATGTCAATCATGAACGCTTAGTTAAGATTTTTCAAGCATCGCGACCCGTCAAAGGTACTTTGCAACTAAGTGGCAAAGCGATCGTTGAAGATATGGAATTTAGTCGAGTACTTCTGGGAAGAATCGCAGTGACTGAAATTGCTGCCTTGATTGAGCAACATGGAGAACGGCTATTAGAACGCAATATTCGTCGTTATTTAGGCTTGCAAGGTAACCGTGTTAATGAACGGATACGCGATACGTTGATGAGTGATGAAAAGAACAATTTCTACTTTTATAATAATGGCGTGACTTTGACTTGTGATAGTTTTTCCTACAATGCGTTGCAAAATGGTGACTATCAGGTACGTATCGAAAACTTGCAGATTATTAATGGTGGTCAGACTTGTATGACCATCGCCAAAACGTTGCAAGAGCCGAATCTATTATATCAAAATGCCCAAGCCTATGTGTTACTTCGGCTTTACCAGTTACCTAGCGATAATGATGGATTAGTGCAAAAAATTACTTACGCTACTAATAGTCAAAATCCAGTCGATCTGAAGGATCTGCGGGCAAACGATGTTCGTCAGCAAAGTTTAGAGACGGATATTAAACAATTGGGATTTAACTATCGTCGCAAACGTTCTGATACAAGTCCCCGATCCACAGATATTACTTCAGGGGTTGCAGCTGAGGCCGTACTGTCAGTTTGGCAAGAAAAACCGCATCAAGCGAGATTTTTTGCTCGCGAACATTTTGGGAAGCTATATGACTCAATCTTCACTGACCAGCTCAATGGGGCACAAGTCATACTTGCAGTGCAGTTATACAGAATTGCTGAAAATCGACGCAAACGGCCAGAAGAAAGTGATCCTGATTTTGTGCGCTATGCTTCGTGCTTCATTGCAATGCAGATGGGGCGAAGACTTCTCAGTGATATGAATCTCCAAAGGAAAGATGTTAATCACCAGAATTTCGAGCGTGCATATCAGATGGTTGAACAAAAAGGAGAGGATTACTTTAATAAGTCAGCGCGCGATATTGAAGAAGCACTTACTGAGCTTTATGGGGAGCAAGATATTTCCTTGCAGCAACTTTCTGCTACCTTCCGACGTGGCGACTTAATCGACAAGCTTCAGAATATGGAAATTATCTAAATATGTTAGGAAAGAATTTTATCCGTTGTGAGATGCCTTTTTTACGATCGGGGCGATATAATTTGAGTATTCCGATCGGGCCATAGATTATGGATTACCGGAACTACATCACGATCGAACCGAATAAACGCGGTGGTAAGCCTTGTGTCCGGGGCTTGCGGATTACGGTGTATGAAGTGCTGGAGTACCTCGCTTCTGAGATGACCGAAGCGGAAATTCTCGATGATTTTCCCGATTTGACGCGAGAAGATTTGAAGGCTTGTATTGGCTATGGTCACACGTAAGGAAGGTGAAGATGATTCAAGCGTAATGCTTATATAGAAGTAGACTGGTAGAGGGCATACGGAATTTTTAGCCAATTTATTTTTAGACTGTAATTATGTACGAAGCCCTTATTGATCTGCAGGGTAAGCGCATCTCAAACGCTATTGACAGCTAGGTTCTTGGATTTCATTGGGTTGTGGTAGGGCCGCCGCTAAAACTTTCAGCATGTAAGCATCATTCATCGCGGCCCGTTTCGATTTTTGTCGAAGACTGCGCT
>JANOQX010000093.1:0-14466 GCA_031415035.1 Cyanobacteria bacterium VAR_4_metabat_243
GGCTGCGAGAATGCTATCACCAGTGCAAAACCTTTGCATCCGTCAAGACCCTATTTGAGTTATCCATTGAGGGGCGAATCTTTGATTTTCCCAAGCTCAATCGGTTGGGTGAGTTCTCATTAATCAGTTAGGATTGCTATATATCAACCTAGGTAAAAAAGGATTTGTGTATGTAAAAGCAATACGCAAAGAAGATAGTAAATTATTGCTTTCTGAGAAAACAAGTACAAATGCTGAACATGTCGGCTGGTCGGCCGACCGGAATAGAAAATTTAAATTTTGTATCGGTATAAATCCAGGAGGAGGAGCCAGCACCAAGCTAAATTTCTTAGCTGACATCCAGGTTTGGTTTCATCCTTCTGATGGTAGCCCAGAAATCATGCTGCATCAGCAAGCGATTCGCCTCAATACTGATCCCGATCAGCTTAAGCCAGTCCCGTAGCCCCAATAGGTTGGGTAAAGCAACGCGGAACCCAACATCCAAAATCACGCCCCCAACGATTCAAAGCCCCCAGAATTGGGGGTTTGGGGGCCTGATTTACGCCACCAACCCACACACCCCAGCCCTTCCACCCCCAAAAAATCTCAAAAAAAATTATCCAACTTGACAAAAAAGCGAAAATGCGGTCTACACTAAGAAGTGCGATTGTACTTGGGTTGCCCTGTACTACTCAGATCCAGCAATCCTAGATCGATCGCTCTCGATGATTGAATGTTGATGATTGAATGACGTGCCCCGCTACGCAATTTTGGTTACGAGACCATGATCCCTCTACAGCTCACGCTGCGTAACTTCCTGAGTTATCAAGCCGCAACCCTCGACTTCCGGGGGCTGCACACCGCGTGCATCTGTGGAGCCAACGGCGCAGGCAAATCCTCCCTCCTCGAAGCCATCTCCTGGGCCATCTGGGGCCACAGCCGCGCCGCCACCGAAGACGACATCATCCACCAAGGCCAAAGCGAAGCCCGCGTCGATTTCAGCTTCACCATCCACAGCCAAACCTATCGCGTCATCCGCACCCGCTATCGCGGCCAAGCCATGACCCTCGACTTCCAAGTCGCCACCGCCGAAGGCACCTTCCGCCCCCTCACCGGCAAAAACCTCCGCGTCACCCAACAGCTCATCCTCGACCAAGTCAACCTCGACTACGAAACCTTTGTCAATTCGGCCTACCTCCGCCAAGGCCGCGCCGACGAATTCATGCTCAAGCGGCCCGGAGAGCGCAAACAAATCCTCGCGGATTTGTTGAAACTCCAGCACTACGACGTCCTCGCCGAAAAAGCCCGCGACCAAGCCAAAACCCTCAAAACCCAGATCACGATTGTTGAAAAACAACTCGAAGCGATCGCCACCCAACGCCAAGACCAACCCCGCATCGATCGCGAACGCACCGACGCCGAAGCGATCGTCGCCCAACTTCAGCAATGCCAAATCACCGGACGCGATCAGCTCCAAACGCTCCAAACCCAACACCAACAACGTCAATCCTGGCAACAACAACTCGACTGGCACCAAAACCAGCACCAACGCACCCGCCAAGACTGCGACCAACAGCGCCAAGCCCTCGCCCAAGCCGAACACCAACTCAAAACCCTCGAACAGCTCTTCGCCCAAGAAGCCGACATCTTCACGGGCTACGCCCAATGGCAAACCCTCCAAAGCCAAGAAGAAGTCCTTGCCAACCGCAACCAAGCCTTCCAACAAATCCAAACCCAACGCACCGCCCAGCAAAACCGCCAAATCGATCGGCTCCACACCCTCCAACAGGCCCACCAACGCACCCAACTCCAACTCACCAGCCTCGAAACCCAACAAACCGAACTCACCCAAACCCTCAGCCGCAGAACCGAAATTGAAGCTGGCATCGCCCAACTCAAACAAGCCCGCACCCAACTCAAACACTACGAAGACGCCCAGATGCAAGCCGCGCCCCTCCTCCAGCGCCAACAACAACTGCATCGCGAAGTCGATCGCGCCACCGCCAAAGTCACCGCCCGCCTCGAAGAACTCCGCCACAACACCCAACAACTCCAAACCCACCAAACCCGCCAACCCGAACTCCAACAAGCCGTCACCGCCGTCGCCGATCGGATCGACGAACTCGACCAACTGCGCCGTTACCAAGAACAAGTCCGCGCCAAAGGCGTCGAACGTCGCACCTTCATGGAACGCCTCCAAGCCCACCAACGCGCCTACGAAACCCAACTCGCCGAAGTCGATCAAATCCTGCGATTACTTAACAAAGACGGCATCCTCGCCGAAGTCGAAATCAGCAGTGAATTCGCGATGATTGCTCAGGAGTCACAATTCGGTGACACCCACATCGCCCACGAAAATCGTGGCGACTATCATGCTGAATCCCGCGACACCATTACGATGGTCGAACAAATCCAAATCCGCGAAACCGACGAAACCCCCGCCTGTCCCCTCTGCGATCGCCCCCTCGACGAACACCACCGCGACCTTGTATTAAAAAAACACCAAGCCAAACAAGAAGAAATCCTCAGCCAAATCTGGGTCATCCGCGAACAACTCGCCGTCTCCGAACGCGAGATCCAAGTCCTGCGCCAAGAATACTGCGCGATCGAACTGCGCCTCATCCAATACGGCCACATCCGCCAACAACAAGGCCAACTCCAAGCCCAACTCCAAACCACCAACGAATCCCAACAAACCCTCAACAAACTCACCGACGAACTCGCCCAAGTCGAAACCCAACTCCTCACCAGCGCCCACCTCGCCGACTTCCAACAAGAACTCACATTACTCGATCAAACCCTCGTCCAACTCAACTACGACGAACGCGACCATGCCCTCGCCCGTGGCTGGGTCGATCGTTGGCGCTGGGCCGAAATCAAACACAACGACATCCAACAAGCCCAAAAACGCCACGACCAACTCAACGCCAAACTCCCCGCCCTCCAACAAGAAATCCAGGATTTAGCCCAACAAATCACCACGATCGAAACCGCCAACGCCAGCGATCTGCACCACTTCGATCGCCAACTCGAAGCGATCGGCTACAACCCCGAACAACATAACCAACTCCGCCACCAACTCCGCCAAGCCCAAACCTGGCAACTAAAATACCAACAACTCCAACAAGCCCGGCAGCAATATCCCCAAGTCCAAGCCCGCGTCGAAGCGATCGCCCAAACCCTTCAAACCCGCACCATGGAACAGCAAACGATCGAACAACAAATCGAATTCCTCCAACGCTGCCTCAGCCAAACGATCGACACCACCGCCCGCATCGAACAACTCGAAACCGAATTGCAAACCGATCGTCAATCCCTCGATCACCAACTCGCTCGCCTCGGCCAACTTCAGCAACGCCAACAGCAACAAGAACAGATCAAACAACAACAAGTGGAGTCACTTCACGAATACCAACAACAACAGCAACAACATCGCGTCTACCAAGAACTCGCCCAAGCCTTCGGCAAAAACGGCATCCCCGCCCTCATGATCGAAAACGTCCTGCCCCAACTCGAAACCATGACCAACCAAATCCTCTCCCGCCTCAGCCACAACCAACTCCACGTCAAATTCGTCACCCAACGCGCCCGATCGGGCAAAGGCAAACAGCCCCCCTCCGCCAAAGCCATCGACACCCTCGACATCCTGATCGCCGACGCCCGTGGCACCCGCCCCTACGAAACCTACTCGGGGGGCGAAGCCTTCCGCATCAACTTCGCCATCCGCCTCGCCCTCGCCCGCCTCCTCGCCCAACGCTCCGGCACCGCCCTCCAAATGCTGATCGTCGATGAAGGCTTCGGCACCCAAGACAAAGAAGGCATCGATCGGCTGATTGGCGCAATCAACACGATCGCCCAAGACTTCGCCTGCATCCTCACCATTACCCACATGGCCTACTTCCGCGACGCTTTCCAAGCCCGCATCGAAGTCACCAAAACCGACAGCGGATCACACCTCGAACTCTGTACCTAACAAAAAATTAGCAAAACCCGATTTCAAGGTAATATTACTTGCCGTTCGCACTCCATCCTCGATAAATCCCATGGTTCAATACACCCTCCCCCAAAGCCCCGATCTCAAAATCGACGTTCCCGGCAAAGACTCCGACAAAGCCCGCGCCAAAGCCATGGAGCAATTGATCGAGCTGATCGAATCCGGCGAAATCCCCGCCGAAACCGCCGACGGCTTTGGCCCCCAGCAATTCATCGAAGTCCGCGAACCCGGCACCCTCATCGTCGGCAGCGAAGACGCCCTCAACCAAGCCGTCCAAATCCTCAGCGGCCTCGCCACCCTCAAACTCAAAGCCCAAGAATCCCGCGCCGAAGCCCTCGCCATCCGCCAGAAAATCGACATCCTCTTCACCGACGAAGAAGTCACCGAAGAAGAAATCACCGAACTCAAAGACGGCTTCAAAATCCTCAAAACCTACGCCCAAGCCAACATCAAATACCGCGCCGCCCGCGAACAAGCCGAAACCGCCCGCGAAGTTTTGGATGAGGCATTACGATCGCCCGACCCCGAAGAAAGCCCCGACGAGGAAATCGGCGAAGAAGTCACCAAAACCAAATCAAAAAAACGCTAGCTCAAACTGTTCGCGATGGCCTGTGAGCCAACGTTAGGAATTTGAGTATGTCTGGCACGATACCCAGAGCTTAATTGCCAGCTTGGATATTGTGCCGATTTCATCCGCAGTCGCCTAGCATTCCGATCATCCCTATGCGAAGATAGGAACCGCAAAATATTGATTAAAATCGAGTTTGTCACCTATGGCCAGTCAGTTTGGGCAACCAGCGGGTAATGCATTCGTGGTCGGAGCCAGTCGGGGCATTGGACTTGCCTTTGTGCAACAGCTTTTAGCCATCCCAACGATCGAACATGTCTATGCCGCCTGCCGCCATCCCGAGCAATCGATCGAATTACAAGCACTCGCCACCAATCGGCTGACGATTCTCCCGATCGACACCACCGACGAAACCCAAGTTGCCGCAGCGATCGCCGCGATCAAAACCCAAACCGATCGACTGCATTTTGTGATCAACTGCGTTGGCGTTTTGCACGACGGCGACTTCCAACCCGAGAAGGGATTGCGGCAGATTGACGCCGATCGGCTGCTGAAGTATTTCCAAATCAACAGCATTAGCGCGATTCTCCTCGCCAAGCATTTACAACCATTGTTTAAACACAGTGAATTGAGCCTGTTTGCCACAATTTCCGCCAAGGTCGGCAGCATTGGCGATAATGCGATCGGTGGCTGGTATGGCTATCGGGCTTCGAAAGCGGCATTAAATATGCTGATGAAAACCACCGCGATCGAGTACAAACGCGGCTGCCCCAACAACATTATCGCCCTCTTCCATCCCGGCACCACCGATACGGGTCTGTCCAAACCCTTCCAGCGGAATGTCCCCCCAGAGAAATTATTTACACCAGCCCAAACGGTGAATTACTTGCTCACCGTAATCGACGGGTTGACGCCCCAGGATAGTGGGGAGTTTTTTAGCTGGAACGGCGATCGATTGCCCTGGTAGAAACCGACATTCCGCAGGTAGTACATTTTCCTGAAAGTGCTTCCAGTTAGCAGCTTTACTGATCAGGATGGATAGTACTTAAAAGGCCGAAATCGCCCATCCGACCATGACAGACAAGGGCCGTAGATTGCTCTGGCCGTCTCTGGATATGCTTTCCGTGCCTCCCAGTCGATTTTCCCTGCGGCTCTCAGGGCTGGCACCAGATTCTCCTGAAGAACCCCTAAAGCCACTGATAGTAAAGCATTCCAGAAAATCGCAAACCTGCGGAATCTAGGGTAGAAAGGCTTGAGATGATCGCCTTTCCTGGGTGAAAATCACGGAAACCTTACATCTGACGATATTCTTTGGCATGCTCCTGGGGCAGGGCACAGCATTGAGCAGAATCAATTCGGAGCCAAGGAGAATCGACCAAATAAAGTACATTTTGAAGTGCCATCTAGCAATTATTGATCCCATCACATCGTCTGACCTATGGCATCATTCAAAGCATTTTCAGTGTGGGAACAAGATACTAAAGAATGGCGATAGATTGCTTTGCTGAAAGCTGTTGATGGGCACTGCGCACATCCATCGCCCGCGCACCAGTCCAGCCCGCGCGAAACACAGGGCTATCACATAAAACCCCGCTAAAGCGGGCTAAAGTTTCTCTTAGCCCGCTTTAGCGGGGTTCCCTTACTAGCCCTGCCGTTTACGCGCGGGGCGGTCGATCAACGTAGTCAATCAGTTCCGCCCACCACATCGCCTATGCCACACCCGCAGGCACCATCACCTCAAGTTGCGTAATCTGCGCCGCGATCGCCAAGCTCGCCTCATACAGCAAATCCCGACTCCAACCCGTCAACTGCGCCGCCAACAGCGTTTCTGCCTTTTGGTCGCTCATGGGCGACACCTGCTGAATGTAGCAGTTCTCCGCCGTGCCGCGTTCCATGCGGGTGCAGCCCGTGGTTTCGGAGCAGAGAATGGTGCAGCAATCCGCCGTCGGATCGGTGGAAGACAGGCGAAAATCGACAATATCGCCAATCACCAAACCCGGTTCCCCGATCGGCATTGCTGCCAGTTCCGCCTCGATTTCCCGACCATCGCCCGCGCGGAAAGTAATCCGTTGAATATCGTAGTCGCCCCCTTCGCGCACCCGGCGAATCGGTTGCCACTCCAAATGCGGCCGACTGGCCAACCAGCCGAGAAACATCAGCGCTTGAATGTCATTGCCTTTTTCATAATCGATCGTCACCCGATCCACCGCCAACAAGCCCGCCCATCGCTCCGGCGGATCAAAGGCTTCAGCCGCCAGTTCTTGCCAAGGCGCAAGCCGCTTCCAGTTCAAATCACTGATCGCCGTGCCCGCCTGAATCAACCCATGCAACTGCTGCAAATCCTGCTCCGGCTGCGCCCGGAACTGGCTCGAATCGACAATCACCGCATCACAGGCCTGCCCCATTTCCTGAAACAGGAGATAGTCCATATTTGGCGCAGTCTTCCACCACAGGTAGCTGGGCAAATTATTAATCAATAGCCCTTTGACTAAGTCCTGACTGCGCTCCAAGGCCTGTTCCGAACCCTTCAACGCAATGTATTCACAGCAGGCCAGGGTATTTTGGCTTTGCTTTTGGATTGCGCAGTAGGCCGAGACTTGGGCCGCAATCCGATCGTCCGGCTGGGGCTTCCCCGGAAACAGCGAAATAATCCGACAGGGATTTTGGGTGGCGATCGCATCGGCAATTCCGGCCCCACCCGCATCCATCGCATAGGAGGACATCGTACAAGCCGCCCCTTCTTCCGAAATCTCGCCCTGACAAATTGCCAATTCATGACGCAGTTGTTCCAGTAGTTTGGGACTGGGATGACCGCTAATCGGCAGCTTGTAAGTCGTTTGGGCGGCGCGAATGGCGGCTTCGGTGCGCGGCCCGCCGATGCCGTCGATCGGCCCCGTGTAATAGCCCAACGTCGCTAGCAATTGCTGGGTTTCTTCCGGTTCGTACACCACCAGAGTAAAGGTGGCGGCGCGGACAGCGGCGAGGCTGCTGCCGTCAACGCTGCGCTGGCCGGAGTTTTGCCAGATCTCGCTGAGTTCGGTTTCAATCTGGTTGACCGAAACATCTTTGGGGGCTTGGAGGGCTACCAGTGGGGCTAATTGGGTCGTCATCGGGATTCGCGCTCACTAATTTTTAGGGTGGATAACTCTGGGTGTTGGGTTCCGCGTTGCTGCACCCAACCTACAGCCGTCGCCATTTGCGGCCATCGCGTTCCAGCATTTCCTCGGCGGCGCGGGGTGCCCAGGTGCCCGCTTCGTAGGTGGGCATCTTGCTCGGATCGGTGCGGGTTTCCCAGGCCATCAAAGCGGGCGTCACGACGCGCCAAGCCGCTTCGACTTCGTCCGATCGGGTGAACAAGGTCTGATCCCCGGTCATGCAGTCAAGCAATAGCCGATCGTAGGCATCGCCCGAGTTCTTGCCGAAGATCGAACCGTAGGTGAAATCCATATCCACCGATCGGCTGCGCAAACTCGCTCCCGGCTGCTTCACTTCAAACTTGAGTGAAACGCCTTCGTTCGGTTGTAAGCGCAGGGTGAGGACGTTGGGGCTGGCTTGCATGGCGGCGGATTGGAAGATCGTGTGGGGCACCGATCGGAACTGAATCGAGACTTCGCTCACCTTCTTCGGCATCCGTTTCCCCGTACGCAGGTAGAACGGCACGCCCTGCCAACGCCAATTATCGATCATGAACTTCATCGCCACAAAGGTCGGCGTCATCGACTCAGGATTCACCCCCGGCTCCGATCGATAGCCCACCGCTGGCTTCCCTTTAAATAGCCCCGGTGCGTATTGCCCGCGAACCGCACATTGCTCCAGATTATTCAAATCCGCCAGGTGTGTCGCCTGAATCACCTTCAGCTTCTCCGTCCGAATTGCATCCGCATCCAGCGAATTCGGCGGCTCCATCGCCGTCAGACAAAACACCTGCATCAGGTGATTTTGCAGCATATCGCGCAGGGCACCGGAGCTTTCGTAGTAGCCCGCCCGGTCTTCGACCCCAACGGTTTCCGCCACGGTGATTTGGACGTGGTCGATGTACTGCCGATTCCACAGCGGCTCAAAAATCGCATTGGCAAACCGGAACAGCAACATACTCTGAACGGTTTCCTTGCCCAGATAGTGGTCAATCCGATAGACCTGATCCTCGCGGCAAACCTGACCCACAATCCGGTTCAACGCCTGCGCCGAACTCAAATCGCGCCCAAAGGGCTTCTCGATCACCAAGCGCGTTTTGGTCGGATCGCTCAACATATCCGCCGCCCCCAACTGCCGAATCGCCTCGGGGAAGAAGCTCGGAGCCACCGACAGATAAAACACCCGATTGCCCCGCGTCTTGCGCTGCGGATCGAGTTCGGCGAGGAAGACTTTGAGCTTTTGGTAGCTCAATTCATTGTCAATATCCCCCGGACAGTAATAAATCCCCTGGGAAAACTCGGCCCACAGCTCCTCCGAACCAATCCCATCCGAAAATTCCTCAATCCCTTCCCGCATCTGCTCCCGAAAATATTCGTGGCTCCATTCCCGTCGGGCCACCCCAACGATCGTGATTTCCGGTGGCAATTTCCGTTCCTTGCGCAACTTGTACAACGCGGGCACCAATTTGCGCTTGGTCAAATCCCCCGAAGCCCCGAAGAACACCACGATCGTCGGTTCAGGCAGTTGTTGTTGTTGCAGTCCAGGGCGGAGCGGGTTTTCGAGGAGAGTAACCATAGAATTTGGGGGGAGAGAATTGAAGAGAGGGGGAAGGAATGGGATTTGATGCAATGGTTAGGATCCTCCCCCCTACCCCCCTTCAAAAGGGGGGAACCGGATCGGAAGTCCCCCTTTTGAAGGGGGATTTAGGGGGATCACAACCATTGCACCCAACCGACGGGGTGGATTAAACCGTCGCCAGCTGATCGACCTTAGTCTGCAACGACTTCATCAGCGACTCAAACGGCTGGACAAACTTGGCAATGCCGTCGGCCAGCAGTTCTTCCATCACCCGATCGAGGTTGATATTTACATCCGCATCGGCCAGGGAGGCAATCATCAGATTTGCCGACTCGACATCGCTTTCGATCCGGGGAGCCACGTCGCAGTGGTCAAAGCAGGCTTCGATCGTCGCTGGAGGCAACGTATTCACCGTCTCGTTCCCGACCAAACCATCGACATACATCACATCGCTGTAGCTGGGATCCTTCGTCCCGGTGCTGGCCCACAGCAAACGCTGGGGTTGTGCGCCCTTGGCGGCGAGGGCCTGCCAACGATCGCTGGCCAGGATTTTCTTGTATTCCTGGTAGGCTTGCTTCGCATTGGCGATCGCGATTTTGCCCTTGAGTCCTTCCAGCTTGGCGCGGGTGGCGTCGCTGATCCCAGCGGTTTTCAGCAGGGTATCGAGTTGGGCATCGATCGCGATGTCAATCCGGCTCAGGAAGAAGCTAGCCACGGAAGCAATCTTGCTCACATCCCCACCCGCAGCGGCGTAGATTTCCAGCCCTTCGATGTAGGCCCAAGCGGTATCAATGTAGCTCTTCACGGAGAACAGCAAGGTGACATTGACATTCACGCCTTCCGAAATCATCTGCTTCACAGCGGGCAGACCTTCGGGCGTACCGGGGATCTTGATCATCACGTTGGCGTGGTCGATCACCTTGTGATAGCGGCGGGACTCACGAATCGTGTCCTCCGTGTTGCGCGCCAGAGTCGGCGGGACTTCGATGCTGATGTAGCCATCCAAGCCCTTGGATTTGGTGTAAACCGGCATGAACACATCACAGGCGTCGCGAATGTCATCGAAGATCAGCCCTTCGTAGATGTCGAGCAACGACTTCTTGGCCTTGATCCCCGCTTCGATGTCCGCATCGTAGATCGCATTCCCGACGATCGCCTTTTCAAAAATCGCCGGGTTCGAGGTCACGCCCAAAAGACCGCGCGTTTCGATCATCTGCTGCAATTCGCCCGAGGTGATCAGATTGCGGGTCAAGTTATCCATCCAGATACTTTGGCCGAGTTGCTCAATTGCTTGGATGTGATTGAGAGTGGCAGTAGTCATGCGTGATCGCTCCTTAAAGTTGGTGATTTTGGCGTTGGTCTTGCCGTGGTGATCAATTCTGTCTGGTGTTTTATTCTATGTGATTTTCACATTACTCGATCCAACCATAACGTGCTGACGAACACATTTCCGTTGTTCATAGCGTGCCCATCGCTTTATGCTAACGCTCGATTTTTGGCAGGGCGCGGATTTTTCCGCCAGTCACATCGCGGGATCACACCCGCAAGCTTGATCCCCGCCCGATGTAAGCGAAACATCCGCTGACCGATCTTAAGAAAGAAATCCCGTTTTGCGGCCGAACCTTCAACTCAACTATAGGAGTCCGACACATTTCGTTACGAAATCCCCAGTTTAATTCAAGGATTGGGCCGACCACTGGGCGACTTGTGGCTGCAACCGATCGGGCAACCAGCCGAAATATTGCGGATATAGGGGCAATCGGGGGATTAATTGCCAGCCATGGGGCTGAAGCTGCGATCGCAGGTGGGCCACCGTGGGATGGGGATAATCGGGATTCACTTCATCATGCGGCCCAATGCCACCCAGATCCGTCGCCCCGGCATCGAGGCAGGCGAGCAGTAAGGCGGGCCGATCCACCAGATTCGGCGGAATTTGGATCACCACATCCGATGGCAAGATCGATCGGGCCAAGGTCACCACCTCCGGCAACCGCGCCAAATCAAACCCATCCCCCACCCCCACTTCACGGCTACCCGGACTATAGGGCTGCAAGATCACTTCCTGAATATGGCCAAATTGGCGCTGCACATCGGCGATCGCGACTAAACTCGCGGCCCGATCGTCCGCCGTTTCCCCCAATCCCAACAAAATCCCCGTGGTAAACGGAATCTTCAGTTCCCCCGCCCAAGTCAGCTGCTCCAACCGTCGCGCCGGAACCTTACTCGGGGACTGGCGATGCACCGTATCCAACAGCGCGGGCGTCACCTGCTCCAGCATCAATCCCATCGAGACATTCACCTGCTTCAACCGCGCCATCTCGGCGTAGCTCAACGGCCCAACATTCGTATGGGGCAACAATCCCAACGCCAACGCCAACTCGCCCAGTTGCTCAATCCGCTCCAACCAAGCCGATCGGCGGGTACTCTGGGGATGCACCTCCCCGCTGAGAATCAACACTTCGATCACTTCACCCGCAGGCAAAGCCTTCAGCCGCGATCGAGCAGCCGCCAAACTCAACCACGGACTATCGCCGGGATCACGCCGAAAATTGCAATAGGTGCAGCGATTGAAGCATTCGTAGGTGGGGACGATCGTATAGGCCGGACTGTAGGTAATCCGGCGATCGTTAGGGGTCGGCGATCGTGGATCGTTCATCGGGCTGGGCCTAACGGACGATCGAGTCGAAGCGGATGATTGAACCGTCTAATCGTCGGTCGCAATCGCCACGATCCCCCTAAATCCCCCTTTTGAAGGGAGACTTGAAGCACAGTCCCCCCCTTTTGAAGGGGGGTTAGGGGGGATCGTTGAGTGCTGAACATCACAGTCAATACCTCTGAAAACCGGATCTAACTGGCATCATCCTCACCCGGATTCACATTACAGATCAGCTCATCCTCCAAAAACCACAACCGGGGCGTCTGGGGCCGATGATTCCGCTGCTTATTGTAGATGTTGCGCGCATGGGTCTTGACGGTATTGGTCGTAATCCCCAGGCTGTCGGCAATCTCTTGATAGCTCATGCCAAACTTCAACATCACCCAAACACGGGCTTCTTGATCCGTCAAACCATAGCACCTCTGGTCACGCCGCATCTGCGTCACCAAGGTCTGATAGCAATCTTCCAGCACCACCAGCAGACATTGCTGATCCGGCGCTTGGGGCAGCGGCTCCGACAACCAGGCGATTTGCCACCGCAGCAACCGCCCTTTGCAAGGCTGACAATCGATGATCAGTGGCTCACCCCCGACCGCCTCCGCTTCCAACATGAACTGCTGACAGTAGGTAATCAGCGCCTTGGGCAAACCATTCGGCGTTGGAATCGATAAATTTTGAAAAATCTGGACGATCGCCTGGTTGCGATAGACCAAGCGCATGTCCGGCGTCACGACGATCACCCCAAAGCGGAGTGCATCGACCAACTGCAACATCGGCTGATGACCGAGATCATCAACCGACATCATCGACAATTCATCCATGCGTTCAACCGCCTCAAATCTCTAGAGCGAGGGAAGGTGACGTACCCCCATGGGTACGCCCCGCCACAATCCAATCAAATCCGAACCATCATCAAGTGAAAGGCATTCCGAGTTGGAGCACGTTGTGCCGATCCGATCGCGCCTCATGGAATCAATCTCACCTAGCATCACGGGCGATCAAACCGACACAACACAACTCGGACGTATCTGGGGTAATGCCTGAAACGATTATGCCCTGGGTGAATCAGAAGGTGCCATGAGCTGGGTGAAACAGGGTGAAGTTAGGTGAAGTAGAGTGAAGTTAGTTTTTCAATTTGCGGTATAATTAAATTCAATCTTTCTAATCTGCCCTGGCTATGTCAATCCAACCCGAAAACCTCGATCGGGTATTCCCCCCCGACGTCCAAAAAACCTACGCCACCGCCTTTCTGAAACGTGGTGGCATGACCCGTCGCCGATCGGAGTATTTTGTCCGTCTCTGGGGCTACCTGCAATGGAAACACCAGGTGGAGACCCATGGCCCCACCACACTCGTTGCGATCGAAGAACTGTCGCCGTTGCCGGAATTCATTTCCTGTAGCCATCGCGAAGCCGCTATCCTATTCTACCCCGATGGCGAAAAAGGCAGCGAACGGGCGGCGGGCATGATGATGGACAAATTGGTGGCCCTGGGCCTCCTCGATAAGCAATTTGATGGCCAAACCCAATGTTGGAAAATTCGTGAGCAGCCGGAATTTATCACCAGTGAGACCGCCCCACCGGAAATCTTGATCGATGACTTTGATCCGGGCCGAGATGCCGTCCAAACCGCAAAACTACTGACCCGAAGCTTTTCCGAGTTAGTCCGCGATGAGGCCATGACCGCCCACAAAATCACAAAATGCCTGCGGCAATGGAGCAAAGTCTATCCCGGCTGTATCCGCGTGTTTCGCCGCCAGGACACCCAAAATCCGGTCGGCGTGATTATTCTCTACCCCACGGCTGAAAGTAGCGATCGCCTGTTTTTCGATACGCCCAGCAAAGGACTCTACCTCACCAACACCCGCACGATCGATCCCTTTGAAATGGCCCTGCCAGGCGATCCCAGCTGTACCTGTGTGCTGGTTCGGGCGTGGTTCATTGAACCCAGTTATCTCAATGCGCAAATCATGGCATCGCTGATCAGCACCACCCAATCAATGACCATTGCCATGCAACAAGACTATCCCGCCCTGTGCGACATGTTTTCACTAGTTATCCACCCCAGTTATGAGCAACTTCGCAATCTGATGGGATTCGAGACCACGGCGCAGGATCGCCAGCGCCACTATAAGTGGATCTACCTCGCGATCGAGCGCTATCTCGCGATCGATGCCGTGGCCACGATCGCCGCCCTCAGTGCAGGCTTGCCCAGCACTCAGCCCCAATAATCGCGATGAGCCAATGCTCAACCCACTCATATTCGCCACAAGCCCACAGATGGCGGCATCCCGCCCTCAAAAGCGCGGGTAATCCAGCATTGAATCGACATCTACCTTTACAAAAAGCAATAAAGCAACTAATATAGTTACATCGAGTTCAAACTCGAAATTTTTACCAGGATTCATACAACACCATGACAACTACACTCCAGACGCGCGAAAGCGCCAATCTGTGGGACCAGTTCTGTGGATGGGTCACCAGCACCAACAACCGCGTTTACGTCGGTTGGTTCGGTACTCTGATGATCCCAACACTGTTGACTGCAACCATTTGC
>JANOQX010000094.1:0-201725 GCA_031415035.1 Cyanobacteria bacterium VAR_4_metabat_243
CAGCCCGCTTTAGCGGGGTTGCCTTACTAGCCCGCCGTTGACGCGCGAGGCGGGTCACGCCGTAGTCCTACTGAAATTATTTGTCCACACTTCAATAGGACGGTCGGCGTGAGCGGCCGCTCGCCCGAACAACGATCGCGACTCACCCAGCCCTAGCGAAACATACTACTCACCGAACTCTCATCATGGATCCGCGAAATCGTCTCACCCAAGACATTCGCCACCGTCAAAATCGTCAACTGCGGAAACCGACTATCCTCCGCGATCGGCATCGTATTGGTCACGATCACCTCTTCCAGGCAACCACTCGACAACCGCTCGATCGCCGGATGCGAGAACACCGCATGGGTCGCACAGGCATAGACCTGCCGCGCCCCCTGCTGCCGGAGGATCTTCGCGCCCTCCGTGATCGTCCCCGCCGTATCGATCATGTCATCGACCAACACCGCTGTCTTGCCGCGCACATCGCCGATCACATTCATCACCTCGGCCACATTATGGGCCTGCCGCCGCTTGTCGATAATCGCCAGGGGCGCATCATCCAACGCCTTCGCAAACGATCGGGCACGGGCCACCCCGCCCACATCCGGTGACACCACCACGATGTCCGACAATTGCTTGCTCTTGAGGTAGTTCACCAACACGGGCGAACCGTAAATGTGATCCAGCGGAATATCGAAATAGCCCTGAATCTGCGCTGAGTGCAAATCCATCGCCAGCACCCGATCGGTACCCGACTTCGCAATCAAATTCGCCGCCAGCTTCGCCGTAATCGACTCGCGCCCCGCCGTCTTACGATCGGCCCGCGCATAGCCGTAATAGGGCAACACCGCCGTAATTTGCCGCGCCGAAGCCCGACGGCAAGCATCCACCATGATCAACAACTCCATCAGGTGATCATTCACCGGACGACAAGTGGGTTGCAGCAGGTAGACATCACTGCCCCGAATCGATTCGAGGATCTGGACATAGATTTCCCCGTCCGCGAATCGCTTGCGAATGATCGGAATCAAGTCGATACCGAGGTATCGCGCCACCTCCTGCGAGAGCGCGGAATTTGCCGATCCGGAGATCAGGCAAAGTCGATTATTTTCTGAAGTAGGCATCGGCATCGCAGGCAGGGTCAGAGTCGCAGAGCTAATCACAGCAAGCCCTCAAACACGTTCTAGGGAATCTTTATCACAGGCGACATCGAGCAACGAATGCCACGATGTCAGAGGCAAGGCAAAATCGGATTAAAACTGAGCGTCGGACGATCGTCCAAACAAAATGGCAAAGTACAACATGGATCCAACCGAGTGGGTCAGCTTAAACCGCCACCCGTAGAACTGTACCCATTGCCAAAACACTATAAATCAAAAGGAGTCACGCATTTTAATGATGAACATTCTGCCAAACTTCGCGTCCATCTGCCAAGGGTGACCGCCCAAATAACGGGATTTTTTAACCGGCTAGCGCGATCGGCCCGCACCTGGGCTAACGATTCGCGATTGGGCAACTATCATATTGATTCACGCTCATCCGATCGGTCGGATCAACCATTCATCCAAATTTTGAGGAACGCCCGCCCATGTCAATGATCGAATCAATCGGCGAAGACATCAAAACCGCCATGAAGTCCAGGGACAAAGTGCGGCTCGAAACCCTCCGCAGCATCAAAAAAGTCCTCTTCGACAAAACCGTCAGCGTCCGCCCCTCCGGCCAAACCGACCTCACCCCCGAACAGGAAATCGAAGCCCTCTGCCAAATCGCCAAGCAACGCCGCGACGCGATCGAGCAATACAACAATGTCGGTCGGCCCGATGCAGCGGCCCAAGAAGCCCTGGAACTGACAATCATCGAAGAATTTCTCCCCACCCAGGCGTCGGATGCAGCGATCGCCGCCGCTGTGGCCGCCGTCGCCACCGAAGTCGGAGCCAAATCCGCCAAGGACATGGGCAAAGTCATGAGCGCCGTGATGCAGCAGCTCAAGGGCCAAGCCGACGGCAAAAAAGTCCAAGCGGCGGTCAAGGCCCATCTTGGCGGGTAGGATGCCTTCAGCACAAGCAGGGCGATGCGTTGCCCTGCGAGACAACACATCCTACGATTGAACTACTACCGACAAGTGCGACCATGCAAGCTTCGATCGAACTCGGCACCATCATCCAGAACCGCTACCGTGTACTCAGCGTCCTTGGCCAGGGCGGGTTTGGGCGGACGTATTTGGCCGAAGACCAAAGCCGCTTTAATGAGCTTTGTGCCATCAAAGAGCTGATCCCGCCCTCGGCGGGGGAGTACGCCCTGCAAAAATCGAAGGAGCTATTCCAGCGCGAAGCCCAGGTACTCTACCAGATCAAATATCCCCAGGTGCCACAGTTCCACGCCACCTTCGAGCAGGATGGCCGCTTCTTCATCGTCCAGGACTACATCAACGGCAAGACCTATCGCGAACAGCTCGACCAACTGCGATCGCAGGGCTATGTCTTCTCCGAGGCCGAAGTCCAGCAATTGATCACCCAACTGCTGCCCACCCTCACCTATCTCCACGGCAAAGGCATCATCCACCGCGATATTTCTCCCGAAAACATCATTTTGCGGGAACGCGATCGGCTGCCCGTGCTGATCGACTTCGGCGTAGTCAAAGAACTCGCCACCAAAATCCAATCCCCCAACCAAAGCGGCATCCACGCCACCACCGTCGGCAAAATCGGCTTCGCCCCGACGGAGCAAATGCAAACCGGACGGGCCTTCCCCAACAGTGATCTGTACGCTTTAGCCGTGACGGGCATCGTCCTCCTGACGGGCCGCGAACCCCAGGAATTGCTCGACGATCGGACGATGCAGTGGCACTGGCAACGCTGGGCCAGTGTGACGCCGGGATTCGCCGCTGTGATCACGCGGATGTTGAGCTATGCACCGGGCGATCGCTATGCCAGTGCCACCGATGTCGCCCAGGCCCTCGCCACCATGGGAACTGCTCCCGCTGCGGGGATCCAACCGACGGTGGCCACCGTCGCCGCACCGCCCGCGCCCCATCCCACAATCCAAGCCACCGTCGCTGTTGGACGGAGTAACGGCAGCCGATCGCAGCCCTATCGCCAAGAACCGGAAGCCGACCTAGCCCGCAATGAACCGAATGTCCCCCGTCAGTCCTCACTCTGGGACGATCCCTTCGCCGTGCTCTTCGTCGGCGTAGGATTGATGGCGATCGCGGGGATCGGCACCTGGGCGGCATTTAACGCCTTCAACCGGAATACCGACGAACCCGCGCCGATCGTCCAGATCACCCCCACACCGATCGCCAACGAAAGCCCCGAAACCCCACCCAGTCCCGCCGTCTTCAACCAGTCGATCGAGCTGACCTCCGGCAAAACCGCCACCCGATCGGCCACGCTCAAGTCCAACGAAACGCTCAACTTCACCTTCCCCGGCAACGCGGGCGACGCGCTCAAGGCGGTCATGCGCGGCGGCGAAGGCGTCCTATTCAGCGTCATTGGCCCGGATGGCAAACCGCTCAAAGACGGGCGGCGGGTCTCCACTTGGGAAGGCACCCTGCCCCAAACCGGCAACTACGCCCTCGAACTCAACGTGATCCAAGGTCTGAAGCAGGGTGACTTCGCCCTCGAAGTCACCCAAACCACCCCGGCCAAACCCGAACCGACCCCGACGCCCACACCGACCCCAACGCCCACACCCAGCGTCACACCCAGCCCCGATCCCACACCGCCCGACCCCAGCCCGACGATCGACAGCCAGCGGATCAGCTTCCCCCAGGGCGCAACCCGCGTCGTCGTCTCCGGCAAAGCCTCCCCGACCCAGAGCCAGCGCTATCTGATCCAAGCCAGCGCGGGCCAAATCCTCAAAGTCGGCGTCGATGGCAACGCCCGCCTCAGTCTATTCGGCCCCGACGGCAACCCGATCGAAAACGCCAGTGGGGTAAAGGCCCGATCGTTGCAATTGCCGAGTTCGGGCGATTACGTCGTGGAAGTCAGCAGTGCGGAGACCAGCGATTTTCAGTTGGATGTGGATGTGAAATAGTGGATGTGAAATAATTACATGCATGAACACACTTTTAATTGCTGGCACCGATACCGACGCGGGAAAAACCGTCCTCACCTCGGCCTTGGCCGCCTATTGGTTGCAACATTTCCCCGGTGCCCTCCGGGCGGTCGGAGACCATCGACCCCTCTCGATCCTCAAACCCTTGCAAACCGGAATCGGCGATCGGGAGCATTACCAACGCCTATTTGACCTAGACCAAACCCTGGACGAACTCAATCCGATCCACTTCGATGCGCCCCTGGCCCCGCCCTTGGCCGCCGATTTGGCCGGACAAACCATTCGCCTCGATCGCGCCTGGCAGACATTTGAACAACTGCGCCAGCGATCGTCCCTCCTCCTCGTCGAAGGCTTGGGGGGACTCGGTTCACCCATCACCCATGAACTCACCCTGGCGGATCTGGCGCGGGAATGGCGGTTGCCCACAATTCTCGTGGTGCCCGTGCGGCTCGGCGCGATCGGCCAAGCGATCGCCAACGTCGTCCTCGCCCGCCAAGCCAAAGTCGATCTGCGCGGCATCATCCTCAGTTGTCAGCAGCCATTGAGTCCCGAGCAGATCGAGCAATGGGCCAGCCCCGAAATGATTACCAGCTTCACGCGCCTCCCGGTCTTGGGCCAATTGCCGTACCTGAGCGACCCGACCGATCGCGTCGCCCTGAGTCAAGCGGCTGCGAATCTGGATCTGGAGGCATTTCTCCCACTGCGCTTCCCGATCGCAGTTTAGAGAATCTTTTAAAAGGTATCGACTGTTCGATTCAGCCCTCAACGATCCCCCTAACTCCTTCGGAGAGGCTTCGCCAACAAAAGGGGGAACCGGATTCAAAGTCCCCCTTTTGAAGGGGGATTCAGGGGGATCGTGACGTCTGCTACAAGCCGTCTAACTTTTCAAACATCCTCTTAACTCACAAAAATGGCCCGATCGTTGCAACTCAACAATCGGGCCAAAGCGATTAGCCTTCAATTCATCCAGCCAATCCAACTAGCAAAAAACTAGTTCTTCTTCTCAGCCGGTGCAGGCACTTTGTCCTTGGCGGCATCCATGGCCGAACCAGCGGCATCCTTGGCATCCTTAGCGGCATTAGTTGCCGCACCAGCGGCATCCTTCGCACTGTCAGCGGCTTTCTTCGCGCCTTCAGCGGACATGTCCTTCGCAGCAGCACCCGCATCCTTCGCCGCCGTACCCGCCTTGTCCGCCGCTTCGCCCGCCTTACCCGCCGCGTCGCCCGCTTTCTTCATCGCGTCGCCAGCGGCTCCGCCCATCTTGTCGCCCATTGCGCCCGCTTTACCAGCGGCGTCTTTGGCGGCAGCGCCCGCCTTGTCAGCGGCAGCGCCTGCTTTACCAGCGGCGTCGCCCGCCTTCTGTTGCATTTGCTGCGGCACAGCAGCGGGAGGTGCTGGCGGTTGCTCACCACAAGCGGCCAAACCAACTGTCAGAGCCGCACTGGCTACAGCCAAACCCAAAACTTTCAAGTTTTTCATGGTTCCTTACCTAAAGATGTCGTCAGTTTATTGATGGAGGAGCTTTGACAGGAAATTACTTAATCCCGCTGCTATAGGATACGATTCTGCTCACAATTTGCAAACTTTTCTCGGAGATTTTCACGCATCGCCTGATCCGCCGCTGACGATCGCAAAATCACGGCTAGAGCCAAGTTGAACTATGACGCAGCGGTTCGGGAATGTCGCTATCTGGATCAAATTCCAGTTGCGTTTCGCGCAAGCCGAGATAGCCCGACTCCACAAACGACAGCAACATCCGGTTCAGCGCAAACCACACCTCCGGCTCATACTCCCACTCATGATCCCGGCGCGATCGAGCCGCAATCGATCGCAAGGCCCAAAAATAGCTATTCCGCACCACCGAACCGCCCTTTTTATAGGGCGGCACATCTTCAGCGTGGATATACAGCACCTCGTTGTCGATCCGTACCCGCATCGCAATTGCCCGTTCCGATTTAATAGCGCTGTTTGGGACGGACACTGCCACTGCTGGGCGGGGCGGCTTCCTTCGGCTTCGCCTTATTCGCCTTCAGCTCGCGGCCCATCCATTCCGCTTCATTCAACGCCTCAATAATCACATCCTCATCCACTTCGGGACCCATATCAATAAACGCAAAACCGCGTGGTTTGCCCGTCTCCCGATCGATCGGCAACTGCACCCGCTTCACCGGACCGTAGGCCGAAAAGACTTCCGTAATCGCATCCACGGTCACCGCGTAGGACAGATTACCCAAATAAATACCCATCTACATTGGTCTCCAGCATCCAGGAATTCAACATTCGACTCTTTAAGGTAACATGATCAAGCTCCAGTGGCCGCCGGATCTGACCCGTCCGCCGCCAAACTTGGAAGCAGGGCACATCGTCCCTTACAATTCTTAACGAACGCCTGTGATATCACCTTGGGGGAATTTGTTGGATGTCTGCTCAATCAATCACGCATTACGGTGAATGGCAGTCGCCCATCAGCTCCGATCTGATCGTGGCGGGCACCGTCGGCCTGGGCCAAATCTGTCTCGATGCCGATCGGGTGTATTGGAGCGAATCGCGCCCCACGGAAGGCGGACGCAACGTGATCGTCGCTTGGCACCCCAAGGGCACCACCACCGAAATCAATCCCGCCCCCTTCAATGCCCGCACCCGCGTCCACGAATATGGCGGCGGGGCCTTCCACGTCGCCCAAGGCACGGTGTATTTTTCGAACTACGCCGATCAACAGCTTTACCAACAGACTGGTGACGCCGCCCCCACGACCCTGACATCCCCCGGCAAACTGCGTTACACCAATGTTTTATACGATGTAGCGCGGCAGGGCTTGATTGCCGTGCGCGAAGACCACAGCGACCCCGATCGGGAAGCCAGCAATTGTCTCGTCCGCATTGACGCCACTGGACAGCAATTGATCCTCGCATCCGGCCATGACTTCTTCGCCTCCCCGCAGCTAAATTCCACAGGCACCAAACTCACCTGGCTCACCTGGGATCACCCGAATATGCCCTGGGACGGCACCACCGTTTGGGTCGCCGATATTCAAGCCGATGGCAGTTTAACGAATTTGGTCGAAGTGGCGGGTGGCCCCGAAGAATCAATCTTCCAACCCCAGTGGGGTCCCGACGGCAATTTGTATTTCATCAGCGATCGGACAGATTGGTGGAACCTCTATCGCTGGGACGGCAAAACCATCACCGCCCTTTGCTCCAAAGCCGCTGAATTCGGTTTGCCGCAGTGGGTATTCGATATGTCCACCTATGGTTTCGTGGACGATCGCACCCTCCTCTGCACCTACACCGAGGCCACCGGGAAACTCGCCACGATCGATCTCCAAACCCTCGAACTGAAGCAAATCCCCGTCCCCTACACCAGCATCAGCGGCTTGCAGGTAAATGCGGGAGTCGCCGCATTCATCGGCGGTTCGGCCCTGCAACCCAGCGCGATCGTCCGCCTCGATCTGGCCACAGGCAAAACCCAGGAATTGCGCCGCGCCACGGATCTGGCGATCGACCCCGGCTACATGTCCCAACCCCGCACGATCGAATTCCCCACGGAAAACGGCTTAACCGCCTACGGTCTCTACTACGCCCCGAATAATCAGGACTTCGCCGCCCCGGAAGCCGATCGTCCTCCCCTCCTCGTCAAAAGCCACGGCGGGCCGACCGCCGCCGCCTCTGGGGATTTCAATTTGAAAATCCAATATTGGACGAGTCGCGGCTTCGCCGTCCTCGATGTGGACTACGGCGGCAGCACAGGCTATGGTCGCGCCTACCGCCAACGACTCAACGGCAACTGGGGCATCGTCGATGTCCAGGATTGCGTTAATGGGGCGAAGTCTTTGGTGGAGCAGGGTTTGGTGGATGGCGATCGGCTCGTCATTGCCGGTGGCAGTGCAGGCGGCTACACTACCCTCTGCGCCCTGACATTCTACGACGTATTCAAAGCGGGGGCCAGCTACTACGGCGTCAGCGATCTCGAAGTCCTCGCCACCGACACCCACAAATTCGAGTCGCGCTACATGGACAGCATGATCGGGCCGTACCCGGAAGCGAAGCAGATTTACTTCGATCGATCGCCCATCAACTTCGTAGACAAACTCTCTTGCCCCGCGATCTTCTTCCAAGGCGACGAAGACAAAGTCGTGCCACCGAACCAAGCCGAAATGATGGTGGAGATGTTGAACCAAAAAGGCTTACCCGTCGCCTACATCCTCTACAAAGGCGAACAGCACGGATTCCGCCAAGCCGAAAACATCAAACGCACGTTGGATGGGGAGTTTTACTTCTATTCCCAGGTTTTCGGGTTTACGCCTGCTGACGCGATCGAACCTGTCGAGATTAAGAATTTGGCCGTCAAAGCCTAGAAAACTATGCGAGAAGAATATTATTTCAACGGCGGCAAGCGGGGCGCAGTCGTGCCTCAGACGAACAAGACTCGCGTCACGATTTATCTTGATGACGACATTTTGGATGAATTGCGCGATCGGAGTGATGCTGCGGGTCAAGGCTATCAAACGATGATTAATCAAGCCCTACGGGAATTCCTCGACAAACCTACGCCAACAACCTGACAACTTTGCCCGTAACCGTTTGGTTCAACAAATGCGTATTTTGGCTCAGCGATCGTAAACTTCCCCCATTCACCACCCATTCCTGCGCCGGATCAAACAGCACATAACCTTGGGTTTCGGGGACAACCGCACTGACCGATTGCCCAATACAACCCGCCGCCCCACAGCTCAACGCCCGCCACAGTTCGATCGCGCTCAATTGCCCCGATTCAACCAAACCCGCCCACAACATCGGCAACGCCAATTCCAACCCCAACGCCCCATTCGGCGCTTCGCCAAAGGCCACG
This sequence comes from Cyanobacteria bacterium VAR_4_metabat_243, assembly GCA_031415035.1. Taxonomy (GTDB): domain Bacteria; phylum Cyanobacteriota; class Cyanobacteriia; order Leptolyngbyales; family Leptolyngbyaceae; genus Romeriopsis. Next base: position 8,887 of record JANOQX010000094.1, read on the forward strand.
GTTTTCTCCTCATAGGTGTAGGCGACATGATCCACCGCGATCGCGTCAATCACCCCCGCCTTCACCCCTTCGACCAACGCCAGCCGATCGGCCGCATTGCCCAACGGTGGATTCAACCGCAAATTCGGATCGTAAGTCGCCAAATCACTGGTGTCATGGAGCAAATGTAACCAAGTCGTACTGGCCGTTACGGGAATTCCATCAGCTTTCGCTTGGCGAATCAACGCCACCGATCGGGCCGTCGAAATCCGCATCAAATGTACGGGCGTCCCGATTTCCCGCACGAGTTCCAGAATCGCCGCCAACGCCGTGGTTTCCGCAAACACGGGCTGTCCCGGTAAGCCAAATCGCAATGCTTCCACCCCTTCCCGCGCCAAACCTCCGGCGGCGAGTGTCCAATCGTGGGGCCACAGCATCAACGGCTGCCCGATTGGCTGGGCATATTCCAACAACCGCCGCAGCAACACCAAATTCGGCAACGGCGACCCATCGGCAAACCCCACGATCCCGCAGAGTGCCAATTCCCCCAATTCCGTCAATTGCTCCCCCTTCGCACCCAAGGTAATCGCCCCCCAGGCTTTGAGCGCCACGGGGGAATAGGGTTGATGCTGCTGCAACCAAGCCACCATCGCCGGATTGTCAATCGCAGGCTGCGTACTCGGCAACAAATTCACCTGCCCAAAGCCACCCGTCGCCGCCGCTTGAGCGATCGATTCCAACGTCTCCCGCTCCTCATGGCCCGGTTCACCACAACGACTGTAGAGATCAATTAACGCCGGGGCAAAAATCAGGTTTTGCGCTTCCGTGACGATCGCGCCTTCCGGTGGGGTTAATTCTGGCCCGATCGCTTGGATCACACCATCCTGAAGCAACACATCTACTGCCCGATCAGTCTGCGCCACCGGATCAATCGATCGCACCTGCCGTAAAAATTCCATCTGCCTCACCCTCCTAATGTGGATTGATTCACCCAATTCACCCTCCCAACTTCGCCCCAACAACGCCCCGCGCGTCAACGGCGGGCTATCAGAGGAACCCGGCTAAACCCGGCTAAGAAAAACGACGGCTTGAGTCCAATGGATCGGAGTCCACTTCAGTGGACTTTCCTTACTAGCCCGCCGTTGACGCGCGGGTGGGCATTGCCGTAGCCAAAATGCTACAACGCCCCCGCCGCCGTCTTGTCCAACACCCCACCCAAATGACTGGTAATATTTGCCGCCCGGATCATCGGCGACGCATCCGGCCCGTAATTGTAATCAATCACACTCACCGCCCCATTCCCCTGCTTAAAATTCCAGAACGCCGCCGCAGGCAATCCCGCCAGATAGCAGAGAATCGCCTTATTAATCGCATCATGGGCCACCACCAAGGTCGTCGTCCCCGGTTTCGCCGCCTGCACGATCGCGCCCCAACCTTCCACCGCCCGCCGCCACACATCATCGAGATTCTCGCCCTCTGGCATCTGCACCGTCTCCGGGGTCGTCTGCCATGCGTGTAACAAACCCGGATAACCCGCCTCGATTTCCGATTCGAGTTTCCCTTCCCAGAGACCGTGGCTGATTTCCCAGAGGATTTCGGTGGTTTGCAACTGGACGTGGGGATGATGTTTCAAGATCAGCTCCGCCGTTTCCTTCGGACGCGACATCGAACTGGTGACTGCCGCATCGATCGACACAGATTTAAGAAACTCCCCAGCTTGCGATGCCTGCACTCGGCCATTGTCATTCAGCGGAATATCGATCTGTCCCTGGAAGCGACCTTCGCGGTTCCATTGGGTTTCGCCGTGGCGCACCAGCAGCAAGCGTATTGCCTGGTCATTCCGCAGCTTCGCAATCGCCTCGCCCAAATGCGCGGTGAGGTTAATCGACTCCAATTGCACCGCATCACCAAATTCCCCAGCAAAGTTCAACACGCTAATGCAGCAATTCGACTGGTCAAAGGTTTGGTAGGAAGCGGGGCCAAGCCCGATTGCCGCCGTGATCAAAGCCCGATTAATCCCGCTATGCCCCACCACCAAAATCGTTTTACCCGCATTCGCCGGAATCACCGCATGCCAGAACGCCTTGGCCCGATCGTACAAATCCGTAATGGGATAAAACGCCGTCCCGTCCGATCGTTGCATCTTCAATTGGGCCGGATGCTGTCGCCAATTTTCGTAGGCACCGGGATGTTGCTGCTCGACTTCGGCAAAGGTCAGACCTTCCCATTCGACGAGGTTCACTTCTTTGATCCGATCGTCCGACTGAATCGCTAACGGCTGATCCAACTGCGCCACGATCGCCGCCGCCGTCTGGGCCACGCGCTTCAACGGACTGGCATAAACCGTATCAAACCGCACGTCCTTCAGGGCTTGCCCCACCTGAGTCCCCATCGCCAACCCCTTGTCCGTCAGCACCGAGGCATCATCAATATGCCCCTGCACTCGCTTGGCGACGTTGTAGGTACTCTCTCCATGACGGACAATAATGACGCGGGTTGCCACGGTGGTAATCCTCAAAAAAATTCTCGGTTTGATCTTATCCCGTTAAGGGTTTGTCACAATATCGCTTGTTCGACAAATTCAAGGTCTTACTGTTTGTTGCAAACGCCACGATCCCCCTAAATCCCCCTTAAAAAGGGGGACTTTGAATCCGGTTCCCACCTTTTTAAGGGGGCTAGGGGGGATCCCTAACGTCTGACATATACAGGCAATACCCTTCAAAACATCTTCCTCACTTCCCGACTGGAACCTATGACTGCGAAACGCTTAATCCTCTCGCTCATGACCTTTGCCATGGTCTTCCTGGTCGGGGCCGACTTGGCCGCCAGTTGGGGCAAACCCCAATTCGCCAGTCGTTTGGGGCTGTACGAAACCGACTTGAAGCTCCACACCAGCGAGTGGCAGGGCACCGAAGCTAACCCGATCGTCCAACAACTCAACCCCGGCGATTCCCTGGCCGAAGCCCTGACGTCCTACCAAAAGGTGCGAGACCAAGCGGGCAAAACCTTCAGTAGCCAACTTTCGACCATCGCCGATCGCCGCACCCAAGCCGACGCCGAAAAACGGACTGAGGAAGTGTATCGCGACGAAACCAAAATCGCCCAACTCACCGAAGAAATCGCCACCCAAACCAAAACGATCGACAATCAGCAAATCGCGATCGATGAACTCGACCTCCGCATCGGCATCCTCCAAGCCCTCCAAGGCAAACCCGCCGCCGCCACCGCCACCTGGCAACCGATGTTGCAAAAAACCAACGTGATCGGCCAAACCGCCCAATCCCTCACCCAACTCTGGCAACCCGCCGCAAAACCCGGCGATGAGGCGATTCTGAAGCGCGGGTTAGATGGTTGGTTCCGCTATGCCGCGCTGGCCCAGCATTACAAAGTGGCTCAGGCCCCCGATGCGCTCACGGCGCTGATGACCCAAGAACAAATCATCGCCCAAAAAGCGATCGTCAAACTCGGCATTACCAGCGCCATCACGATCGTTTCCCTCTTGTCCGGCATTGGCGTCCTGCTCTTCACGATCGGCCAACGGATCATCAAAGGCCCTGAATCCGTCCTCGGCGGCATCAGCAAAATCTCCTGGGAGGTCAAGTGGGATTGGGAAATCGTCTGGCAGGTCTTGGTCGTTGGCTTCTTCTTCACGGGCCAGGTCTTGCTACCGACGGTGTTGGGCGGGATCCAGGGGAGCTTGGGCTTCACTGCGGCGAGTCTGGGCGAACGGGGCCGCGCCTTCTGGATTTTGCTGGGTTACCTCTGCTTGGCGGGGAGTGGACTGGCGGTGCTCTATGGCTCGATCAAGCCGAACCTGCCGATCGGGGAAACCTGGTTTAAGATTGACCCGCGATCGCCTTGGATTCGCTGGGGATTGGGCGGATATTTCGCCGCGTTTCCGTTGGTGATTGGCGTGTCATTGCTGAATCAACGGATTTGGCAGGGACAAGGCGGGAGCAATCCGATTCTGTCGATCGCGGCCCAAAATCAGGATCCAGCCGCACTGGTATTGATCTTCGTCACCGCCGCGATCGCTGCGCCGTTTTTTGAGGAAACCTTGTTTAGGGGTTTTCTGTTGCCGTCGTTGACGCGGTATATGCCGACCTGGGGCGCGATTTTGCTCAGTAGTTTTATCTTCGCGATCGTCCATTTGAGCCTGTCGGAGGTCTTGCCGCTGATGGCCTTGGCGATCGTTTTGGGATTTGTCTACACCAAGACGCAAAATCTGTTGGCCTCAATGTTGCTGCATAGTCTGTGGAACAGCGGCACCCTCATCGCACTATTCCTTCTGGGTGGATCATCATGAAATTTGAACCCGTAAAATTTACCAAACCAAAATCGCCGAAATCGATCGGGCAACTGATGATGTGGGGTTGTGGGGGAATGGCTTATTTTAATTTTTTCTCGACGTTAAATCTCAGTCCGGGATTGCAGTTTGGGCTGTCGGGAGTGGTGCCGATGGCGGCGTTGATTGGGTATTTGTTGTTGAAACCCAGTGTTAAGCATCCCGATGATTCCGAGACGGAGGTTGGGTAGAGCAACGCGGAACCCAACACCCACAGCCAATTAGACCCCCAGAAATCCAGCATCGATCGCGCCACCCACCTGCGGTTCAAACCGCAGGCTCATAGCCAAAACCCGTTAAAACGGGTTAAAACACCAGCCATTATTCGTCTTCAGTCCGTTTCAACGGACTTGCGCTATGAGCCTTGGGTTTGAACCCAAGGTGGATGAACAACGAAGTCAGACACCCAACAATTCAGGAATCACCCCCACGATCGCGTGCCATTCGCCATCCAATGATCTAGGCTAGAAACAAGATCCTTGGATAGCCTTGAAATTTCTATGACGATCGCCCCCCCTCGCAATCCAGTCACCATCCCCACCGACACCATCACCCTCGATGTCCTGGGAATGAAATGCGCTGGCTGCGTCCGATCGGTCGAAACCCAACTCCAGCAAGTCCCCGGCGTCATCCAAGCAACGGTAAACCTCGTCACCGAAGTCGCCACGATCGAACTATCCGATCGGGCCACCGCCACCGCCGCATCCCTGGCCCAACGCCTCACCGACGCCGGATTCCCCAGCCAACCGCGCCAAGCCAGTGGCTTCCAAGCCCAGCTCAACGACGGTTTAGACCAACTCGAAACCCTCCGCGCCCAGCAAAACGATCGTCAACGCCAAGATTTAATCATCGCGATCGGCCTCTTGATCGCCTCCAGCACCGGACACCTGATCCAAATGCTCGGTTGGTCAATCCCCGCCCTGACCAATGACTGGCTCCACGCCGCCCTCGCCACGGCCACCCTGGCGATTCCGGGCCGATCGATCCTGGTCGAAGGCTGGCAAGGACTCCGCCGCAATGCCCCGAACATGAATACGCTGATCGGCCTTGGCGCACTCACGGCCTACCTCACCAGCGCGATCGCCCTCCTGTTCCCGCAACTGAACTGGGAATGCTTCTTCGCCGAACCCGTGATGTTGATTGGGTTTATCCTCCTGGGCCGCACTCTGGAAGGCCGCGCCCGCAGTCGCGCCGCCTCGGCCCTCCAAGCCCTCGCCGCCCTCCAGCCCAAAACCGCCAGCGTCGTCGGCAAGGACAAGCCCGACCTGAACATCACGGACATCCGCCCCGAAAGCGCGATCAAGTTGCCCCTGGATCTCGTCCAAGTCGGCGACTGGGTGCAAGTCCTACCGGGAGAGCAAATCCCCGTGGATGGCAGCATTTTGCAGGGGACGACGACGATCGATGAATCGATGCTCACGGGCGAATCCGTCCCCGTCACCAAACAAGCGGGCGACAGCGTTTCCGGCGGCACGATGAACCAATCCGGTGCGCTGATCATGCGCGTTGGCCGGGTCGGCCAAGACACCGCCCTGGCCCGCATCATCAAGCTCGTCGAAGATGCCCAAGCCCGCAAAGCCCCGATCCAACAATTCGCCGACACGATCGCGGGCTACTTCACCTACGGCGTCCTGACGATCGCCGCCCTCACCTTCCTGTTCTGGTACTTCATCGGCAGTCAGCTTTGGCCTGACCTGGCGATCGCCCATCCGATGGCCCACCATGCCATGGGCGCGATCCACCGCGAAGCCCTGCCGACCGTCGTGGCCACGCCAATGTTACTCAGCATCAAACTGACGATCGCGGTGCTCGTCATCGCCTGCCCCTGTGCCCTCGGCCTCGCTACGCCAACCGCGCTCCTGGTCGGCTCCGGCATCGGCGCGGAACGCGGCCTGCTGATTCGCGGCGGCGACATTCTTGAAAAGGCCCACAAGCTCACGACATTGGTCTTCGACAAAACTGGGACGCTGACCAAAGGCGAACCCGAAGTCACCGAAATCATTGCCGTTGATCCGCACATCAACGCCGACCAACTGCTCCAACTCGCCGCCAGCGTCGAAAGCGGCACCCAGCATCCCCTCGCCCAAGCCATCCTCCAGGCGGCGAAACGGCAAGCGATCGACCTCCTTCCGGCCACCGATTACCAAACGATCGCGGGATCCGGAGTCAGCGCCCAGGTGAATTGGGAAGAAACCGCGAACACCGTCCAACTCGGCACCCTGGCTTGGCTCGAATCCCAGTCGATCGTCATCGCTGAAACCATTCATCAACAAGCGATCGCCCTGGCCCACCAAGGCCATACGGTGGTGGGATTGAGTCTAGGCGATCGCCTGATCGGCCTGATGGCGATCAACGACCAACCCCGCCCCGAAGCCAAAGCGGTGATCCAACAATTACAAGCCAAGGGCATTCGCGTCATGATGCTCACAGGCGATCGGGCCGAAACCGCCCACAGCATTGCCAAAACCCTGGGCATCCCCGCCCAGCAGGTATTAGCCGAAGTTAAACCCGCCGCCAAAGCCGACGCGATCGCCCACCTGCAACGCCAGCACCACGGCCAAGCCCAAGTCATTGCCATGGTCGGCGACGGCATCAACGACGCCCCGGCCTTGGCCCAAGCCGACGTGGGGATCGCCCTCCAAGCGGGCACCGAAGTCGCCACCGAAACCGCCGACATCCTCCTGATGCGGAATTCGCTGCGTGATGTTGCGGCAGTTTTGAGCCTGAGCCAAGCGACGTTCAGCAAAATTCGCCAGAATCTTTTCTGGGCTTTTGTCTACAATATTGTGGCGATCCCCGCCGCCGCTGGGGCTTTCCTCCCGGCCTACCATTTCACCCTATCGCCGAGCAACGCGGGCTTACTCATGGCCCTCAGCTCCATTAGCGTGGTAACCAATTCACTCCTCCTGCGTTGGCAATGGCGGTGATCAGAATCATCATGGTGATTTGTGACACCGTCCAAAACCTGTGCTGTAATGGAGGAAAGACGATATTTCCTGTGGGTCATCGCACTTTTTCTCAATCGACCCGTCATTAGTTGGCCGCACTGTCGCAATGCCTCAAGAACCCCACCAGAACCATTTATTCATCATCGAAGACGAGAAAGGCCGTCGAGAATACACCCTCGATGCCCCCGTCTACTCGATCGGGCGGGATCCGAAATGTGATATCCGACTCGTTTCACAATTCGTTTCCCGTCGCCATGCCACCCTAGTACAATTACCCAACGAAGATGGTAGCTACTACTACCGCATCGTCGATGGCAACCTCAAAGGCAAAGGCAGCGCCAATGGTTTATTAATCAATGGCCGAAAATTCCAAAACCACGATCTCAAGAACGCCGACCAAATCGTCTTCGGCCCCCAAGTCCGGGCGATCTACTATCTCCTGCGCCGCGAAGCCATCCAAACCGTCCCACCGGATGAATTCGACATCACCCTGATCAGCCCCAACATGGTCGGCCAACCCGAAGACCTGACCAGTGGCGGCGACGACGAAGACAGCCAGACGATTAAATTGGCGTAGGGTGGGCCGTGCCCACCGTTTTTGGTTTGCGCCACAAGCGGAAATTCCGATGGATATCGCGATCGATTATGGTGTACGGCGCGATCAATGGCGGTGGGCCGTGCCCACCCTACGCGTCTGCTGCAATCAACTCAATAAATTTCCAGGCGGGGGCATCGGTCACCGCTCGATTTAGCTGGTCAAAAATCCGATGGCAGTGATTTTCGGCATTCAGCGGCAACTCTTCATTCTTCAGCACAAACTTCATCGTCACGGTTTCCGCTGTGGCGGTGGTGCGATCGATTAGCACTTCCGCCGTCACCAACTTGGGAAAAGGCACGCCACCGGGGTTTTCCCGCGCCATGATGTACTCATGGGTGGTATAAATCACATTAAAATTGCAGGCTTCCAGGACGGGCTGCATGGCTTGATGCAGCTGATCCACCGCAATGCCGAGCGTAAATAAGCAAGTGTAGCGAGCCATTAGCCCTCCCTTGGATCTGTGAGTGCGGCTTAACTGGAGCCTATTCTAAGAGCCAACTCCCCATCTGACAAGGTTAGCCCAAACATGGGAAACTCAAACCAGCCAACCCATTGACTTTCCATGCAAGATTCATTGATTCCGTACCCCGGCAAGCTGATCGTCTTCGAAGGCGGCGAAGGCTGTGGCAAAACCACCCAACTCCAACGCACCCAAACCTGGCTGACCCAACAGCACCCGATGACCTTCGGTCGGTCGAAGACCATCGACCCAACGGCCCCGCCACTCCCCCTCCTCGTCACCCGCGAACCCGGCGGCACCCCACTCTGTAGCCAAATCCGGCAGGTCTTATTGACGCCCAGAGATGAAGTGATGGATCCCCGCACCGAACTGTTGCTCTACGCCGCCGATCGCACCCAGCATGTCGAACAATGCCTCAAACCCGCCTTAATCCGGGGCGACCTCGTCCTGTGCGATCGCTACACCGACTCCACCGTGGCCTACCAAGGCTATGGCCGGGGCCTCGATCGGGCATTGATTGACCAACTCAATGCGATCGCCACGGGCGGACTCCAACCCGACCTCACCCTCTGGCTGGATCTGGATGTGGAAATCGGCCTCGCCCGCGCCCAAAGCCGAGGCACCCGCGATCGAATCGAACAGTCCGATTTATCCTTCCATCAAGCCGTGCGTCAGGGGTTCGCGGCCCTAGCTCAAGATTATCCCGATCGGTTTGTCCGCATCGACGCCAGCGGGGAGATTGATACCGTCAGCCAGCAGATTCAAGCGGCGATCGGCCATTTCTTCCGATCAAACCAACCGTAGGGTGGGCACGGCCCACCTCCTAACCCATTGCACCAACCAACCACCTTCTCACCCGTTACACCAACCGACCCGGTGGGCCGTGCCCACCCTACGACCAATCCTCTTCATTCTTATTCCCGCGCACCTTATACACGGGCGGCCCCGCATGAACCGCTCTGGTCCGCTCAAACAACGTCGCCTCCGTCAACTCCCAGCGCTGCAACAACTTCACCAAATCCTGCTGAATATCCCGCGCCCCCGGAAACCCGCGATAGCGAATCGTCAACCGCGCCAATTCCGCCACATTCAAATCCGTCGGCTCACCCGCCAACAAACCATCCATCACCAGGCGATCCTTCCGCCATTGCGGATGCTGTTGTTCCTTCATCTCAGCCATAACAACCATCATCCTCAAACCGGGTGGTAGAGATTATACGCAAGTCCCACCCCCTTTCACGCCCACTTTAAATAATTGCTGTCGCAAAATATTTCATATAACCGGAAAAATGTCCGGTTTAATAAACTTTAGGTGAAAACACAGTGTCTTCCGTTGTTCCTGTCATCTATCCTTAGGTATAGTTGGAACATCAGATACGAACTCTTTATTTTGTCAGTCTCTGGTTTTGGTTCGCTGAAACTGGTTACTGAACGACCTTATCTAACTCTATGTTTATCCAGCAACAAGTCGTTGTTGCTTATTGAAACCGAAAAGCCCGAGATACTTTCAGTATCTCGGGCTTTTCACTATTTAACCACCGCAGTTTATGCTCCACCGATCGGGAAACCACGCCGCCGCCTCGGCCGATCGGCTCACCCCTTCAAGGCTTTGCGAAAATTTTGGCGATAGGAACGGCTGACCAACATCACGGGCCAGAAAATCGTCAAGCCCAAACGGTTTTGCATAAAGTTGGTACTGCGAAATCCCGCCCAGAACTTCCAAGCGCCAAACAAATAGACGATTCCCAGAATCACAAAAATCCCGTTCATAACCTTTCGCTCCAATGAAATTCGATCGAGTTTATCCCTTGTAATGGCTTTATGGTAGCAAGTTGCACCCCGATCGGGACAAGCGATTCTGATCCAAGAACCATCCGCAAGGTTCGGTTCTTTCTACCCGAATGAACATCCCGTCCCGCCTGAGCGAGTTAGTATAGATAGGCGGTGGTAATGCTTTTGGCTCAGCCAAGCGACTCCGTTAGTTTAGGCATTATGTGGGATCGCAAATGAGTTCACCGATTAAAGCTGTGCAAGCGCCTTACGGCGGGGATGCCTCCTATCGCACGCCCCCACCCGACCTCCCTTCGCTGCTGCTGAAGGAACGGATTATCTATTTAGGCTTACCCCTCGTCTCGTCCGATGACTATAAGCGTCAACTCGGCGTCGATGTGACCCGGCTGATCATCGAGCAATTACTCTACCTAGAGTTTGATGATCCCGACAAGCCGATCTTTTTCTACATCAATTCCACGGGGACGTCCTGGTACACCGGCGAGGCGATCGGCTTTGAAACCGAAGCCTTCGCCATCTGCGACACCCTGAAATACATCAAGCCGCCCGTCCATACCATCTGTCTCGGCCAAGCCATGGGCACCGCCGCGATGATCCTCGGCGCGGGGGAAAAGGGGTTCCGCGCCAGTCTGCCCCATGCGACGATCGTCTTAAATCAGCCGCGCAGCGGTGCTCAAGGCCAAGCCAGCGACATCCAAATTCGGGCCAAGGAAGTCGTGGTGAACAAAACCGCCATCCTCGAAATTCTCTCCGAAAGCACGGGCCAAACCCCAGCAAAACTCGCGAAAGATATGGATCGGATGTTCTACATGACCCCGATCGAAGCCAAGGAATATGGCCTGATCGATCGGGTCTTGGAAAGCACCAAGGACTTGCCGAAGGCACTTCCGGCCCTGATTTAGTCAGGCCCAAGGCCCGTGCCCCAGGGCACGGGCAATTTTGACTTCGTATCTCCTTGTTCGACTGGTGAACCTCATGGCCTTTGGTAGAGCACTGCGCGTCCCTTACAACATTCCTGGAAGTCAGTCCTGGCAGTGGGTCAATATCTACACCCGCCTCGCCCAGGAACGGATTATCTTCATCAACCAACCCCTCACCATGGGATTGGCGAATGAGGTGATTGCCTATATGCTCTTCCTCGATTCCCAAGATCAAGACAAGCCGATCAACGTCTATATCAATTCGATCGGCGATCCGGTCGATGCCGGGATGGCCGATGCTTCGGCGGGCATGATGTCCGTCACCTCGGGTCTGGCCATCTACGACACGATGGTCAACATCAAGTCCCCAGTACTGACCATTGGGATGGGCCAGGTTTGCGGCATGGCGGCACTGTTGCTCGCCGCCGGGGCCAAGGGCAAACGCGCCTGTCTGCCCCATACGTCGATCGTCCTGGCCCAACCCCAAATGGGCACCCAAGGCCAAGCCAGCGACATCGAAGTCGGAGCCGCCCAGATGCAGCTGAAACGGCAACTCGTCCTCGACCTATTCGCCGAGCATACGGGCCAAACCGCCGCCAAAATCCACACCGACATCGATCGTACCTTCTATCTCAGTCCCACCGAAGCGCAGTCCTACGGCCTGCTCGATCGGGTGGTTCAGACCATGAAGGACGTCGAAATCCCGGCCCTCGCTGGCAACCGCATTTAACCCGCCCCATCCACACCCCACCCAGGAGCAAAGCCATGCCGATCGGCGTCCCCAAAGTCCCTTACCGCCTTCCCGGTAGCAGCTACGAGCAATGGATCGACATTGAAGACCGGATGTTCCGGGAACGGATCATCTTCCTCACCGAAGAAGTCGATGACCAGATCGCCAATGCCCTCGTGGCCTACATGCTGTATCTCGACTCCGAGGACAACACCAAACCGATCTATCTCTACATCAACTCCCCCGGCGGCTCCGTCACCGCTGGCATGGCGATCTACGACACGATGCAATACATCAAGTCCGAAGTCGTGACGATCTGCGTCGGCCTCGCCGCCTCCATGGGCGCATTTCTCCTAGCCGCAGGCACCAAAGGCAAACGCGTCGCGCTGCCTCACGCCCGGATCATGATCCACCAACCCCTCGGCGGCACGGGTCGGCGGCAGGCCTCGGACATCGCGATCGAAGCCAAGGAAATCGTCCGCATCAAACAATTGCTCAACCAAATCATGGCCGAGCGATCGGGCCAAACCATCGAAAAGATTGAACAGGACACCGATCGGGACTACTTCCTCTCCGCCGCCGAAGCGAAGGAATACGGCTTGATCGATCGGGTGATCGAAAGCCATAAGAGCGTCACGGGCTAAACCCGCATCACCCCCAATCGACGAATCACCCAAAAAGGTGGCAAAATGCCGAAGTCAAGGTTTGCCACCTTTTGTTTTGCGGATATTGCATGAAGCCACCGGACTGCTATCGACTGCTGGGCCTACCCAATGGCGCTTCCTACGAAGCCGTCAAATTGGCCTATCGGCGGCGGGCGCGGCTACTTCACCCCGATCGCAACAGCCACGACCAAGCCGCCCATGAAAAATTTATTCAACTCACCGCCGCCTACGACATCCTCCTCACCGTCGCGCCCCAGCAGACGCCCCCAGCGGCTCCCCTAACGCCCGAGCAACAGCTCAAGCGCAACATCTACCACCAACTCCAAGAACTGCTCAAGCACCAGCGCTTCCCCCGCGCCATCGCCCTGGTCGAAGCCCTGGCCCAACGCCTCACCGACGATCGCGAAGTCAAACAGTGGCAGAGCATCGTCTACCACCAATGGGCCAGACAACTGATGCGATCGACCACCTTCGACCAAGCCGAAGCCTATCTGCTCAAAGCCAGCCGAATTGATCCGGACAATCGCTCGCTCCTGGCGGATATTGAACATGATCTGCGCCAAATCAAGCGGATTCGCCGCACAATGAGCCAACTGCCACAAAACCACTAGCCACCGCACCCACAATCCCCGAATCGATCGACAGCGTAGATCTACGGAACTCCACCCAAATCACCTAAAGAATTTTCCGTATTTCCACCTGACCGACCCAAGAGATGGTACATTGTGTGATCTTTTGATGATCAGTCCATGTATAATTAAGGGGTGAGAGTTAGTGATTCTGATGTGAATTCCGATGTTTGCTTGCAAGCGGCGTTATTTTCATTCAGGCGCGACTAATTCTGGTCAACGCTGTTAGATTGTCTACAGTGTCGAAGTTTGGGCGCGATGCCAACTTCCTAAGCTGTAAGGGTTTGAGTCCGGTTAGTCCGAAGCACTTCCCTAGTTTCAGGTATGTTCATCATGGTTACGCACTTATTTAGCGTCCATTTTTCAATTTTTCCATCCGTTGGAGGGGCACATTAATGGTCGCCATTATGCCCCGGCCCACGCGCACGCAATGGCAAGTGATGAGCTTTGCCTCTACGTTGTATTTGAGTCCGATTTTAGAATTGCTGTTGGAACCGGTGCCGATCGATTGGCAGATGGAAGTTCGCTTAGGTTTGCAGGAAGCCTTGGTCAATGCCGCAAAGCATGGCAATGACCTCGATCCCAGCAAACAAGTCGAAGTCCGCTACCAAGTCACAGCCGATGAATGTAGTTGGGTGATTGCCGACCAAGGGTGTGGGTTTTCGCCGCCCGAAGTCTGTCATGATTGTGGTCCAGAGGCGTGGATCGGCGATGAACAGGAATGTGGTCGCGGATTGTTTATCCTGCATCAGATTTTTGATCAAGTCAAGTGGAGTTCCTGCGGGACGGAATTGCATTTGCATAAACGGATTCGCGCGATCGGGCGATCGCCTTATGTAGCGTAGGTAGAAATTGGTTGGTAAGGTGGGCAGTGCCCACCCTACGGGGACTAATCTGGCAATCCTAAATGTTGTTTGATTTTGCGGATGCTGCGATACATTTCGGGGAGCCGTTTGTAGATCGCGGACGACTTTAAATAAATTCTGTGATCGACTGCCGGATAGCCCGAAACGACTTGTCCGGGGTCAACGTCGTGGTGCACACCCGCTTTGGATGAGGCGATCGAGCCATCGCCCATGTGCGCGTTATTCGCAACGCCCGTTTGTCCCGCGAGGGTGACGCGATTGCCTAATGTGACGCCGCCTGCCATGGCTGCCTGGGCCGCGATCGCGCAGCCCCACCCGATCGTGCAGCCGTGGCCGATGTGCACCATATTATCCAAAATCGTATCGTGGCCAATCCGCGTTTCGCCCACCGAAGGTCGATCGATCGTGCAGTTGCAGCCGATTTCGACGCGATCTTCGAGGACGACGACGCCCGATTGCTGCATTTTGTACCAACCCGTTGGGGTCGGCACATAACCAAAGCCTTCGCTACCGACGATCGAGCCACTATTGATTACACAATCGACACCGATTTGGCTGCGCTCTTGGATTACGCAATTGGCATGCAACAGCGTACGATCGCCAATCTGCGCGCCCGGATAAATCACCACGTTGGGCCAAATGCGAACGCCATCACCAAGCACCACGTTGGCATGAATCACCACATGGGCACTTACAGCCACGTTCTCACCCAGTTTTGCAGTGGGATCGATTACCGCAGTGGAATGGATTTGGGATGCGGGGGTGGCGGGGGTGTAGAACAGGTCGATCGCCTGGGCGAAGCTCAAGCGCGGATAGCCGGATTCGATCCAGGCAATGCCCCGATCGGTGGCTAACTGCTGCAATGCCGCATTCTGCGGCAGGATCACGGCACTTGCCCCGGTGGTGGCGAGCTGCGCCGCGAAGCGATCGCCATCGGCACTACTAAGCATCCCGATCGTTGCGTTTTCGATCGCCCCAACGCCGGTAATTTCCAGGTCGGCATTACCCGAACTGTTGGTGGCTTTGAGCCGATCGACTAATTCTGCAAATCGCATCTTGCACCTGCTGTAATCACCCAAACTTTCGTCATGCCGATCGGCGGCGATGCGTTTTGCTGGCGCAGAAACGCATCCTACAGCACCCCGCTATTTCACCCGTCGCAAAAAGGCCACGGCTTCAATATGCGCGGTCTGTGGGAAGAAATCCACGGGCTGAACTTTGTCTAACCGATAGCGGCCATCGGCACAAAGCTGTTTCAAGTCGCGGGCCAAGGTCGCCGGATTGCAGCTCATGTAGGCGATTTGCTCGGGGTTCATCGCCAGCAAAGTCGGGATCACTTGCGGATCGCAGCCGCGACGCGGCGGATCGAGCACCACAATATCTGGCAATTGCTCAAAACCACCCAGCAACGCTTCCACGGTGCCGACGTGAAATTCCGTGTTGTCGATGCCGTTGAGTTTGGCATTAATTCGCGCTTGATCGATCGCGCTGCCCTGGACTTCAATCCCAATCACCTGTTGGGCGTGCTGTGCCAATGGCAAGGTCAATGTCCCAATCCCACAATAGGCGTCGAGGATAATTTCATCGCCCTTGAGATGCAGTTCATCACGAATCAATAGCGCGATCGCTTCGGCTTGCTCGGTATAGACCTGGAAAAACGTCTCCGGTCGAATCTGGAACGTCAGCCCCGCGAAGGTTTCATTCAAATAGCCGCGACCGATAATGCATTCCGTCTTTTCACCGAAGATGGCATTGGTTTTGGCGGAATTGACATTAATACAAACGCCCACTAGATTGAATTTTTCCATCCAGGCATTGGCCAGATGCCAGCTGCGTTTGAGATCGTCAGGGTACTTCGCCACGATCGTCAGCAAAATCTCGCCCGTGCGCCGCCCAATCCGCAAAGAAATATGCCGCACACTGCCCTGGTGGGTTTCTTCATCGTAGATCGGCCAGTTGGCCGCCTGGATGTCCTGCTTCACCGCCGCGAGGATCGGATCGAGCCGCGTATCCTGGATCGGACATTGATTCAAATTCACAATCTGGTGACTACCTTTCTGGTAGTAGCCCGCCATCAAACGACCATGCACCAGTCCCTGGCGACTCCGCCGCTGGCCTTGATTCTCGGCCAGGGCAACAGGGTAGGTGGATTTGTTCCGATAGTGCAGGGAATTGCCGGGCTTCAGCACAGGTTCAATCTTGAATCCCTGGAAGCCGCCGAGCCGCTCCATCGCCTGCACCACGAGGTTTTCCTTGGCCGCTAGCTGAAAGTCATCACTCACATGCTGCCACTGACAGCCACCGCACTTATCGGCCACAATGCAGCTAGGGGACACCCGATGGGGCGAGGGTTCGAGGATTCCGAGCAATTTGCCGAAGGCGTACTGGGGTTTGACCCGGACGAGGCGCACCATCACCCGATCGCCCGTCACCGTGTCCGGAACGAATACCGCCCGTCCTTCATACCGACCAACGCCGTCACCCCGATCGCTCAGATCGGTGATCGTAACTTCGACCGCTTCGCCCTGTTGCCAGAGGTCGGAAGCGGTTGCGGGAGCTGTTGCCATGGCTACACCAATGTTGTGATATTTCGTAGACCATGCAGCATATCACAGTTAATCGGGCTTTACGGAAACCTTCGGTGGCTCCACCAGCCACATGGCAACGTAGTAGTAGATCGTAAACATTACCGCCGAGAAAATTTGCCCCCCGATCGGGCCATGCCAGAAATCGAAGGATTTTGGCCCCCAGTGAATCGACGCGATCGCCAACAACGCAATGCGCGGCATGTTACAGATCATCGCAATCCCCCAACCCACGGCAATCAAAGCCACAATCCGCCGCCAGGAAACATTCATGAACCGACCGAAGAGAAAGCTACAGCCCATCAGTGTATAGGCCATATCAAATCCGGTACAACCAGGCCCCACCAGCACCGAACCTTTGGCTAGTGTGACATAGGCTCCTTGGGCCACCGCTTGATACCCAATCAAATTCAGTTGAATCGCACCGAGGGAAGCCATGACGTGCTCCAACAGATCCTCGGAGGTGAAGAAGCGACAAATCCGAATGGCGATAAACGCCGTATCGGGATAAATCGCGATTAATACATAGATAATCGACGCGGGAAATAATCCAAAAAATCCCAGCCCCCAAGTACTCCCGCCAATTCCCACCAACAGCAACATAATCGCCATAGCTTGAAATGAACTGGAAAACGTAATGGAGTGGAAAAAGATAAAGGTAACAATTCCCGTCAACATCACCATGTAGCCCAAGAACCGATCGTCACTGCCGACGGATTGTAATTCTTTGAGCTTGTGACGTTGGCTGTGGATGGTTTGCAAACCCAAGAAAATCAGCCCGAAATTCAGAATCGAGTCGGATTTGCCCTCCAGAATGCCGCGACCGATTGAACCAAGCCAAGTCGGCAAATAAGCGACGATAAATAACAGCCCGATCGAGACAATTTGGCTATGCCGATCGCGGATTGCACGCTGCCAAAGACGACTGGCTAGATTCCCTGCGGCTTGAAGTTGCATAGGATAATTTAAGTATAAGTTTTTGCATGGTGATCGTGGGTTGCATCAATCACGATCCCCCTAAATCCCCCTTAAAAAGGGGGACTTTTATATTTCTGGTTCCCCCCTTTTTAAGGGGGGTTAGGGGGGATCGCCTAACCTTTGGCCCGCATGCCGTAACGACCGACACCAATCAACGCCAAACCGACAATGAATAGGTTACCCACACTGCTCAAACCCGTTTTCAGGATCTGCGATTGGGCCGTTTTTTGCGCGGCATCGGTGCGCTCCGTGACCTGCTTCATCGCTTGATCGATCAACTCCGGCGTAACTTTCGCATTGGCGGGCGGCTTTTCTTTCGCCTGCTGAATGCGTTCCTGGAGCTGGGTCGATTGGGCGGTGATGTTGGTGGAGGTTTCCTTCTGGAGGGAAACGGCGTCTTTGATGCCGATCACGCCACCGAGCATGAAGGCCAGACCCAGACCCAAACAAACCATGGCGACTTGTTTTCGCAGGTTACGCATTTCGAGACTGCCGAGCATCAGGAAGACGAGACCGAGCAATAGAATGATGCTGCGATCGCCGATTTGCTGCAAGAAGCCGACGCGCCAGGCGAGTTCGCCGAGTTTGAGGGGGAACGCGATCGCCATCATATCGAGCAAGAAGCCTGCAATACAAGCGAAGCTGACGATGCGAAAGAGACTACGGCCCCCGATCGCGGGACTGGCAGAGTTGGAAAGAGAGGCGCTAGACATAGATTTTTTATTGGATGCAGTTACCATAGGATGCGCTGTCACTTTTGTGAACAGGGTTATAGATTTATACGTGAATTGGCACGCGGATCAGGGCGTTTTTACAGAATTTTGTCTAGCGTTGAAAAGATTTCCAAGCCGCTCAACCACCATTGAACGACTTGGAAACCAGCTAATCGTCTAGCCCGAAAGGCTCAGTCAAATCCGCTTATGCAGCGACTTCTTGAGCTTTCTTGTTGCGCTTACGCAAGAGGCCCATGCCCATTGCTGCGATACCAGGAATCAAGGCCGGAGTTGGGACCTCTTTTCCAGCGACAATCGTCATTGACCAGCTACTAGTGCCAGTGTACTGTCCATCAAACAATTGGACTGATGCAACCCCATCACCAAGAACCTGGCCAACAGCATTTACAAATCGTCCGGAGAAACTACCAGCAAGTACATCTAATGGCCCCGGCAACGCGACGGGACTAATACCTGTAAAGCCGTCCAAGTTGAAGTACACATCATCATCCGTATCAGTAGGATTGTTGAACAGTTGAATGAAGCTGCTCCGACCACCGAAAAGCTCGGAGAGGCTCAAATCGGAAATTTGGCCATTAGTAGCAATCAAACTGCTAAATCCACCAGTACTTCCATTCGCCACGATCACCGAGCCACTGGGAAAGTTAAGTAACCCACTATCGAAGTCAAGAAATGGCGTGCCACCAATAGTAACAGCACCAGCACCACCATTCAGCTGCAACGTATTACCAGTATTGATCGTAAGGGCTTGTGCTTCTTGAGTTTGAGCCAAAGTTCCAGCGCCTAGGGCAACTGCCGAAACCAGCACAACTTTAGCAACATTTTTCAGAAATTTCATAGTTTAAAGTCCTACCTTGAGTGTCATTCCGCGAAACCATTGACATTGCCGCAAACATTCACCAACTCAGCCCCGAAGCATTACATCGAGCGGATCAAAACTCCGATCAATGCCTCGATCGATCAACCAATTTCTCGCCGTACCCAAAAATTGTTGTTCCCAAGTTGGCCACTGCGGCCACACACTAATTGGTAGATGAAACTTATGCGATCCCAGAATTAATACGTAACGGAAAGTGCCTAGTGATTAATCTAAGGGCATAGACCCAGAGATATACGTGTGTCTACAGACAGTATGGCGCAGCCCCCTCAGTGTGACGCTCTCGTCACATCAAATTCATATCGCCTTTACAACCATCGAAGGATGTGTACAATTTTGGCAAACTGTCCGGATTTCGGAAAAGCTCTCTAGACCGCAATTCGGGTGGAACTGGAGAACACGAAAGCCCCCGATCGTTCCTGAGTGGGCACGATCGGGGGTTAAATTTGTGGGTCGATCGCGTGATTTGTCGATCCCCCGTGCATCCCCCTTAAAAAGGGGGACTTTGAAATTGGCTCATGTCCCCCCTTTTTAAGGGGGTTAGGGGGATCGTTTTACGCCGCGATCGACTGACGCTTCCGCCGCATCGCCGTCATCCCCAATCCAATCAAACCCGGCAGCAAAGCCGGAGTCGGAACGGTGTGATCCGCCGTAATATCGCCAGAGATACTCGTCCCGGACAACACAAACTTATTCGTTTGGGAACTGAACGGCCCCCCAGCACCAATGGAGGTGTTATCGGTATAGTCAAAAAATGATCCAGTCGATGAGGCAAGATAGAAGACATTGCCAAGCATCGTCACTTTTTCTAAAATAAACGAATCGAGATTGTAGGCATATCCATTAGCCCCAGTTCCTCGCCGAATAAAATTGGCAACTGGCCCTTGCAATTCCCAGTGATCCGCACTGGTCTTCTTCAGTGTCAAGCTTTCTGTATCAACATAACTGCTTCCAAGCGGAAAGAAGGAACCCGTACTCGTATTTTCTTGATAAAGCACGGAATCCGGCTGATTCCCCCCTTGCAAGAAAGTCAAAATACTGTTGCCGCCAACTGCCACGTTGGCACTTTCCAGCTTCGCGTTACCAGTCACACTGAGCGTACTTCCACCAACGATCGCCGCCTGTGCCGACATCGACCCAACCGCCGTTACTCCAGCGACCAACGCCGCCGTCATCGTTACCTTGATGCCAAAAGTATTAAAATTCATCATGTCCACTCAATCCCCACATTTTCAAATAATCAATGAATCGTGGCAGACATACATTCCTGACGCAGTGCCGATCGAACAATCCCAAAAACCGGATTAAGCTATCAACCGTACTATATTAGTCAATATTCCCCGTCAGAAAACAATTCTACATACAGTTCACCAAGGGTTCACAATCGATCGGCTTTTGATTAAGATTCAGCCATTAAGCATTAACCCGCCGCGCCACACACATCACCGACTGCGCCGACTCTCGCCGATCGGGATTCATCCCCGACAACCGCTGCGCCCACCGAATTAAACGCGACGCTTTACCCCATTCCCCATCCAACACCGCCGCGCCCACCGTATGATTGTGCGGAAATAACTGCACTTGGAAACCCAATGGTCCCAGCACTCGATCGTACATCCCCAAATCCACCCCATCCCCCGGCCACTGATTGTGAATCTCCGTATGAAACCGGGCCATCTGCTGATTCCACGTCGCCAACGGTCGCCCCACGACCCAACGAAACACCGGAAACAACGGCGAATACTTCGCATGATGCAACAAGAACCCCAACCCGCGAAACTGCCAAGCTGTCAATTGCGGATCTTGATCCGTAATCAACAATCCCCCCGGCTTCACCAACCGCGCCGCCTCCGCCAACACCCGCGCCATATCATCGCAATGATGCAACGTCGCATTCGCCACCACAATATCCGCACAGCCATCCCGCAAAGGCACCCGATGCACATCCGCCAACAACGGCACATACCCATGCCTCCGCACCACCTTCAACGCATTCACCGCAATATCCACGCCGATCAAGATCTTCGGCTGCCCGCCTAGCCGCGCAAATAGATTCCCCGGCCCACAGCCCAAATCGACGATCACCTTACCATCCCAATCCCCGATCGCCGCCTGATAGCGCTGCTGCAACGTCTGGCTCACATTCTCATGGGCAAAATACTCCGCCACCCAAGCCGGATGATTAAAGAAATCCCGATTCGCGATCATCCCCCGCGTCCAGCTTGGCATCGGTGCCATGGCAATCCCATCCGGCCGCACCGTCAGCGCCACTGCATCATCCCAATACGGCGCTAACCGCTGACGATCAGCGGCACATTGCGTTTCAAGCATAGCGACCATATCCGGATTTTGCATTGAACTCATATTTGACTCAAGCGGGGTTTTGCGGAGCGCGATTCCATGGTAATCTGCGTCAGCCGATCAGCCGTCTGTTGTTGCATTTGGCTCAACTGAAAATTTTCCAGGGCATACTGGTAAGCATTTTCCACGATTTGCTCGGTCAGTTGGGGTGATTCCTGCACTTGATGAATCACTTGCTGCAATTGGGCCACCTGACCAGGACATGTTAACCAACCCGTTTTCCCTGGTTGCACCAATTCGATCGCCCCACCCGCCGCTGTCGCCACCACGGGCTTTTGACAAAGCATCGCTTCAATAATAACGCGCCCAAACGGTTCCGGAGCCGTGGAAGTATGCGCAATTAAATCACAAGCCCGCATTAACGCCGGGACATCCGATCGAAATCCCAAAAATTTCACCCGATCGGTCAACCCCAAGTCCGTCACTTGCTGCTGAATTTGCGCGACATAATCGGCCTCCCCAAACAGCGCATCCCCCACAAACACCGCCACCACATTGGCTGGCATATTGTGCAGTGCTTCAAGCAACACATCTTGTCCTTTCCAAGGTGACAGCCGACTAAAATGCCCCACAATAAACTTATCTTGCCAGCCCCACGTCTGCCGCAATTCGGCAATTTGACGGGGCTGAGCGCGATAATCCGCCACATCAAACCCATTATAAATCACCTGCACTAATGCCGCCCGACCACCCGCAGCCACAAAAGCATCGCGGGTCGCCTGGGAATTAGCAATCACCGCCGCCGATCGATTCGCCAACCGCGTCGCCACCCACAAATTAACGGCACTAAAATGCTCCAACGACAGAATATCGCGCAGATGGTAGACCAAAGGCCGACGGGTAATCAATGCCGCGATCGCCCCCACAACCAAAGCCTTTTGAGTGTTGGTATAAATCACATCATATTGCCGCGCCAGCTTCACCGTCTGCGCCACCAATGGCAGCAATGCCCCAAGGCTACCGATCGCACTGATTAGCCCCGCATCTTTATTGCCCTTCAGCCCCTGGCCCATTAATACCTGCACCGGAATCTGGTTCGCCGCCAACGCCGCCGGAAATGGCCCATCCGCAAACACCGCCACCAAACACCGATCGCGAAATGCCTTAGCCAGCGCTAATAACGACAGCTCCGCCCCACCCAACTTGCCAGTCTGATCAAGAAACAGAATTTTCATCTCTACACCACCGACGATAATAGGGCCAACTCATACACCTGACGCATCCGTTGCGCCACAATGGGCCAAGCATAATTCGCCTGCGCGTATGCCTGACAAGCCGTGGCCGACGGCAAGACTCGCTGACCGGATAAAATCTCGCCGATCGCCACCACCAAATCCTGACTCGTCGTCCCCGCACAAAGCAAATCCGGCGATAAGGGAGCCAAGATTTCCGGAATGGCATCCACGGGCGTCCCTAAAACGGGTGTCCCCGCCGCCAAAGATTCCGGAATAATCAGCCCAAAGCCTTCATAGGCGACCGTTGGCACCACCGAAAAATTGGCGGCCCGATAGGCGATCGGTAAATCTTCATCGGGCAAAAAGCCCAGCAATCGGACGTTATGCGTCAAATCTAATTCATCGATCTGTTGTTGCAATTCAGCGGCTAAATCGCCCTTCCCGGCAATCAGCAACAAGACATCGGGATAGGCATCGCGGACCTCGGCGATCGCGGCAATCAAATTCTCCAACCCCATCCGTTCGACCAACCGTCGCACCGACAGCAAAATCGGCCGATCCTCCGGCCAACCTAATCGCTGCCGCGCCATGGTGGGCGAAAGCGGCACATCAAAACGGGCGATTTCCACCCCCGGCGGCACAATGTGAATGCGGGTCAACGGTACCTGATATTGCCGATGCAACACTTGGCGAAAAGCTTCGGATAAGACAATAAACTGCGCGGCGCGTTTGTAAGTCGTCGATTCCAGCATCGCTTTCAGTCGTGAACTGAATCCCATCCGTCCTTCCACCATGCTTTCCAAGGCCCAAGGCCCCTGAAAATGCACCACCAACGGTCGATCGCCCAACAGCGGCAAAATCGGAAAAGTATAAAACGCAAAGTGCGAAACGATTAAATCATACTGCTGGGCATTTAAACGCTGCTTTGTCGATCGCCACAAGGCTCCCCACCGTTGCCACAATCGCGCTTCATAGGGCGCAAAGGCTTGCACCACACCCGCCGATTCTTGGCAAACCCGATCGTTTGTCCCGGCCACCAATCCCTGGACGCCCACACCCACCGTCGGCAAATACTTGATACTTTCGTAATAAACCCGATTCAGCCCACCAAAATCCTCCGTCAACCAGCCCATCCCCAACTGCAACGTGGAAAAATCCGCGATCGGGGATTGGGGTTCGAGCCGTAATGTGGTTGATTGGTACATATTCCGTCCTGGCAATTTTCATTTACAACAAAGCATCCAAACTATCATCCCGATGCAACGTGCCATCCAGCATCATACGCGCCCACAATTCCAGCACAAATAACGTCCACAATTGTTCACCCCAATTGCGTTTGCCCGCTAGGTGTTCCTGCACCATTTGCATCACAAACTCCGGCCGCATCCACTGCCTTGCCGCAAAAGTAGGACTCAAAAGCGCAGCCTGAAGGTATTTGGCCAAGTCACCGCGCAACCATTGGTTCGCAGGCATCACAAACCCCCGCTTGCGGCGATATAACACCTCACGGGGCACATAGCGTTCGGCCAGCCGTTTGAGCAAATATTTCGTCGTATAACCGCGAATCCGCAAACTGGTGGGAATCGTCGCCGCAAATTCGATCAGCGATCGATCCAGCAACGGCGATCGCCCTTCCACCGACCAAGCCATGGTTGAGACATCCATTTTGGCCAACAGTTGATCCGGCAAATAGGTCATAAAGTCGCCATAGAGTGCCCGATCGACATCATCCTGCGCCTGTGCCCTGGCCCAGACATCGCGGTACCAATGATCGGGATGCGCCGCCACCGACGCTAATAATTGATCGGTATAACCCGTTTCACGATAAGACCGGAACGCCCGCTCATAGATAAACGCATCCGCCGCTGTCGATCGACCAGCCTGCGCCAGCATAGCCACTTTTTTAAGCGATTTCGGCTCTGCCCCATCAAACCAATCGCCCAGCCGCTGCCGTAGCCCTGCGGGGAACAACTGGCGATACCGGGCCGCCGCATCCGCCACGATCGGTCGCGCATAACCCGCAAATAATTCATCCCCACCATCCCCGTTCAGCACCACCGACACATGAGCCTTGGCGGCTGCCGCCACATAATAAGTCGGAACGATCGACACATCCGCTAACGGCTGACCATATTGCCAAATAATTTTGGGCAAATCCTGCACCGCATTTGGCCGTAACACATATTCATTCAGCCGCACCGCATCACCTAAATGCGTCGCTACTTGGCGGGCATATTGCCGTTCATCAAACGCCGGATCATCAAACCCCATAACCACCGCATCAATCCCATCGGCTTTTTCCTGCGCCGCCAAGGCGACGACCAAACTGGAATCAACGCCACCGGAAAGAAAAGCGCCCACCGGTACATCACTCACTAATCGCCGCCGCACCGCATTGCGGACTAATTCATCAAGTTGATCTAAGATTTCCGCCTCATTCGCCGTTGTTTTCTGGTCATAGGCGACATCCCAATACCGCGACTGCTTCAGCGTTTGGGAGTCCAGATGATAAGTTAGCTGGTGGGCGGGCGCGAGTTGATAAATTCCTTGATAAATTGTGCGCGGCGCAGGCACCGCTTGATAGGTGAGGTAGGCATCGATCACGCTGGGATCAACTACCGGGGTTTTCGACTGCAAAGCCACCAATGCATTCAACGTCGAAGCAAAACTCAGTTCACCATTTTGACAAGTGAAGAAAAACGGCTTTTTGCCGACATGGTCACGGGCCGCATACAACATTCGAGTGCGATTGTCCCACAGCGCGATCGCGAACATCCCATCGAGTTTTTCCAGCAGCCGTTCCCAGCCCCAAGCCAGATACCCTTGCAAAATCACCTCGGTATCACCCGCCGATCGGAACGCACATTCCGCTTGGAGTTCGGCTTTTAAATCTTTGTAGTTATAAATCTCGCCATTAAATACCAACATCACTTGGCCATCGGGCGTCAGCATCGGCTGATGCCCCGCTGGGGACAAATCGAGAATTGCCAAACGTCGAAAACCGAACGTCGCCTCGCCGATCGTGTTGATGCCATCATCATCCGGCCCGCGATGCGTCATCAAATCCCGCGCCGATCGCAGCTTCGCTAAGGGCACTTCCCCCTTCGAGATCAGACCAATAATGCCACACATAAATTTTTTATAGGCTCGACTTCGAGGATTAACGCTTAACCGATCGGAAATCAATAATACAGTTTATCGATACTATGTAGGTATTCATGCCATCTGGCAAGAAACTGGATGTTTTTGGAAATGGTTTTTGGCTGCATCGGTCATACCAAGAAATGGTAGACGCCCTAACTGGTTTCGCGTATCTAACACTCAATTCATCGATCGTCGTTTACTGCGCCGCTTTCCAGCGGCGACGTGCGCTTGCGGCCAAGGCAATCAATCCAGGCAACAGAGCCGGGGTGGGAACTGCTGCTGCTGTATTTCCACTGATTGTAAAATCGAGCAGGCTAGTGGTAAAGTTCGTGTCGGGGTTGTTGGTACCACGCACGTCTTCTAGATAGGTTGTCCAACGAATGCCACCAATTTGAGTGCCCGGTGTCAAGCCAACCAAGGCATAGTCAAGTGCAGCGATGTTGTCATTTGTACCACTGGCTCCCGCTGCGCTCTGGATCGTACCGACACCCGTGACAGTTCCCTTACTAGCAGCAATAAAGTTGCCAATCCCCGCCGCTCCACTAAAGCCAGCGGTAGGGCCAACTCCATACTGGGATGCAGCACCGAGCATCCAACCTGGATTGGTTAGAGCGCTGAATGGATTGCCAGCAGTATCCAGAAATTGGAGAACGGAATACTCCCAAGCAATGCCATTCGTGTTTAGGCTAGAAAAGTTAAACGATGCCTTGGTCACCGTGAGATTTGAGTTGAACAACAACGTAAACATGTTGGAGTCAATCGAACCAGGATTATTGGCAGTGGGGGCAGCAGTAAAACTGTGATTGTCACGGACGCGACCAGAATCGCCCCCAGGACTGAGGGTAACCGTAGCTGTGCCCGATTTACCGGCGGTGCTGGTTCCTGACAAAGTGAAATCTTTCGCCCCTCCGTCATCCGTAGTCAGCTTGTTTCCAGTCGCGTCATTGATCGTGTTGTATTGAAATGTTGTCCCGCCGCCCAAAACTTGACCGGGGCTAGCGAGATTGAGTACTTCACCTCCTACTGTGCTTCCCGAAAGAAACTGGCTTGTAAACGTCGCCGCCTGAACGGGCTGGGCAAGGCCGATCGCCACAGGCAAACCCAGCAGAGCAGCACAAACAATCAATTTGGGGGGGGTTTTGAAGTCGTAGCATGAGTAACCTCTAGTTTAATGTAACGTTCTGAATCAAACGCTGCTTACCTAGCTATCCCATGCCGTTCACTTTTATTTCTCTTTTGAATAAATAATGGATGAAGTCTTGGATTGTTTTATGAAGCAGTGATGAAGCCGATCGCCTAACCCAATGACCGCAACAAAATTTCCTCGCCCACCAATCCGATCACATCGCGATCGTCAAACAGGGGCGATCAATCATGGGCTGAGGCAAGTGCGGCTGGATTGGCCGATCGGGATAATGCCATAATATTTATGATCTACTTTTAGACAGATGACGGCCCTTAATTGCAAAGATTAGAATACTGGTGACGTCACTGAATGCAGTTAGTTGGAGATTATGTCAGCGACTAAAACCAGTCATGACCAGTTGTTTAAGCAAGTTTTAGGGGAGTTTTTCCCGGAGTTCATTGAGCTGTTTTTCCCGCAGGTGGCAGCTTATCTCGATCGCGACTCGATCGAGTTTTTGCCGCTGGAGCTATTTGCCGACCTGGTCTCAGGCGATGCATTTGAGACCGATCTGATTGTGAAGGTCAGATTTCGGGGGCAGGAATCGTACTTTATTATTCATATCGAGCATCAGGGCAAGTTTGACCAGGGCTTTGATAAACGGGTGTTTAACTATTTTGCGCTGTTGCATCGCGATTATGATTTGCCGATTTACCCAATTGTGATTTTCTCGCATCGCAGTCCCAAGTTGGCGGGCGATCGTTCCTACTCGGTGGCATTCCCTGATTGGGAGGTGTTGCGGTTCAATTACCGGGCAATTCGGTTGAATCATCTGGCATGGCAGGATTTTGTCGGGAAAGCAAATCCGGTGGCCAGTGCCTTTATGGCCAAGATGAAGATCCGTAAAGCCGATCGGTTGGTGGTGAAGTTTGAATGTTTGCGGGAGCTAGCGGCACTGAACTTGAATCCGGCGCAGCTGCATTTGCTGCTGGGGTTTGTGGATACCTATCTCGGTCTGGAGCCGGGGGAAAACGAGCGATTGTTGGAGCAACTTGATAGAATTGAAGGGAAGCAAAAGGAGGATGTTATGCAGATTGTCACCAGTTGGGAGAAACAAGGTATTGCCAAAGGCCGTCAAGAAGGCCGTCAGGAACAAGGTAGTGCTTTGGTGCTGCGGCAGTTGAAGCGGAAATTTGGTCAGGTTGCCAAACCGATCGAACAAACGATCGCGACCCTTTCAGTCGATCGGCTCAATGATCTAGGAGAAGCGTTGTTAGACTTCAACTCTGAGGCGGATTTACGCACTTGGTTGAGTCAGTTTGGGGAGTAACCGATCGGACATCCCCCACCCACGATCGCACAACACATCCCCCAAGACCGATCGGGCATCTCCCGTCAAACGTTGGTCATGGCGGTGATGGCTTGGATGAAGCGGGCGACGATCGGATATATTGGGCGTAGAATCAATGAGTAGTCGAAAGGGATGGCGCGATGAGTAATGTCAAAATTGTGATCGAAAAGCATGCCGATGGTTATGTTGCCTATCCACTTGGGATTGAAGGCGTGGTGGTGGGGCAGGGAGATAGTTATGAAGAAGCGCTGACGGATGTGAAGTCGGCAATTCGATTTCACGTTGAAACGTTTGGGGAAAAGGTGCTTTTTCCTGAGTCCTGTATTCTCGAAGCGTTTGTGGCTGAGACCGTAGTCTGATGGCAAAGTTTCCAACTGATGCGCCGATCGGTAAAGTGCTGCGTGCCCTAGAGAATTTAGGATTTGAGATTGTTCGACAAAAGGAGCATATTTCGATGGTGCGGCAAAATGAGGATGGGAGTTTGACGCCATTGACGTTGCCTAATCATCGATCGATTAAAAGCACAACGTTACGGTCAATTTGCACTCAGTCGGGAATTTCACGCGATGAGTTTCTTGCCGCTTACGATTAAGAATTCCCGATCGACCCCCACGTAAGACCGATCACGCCACGACCGTCAAACACCGATCGCGCAAACGATCGCGACCCTTTCAGTTGATCGACTCAATGACCTAGGAGAAGCACTATTAGACTTTAGCTCTGAGGCCGATTTGCGGGCTTGGTTGGAACAGATGGGTGAGTAACGATTGGACACCCGCTAAAACCCGATCGTGCCGCAACCGTCAAACGTCATAGGACACTCAATCGTTGACTGAGACAAGTGCGGATGGATTGGCCTGATAGCGTTTTTTGATGATGGCGGGGTTGCCTGCGATATACTGTGAATACATTTGATTGATTCGGGAAATGAGAGGTGAGGCCGTGAATGTCGTAGACCAGGCTCATGCAGAATTAGACCAGCTGTCATCGGAGCGATTGGACGCTGTGCGGGGGCTGCTCGAAGGCTGGCGATCGCCAGGTGGGGTAACGGTGTCAGCAGTGATGGCACAAACGGTGGTGAATGATTGGTTGTTGGCGGTGTTACCCGATCGGTTTGTGGCGGCAGAGGCCAAGCTGATTGCCGGGGGCGATATTTGGTGTGTGTCGGTAGGGCTGGCTTATCCGCGCATGGGGATTGTCGGGATTGTCGGTGAGATTTTGGTGAGTGCGTTTTCGGGGGGGATTATCTCAGCGTCGCGCCCGGAGCAAATGAAGGAAGTCGGTATGCAGTGTTATGCAGAACGGGAATCAGCAATTCAAGCTGCCTTTTTATCGACAGGAAACCCCTGATTCTTGTGTGCCTGCTTGTTTGCGAATGGTGTTGGCGGGGCTGGGTGTCGATCAGACAGAGGCAGTGCTGCGTCAGATGTGTGACTGTACGATGCTGGGGACGGATGCGTTGAATGTAGTGGATGCGGCAAGGCAGTTGGGCTTTCCGTTGGCACACAAGGAGAATCTGGCAATCGAGCAATTAACCAGTGTTTTGTGGTCAGGATGTTTTCCGATCGTGTATGTGAATTTGTCGCTAATTGATGGGGAAGCCGGGATTCATGCGATGGTGGCGATCGCGGCGGACGATCGGTATATCCAGGTTTATGATCCGTTGGAGGGTGAACGCCAGTTGGAGAAGCAACTATTTGACGCGGCTTGGGGGATGACAAATCGGCTCACGATTTTGATACCGGGTCAAGGGATAGCAAAAGATTAGATCGGGATCGCGTCCACCCAACGATCGTGCCCACACTCGATAATCACCGATCGCGTGGCAGTCGATCGCGGCGCGATCGTCAACCGTCGGTCATGGCGGTGATGGCTTGGATGAAGTGAGCGGCGATCGAAGACGACTGACCACGACTAACAGCAAAAATAATGCGATATAGTAGAGACGCTGTTGAGGATGATCGCAATGGGGAAAATCATGAGCTTTGAGGAGATTCAGCGCCGCTATGATGGGGAATGGGTGCTGATTGCTTATACAGAACTGGATGAGAATTTACGACCGATCGCGGGTGAGGTGATTGCTCATTCGGTGGAGCGCGATACGGTGTATGAGGCCCTTGCTCAGCGGGGCGATCGTGCTGTCGCGATCGAGTGCTTTGTGAAGGCAGCAGCGGACATGGCGTTTATTTTGTAAATCGGTTGAGCGAATGCAGCGTGTAATTTATCCGCTAGAGCGGCGCAATGGTCTGTTGTTTCTGCGGCTAGCGGTGGCACATCATGGCAATGCCCCGGTGATCGCAAGGCTTTTGGTGGATACGGGATCGAGTTATACGGTGATATCGCGGCGAATTTTGCAGGATGCGGGTTGTGATTTGGCGGCGGCGCTGCGCCAGACTCCGATCACGACGGCTGGAGGGATTATTCGTGCGCCGATCGTTGCGGTGGATAGTTTGAGTGGGTTGGGGCGATCGGTGACGGAATACCCTGTAGTGGCATTGGATCTGCCCGTTAGCGCTGGGGCTGATGGGTTGTTGGGCATCGATTTTTTGACGCTGTGTGGTGCGACGATTGCGGTGAAGACGGCACAGATCACGATCGTCCCAACGTGATGGGCAATTGGCGATCGTGTCCACCCCGAGATTGTGTCCACAAGCCCTCACCGCCGAGTCGGTGGCAGTTCGATCGCGCCGCAACCGTCAACCTTCGGTCATGGCGGTGAGGGCTTTGATGAAGTGGTAAGGCGATCGACAGGGAAAGAAAACGATGCGATATGATTAGGTGGTAGGTGATCGGTGGAGGTTCTGATGAAAGAGGTTTTGAGCTTTGAGGCGATGCGGCGGCGCTATGATGGTGAGTGGTTGCTGATTGTGCATACGTCGGTGGATGAGAATTCCGAGATTTTGGCGGGTGAAGTTTGGGCACATTCTCCGGATGTGAATGTGATTTATGACGCACTATCTCTGGCTAAGGGGATTGAGGCTTCGATTGAGTACATGGGACAGGTTCCGGCTGATTTTGCGGCAATTCTCTGATGGGCCAGAAGATTTATCAGCTTCAACGACAGGGTAATCTGGTGACGCTACGGGCCTATGTGGCGGACATTGATGGCGTATATCGTGGCATCCGGCTCCTGGTTGATACAGGGGCGACCTATACGGTTTTGCCAGTGGGATTTCTGAGTACGCTGGGTTACGATGTGGTGAATTCGACTCGGAAGATTCCGATCGCAGCGGCGGGTGGGATTTTGTCGGTGCCGTTGGTTGAGGTGAGGCGATTTAGTTGTTTGGGCTGTCATGTTGACGATTTTGCGATCGTGGCGCTGAATCTACCAGTCAATTCGGCGATCAGTGGTTTGATTGGGATGGATTTTCTGGTGCGGCATCGATCGGTCATTGATACCGGGAAGGCGGAGATATGGATACCGAACTGACGACGATCGCGCACCCCAGCCAGTAACGATCGCGCGCCCACACTCAACCACCGATCGCGTGGCAGTCGATCGCGCCGCTCTAGTCAAACGTCGGTCATGGCGGTGATGGCTTGGATGAAGTGGGCAACGATCGTGGTGTTGGAATATTTGGCGATGACGTTGGTGCGCCCTTGGTGGGCGAGGGTAGCGTCATTGATCAACCGATCGAGGTGTTCTGCAAGGGCGATAGTATTGCCTTCGGGGAAAGTTCGCAATTCGATCGAGTTCCTCCCGGTTGAGCTATTTACGGATCTGGTCTCAGGTGACGCATTTGAGACCGATTTAATCGTGAAGGCAAAGTTTCGGGGACAGGAATCTTGTTTCATTATCCATGTGGAACATCAAGGGAAGTTTGACAAAGATTTCGATTGGCGGATGTTTAATTATTTTGCACTATTGCTGCGGGATTATGGGTTGCCTGTGTACCCAATCGTCATCTTTTCCCATCGCAGTCCGAGGCTGGCTGGCGATCGGAGCTATACGGTGGCATTCCCTGATTGGGAAGTGTTGCGGTTCAATTATCGGGCAATTCGGTTGAATCATCTGGCGTGGCGGGATTTTGTCGGGAAGGCAAATCCGGTAGCGAGTGCCTTTATGGCAAAGATGAAGATTCGTAAAGTCGATCGGATTATGGTGAAGTTGGCCTGTTTGCGGGAATTGACAGAACTGGCACTGAATCCGGCCCAGTTGCATCTGCTGTCAGGGTTTGTGGATACGTATTTGCGGCTGGATTTGGCGGAGGAGGCGCGGTTGATGGAACAAGTTGGTAGAATCGAGGGGAAACAAAAGGAGGGCATTATGCAAATTGTCACCAGTTGGCAGGAACAGGGAATAGAGACTGGACGGCAGCAACAAGCTAAGTTGTTGATACGTCAGCTAACCCGAAAACTCGGCGGGGTTTCCAAGGCGTTAGTTGGCGATGTGGAAGGTTTGTCGGTTGAACAGATGAGTGATCTAGGAGAAGCGTTGTTTGACTTCGAGTCAGAAGCAGATTTGCGGGTTTGGTTGGGTCGGGCCAGCGCGTAGCACGATCGATCAAACGATCGTCGGGTTGTCGTTTGATCGGATGGATGCACTGGGAGAAGCCTTGTTTGACTTTAAGACCAAGGCGGATTTGTGCGCTTGGTTGGAACAGATGGGTGAGTAACGATCGTACCCACCCCGCGCACCCACACCCGATCGGGCTGCGACCGTCAACCGTCGGTCATGGCGGTGATGGCTTGGATGAAGTGGGCAACGATCGTGCTATTGGAATATTTGGCAATGACCTTGGTGCGACCTTGGTGGGCGAGGGTGGTGCGGAGGATGGGGTCATATCCAAAAGTGATTCGACGAAATTACAGAATTTATTGCTGATGGTTACATAATCGAAGTACTTCTGGGCAAGCATTGGGGCCTTAGTTGCTTTTGCCGAGATTTCGGCCCAGGTGAGACTGTCAAGCCAGTGGGCGCATTGGATGTGGAACTGCTCGCTGGCCGGATGATGTGCGGGTAATGGCCATCCGGCAGGGGCACAATAGTCATAGAAGCCAGGAATCGGACTCATCGCGACGGGTAAACCGCAGGCGAAGTATTCTGGCAGTTTAGTTGTTAGTCGATAGCTGCCAAGCTGGTCGAGGGTTTGGGTGACGAAGCCAATATTCATGATATTCATCGCGGAGACAACTTCGTCCTGGGACAAACGACCAGTGAAGATGACTCGGTGTTTCAGCTGATCGGGAATCAATGCTTCGAGTCGTGTACGGGCATCACCATCACCCACGATTAACACCGACAGATCTTCGCGCTGAAGGTATTTTAGGGTTTCAATCAGCTCATAGCCGTAGCTGTATTTCTGGCGGAAAGACCACTGCAAGCTCCCGACGACGCCACAGACAATATGGTCTTGGGGTATGCCATACTTCTGTCTTGTGAGGACTCTCGCTTGAGTCGATTGTGGCTGGAACACAGCTAAATCAACTGCCCCCTCAATTGTCACCGCACGTTTTGCCCCTAAGTTGAGTGCAGCTCCTGCCAAATAGGGTGTCCAGCCGACAAACGCCGTACATGAACGATAGAGCAGACGCTCGTAGGTGCCAAAAATACTCCCCCACAAAGGCCCCTTTGTAACGTGAAAAAATCCGCCGACAGGATCGCCAGAAGAGACGATGAATTTCTGACGATTCAGTATGGCAGCAAGGATAAGGGGGATGCCGACGTTGATGCCGGTACTTTCCTGATACACTAAGTCCCATTTTTGAGAATTCAGCAGTTTCCAGATGGCAATCATTCCCGATACTCGCGAAGTATCACGATCTACGTCATGGTAGGTGATGTCAGCATGGAGATCCTGGGTAAGGCGACGAATACGCAGAGCATCTTGGTTCATACCACCAGCAGCATTCAAGCACAGAATTCTTTTCATGCTTATTTACCAAATCAAAAGTAAAGTTATAACTAAACTGATCGCGCCAGAAACCATTTAGAATTCTTACACAAACACACCTTCATTTTAATCAACTAACAATAAATCTATTTTCGTAGATACATATTGCCCTACAGCTTCTTCTGAGCACTTATTATTCCACCAATCTAAAGAAGCCTGATGGAGATCATACATCGCTTTAGGATCATCTAAAAGCGACTTTAATTGGCGATCAAGCTCACCCCAATTTTTGACTTTAACAATTGGCGCATTTTCATAAAACCATCGGCTTGGCAACATATCTGTCACTAAAATACAGCCATACTTCATCGCTTCAAAAAACCTGAAGGTCTCGAGTGATGTCCCTCGTGGAACCAAGCATATTTTTGTGTCTCTCAGAATCTCGATGTAGCGCTCCTGGACATCAAGATTGGCAATATGTGTAATGGCATCAGGAGTGGCCGAGCTATAAACATTGAGACCTTTCATTTCGTATTGAAATTTCAACAGGTTTTCAAAAAGATTTTCACGAGCAATTATTTTTGGAGTTTTCAACCAGTATTTAATTGATTTTATCGAACATATTTCTCCACCAACTCCACCGACAAAACTAACATCTATAGACCTTTCATTAAAACTCCTAAGTGACATATTAATTGAATTAAAACAGCCTATTGGAATATCAAAGATGTTTGCATTTCTGCCTAATATTCGGTAGTTTAGAATTCTCGGAAGCCGAATCAATGAAGCCTGGAGATAATGAAGTAGACACAAAAAACTATAGTAGGAAGGATTTACAAAAGGGTTTGAGGCCAGCATAAGACGAGTACCATACCCCTTGAAAACGGCAAGAATTTTATCTGCATACAATGGAATTTTACACCGCTCATCACCTAATACGATTGCGACTACATTGGAACCATAGTTAGGCAGCTCTTCTGTATCCCATGTCAGGTAAAAACATAAATTAAACGATCCTATATTTTTTTCAACTGCTTCTAGTACTCGATTAAAATAGTTGCAGTCAGACCATGTGCGCAAAATCAAAGGGTCAATTTTGGCGCAATCGAGCAGTAGCGGATTACGATTCCCAGGCACACACAAGTAATATTGATTGGATGTGTTCATAATGAGAAATTAAATTACCTGGGGTAAGGTTCACAAAAAATCAGCCTAAGGAATATTAACACTCTGCAATTCACCTATCTGGTTTTTAGCATTTATATGGTATTGCTTAGCCGCCAGAGATATACCAAGAAATCCCCACAACAACATCCCAGGAAGACCTAAGGAATTTGGGCCAAACCCCAACTGAGTAAGCATTCCTAATGCAATTGATTCAGATGCCTTAGCGAATGAATCATTAACCGCAGACTGAGTTTTTATCACTTGAAACATCAGTACCAATAGCGTTCCAAGGTAAGGTATCCCGCCAATCCATCCAAGCGTTGCACCAATCATAAGAATCCCACTATCAAAGCTATGGGTATTTCCAACACCAACACCAATAGGATTAAGTACCGCTTCATTGAATGATTGCTGATAAATCTCAAGTCTACCAGCACCACTTCCATCATTCTTTAGGTCAGAAAAAGTGGCTACTCGTTCCTGGATAACTAAGGAAAAAGGTTCGATAGCCGTCAATGGAATCACACATAGCGATATTACGCACATGATAATAATTAAACGAATTCTTGAACTAGACTTGAACGATACGATTAGACTAAATACACCGATAATCCACCCGACCCATGCCGATCGAACAGCAGAGAGTAAAAATGAGAGGTAGCCAACCATAACTGTGGGAAGATATAAAGCCCCGCGACCATTCATGAGCAACAATAATCCTGACATCATCGTGGCTGCAAATACGCCTGAACCATGCATAATGCTCCAAACTCTTATCTCCTGAGGTTTAGGTGCTCCCATACTCATTAGTTCTGTATTAATCAGCCAAGCGCAATCCCATTCAGGCGCAACCATATATTGATATATCCCATATGTACCGGAAATTAAAACAGCCCAGGAGAATGTTTTCTGTATGATATTTCGATGGAGCGGATACTGCCTCCAAGAAACATATAGATAATAAGAAAATGAAATTGGAACTAGCCATTCTAGAAACTTAACTGAAACATTGGTTAAAATACTCCCATCTTTCAGTAAGCCCATCATATATCCATAGAGCACACTCAGAAAAGCTATCAAGAATATAATGCTCGGTGGCCGCTTGAAAGAAGGTGGAAATTGTAATACAGCAATGATTGTAAGCAAGCTAACCAAGTACGGAGCTAACAGAATAGGACTGGGATCAGTAAAACCACTCCGATAATCCGCTAAGCGACGGATCAGAGGAGCTAAGAACCATATCCACCAAGCGAACCCGATATACAGAACAGAATGTTTCGTGAATAAATAAAATCCGACAATTAAGGCAAGACCTGGAAATGCAAAATTAAGCACCTTACCTAATCCCAAGCCCAGCAAGACTCCAGATACCAATATGAAACCAGCGATGACAATCCAAGCGTTAGCTGGCTGTGGCAACAACGAAGCTATAAGATACTGACTTTCAGATAAGTTTTTCTTAATGCCTTGAGAGTTCATTATGTGAGTCTTCTAATATTTAACTGAGAAATCAATTTTTTGACATTCTTCTAGATTTGCGGAATATATTCGATCACATGGATGAATATTGCGAGTTTCATTTTGAAGTTCCCACAATTTCGCATAACGAATATATTCACTCACGGCAAGTAACAATGAATGAATCAGTCCTTTCGTCCCTAACAGAATCTCTTTATGTATAATATAGCACCATAGAAATCGTAAAAGGGGACGGCCAATCACCTTTAATCCGCTAGCACGAACACCTTGATTATGCAGGACTTCCGCTTCAATCGTCGCGTATTGATTAAACGAACTAATATATTCGTCCATTATTCGTCCCCGCCAATGAATTAAATCACCATCGAGAATTATCTTTTTTCCTGGTACACGGATTTCTTCATGGATCCGCTCATCGGGATCATAACCGCCATATTTCCGATTGAATAATCGAACAAAGTTAAGTACACGATGCTTTGGGGAGGTATTTGGCAACAAGATGTCATAGAAGTCACCTCTGCGGCTCATAGAATATCCATCACGCTCATCGACCGTACGATCCATCACCTGCTGAATCGAATGAGCCAATCTCGGTGTGATAATCTCATCGCAATCCAAGATCAGGATCCAATCATTCTTTGCCAGCTCGATCGCTTTTTGGTGCTGTGGCACCCAACCCAACCAAGAATGTTGGCAAACCGTTGCCCCTAATGAAGCGGCAATCTGACAAGTTCGATCCGTACTACCAGAATCCAAAACAAGAATTTCATCCGCCCAACTTGCACTGTGGATGCAGCGCGTAATCAACTGCTCTTCATTTTTTGTGAGGATAGTTACTGTTATCGGTAGCATATTTCCTCCTTTAGGGCTTCCTTTCGTAGAATTTCCTCAAACTGAGTCGT
This sequence comes from Cyanobacteria bacterium VAR_4_metabat_243, assembly GCA_031415035.1. Classification (GTDB taxonomy): domain Bacteria; phylum Cyanobacteriota; class Cyanobacteriia; order Leptolyngbyales; family Leptolyngbyaceae; genus Romeriopsis. Next base: position 46,528 of record JANOQX010000094.1, read on the forward strand.
CACCGTAGCAACACTGAGATACTTCTCCGCCGCCTGCCGCGCATCGATCGCTAGCTGCTCTGGATGACTTTCCAAGACGCTAATCGCATGCGACATCGTCTCTTTCAATGATTGCGGTGTATACGAGTCAAACACAAAAGCGGCATTACCTGCATAGTCTTTTGTTCCATTGCTTAAGCCCAGAATAACTGGAGTCCCACAGCACAACGCCTCTCCCACAGAAGACCCAAAATTTTCTCCCTCACTGGGCTGGATTAGGAAGTCAGCTTGCGACATCAAATCTGGAACTTCCAATTGAGGTAGATATCCCAAATACTCCAGGTGTTCAGAAAATGGCAAACCTTCTAAGAGTTTCATATATCCCTTTTCAATGCCAGAAGTTGATCCACAAATTTTCAAATAAACATCATCTCGCTCGCAGACAAGCAAAGAAAATGCATCAAGCAGCAAATCCAGCCTCTTTCTTGTTGCAATACGCCCCAAATAAAGAAATGTAATCTTCTCCTTCAGTTGATAGTTCTTCTTAACAGTAAATAGACTTGTGTCGATCGGGTGGGGAAGTGGATAGATCTTATTGCAGGGAATACCATAGTCAACTAGACGATCTTTTGTCCAAGCACTAGGACAAATCATCAGCCGACTATTTTTTGCTTGTTCTTTTGCACCGATTAATTTGATCGAATAAAATAGTTTATACATCAAGTACGGGGATAATCCACAATACTGAATCAACTTGCTTCTGAGCTTATGAATATATAACCATTCAGTCTGTGGCGCGCTCTGCACCCAGCTCACGATCGGAATGGTCTGCGTTGTGACAGGTGGAAATAGCCCTAGAAAGCAGAGAACCTGATAGCCTTCCGTTTTATTTCTTCTCAAAACTTCCTTCATTAAAATGCCATAAGAGGCTTTATCTAAAATCAAAATATTTACAAGCGGTGCTACAAGATTTCTAACTTTTTCCGGTAGAGCACTGAGAAAACTAGCAGAAAAAATTTCTTCTGCTGGCACAGGTATATAACGAAAATTTGGAAACGCTAATAGCTCCTTCGGCTCATTAAATCCCGGCCAGCCATAGAAATCAATTTCATGTCCCCTCCGCAACATTTCCTCCAATAAAATGAAGTTTGCTTGACCAAGGCTCCCCGTTAATTTCTTGACAAATCCAGTACATGCTATTTTCATATTTTCTCCATAGAACTTATAAATCGATGATAAGAGACCATAGAACAAAGAGGAATCGCCACCAACTTGTCAAATGACTGAGCTGAGCAGCGAAAATATTTCATAAAAGGCGGCATTGAACGTGGTCATAGATGATTTTCCAGTTTTGTTTTTTCAGTAATAAACAGACAGCCTTCACGAAACTACCCGAAAAACAACTCGTAAAATATTTTCCCATGCTGCCTTACATTATGACCCTGGTACCAATCATGCGCATTTCTAGCAATATCCAGATTCAAATCTGACAAGTTATCATCAACTGATTGCTGATCTAGATCCCAGTAAGTTTTGCCCGCTATCAAATTGTCACTGGGTGAAATATCAGCATTATGAGCAATAGGTATCATTCCATGAGCACAATATGTTGCAAAAACACCTGATTTTGTTATCGGATCACTAGAGTAATTCAAGAATCCAACCCAGGAATTTAGCATTATTTCACTGATTTCATTTGAAGAGCATTCTCCTAAGATTTCGATGGGAGTTTCCGCCAAATTAAATACTTCCATATTAAGTTTTGGACCAATATCTAAGATTTTCTCGATCAGCAAATCACGGCAAATCTGATTGATATGCTCCATCGATTGAGTATAGGCTTTACCCCGTCTTCGTTGGCCGAAAACAACTAGTCTTCTCGCTCTTTCAGATAGTGGCTTGAACGCTGCCAATTCAGCAATATTAGAGAACACCGGACATACAGAAATATTAGTTTTCCCACTCCACTCCCTAAGTGAATTTCTATATCGTTCAGCATTTGTAACCGAGCGGTCACTGAGTGTAGCAAGTTGGCCCGCCAGCTTTTTCTGCTGAGGTACTGCCCAAAAACCATGTTTCCAAGGAGGGCCAATAGTATTATTATGTAGTTCATGAAACATCGCAACCAATTTTGCATTAAGAACTGTTTGTTTCCACCTTTGCAGCCCCTTAATCAGCCAAAATGGACAACCCCAACGATCATAAGCATAGTTAGCGTACTGAACGAGCACGTTATGAATACGCGGACTACCTTGACATAGCGAGGAAACTAGCGCATCAGGAGAATGCCTCACAAGTTGTCTTATGGTAAATCCCTCAATATCTGGTGGCAACTGTGCTTGTACATCAACAACCAAAAACACCGTCTCAACGCCAAAAGAAGACCTTAGTTGACGTGCCAAAGTTAAGGCATAATCACCCACACCATCGATCGAGGGTGGTAACCGCGGCACAATAGAAATAACCTTAGAAGCGGACATCAGATACTCCTAGACCCTCTGAAGAACAGCCAGCGTATGCACATTAAACCGCTTGGAAACCGATAGCGGCAGCCCCGAAGTCATTCGCTCCACAGTATCAACGATCGACTTGGGCAGAACCTTCAGCAACGGCTCCAGCTTAATATGACCATTCGTCAGCGAATTCGTAAATACCTCCTGCCACTGAACTTGAAGCCCGACTTCCTGCGCCAATCGCTGAATCTCATCGACATGCAATAGAAAAATATGCCCATCACTATCCGGCTGAAATTGCTGCGCCTCAAACTGACCCGGATCAGCACAATCCGAAAAACGCGGCAAATCATTCCGAAAATAGCCCCCATTCGGCGTCGTCAGAACAATATGCCCCCCCGGCCTCACCAGCGAAGCCACCTTCCGCAAAAACTCATCCGGATGCGCTACATGCTCGATCACCTCCGCAATCAACACGACATCAAACAATGCCGGAAACTCCAACTCAAAGCCATTGCCCGCCGCATAGTGAATGATTCCCGTTTCATGCTTTCGCTTGACATAATCAATCAGTTCCGCTCTCAGGTCATTCCACGTCACCTCATACCCACGTTCCGCCAGCGCCAGACTGAAATTGCCTTGAGCCGCTGCCAAATCCAGAATTTTTGCCCCCGGCGACGCAACCGCATCGATCGCCGCCAATGTCTTCGCCTGACGATTTTTATAGGCATACGTGTAGCCACGATGCTCAAGGGAGTTATAAATCTCCAGAAGGTCGTATGTATAACTGAGCTGCCAAGACGCCGGAGCATCAGCCGGAAGAGCAATATTTTTCATAATATTTTAATGACATTAACCAAATTGACATAGTAATTCCAACGAAAGCACCTCATTCTGACGATGGTGACAGACAATCGGAACTCCATCGCTTCCTCGCCCTGTCCGCCAAAGAATTCATATTTCTCAGCAACTTCAGCTTCTCCCTCGTCAGCAACGTCTTACTTAAAAGATGCCTCCCCATCAAGAAATAATTTGGCTTAAAGTGAAGATTGTAGCAAAAACTAGCGAACAACACACTCTCAATGCCTTGAAGATCCCCACCCCGAGTCAAAATCAACTCATCCTGCGGATAATGTTCAATCAAGGCACCTTGAATACACCGACTCTGAAACCCCTTGCGATACAAATATGCCCCAAACTCCAAATAGCTCGAACCATAATTGAACCATTCCACCATCCGATGCCCCCGATCAAACACCGCACGGGGATAAATCGTCGAACCATCGGCAATCGCCCAATTACTATCAATATTCTCAACCCGACCGCCCACTCCGGAAGAAACCAATTGACTGGCCATCGGATGCTCCCATCGCAACCGACCATCAATAAACCCAACTTCCCCCGTTGTCCAAATCGCCTCAGCATCCGATCGCACCGCCACCAAACATTGCTCAAAATGTCCTGCTGGAAAGCAATGATCATCATCCATTGTCCGAATATGGCTCCCCTCACAAACCAAAGCCACATGATTCCGATTCGCATACAGCCCCCGCCGTGGCCCTTCAACATACCGACAATCCCACCGATCAACAATTTCCCGCGTCTCATGGGCACGATCGGGATCGGAGTCATCCGAAACCACCACTTCAAAAGGCTGAACAGATTGGTTTCGCAAACTTTTCAGCGTTCGAGCGAGCGACTCCGATCGATTCCGCGTCACCAAAGCCACACTCATCCTAATCATCGCACCACCTCCAAATCATTCTGGGTCGCAGTAGCCACTTCGATCGACTGTGGTGGCCACTGCAACTTATATACTGCGATCATCTTACTCAATTGATCCGTCGCCGTAACATCACCCAACCGACTCCCACTAACGCGCCTCAAAAATTCGCCAAATAAGAATAAGGGACTCATTTTCAAGGATCTAGACAAATACCTCACCATTTCAGCCAGATTGTCACCCTGCTTCGCTTCGACCAGATTGCCGTACGCTGCTGCCTCACGCCATCGGGATAACAACCGTTTCGCATCAGAACCACCGATCGATGCTTGGCCCACCAAGTTCAAGCGCTTAATATTCTCCTTCGCAATTTCCAGAAATCGCTCCGGCATCTCCGAAAAACCCAACTGCGCCGTCGCCTGCTCCTCATAAGTTCTCCATGTCGCCAACAACTGCGGAATATAGACTACATCACTATACAAACCCAACCGCAAACCCCAATCATAATCAGCAACTGACCCATACTCAGTAGAGAACCCATCCATTTTTCGTAATAACTTAGTCCGAAAAACCAAAGAGGTAATCGTCTTATAAATCGTCCCATAAGCATAGTGGCTCAACGTCTCGCACAGCCCCGATCGACGATGTGCCACATTAACAAAATCCGAATAAAGCGGAAAGCACTGCTTTGTCAAAGTTTCATAATCAGCAAGGATGCTTCCAGCCTGATCGATCAGCGCATATTGAAAATGACAAACATCAACATCTAAATACTGATCAAGTACCCGCGTCGTCTGCGACACCAACCCCGGATAACAAGTATCATCACTCGTCAAAATATAGAAATATTCTGTGTCCACATACCGCAAACACTCATTCCAATCCGCATACATCCCCTGCTTCAGCCCCCGCAACAACCGAAACCGCGAGTCCCCCACAAACCGCTGCATATACTCCCAGCAACCATCCGTCGAAAACCCATCGACAAATACACATTGCCAGTCATCACAATCCTGCGACAGCATACTATCGATACAAGTAGGCAGATAATCGATTTTATTCAGATTGGGGATACAGAACGTAAATCTCGGCTTCACCATGACAAACCCGACTTCCAGTATGACATCTCTCTCTTCAGGCATACTCCCGCCCCATCCGGGAAAAACCCCAAGTCATACCCCTCCTTCAAACTACACCGCCCCACTTCACACTTCCCTCAACCATTCAATCCCTGCTCCACCTCAGTCACATCTAAACTCAACGCCGCCGCAATTTGTGAAGCCGTTAGTCCCATACCCGCCAACCGGGGAATCGCTTCCTGAACTTGTTGTACTGCCGTCTGCCGCGCCTCTGCCTCAGTCGGAATCCAGACACCGGACGCATCATACCAACGCAGCCACAAACCCTCCGTCCCGGCATACATCCCCGACCATACACCCAATCCCAACTGTAAGCCTTCAAACCAAAATCGCGGTGCCGTCAATGCGACTGATTCATAATGTCCATTCTCTTGCAATGCGAACACCCGTAGCTGATTTTCGTAGCGGTCAAACACGACATAAAACGGCACTTTGAGAATTTGCTCATACACTTCCCACTTCAACGGCGGCTTACTCGCATCTCGCACCTTCCGCCCCAGATCCTCATCCTCCGTTCCCGGCGATAACAGCTCCACCACCAAAAATGGGGCTACCTGCTCCTGCCACATCACATAGCTCCAGCGCAAATCCTCCTGCTTCGGCCCCGAAGTCACACCCAAACACAAAAACCAGTCCGGGCGCTTATGCCACAGCGGATTTTTGACATCGTAATAAAGATTCAGATCCGCCGCAATGAATACCTGATCAGCTGGATAGGTCGTCGGCACACAGGTATCGCGCAGCAGGTTCGGCTGAAAATCGTGAAATAAATCAGGCAAACCCGGCTCCTCTGGATCTTCGCTCGGCAAATCATACATCGTCGGCAACGGCTCAGAAGTCGGGTTCTCAAACTTAATCTGATACATGGCGCGACACCTCCGTTTGCTCACTTCGATTCATTATACCGCAGCCCAGCTCGGCCCATCATCCGGCCCACGGACGCAATTTCTTCAGGCAGACTCCCGCCTCATCCGGGAAAAACCCCAAGTCATACCCCTCCTTCAAACTACACCGCCCCACTTCACACTTCCCTCAACTCACTCCCCCACATTCGCCTTCAGCCAATCCACCAAATCCGCCATCCCGCCAAAATCCAGCAGCGCATCCCCCAGATTTTCGAGTTGCACGATCGGCAACGATCGGATCTGAGTGGTTTGCTCGATCGATAACTCCCCACACCGCCGCGCCAGCAAACGTAAAGTCAAATTAGCTTCACCCTGCTGAAACACCTCTTTGAAAAATTGGGTTTCACTCAGGCTGACATCTTGTAGATCTAACATTTCCCGAATCTCCTCAATACTTAATGACGGTAGTTTCCTTACCAGTATAGCTTCCACCAAATCCAACACCCGCAGAAATTCCGCCTTGCTATCTGCCATCGCCAAAATTGCCTGCGCATCCGTTCCCATATCCGCGATCGGCACCACCAACAGCCGCAGCAACGCCAGAGTCGGCCCCAAATTAGTCAATGGCAACAAGTCTTCCAGATACAACCGATGCATGCATCCAGCCACCATGCAGCTCCATCTGGTAAGGCACCGCTGAACCCAACGCCTGATCATGACGCTGCAAGATCAACAACCCCCGCCACGATCGCATCACCTTGTACTGGTTCAAGTACGTAAACAATCCCGCAAAAAATCGGCCATAAAAGCCGACATCCGGCGGCATCTGTGCTTCGAGGAACACCAATGGTACGTTCAGATCATCCGACAATGGCGTCAACAAGCCATCCAGCCGCACCTCCTTCTCCTTCACCACCGGCGCACTATACTCAAACTCGCAACCCGCCGGAATCCCCGACAACAGCTCCGCAATCAACTCCGGCTGCGCCAAAAATATCCGATAAAACAGCTTATCCGTCTTCATCTGTCGCCCGATCGCCTAACCAACTGAATCCCCGCCATTTTCCCGTGCCCATCGCTGAATTGCCATGGCCCAACTACTTTCGCCCATCGTTTTGACTTGGGTGAGCCAATCTTGCAAAATCGCGGGGGTGACGATCGGCAGCGCGATCGAAACCGGGATTTCCTCATATTTGCCGTTGATGAGGGCCAACAGCACCATTGCTTCGCCGTCAAATCGCCATACTTCTGGGACACCAAGGGCGGCATAGATGGGGAGGCGCGGGAGTGAGAGACTCGTGATGTCGATTTCAATTGCCAAGTCGGGTGGGGGATCGATCGCTAGGTCAATTGTGGTCTTTCCCCGGATGACCGCTTCATTTTGGATGTAATAGCACTCGTCGGGTTCTAGCCCTTTGGCTAAGTCGCCTCGATTCCACGTACAGGAACCAAGACTACAGATCTCGATGCCTAATGTCATGGTGATGATTTCGACCAGTCGCGCCAGATACTTCTTATTCTTCTCATGCAGCGGGAGCGGCATAAAAATCTCTAACAGTCCATTGTCGTAGGTGAGGCGTTTGCCGGGTTGGGATTCAAGTTCTTGCACGAGCGACTGATAGGTCTCCCAGCTAATGCCTTGGAGTAAGATCCCGGAAGATGTCGTGATGGGTTGTGGCGAAGCGACTTGTAGTGGTGCAGCAACCATAGCTAGACTTCTCTCGATCGGTGTTGTATTGCTCGATGGATGAACCACTATTTTAGCACTGATCAATTCTGGATCGGCATCCCTTCCTAGGCAGATCGAGCTGACTGTCTTAATAAGCCCTGATAGAGCGCAATGTACCGATGACCGACCGTCGGTCGTAGACCATCGGTCTGTTGTTCAATGCGGTATTCAGCGAGGGCGACTAAACTACATGATGTCGTCAATGAGGACTGTGCCGCTGGGGCAGAAATCAATGCTGAGGTGATAGCGATCGAGGAGTGCTGTGCCGATGAGCGGGCGGCGTCCCATAGCAAGAATGGGAATAACACGTTCTGCTTGATGCCAAAGGATAATGCCTTGGTGGACGTTAGTGACAATGCGAGAATTGTCAGCCAGATTCGCATCGATCGGTGCCACATAGGGCAATTGAAGCTGTTCGATGACAGCGGGTGGAAGTGTGAGAAAACCTTCAAAGCCCGTATCAATAACGCATTCAATTTCGACTTCGCCACGCTTGGGCGAGCAAATAATGATGCTCATGCGCGCTTGTAGGCCAATAACCGTACCATGCATCATATTATTCTGCGGTTCGAATTAAGGTGCCACCGATCGCGTAGACGGCGTCATAGCCGATACGCCCGGCCCAGGTGATGGTATCGGGTTGTTTGGCTTGGAGTCGATCGCAGGCAGTAAGTAAGTCGGGGTCGATTTCGTAGTCACTCGTGTTGAGGTCGATCGCGATAATTTGGCCAATATTTGCGGCAGTTTCGACTTGGGTGCGGAGGTTTTGGTCGTATATCTTGTGGCCTCTGTCGGCGATTTCTTCACGATCGAGGGTGGGCTGGGACATCAACTGAATCTCCTGTTTGCGATGCTTGGATGCCTATATTTTAGCATTGGGGAATTACCGATCGGCATCCCTCCCTAGATAGATCAAGTCTACTATCCCAATAACCCTTGATAAGGCTTTGAGGCAGGTCGATTAAGGCTTTGTGCAAAAGATCCCCACCTTTGCGGGTGTCGTTGAGGCTGGCAGCGCCGAACATGAGGACGTGTTTGCCTTCGGGGATGTTGAGGACTTGGCGGCATTGGGCGTTGTCGATCGGTTGATAAATATCGGTGTCGATGCCGTTGGGAATGTGGTGGATGGGGAAGCGACTCAGCATACTGGCGCGGGCTTGGTCGGTGAGCCATTAGCCGATCACGATTGTTTCGCAAATCCAGCGGCGGAGCGCTTTAGCCCAAGTCGTTTCGCCCATCGTTGTCGCTTGGGTGAGCCAGGTTTGCAGAATTTCGGGGGTGACGATTGGTAAGGCAATTGAGGTCACAACTTCTTCGTATTTCCCATTAATGAGGACAAGTATGTGCATTTTTGTACCGTCAAACCGCCAAACTTCAGGTATTCCGAGGGCGTGATAGATGGGAAGACGTGGCAGCGAGGGACTCGTGATGTCAATTTCGGTCGCGTTAGCGGAGCGTAGCTCAATCGCCAAGTCGGGCGGTGGGTCGATGGTTAGATCAATTGACATTTTGCCCCGAATGGCGGATTCATTTTGAATGTAGTAGCACTCATCGGCTTCGAGTCCCTTTGCCAAATCCTTGCGACTCCAAGTCGAAGCACTTAAGCTGCGAATTTCGATATCCAACTCTTCCGTTAAAGTTTCCACAAATCTCCCTGTCCAGCGTTTGTAACTTTCGTGAGGCGGAAGTGGCATGAAGATTTCTAACAGTCCATTGTCGTAGGTGAGCCGTTTGTTGGGCTGGGATTCAAGTTCCTGCACCAGGGATTGGTAAGTTTCCCAGCTAATGCCTTGAAGTAAGACACTCGATAATTCTCCCCTCGGTGGTTGGGCGATTGGTTGTGGCGGGGCGGCTTTTGGTGGTGCAGCAACCATGGCTAGACTTCTCCCGATCGGTGTTGTATTGCTCGATGGATGAACCACTATTTTAGCACTGAATCAATTCTGGATCGGCATCCCTCCCGAGATAGATCAAGTCTACTATCTCAATAAGCCTTGATAGAGCGCGATGTACCGATCGGTCTGTTGTTCGATGCGGTATTCAGCGAGGGCGATCGATCGACAGTTCTGGGCCATTTGATGACCTAGTGCTGAGTTTTCGAGTAATTCGATGATGCCGTTACGGAAGTCGGTGGTGTCTTCGGGGGAGGCAAGGTAGCCGATTTCGGCGGGAGCCGGTGCGCTAGAATGGAACAATCCCGATCGAGGTAAGTATACCCATGGCCACCATCAGCCCTGAAATCCTGACCCTAGAACAAATACGCCATCGATACGACGGCGAATGGGTGCTGATCGCATACAACGAGATTGACCATAACCTTATCCCGATCACTGGCGAAGTGCTAGCTCACTCTAGCGATCGCGATGTTGTCTATCACGCGGTCTCTCAAGCCAATGGCAGAGATATTGCGATCGAATGTTTTGTCAAGGTACCAGAAGATATGGTGTTCATTCTATGAGTCAAGTGATGATCTATTCCGTCGAGCGAAGGGATTACCTATTTTATGTCCGCGCTGCTTTTGGGAGTAGAGACAATCGCCGTAATGTGGTCAGGCTTTTGGTTGATACGGGTGCGAGAAGTAGCGTTTTACCATCGGCGCTTTTGGAGGAGTGTGGTTATGACCTTGAGAACCCGCTGCGTCGAGTTCGGATTGCGGCGGCTGGAGGAGTCCTTCAGGTGCCTATTGTGGAAATTTCCTGGTTTAATTGCTTAGGCACGAACATTCAATCTTTTGAAGTCATTGCTCTGGACTTGCCTCGTAGCTCTGGCATTGATGGTCTTTTAGGGATGGATTTTCTTACAAAGATTGGCGCGATCGTTGATATTGAAAAAATGCAAATATCCGCTAGACAGAATTAGAACGGATGCAATCGCGCAATCATTCCGATACTGTGAATCTGTGTGGGCAACGATCGGCCCCCCATCCCTCACCCCAATAAGCCCTGATATAGCGCGATATACCGATCGGTCTGTTGCTCAATGCGGTATTCAGCGAGGGCGTTGACGGTTAGTCGCTCGTAGAGCATCGTGCAACAGTTTTGGGCCATTTTGATGATGTTGCGCTGAGTTTTCGAGTAATTCGATGATGCCGTGGCGGAAGTCTTCGATGTCTTCGGGCGCTTATGGATGAGGTCGCCGCCTTTGCGGGTATCGCTCAGGCTGTGGCGACGAGTTGGCGGGAGGATGGGCACACGGTCGCGGGCCTTGATTTTTTGGGCTAAAATAGATGGACGTAAAGATCGTGGGAGATGACGCTCATGCCAAAGCTATTGGAACAACGATTAGCCGATTTGGAGGCTGAGGTTGAACGGCTGAAAATTAAGATGGATAAACCTTCACCTGATAAGCCCTGGTGGGAAGAAATTGCGGGCACATTTGCCGATAACCCTGATTATGAAGAGGCCATGCGTTTGGGGCGTGAATATCGTACATCGGTCATTGAAACGGCGTTGGATGAGTAGATGTATATTCTTGATACGGATCATTTGAGTATTTTGGATCGCGGTGGGGCGACGGCAGAATTGCTTTTGCAACGACTGGCTAGCGTTGATCGAGTGGAGGTGGCTGTTAGTATCATTAGCTATGAAGAGCAGACTCGCGGTTGGTTGAGCCATATTGCGAAGGCAAAAACGGTTGAGCAGCAAGTTTGGCGATATAAAGAGTTAAGACGGCAGTTGCACAATTATTGCCGCATGACGATCGTCGATTTTGATGCAGCGGCGGCGCTAGAGTCACAGCGATTGAGGAAGTTGTATCCAAGGTTGGGGCCAATGGATTTGAAGATTGCGGCGGTCGCGTTGGTCAATCAAGCGGTGGTGTTGACCCGAAACCGATCGGATTTTGGCCGGATTGAGGGCTTGTCGATCGAGGATTGGACTATCCCTGACGACCGATTGAACGCCCCTCCCTCAAGCCAATAAGCTCTGGTATAGCGCAATGTACCGATCGGTCTGTTGCTTAATACTATAATTCAGCGAGGGCGATCGTGCGACAGTTCTGGGCCATTTTAGGCGTCAGAGGAGCGATCGATACACAGCCACAGTCTGTTCCGCCGTCTTATCCCAACTAAATTGCCGACACCGATCGCCCCCCTTCGCAATCAACCGATCGCGCTCACTGGGCGAATCAAGTAGCTGCAACATAATATCCGCCAAGTCCCCCGCCGCTTTGGGTGGGAATAAAATTCCGGCATCACCGACGACTTCAGGAATGCTAGAGGAATCCGCCGCAATGACAACTGTGCCGCAGGCCATTGCTTCGAAGAGTGGGATGCCGAAGCCTTCGTAGAGGGAGGGATAGATGAAGGCTTGAGCGCAGCGGTAGAGTTTGGCGAGGTGGGTGTCAGTGCCATTAGTTGCTCGGAGCGCATCGTGGATTCATCCAGGGCGATCATCACTCACAAATATCGCTACAAATCGAGAAAATCCACAACAAAAGGCCATCGTGCTTCCATTGTGTGACATGACTGAAATAACGCGATCGTATTCTGGCGCAAGCGCTCAAGTTCACCAGGGATGCGATATATATCGACCAATACCTGAGCCATCAAATCAGGTCGATAGCGAGGCACAATCATCCCACTAAAACCAGACTGAATAATTTGTCTAGGGCCAAGTAAATCGAACGCGATGGGCACACAACCTGTAGCCATCGCTTCCAGAGGCGGCAGCGGGCCACCTTCTCCCCAAAGATCATTCTTCCCGTCATTCATCGTTAAAAAAACTTCACAAGAACGCATCCCGGTGAGAATGTCTCGCTCTGGCCCAGTTAATTGAGTAAACTCTAATGCCAAGCCATGAGCAATCACAAAGTCCTGAATCACTTTAAGATATGCCACTGTGTGAGGGCCTTCATCCATATAACCCACACGTTGGGAAACACGTTGCTCAGGCTGCGGAAACCAAATTGCATCATCCACTAAATTTGGCAAAAGCTTGCAGGGCAGATCAAAATGAGCCATATGCCACGCCTGAATCGTACAAGAGATTCCAGCAGAATGACGAATCTTCCGCCGATAAAGACTCGCCAACAAGGTATAGTGCCCCTTATCCGTCGCCTCAAGTTCCATATCCCAAAAATAAAGCTGCTTACATTCACGAATAAAAGCACCAGCCTCCGCCCAAGATGTCACACAGCGAATATCACTGTGTGATTTAGCAATTTGCAGAAATTCCGCTAATGAAATACAGGGTTGATGTTCGATCAGCCATGGTTCGTAACTGCCATCATAAGTAACGATGTAAGCCTGATATCCCTTTGCTCTCAGCAGCTTAGTTAAACAGTGATATTCTTTGATACCGCCACTATATTTCCAGCCACCTGGAATTTGAGGGTTGGTACAGGCAGAGATGAAGATAATTGGTTTCTCTACTGAGTTCAAAGAGCAATCAGAGCGAACCCCAAGGTGAAAATTTGGAGCACTATTTCCACTTTCTCCACCAGTTTGAACTACTCCTAGTCTTGCACCATATTCTTTTGCAGTTCTATAGAAAGAAGAACCGCTCAATGCTGACTTGCTGAGATTGATTAATATATGCCTAACTATTTCCTTAAAGTCGTGCCCTGCATCACGGGGCAATTTCCGTAAAGCCTGCCAAACAATATCTAGATCCTTCCGACTACGCCAAGCAGGTATTAATTGCATAATATTTGAGTCAAATTCATTTGGGTAGCCGCGTTTAAGAAACCATCGCACATGGCAATTGCGACTTTTGCAAGGCAAGATCTAGTGAACCACGCCCCCAAGAACTGCGAAAGACTTTGCCGGAGATATTTCGTGAAGCGTGTAGAATTTCGACCGTTAAACACTTTTCTGCACGGTCGTAGAACTCAACACCTGGAACTGTTAAATCCAAGTCGATGTAGTAGTTTCCAACTGCCAGATACACAGTTGAAAAACTAAAGGTGATTTCTGTAACACCTTGTTTCAGGGATAGCATATTCTCCGAATCAAACATTCCTAACGCCCCAAACCCAACACTGCCACCTAATTCATCTAATAATTGACATTCCAAACAAGCAAGCTTATCAGTATCAGATGAAACTTGAACCGTAATCACAACTCGATCAATATCCTCAACCACCTGGCCAGCAATCAACGTCGGCTTTCCCGATACTTGCGGACTACGGGAAAAGCTCATCGTCGCCGCTGCATCCTCAAGATATAAGCGGATCGCGCTATTAGGAGTCTCATCCGCATAAATGGTGTGATTCTTCATCAACAAACAACGCGAACACAAAGTCTGAATCGTGCTCATATTATGGCTAACAAACAGAATCGTCCTTCCCTCCTTCCCCACATCCTCCATCTTCCCCAAACACTTCTTCTGAAACTGGGCATCCCCCACCGCCAACACCTCATCCACAATCAAAATCTCCGGCTCCAAATGCGCCGCCACCGCAAACGCCAACCGCACATACATCCCACTACTATACCGCTTCACCGGCGTATCCAAAAACTTCTCCACCTCCGCAAACGCCACAATCTCATCAAACTTCCGCGTAATCTCACCCTTCCCCATCCCGAGAATCGCCCCATTCAGGAAAATATTCTCCCGCCCCGTCAGCTCCGGATGAAACCCCGTCCCCACCTCCAACAAACTCGCCACCCGCCCCCGAATCCCAATCTCCCCCGTCGTCGGCTCCACAATCCGACTCAAAATCTTCAACAGCGTCGATTTACCCGCGCCATTGCGACCAATAATCCCGACCCGATCCCCTTGCTTAATCTCAAAATTCACATCCTTCAGCGCCCAAAAATCCTCCTCATTCGGCTTCAAGCGCTCCCCCCGGCCCAACAGCCGCTTCCCCACGCTCCGCGCCCCATCCGCCAGCACATCCCGCAGCGCCTTATAGCCACCCTGCTGCTGATGGCTCAATGTATAGCACTTACCCAGATTTTCTACCCGAATTACAGAGTCACTCATAGTCAGCCTAGAATCAAAAATCAATAACCAGTCAAAATATAATCAGCGCCACACTACCAGCATACAACCCCATCCATCGCCCATCAGGAAAATCTTCGATCGACCCCATCCAGTTCACCAACCCTTAACGATCGCTTCACACATCCACATTCACCCTGAGCCACTCCACCAAATCCGCCATCCCCCCAAAATCCAACAGCGCCTCACCCAGATTTTCGAGTTGCGCGATCGACAGCGATCGAATCTGGGTTTGTTGCTCGATCGGAATCTCTCCACATCGCCGCCCGATCTGCCGCAAAATCAAATTCTCCTCTCCCTGCTGAAACACCTCCTTGAAAAACTGGGTTTCGCTCAGACTCACATCTTGCAAATCCAACATCGCCTTAATCTCCTCAATGCTCAACGACGGTAACTTACTTATCAGTATAGCTTCGACCAAATCCAACACCCGCAGAAATTCTGCCTGACTATCCGCCGTCGCCAAAATCGCTTTCGCATCCGCCGCCACCACCGCATCGGGCACCACCAGCAGGCGCAGCAAAGCCAAAGTTGGCCCCAAATTGCTCAATGGCCACAAATCGATAAAACAGCTTGTCCGTCTTCATCCGACCCACCCAATCCTAAATCACATCCGCAAACCGCTTCTCCATCTTGCGGAAATACCACACCCCACTGACCAACATCAGCCCCACCAGCCCCGTCGAAAGCAAGAATCCCGGCATATAAATCGCCGACTCCCCCCCCACGATCGCCCAGCGAAACCCATCAATCACCCCCACCATCGGATTCAGCGAATACAACAGCCGCCACTCCTGCGGCACATTACTCGTGCTATAGCCCACCGGGGAGATAAAGAACCCAAACTGCACAATAAACGGCACAATATAGCGAAAATCGCGATACTCCACATTCAACGCCGCTAGCCATAGCCCCGCCCCGATCGACGCCGCAAAGGCGATGGCAATAAATCCCGGCAACGTCAGAATCCGCCAACTCGGCACAAAGTTATACCAAGCCATCAGCCCCAACAAAATCACCCCCGAAATCATAAAATCCACAAAACTGACAATCACCGCACTCGTCGGCACAATCAAACGCGGAAAATACACCTTCGAAATCAAATTCGCATTACTAATCAAACTATTACTACATTCACTCAGCGCATTCGAGAAAAACTGCCAAGGCAACAACGCCGCAAACACCAAAATTGGATACGGTGCCCCCTGGGACGGCAACTTCGCAATCCCCCCAAACACCACCGAAAACACCACCATCCCCAAAAAGGGCCGAATCAACGCCCAAGCAAAGCCGATCGTCGTCTGCTTATAGCGCACCAAAATATCCCGCCAAGCCAAAAAGTAAAACAGTTCGCGATACTTCCACAGGTCTTTCCAATATTGCCGTTCCACCTGACCCGCCCGAATCAGCAACTCGGGGTGATCCTGGGAGTAATTCTGGGGTTGATTCGTTAGGGTCATTGCACTACCTGCATTGGCGAGTTACTTTAAGCGACTAAAAATAAGATCATAAACACAACAATCTACGTCCCAAGATAGACCCATCAGGAAAATCCGATCGCTTCCCCGCCCATTTCATCCAGTCTTCATCCCGCCCCAAAGACAAAATTCGCCCATCCCAGCCGGGACAGGCGAAATCGAAACGAATAATGCCAGGACGGAGATTTGAACTCCGGACACGTGGATTTTCAATCCACCATCAAGCCTTATTTTTCAGTGCTTTCACGGTTTACGAAAATCCGTTACCCCAATCTTACCCCAACGATAATGCACATTCCACACCAGTGGAAGTCCATCAATTTTGTCAACTGCCTGCTGTCAGGACTTTACAAGTATCATCTCCACGTCAAACACAGTCATTTTTGTCACCTTCACTAAATCAGTTTGTTTGAACTATCTAAATCAATGAACTGAGTAGTTGAGTACAAGCTCAAATACAGCAGAAAGTCGGATCCGTCATCTTCCATGCCATAGAATACTGAATCCGTCATTGCCATAAGTCATCATTAGAAACCATTCATCTAGAAATCTGGTTCCACACTGCGAGATGCCGGATCCGCCACTTTCCCAAGCCGATTAATTTATCCATATGGTCGCAGCTCAGATTAGGCAGCATGAATCATCGAGGAGACTGTCACTCTCCCCAAAATGATCGATCGCACAAGTCACTCAATACTGACGCTAGGCATAGATGAGTGTGACTCTCTTACCAGTAGCAGTTTCAGTAATTTCAGTTTTGAGGCGTTCGGCGAGTGGCAAAGCATTCTGGCGACGATCGAAGATGACCAGCCAGCCCATCGCCTGTTCAATCCGATTCAGATAACTTTCCAATTGTAACTACTCAGCCGATGGCATAGGGGAAACGGGATGGCCCATGAATAATTGAACGAGGGCATCTAAAACATTACGCCCCTGTTTCCTCAAGGTGGAAAGGTAGCTGCGAATGCGACAGAACATCTGGGCACCGTCTTCCGAACGAAAACAACCAGATATTTTCTGCTTCAGTTTCATCATGCGCAAATCGCGCTCCGCTTGATTATTGTCAAAGGGGACGTCAAAATTATGGATAAAGCGTAAGACGGCATCCTGCTGGGATTTGAGTCGGTCAAGTAAATTCTTGGCCGGACTTTGTTTGGGCCGCCCGCGTGATTTGACTGGATTTTCGGGTATCGGTTCCGGGGGATTCGCATCGAAACCGCGTTGGAGAATATCGGTATATTGCTGGATGAATCCGGTCAAGTCATTTGGTGCGAGGGCAGTTTCGCCCTCGGCTTGGGCCACCTTCACCCGTTGATGCATGGCAACCAAGAGGGTGATCATGTCCTCGGCCCAGGTTTGGGCGTAGCGTTCGACGATGAAGATTAATTCCCGCCGATGATGGGCATTGCACAGACCATGCAGCATTGCATACAGGGCATAGCTCCGCAAACCATCATGCACCCCAATCCCGGTAAACTGGGGCAGGATACCCATGGCATCCATGGCAATTTGACCGCGATGGGTATGGACGAAGTAAAAGGTCAGCCCATCCGTGCAAGCGACATGTAACCACCACAGCTTGCCCTGTACCCGAAAGCCCGTTTCGTCCAGATGAATCACTGGCGACGCTAGAACCGCTGTCTTAATTTCCTGTTCAGCGGGCGCTAACGCCTCAAAGCAGCGCGACCGCACGTTGTACAGTGTCCCTTCCGACACCAACACCCCAAACACTTCGCTCAACATTTCACACACGCGCGCGCTGGGAATCAGTTGCAGCTCCATCAAATACACCATCAACCCTTGCAGATTCGCCCCATATTGCACCGCATCCATCACTTCCGGCGGGAATTGACCCCGATTTAATCCCCCGCAGTCCGGGCAGCACTTCACTTCGCACTGATGCTGCGTCCCCGACACTGTCATCAGCGGCACATCATGCACTTGGCGCGATTCCCAATCGGCTACCGCCACCCCCACCAACGACGCGCCGCATCCCGCACATTGCGACACCGGATGGATTTCAATCGCATCGGGCGCATCCCGCCATTCTAAAGTCGTACCGGGGTGTCCCGGTTGCCCACCACTGGGACGCTCACTGGGCGCACGTAAACTTTTTGTCCGTTTCCCAAACCCATCACCCGACGGCGGTTTACGGCTATTGCGACTATTTTTGCTGAGTTGATTTTCTAACGCTTCTACCCGTGCTTCCAGACGATTAATCCGCGCCACCAGGCTTTCCACCAACGCGATCACGGCCGCTTCCCCCTCGGCGTAAACGGCCCTGATTTCCTCACGACTAATTTTCAGTGGGGGTTCCCGTTTCAAGCTATTGGCCTCGCCTGACTGATTGATCATTTTTACACTCTAGCCAATACGGGCCGCATACTGGAAAAATCAACTTTATATTTTAAGGCTGAGTAGTTACTCTGCGGAAGTCATCATCGAGCAGCAATCACCACGCCTCAGGTAATCCCATGGGTGATTTTGGGAATTTGACGTTGACGTGCGCCAGTATTACCTAGCACCACAAAATCTATCGTATTTGGGAAGCGAAATCTTGGAGCAGATCGGAGAATAGCTTGTCTGGTTGCTCCATTTGCTGATGGGATATGCCTTGGACTGTCATCTGAATCCAGAAACAGTGGCTTGCGATGAGCGGATGATGGCCAAGGAGCCAACCGCCCCACTGCTGGAGTTCCAAGGTTTGACGGTAGCCATTTTGACGAAATTCATTGGCGGTAGTAGAGAATTGACCATTGGCACTGAGGCAAGTATGGATGGTTGTTTGTCCATTCTCGACTAAAGTCTGATAGCTTCCAGCCTTGATATTGTGTGTTTGTGGCCGTAGTTTTCGGTTGAGCGATTGTGAGACTAAGTATTTATCTCGAAGTAACCCAATCTCACCTGAGGTATCTTGGACATCCCTCAGATCAACTGTAAGCTTTTGAGTTCCTTGATAATAGCTATAGCGCTGTCCGCCAATAATCCGATCGTACCGCGACTGTGGCAATTCCACAGGGATGGCGACTTGCCCCGATAACTGCCAGCCGGAAAGTAAGCGGTTAATCCGAGGCGGCGAATTTTCGGCGCGGAGGCGGCTCACTGGATCAGCGGCAAGGGGTTGCAACGAAACCCTGAGAATACAGCTAACTATTCCGATCGTGAGGCAAGTGAAGAACCGACGACGATTGCTTAGCTGGTATAGAAATTTCATTATGCGAGTGATTTGGCGATCGAGGGTAGACGCTGGCAACATAAAGCAAATAAAACAATGGCGATCGTCGAGAAAATCTGTCCCCCCGCCGTGCCATGCCAATATTCAAAGCTGGCTGGTTGGGTCATGACGGTGGCCATAATCACGACTCGCAGCGTGGCGAGTGCCCAAGTCAAACCAGTTGCGATGATCAGTATACCGATTAGCTCAGTGAGCTTTAAGCGCATCCCAATAGTGATTAAACCGGATAATTGGAAAAGTAAGATCCAGATTGGAATCCCCGTACAAGCATATTCAACTTTGATTGCGCCAATCTTAAAGAAGATTGTGATGTCTTGGGCAATTAAGTTGACCCCGAAATAATGCATCACGAATGCTGCACTCTGAGCGATAATTTTCTGAATGGATGATCCAATCGTTAATTCTAGTATGCGTCCTAATAGCCCTGGCGGCAGCATTAAGAACACAACAATCGCGAGTTCACGGCGATACAAGGATAGTTTCCAGCCCGTAGTGACTAGCGCTAGTGCTAATCCCGCAAAGCCGGGAAACAGCCGGATGAATTCTGATTCCGAGGGAAAGAGTGACATCGATTTGCTTAACAGTAGCCCCATCAAGAGACTACCGATCGTGCCGCTCAACCAACCGCTCTGAATTGTGAGACTCGTGCGCTTCTGCCAGAGTAGCCGCACGATCGTGCCCCAAAATATCAGACTGAGTAGCAGCTGATCCAGATTATTGGTAAACTTCCAAGTCAACAGCAAATGGAGGTACACCAACCCCAATCCACTCGTCGCCGCAAGCCAATAATCAAATGATGGTTTTGCCGTAAATCGTTTGAGCTGAGGGCCTAACACAGTAATCACTCCACTTGCTGAACTGAAGCACTTTAACGACGTTGGCGACGTGATTTTTGCGATTTTTGCTTTTTGACACGTGTAACGGTGCCATCCGCCGCGATCGTCTCATAAACCTCAGCTTGACGCCGACGCGCCCAGTCAGTCACTAACCAGGTATAGAGAAACAGGCAACCGCCGACCAACGATTCTAAGATGATCTTGCTACTGTTCTTAATTAGATTTTGCTGCACGTTTTTGCGGGCATCGAAGGCTTGCTCGTCGGCTTTTTTCTGGGCTTTTTGGATGTTGCCCAGTACTTGAGCTTTGGCTTCTCCTGGGTTTTTGGGTGTATTGGTTGGGCTGTCAGCCTTTTCGGTGGGAACACGGATGAGGCTTTGCAGTTGTTCAGGCGTTGCTTGATCAAGCTGGGTTTTTGTATTGTTCAACTGCGTCTTTTGCTGAGTAACTTGAGTATTAATCTGATCATTGTTGTACTGCGCAATTCGTAAGGTATTGACAACTGTGAGTGGAATCATTAACAAGCAGAATACGCCAAAAATTAGTGTACTCCAAGATAGAATCGCCATAATTGGCCGCTCAACTTTTCTGCGACCAAAGGATTCACCGTAGAATACAAGCATAAAAGCAATCATTGGGACGGGAATTAGGCGGACGAGATCGCCGATCGTTTGATATTCCCAAACCGGCTTAGTAAATTCTGGCGGGAAAATCAGATACAGCAGGTCAATAAAGGATAGCAATAACAGTCCATAACCAATACTGCGCAAAATTTGCAGGGTTTTGACTGGATTCAGTCCCGTGGGGATAAGTGTCACCGATGCGGGAATTATTTCCGTGGTTGGCGATTTGGCGATCGAGTCAGTCGTCTCTGGTGTAACAGCTTCGCTAAAATCGCGTGGCTGAGTCGAGGAAAGGTCTTGAGAGGGATTCATGGCAAATTTTAATCAGATTTAGCTCCAGCCTAAGCGAGGACTGTATAAGTTAATATCTGACTATGGCGATAGCTAAAAATATACGGCAGCGCTTCGGGAAGTTAGACGCGATCGATGAACTTACTAAACCAACAATGAGCATATGAATTGATCTTATCAAGACTCATGACCATCTTTTTTGCTTGGAAACATCGGATGTCCTGGCGACGCTATCAATTTCGTAAACAGTTGCGTCGGGCAGTTGTGGTTGTGGCCGTTGTGCTGACTAGTTATATACCAGTCCGTTTGGCGATTGTGACCGTTCAAGCCCCGGAACCCCAAGCGATCTTAACGCTGGGTGGTGCAACCTCACGGGAGGCATTTACCGCCGAATTTGCCCAAACCCATGGCGATCTGAAAATTTGGATTTCATCTGGATTGTCGGAGCGCGATGCGGCGCGATTTTTCACTGATGCTGGTGTCGATTTTAATCGTGTCCGGCAGGATCGCGAAGCTACGGATACAGTCACCAACTTTACGACTATCGTTGATCAGTTGCAACAACAACATGTGAATCACGTGTATTTAATTACCTCTGATTTTCACATGGCGCGGGCATCGGCGATCGCGACACTGGTGCTAGGCAGTCGGGGCATTCGCTTCACACCCGTATCGGTTCCCTCGCAACAAGAGGAGGAGTCTCCCTTGAGAATTGGCCGCGATATGGCGCGATCGGTGCTCTGGATTTTTACGGGTCATACTGGTTCCGCATTCCGATCGGAACAGGCAGCTTACAGAATTAACAATAGGATTTTTGGTAGCAATGAACGTCGTAAACCTTGAACAATACAATCAAGAAGACTACTCCGCTGGGGCGGCAATGTGGCAACAGGTGTTGTGGTATTTCCTGGGTTCCCCCTTAGTCAAAAGTTACTGGCTGCCTTGGTCAGGATTCAAGGTGGCAATTTTGCGGTGGTTTGGGGCGGTGATTGGGGCACAAGTCCGGATTAAACCGGGTGTCCGGATCAAGTTTCCCTGGCGACTGAAAGTTGGTGACCACGTTTGGATTGGGGAAAATGCCTGGTTGGACAATTTGGCTTTGATCACGATCGCAGACCACGTCTGCATTTCCCAAGCTGTGTACCTCTGTACGGGCAATCATGACTGGAGCAGTCCGCAGTTTGATTTGCGCGTCGCACCGATCGTCATTCAACATTCGGCCTGGGTTGCGGCTCAGGCGGTGGTGGGGCCAGGTGTGACGATCGGAAAAGGGGCGGTGCTTAGTCTTGGCAGCGTGGCTTGTCGATCGTTGCCGCCAATGACTATATGGGCAGGCAATCCGGCCCAGCCCATCAAGCCGCGCTACATTCACCCCACCAGCGAGCCAGCCCCAACTCCGGTAATTTTCCGGCCCCAGGAGGTGCTTATGCCATCCTAGCCCACCATGATTAAGCACGGTAATCACGTAAATCGTTCCTTGTTGTTTTTGGAGTTCCCAGACTATGCCAAATAATACTACGACTACCCTTTCAGTCGGGCCAATTCAAAACTACGCCGCTGGTTCGACTTGGTTCGATCTGGGCAAATATAACTTTCTCGCTTCCCAAGAGCGCGTCTCAGTCAACCTGAGCCAGAGTAATCTGTGGTTAGTTGATGCCAGTAAGATCAAATTCGTCGAAGATTACGCACCTCGGGTGGCTTTTTTGAATGAAGGGGCGGGCTATCGCTCTCCCATCAATATTTCGGCTCAGGGAGAAACCTTCAGTCAAGCGATCGTATTTAAAGATCTATCGGGAAGAAACAGCATCCTTCCTTCCGCCAATGCACCGCTCTCAAAAGGTGATTGGGTGCAGCTTGCCAATATTGCTGCCGGAAGCCAAGTCGATTTCTCCGTTGTTCCGAATGGTGTGGTCAATCCCGCTGCCCGACCACTCAGTACAAATTATGCGATCAACCCAACGTCGCCTTTCAATCCCAATGGGCCAGTGTTTTGGGCTGCCTACGCCGATCCGAATGCCGAAAATCCGCTGTTGATTATGGCCTATGAGGACATTGTCGGTAAAGGTAGTGATAATGATTTTAATGATGGCATCATTGCCGTCGATATTGGCCGGAAAAATTTTCAGAGTATTTTCCAAACAGCCAATCTTGGTCAAGATGGCTCAATTAATCTGAATAATGCCAAGACTGTTGCGGTACCCTTTGAGATTCATAGTAGCTTGGGCCTAATTGCCTTGGGTTTGATTTTGGGACACAAACTGATCTTCAGGAAAATACGGTCGGCACAAGTAAACTTTTCGTCGATCGGTAAATAGCTATAGATTGAATTGCCCAGACCTAAAATATTGATACATTATGATTCACCTGCAATTACCGCTTTTCCGATCGTCGCCCACGACAGAACCCACAGGCTTTACCGATCGGCCCTCCGAATTTAAGCTCAAGCTGATCACCCAGTTTTATCCGCCCGACTTTGCGGCGACGGGGCAATTCATGGATGAATTAGCCCAGAATTTAGCCCAGCAAGGGGTTGATGTCCAGGTATTTACGGCCCAACCGGGCTATGCGTTTACCGAAGGGAAAGCTCCCGATCGGGAACGCATGGGTGACGTTTGGGTCGAACGATCGAACTTTTTGCGCGGTGGGTCGCGACGTTGGGCAGGACGAACGTTCACAAGTCTGGCGTTTTGTGCCCATACGATTTGGCATTTACGGCAGCGCAAACACCGGGGGGATATTTTGTTCCTCACTAGCGAACCCCCATTTTTGCAAGTGGTGGGGTTGTTGATGAACTGGCTATTTGGCACCCGCTTCGTCACGCTGATTTATGATCTGTATCCCGAAGTGGCCGTTGAGCTGGATGTGCTCAATCAGAATCACGGGCTGATCAAATTCTGGAACATGGTGAATAAGAAAGTATGGGATACGGCTGAAGCGATCGTGGTGCCCTGTCAAACCATGAAAGATCGCATCGTCAAGCGCCACCCGGATTTGGCCGACAAGATTACCGTGATCCATAACTGGGCTGATCCGACTTGGATTCAGCCGATCGCCAAAGCCAGTAATCCCTTTGTCCAAGCGCATAATCTGGTGAATAAGTTCGTGGTGCTTTATTCTGGCAACATGGGTCGCTGCCACGATATGGATACGATTTTGGCGGCGGCCCAGGTATTGAGGGACGAACCCGTTGAGTTCATCTTTGTCGGTGGTGGACCCAAGCGCGAAATCGTGCAGCAGCAAATCCAAGACTTGGGACTAGCGAACTGCACATTTTTGCCTTATCAGGCTAAATCGGTCTTGCCATTGTCACTTACGGCGGGTGATTTGTCCCTCGTCAGTGTGGATGTCGGGATGGAAGGCTTGGTGGCACCCAGTAAATTCTATTCGGCGCTTTGTGCGGGGCGGCCCGTCGCGATTATCTGTGAGCCACATTCGTATTTAAGAGCATTGGTGTCTGATGCCAACTGTGGTGCGGCTTTTCGCAATGGCGATGGCCAAGGATTGGCCGAATTTATCCGTCACTTGGCCAACGATCGTGCCATGGCCGATCACATGGGTAAATGTGGGTATCGCTACATTCAGGAATATTTCACGCCCGGTCAAATTAGCCAGCAATATTTCCGCATTTTGCATCGGGCTGTGGTGCGGAATGCCGATCTATATCAAGCGATCGAGCAGAGTAATTTTCAGGTGGTCTATCAGCCGATCGCCGATCTTGGCAACCAGAAGATTAGCGCGATCGAGGCCAGTATTCGCTGGCATCACCCGACTAGAGGACTAATCTGTCCAGCGGAATTCGCGGCCAGCGTCGAAGAAAGTGGGTTGAGCTTATCCTTAAGTTGGTGGTTCTTAGCCGAAGTCTGTCGTCAGCGACAATCCTGGCAGGCCCAGGGAATTGCCACAAACCTCAAGACCTCAATCAACCTGAGCCATACGGTATTTAACCACCCAGAGCTAATCATGCAACTGGACACACTGATCAGTTTGTATCAAATCGAGCCAACTTGTTTGCAACTGGAAATCGATGATGCGGCAGCGATGGCCGATGCCTCGGCCTTCACCGCAACGCTGCTGCAACTAAAAGCACGCAATATTGATGTCTGCATTAGTGATTTTGGTGAAAGTTATAGTAGCCTCGATTATATCCATCGGTTTCAAATTAACGCGCTCAAGATTTCGCCATCGCTGATTGGGAAAATTGGCTTAGATCCGGAAATCGTCAAGCTGTTAGAGACGATCGTCATTCTCTCCAAAGATTTATCCATGCAGGTAATGGCCAAGGGCATTGAATCCGCCGAAGAGCTGCGCCGACTCCGCGAAATCGGCATTCAATATGGCCAGGGGCATCAGTTGTTCCCTACGGTCACAGCCACGGAAATGTCGCTGGTACTGATGGCGCAGCCGCATCAACACTTAATCGCACCACCAATGATTTTACCGGAACTGGAGGTGAGTCAGGCGGATACCCCCTTGGTACTCATTGCTGATGACGATCGTTCCATGCGATCGATCCTCAAAAGCATCATTCAGAAAGCCGGATATCGGGTGATTGAGGCCAGCAATGGCAAAATCGCCCTAGAACTATTTCAAACCCATCAGCCGGATTTAGTCTTGCTCGACGCGATGATGCCGGAAATGGATGGATTTACCTGTTGTCGTGAGGTGCAAGCACTGTCGCAAACCCACGATCGCAGCGGTGTAGCAATGGCCGTAAGGCCGTTACCAGTTCTGCTGATCACCGCATTGGATGACCCGGAATCAATTAACGCCGCTTTCGATGCGGGTGCGATTGATTATGTCACCAAACCCATTAACTGGACGGTTTTACAGCAGAGAATTATCCGGCTACTAAGTTAGCACTTACCTTTGACAATCCTTCACCATATTCGCAAGTAAATACTAGAAGCCTCACCCCATGAAGCTCCTAGTATTTTATTATCCCCAAAAGAGTCCGGCATTGTGCACTTGCTTAAACTCTTTATGGCTACAGTTTCATCGAAATCAGCGATCACATCATTCGCATTAACGCCAATCTTCCATGACGATCTCCACAAAAATTTCGCTTTTTTCAGTAAATATACATAGTCAGAAATCACTTTTTATTTACTATTGGGATAAGTCAATTTTCTAAAGGAATGGCTTCAACTAGTTAAGCGTAGAGATCCACGATATAGTGCTGAACGCCATTGGCCACAATCCCCACGATCGGTAAACGAGCCTCTTTCAATCGACTAGTCGTATAGGCAAGGGCATCAGCACTGCCACGGCGGCCCAATCGTGTAACTAAAAGGATAGAACCCGCTTCGGCCGCAACTAACTTCACGTCAGCCAGCCCCATCAAAGGCGGTGTCACGTAGATAATCAGATCAAAACTTTGCTCCATCTGATGCATCAGCTCGGTCATTTGCTCCGAAGCCAGTAGTCGAGTGGGGTCAGGCGCGGGAGTACCTGACGGCATGACAAACAAATTAGACTCCCAAGATAACCGCTGAATTACTTCTAAAATTGAGGCATCACCCGCAAGGTAATCACTTAAACCACGACTTTCGGGCAAATTCATTAACGTATGGATGCGACTACTGCCTTTTCTTAAATGCGCGTCAACTAATAGAACACGCTGCCCCATGGCTGCGATCGCCTGGGCCAAATGAATTGCGGTAGTACTTCTGCCTTCATGCGGCAGAGCCGAAGTCACAACTAAAGATTTTCTTGGCAATGTAACCTGTTTGAGATTTGTCCCTAAGGTGCGGAATGCCTCCATAAATCCATAGGCATCGTACTCCCGCAACCAGTAATTTTGTTCTAAATTATTTTCAGAACTAGTTGCATTGCCCGCAACTGTAATTAAGACGTCATCAAGGCTTAACTCAATTTCTGGTGAACTTGTACTGGCTTGCGAAATTGCTAAAGTCATTGCATCGAGGTCAAATATATGATCTTCACCCGATCTAAGTTCAGTCATATAATTTTTTAGTGTACCTGGGCTAGGCTTGACAATTAGTGCGGCCTGATTACTCGATGCCCCTAGTTGCAAATCAACCACATGCAACCCTGGTAAGTTATCTTTCAAGTCAGGATGAATCGGAATAACCCCAATCACGGGAACCCGAATTTTATATTTGATATCATCAACAACATAAAATGTGTTTTCTAATTTCTCGATCAATACCGCGATCGCAATGCCAATGATTGCGCCTGTGATTGCGCCGGAAACCATCCCTTTAATCGGACTAGCTCCCGGTTGCAACTTCAGGTCTTTCGGTTCTGAGAGCAGTTGCCAGGGGATATCATTCTTGGCTGCTTGGGTTCTCAGGGTGTCGCGGGTTTGCAAAAATCGCGTTAAGCTGGCAGTGGCAATTTCTAAATCACGTTTGAATTCGTTAAATAGTCGAGAAATATTGGGTAACTGACCATATTGTTGATTCAGTCCATTATACGATCGGGTGATCGATCGATAGCGTGCCAGCAAGATTTGCAAATCATTTTCGGTGACGGCAAGCTGCTCACCCACTGCGGATTCGGCTTCCTTAAGTAGGATTGGGACGATATTCTCCTGTTGGCGCTTAAGTAATTGGATATTGGGGCTATTGGGACCAAACCGGGCCGATTCGATCGCGATTTGTTGTTCCATTACCTGAAATTTCTCCAGGACGGTTTGATACTTCGCTGATTGACTCAGTGCCGTCGCCTTACCCAATTGCTGTTGCAGCATTTCGATGCGCAGCTGCATTGCGGCAATATCACTTTCCAAGGCTTGCCGCTGCTGGGCCAGCCCGACGATTTGCTTTGACAAATCCTCCGAATATTTATCTGGATCAACGAAATTATGTTTTTGTCTTAAATCCTCTAAGGCTTTATTTAATTCATTCACCCGATTCTGAATCTTTGGCAGCTGGTCTTCAACGAATTTGAGACTCTGTTTTAACTCCTGCTGTTGCTGGTCACGGCTATATTCAAGATAGCTTTTGGCGATCTTCTGTAGAATCAATAGGGCTTTGTCTGGGTTGGAGTCGGTATAGGAAACCTCAATGATTTTGGTCTCACCCATTCTGGCGACTTTCAACTTGGGTACTACCGCATCATAGGTCGATCCAGGATAGCGATTTGCGACCTCCTGGAGAATCGGATTGAGCAATTTTCCGCTATAGAGAACTTCAATTTGGGTTGAATAATCCAGTCCTTTATCGGAAGGCGGCGGCGTTTTAGTGTCGGTCAATTGATCGGAAACTGGCGCAACCCGCACGACTGGCTCAACGAGCAACCGAAAACTCCCCTGAAACTCAGGAATATCCTTGGCGGTGCGTAGTCCCATCAGCCCCGCAAAAGCGAGGGAGGAAATCCCAATGATAATTGCCTTGCGGCGGAGCATCCCAATCATGCGGGCGAGGCTCCAGGTTTTTTCGCCCACCGGCTCATCATCGTTACTGGGCGGAGCCGCTACCGACGGCGGCAGTGCCACAGTAGCCGGTTGTGACCCCAGTTTCTGCATGATACTGGTGATTACCGCTTCATTCGCTAATTTGGGGTTCATCGCTAGCGTGAGTTAGTGAAAAAGGGACTAAAAAATCTAAACAGCGAAAAAACGCTATCGATCGGGGCTAAGAAATTGTTGATTTTGTCCGTTAGTTTTGCTCCGGCGGAACGATCGACGAGAATTACATCGCGATTTTGGAGAATGGGATTCAATTGCCCATCGACCGATTGCTGATAATTAATGGCAATTTTTCGCTGGGAAACGGTGCCATTGGGATTAAGGCGTAGTAATTCGATCGATTTCTTCTTGGCCTGATTGGTAAAGCCACCCGCCATCAGAATTGCTTGATTCAATGAGGTACCGATCGGCACTGCCTGGAGTCCCGGACTCAGAACTTCTCCCAGCAGATTCACTTGAATCTCGGCTGGTGCCACATTCGATCGGCCGACCGTTAAGGCCACATCCATTGGGATATTCTCGGCCGCTTGCAGCTTGATCGTGTCACCGTCGCGGATCGTCAGGTCTTGGCTGAGATCACCAGTAGTAAGCAGTTTCCAGAGACTCGTTTGAATCACCCACTCTTTTCCGGGCCGCTGTTGTCGGCGAATCTGGATGTTCTGGAGATCGGTTTGTTGGGTGATCCCACCCGCTTTGTCGATGACTTCAGTTAGCGTCGGCAGTTCACCATTGCCTGGGGTCATGATATAAGCCCCCGGTCGATTAACTTCGCCCAACACGGCGATGTGCAAATTACTCATTTCCGCCAACACGACGGTAATTGTGGGTTTGACCAGCACTTGGGCATCCGTGTAACTTTTGGCAATATGCTGAGCCGCTTCAGTTTCCGTCATGCCTTGGACATCGACCTGCCCGATCACTGGTAAGGTAATGCGGCCATCCACCATCACTTGATAAACCGCGCTAAATTCTGGCACTGAAGCCATCGCCACATTAATTCGATCGCCCACCGCTAACGTATAGGTTGTCGGACGGATGAGCGGTTGATGATTGGGTCGATCGGGCGTTTCCCATTGCTCTGGATCACCCGCTACGGCGGGTGATGGAATCAGTGGCATCGGGCCGAGTGATGCGGTAGATGGAA
Organism: Cyanobacteria bacterium VAR_4_metabat_243; assembly: GCA_031415035.1. Lineage (GTDB taxonomy): Bacteria > Cyanobacteriota > Cyanobacteriia > Leptolyngbyales > Leptolyngbyaceae > Romeriopsis. The sequence continues at coordinate 76,379 of JANOQX010000094.1, forward strand.
TCGGTGCTACAGGTACAGGCGTCGGCGTCGGTGTCGGTGTTGTCGGTGGATAGGGCGTCTGCGCGATCGCCACATTTGGCACGATCGTTGATTCGGGGATCAATACTAATCCAGAAAATGCGAGTATCCCGATTGATAAAGTCCGAGGAAAGGTCAGATGCATAGGAGAAAAGAGGGGGAGAATGGGGGAAAATGAGTTGACATCCTGTGATTGAATGAGCCGTCAACTAATCCACTTCTACTGTGCCCCTGAACACTACCGTTTTGCACAACGTCTTACAAACTCATACATCAAGTTATACATCCCGCTAGGCCCAAGCCATTGCCTCGGAATCACTATTCTCCCTGCAAACTATAGCAGCGATTATCGCTTACCCGAAAGACCTGATCGCCCGCACAGCCTGATGCTTGGGCAGTTAAATCCGGTCGGTGAACGCTCGAAAGAACTACGGCTAGAGCGGGAATCGTGACGCTGAAAGTCAATACGGTAATCAATACAGGTCGCATGGGTCTTAATTACGGAATATGGGAATGGGCGGTTCTGAAATTAAAGCCTACTGAACCAACCGTAAAGAAATAGGAAACAATCGATCGGATGCGTCTACCCGATATTTTCCCGATCGACAGTTAGTGTATCCACTTCGTTGGTGTTCCTTCCCACTAAATCGATCTGAAAACGGCATCTACTCAGGATTTAAGTCATGTTATTCAAAGTGAAGACTCCCTACTTGCCCCTGCAAACGGCAGTTCAACCGATCGAGACCTTACGATCGGTCAATACGATCGACGATCTACGTCAAGTTGATCTGAGCCTAGTCGCAACCTTCGATGCGGTTTATGTCAAGGGCTATTATCAGCCAGGCGACCATGGGGGCGGGATGTTCATTTGGTCGCCGCAAATGGCGATCGGCATCGATCGGGATGGTGACGGGATTGACGAGGCCCCGGATGACTTTGGGGGTACAGTCCTCGCCCCCATGAGCGTGACGACTCCAACTCAGATTGGTCGATGGGTGCGCGCCTTTGATGGAGCCATTTTGCATACGCTGTGGTTTGGTATTGTCTCAAATCGCGCTCAAGGCACCGACCTTTCCGAGCGGTTTAATCTCGCGATTAAACGCGCTTGTACCTTAGCCTATAACAACACTAGTGGCGGGGCCAACTCTTACAATCCATCGATCACGCTAGAAATTGACCCCGGTCGCTATGACATCAAAAATTCGCTGCGACTGCCGCCACCGATCGTCCAAACAACGGGGGCAAATGGCTCCGGTGCAACCGATTTAGTGATTCAGGGCAGTGGAGAACGCACCCAGATTTTTTGGATGGGGAATGATGCCACTAAGCCAGTGATGCGGCTATCCAACTATAAGAATACCGAAATTAAAGACCTGCAAATTATCAATACGACGACAGCCAGCGGATTCATCGAGTTGATCAATGATTTGGGTGGCCCGACCCCAACTGGTTTGCGGTTGACGCGACTATTGTTGACTTCTTATCAGCAAACGGGAGTATTTAACGGAAAGTCCGTCAATTTTGGGGTTTTCTTCAATCATACGGGACAAGAATATGACAAAAATAATGATTTAGCTGTGCTCCAAGACGTTCGAGTCACCCATACGAATTTTGCCTATGTACTCACTGGCTTCAACTGTCATGACATCATCTTTAGTCACTGCTCCATGGCTTATAATAATGTCGGCGTCTATGCCAACCCCGGCTTCTTCAAGTGGTATAACGGCTTTGCCACAGAAAATCTATATACCGATTTCTTCATTGCTGGGACATCCAATCACGCGCTCATCTCAGGCCACAATTCGGAACACTCGGGGCGATTGATTCAAGCCGGGATCTGCGAAGGCAATGTCGTCGCCGAACATGTACGGTTTGAATCGAATAAAACGATCGCGGGCTGTGCGATCGCCGTGGCGGCTGGCACCTTGTTCACGCTCCGGGGTAGTAAGATCGCGGCGGGCGATAGCACTCGGATACATTACTACTCGGCGGGTGGCTATCCCTATGAGTATCTGGCCACAACGGGCAAAAATGCCTTGATTGAGCAATCTTTCTTTGGCTATCGCAAAGCCTTCGCCTACACTGATGACTTTATTCAAGATGCCTCAGGATTTGTGCAATTTGAGGTGCCCGCTACGGCGATCGACTTTACCATCTCGACACTGACACTGGTCAATAACCATGGCTTTGTCACGGGGCAGGCAGTCACAATTATGTCAGGCGGTTCGATGAATCTACCTCGGATGGTGTATCTTAGCCTTGATTCGATTAATCCCAATCTTTGCCGAATTTGCCGCACCTACAGCGATGCCATGAATCGGGTTAACTATCTCACGCTGACCAACAATATTTATAGCCAGCCAGTGCGGTTTAGTACACTGGCTTGTCCGATTTATATTGCTGCGACTGACTGGTCAATTACTGTTGGGGCCGCTAATACCCCAGAAGCGCCAACCTCAACTAGTGCCTTACAATCAGTCATGCTGATGCTCCCAACATTCGTGGGAGTTAAGAGCACGCAGTTAGCTCAGTATTTCAATAAAATTTATACAACGACTCCATCACGAGTAATTCATTCTGAGAGCAATAATCTCTTGAGTGCCGACTATCAATCGAAAGTGGCGCGATTGAAAAATGCCCGTGGCCCAATTTTGATCACGCTATCGCTCAATAACAACGGAATGGACTCAATTTCGTTTATCTATCCCAGTGCCCAATGGATGAACACGACCGATTACTATATTTTGCCCGTGTTCTTGACCTCGGATCAAATCCTGACCCAGAAAATCCAATTATTAGCCAAACTCTCACGCACCAATAACTTCTACAACACACAATTTGCCGAGGTCGAAATTGTGGTTAAATGCAACGCCTTACCAGCAAATTTCCAGAGCAGCTTCCTAATTGCCTTGAATTCCTTAGCGGGCCTACATCCTGTCAGCCTGGACATTGAGCGGCTCAAACCAGCGGCAGTCAATATTGCCAACCCCATCCCCTTGAACAATACCATGGGTATAATTTCTAATGTTCAACTACCGATCGCGGCCAGTAATGAGGTCATCACTCAAAAAATTCCAGTGACGATCGCGGGCCAGACCTACTATTTGCTGGCAACGCAATAAAATCAAGGAAACTGGAGGAGCGACGATCTTAGACATTTGCATATACATTATCACGTACATCCCGTGGGCAGCTTAAGACTATCAGGTTATTTCTCCTGGGTTTCCGACCTTGATAGTGTACATGATGTCTTCCTCCTCCCGTTTTCTCTCGATCGAGTCCGGTCGCACCGATCGACAATATTGGCGCGATCTCTGGCGCTATCGAGAATTATTTTACTTTCTTGCTTGGCGTGATATTCTCGTGCGCTATAAGCAGACAACGATCGGGATCGCTTGGGCCTTGCTCCGGCCATTCCTAACGATGATCGTATTTACGGTGGTATTCGGCACCTTGGCCAAATTGCCCACCCAAGGTGTCCCCTATCCGATTCTGGTGTTTGCGGGGATGTTGCCCTGGCAGTTTTTTGCCAACTCCCTGTCCGAATCGAGTAATAGTCTGATTAGTAATGCGAACTTACTCTCTAAGGTTTATTTTCCCCGTTTAGTCCTGCCGACTAGCGCGGTAATTGTCAGCTTCATTGACTTTATGATTTCAGGGATTATTCTATTGGGACTAATGGCCTGGTATCACTTCATGCCGAGTTGGCGCATGATTACCTTGCCCTTTTTTATTCTAGTCGCCTTTGGGGCCGCAATGGGAGCCGGTTTCTGGCTGTCGGCGCTGAATGTAAAATACCGGGACTTTCGCTACGTGGTGCCGTTTATTATTCAATTTGGTCTGTATATCTCGCCCGTGGGATTTAGTAGCAGCATTGTCCCGGAGCAATGGCGCTGGCTCTACTATCTCAATCCCATGGTGGGCGTGATTGATGGGTTCCGCTGGGCGATTCTGGGCGGCGATACGCCACTATATTTGCCGGGGTTTGGCCTGTCGATCGTGTTTGTTTCGCTGCTGCTAATTACAGGAGTGCGCTACTTCCGCGCCTATGAACGATCGTTCGCGGATGTTATTTAATGATTGCTTGACGCCAATTGTCCCCTCATTTCCCATGATTCACTATGTCAGACATTGCCATACAGGTTGAAAACCTGAGTAAACGCTACTACCTCGGCCAAAAATCATCGGGCCAATACGCATCTTTCCGCGATCGCCTATCGACGCAGGCAAGACAAATTTGGCGCTGGCGATCGGCCCATCGCAAGGCCGTTGAACCAGCTCGATCGGATGAGTTCTGGGCCTTACGGGATATCGACTTTTCAATCAAGCAAGGCGATCGGATGGGCGTCATTGGCCGCAATGGTGCGGGCAAATCAACATTGCTAAAACTACTCAGCCGCATTACTGAACCGACTTCGGGTCATATCGGGTTGCGTGGTCGGGTCGCGAGTCTGTTGGAAGTCGGCACCGGATTTCACCCAGAACTGACGGGGCGGGAAAATATCTTCCTGAATGGTGCCATTTTGGGCATGAGTAAAGCGGAAATCCAACGGAAGTTTGATGAGATTGTTGCCTTTGCTGAAGTCGAGCGATTTCTCGATACCCCAGTGAAACGCTATTCCTCAGGGATGTATGTGCGATTAGCCTTCGCGGTGGCAGCCCATCTTGAACCGGAAATTCTAATTGTTGATGAAGTCCTCGCGGTCGGGGATGCCCAATTTCAAAATAAGTGTTTGGGCAAGATGAAAGACGTGGCCCAAGGTGGTCGGACGGTGTTATTCGTCAGTCATAATATGGCCGCTATTCGCCAGTTATGTGACTCGGCGATTATGTTGCAGCGCGGGGAACTCGTCTTTTCGGGCAGCGCCGAAGCGGGAGTAAAACATTACCTCAATAGCGCAACGGCGAGTCAAAGTGAAATCAGTACGGTGAGTCGCTACGGGATTGCGTTAACGGATGTGGCGTTGGAAGATGTGGATGCCTGTCCAACCCAATCGCCGATCTTCGATCGTGATTACAGCCTGCGACTTCAGCTCCGTGCCCATAGTCCGCTAAGTGATTGTGCCGTGGTGGTGCAGATTTATGATGACGTTGGAACTTTGGTGTCGAGCCTTTGTACAGTCGAAGAAGGAATTGCGCCATTTGCGCTTAAAGATGAGGCGAGTATTCGGTTTCACCTGGGCCGGATGTCGCTGTTTCCGGGTTCTTACCGGATGAGCATTTTCTTATATCGATCGAACGATCCGATTACCTATCTGGCGGCGGAAGATGTGCTGCAATTTGAGGTTCAGCCATCAATTATTCAAGATGCCATGTGGGCCTATCGGAGCGACCATGGCATCACTCGATTGGCCCAAGGTTGCGAACTACATTGCCACCAACCGACTCTAGTGAGCCGAGGATAACCGGATGAAAATTGCGTTTGTGAGTTATGAATATCCGCCGGATACGGCGATCGGGGGCATTGCTACCTATGTCCGCCAAGCCGCCCAGATGTTAGTCCAACGAGGACATGAGGTGGAAGTCTTCGCGGCGAGTCCTTCCCGTTCTGGCTGTGAAACCAGTCCGGGACTGAAAGTTCATCGGATTCAACCGCGCGATCGGGCGAGCTTTGCCGAGGAAATTGCACCGATATTTGCGCAACGGCATCAGGTCGTCCATTTTGATGTGATCGAGGGACCCGACTGTGGGGCGGATGCCGCAGTTATTGCCACACAATTTCCGGCGCTGCCGCTGGTGATCAAGCTGCATACGCCCAGCTACATTTTGCATCGAGTCGGATACACACCACTCGCCCCCCTCGCTCAGGTGCGGTTTATCCTGGGTGCCCTACGTCGCGCTCAATGGCCCCAGTTGCCACCATCCCAGCCAATGTACGATCGGCAATCTGATCCCGAATATCATCACGCCCTGCGAGCGCAAATCATTGCGGCCCCATCCCAAGCGATCGGGAGTCAAGTCCAAGCTGACTGGCAAATTGATCCAGCGATAGTTGATGCTGTGCCCTATCCCTACATCCCCAGCCCCGCGCTACTCGACATCCCCCTTGATACCAATACGCAAAGGATTACATTTATTGGTCGCTTGGAAATTCGCAAAGGCATTCTGGACTTGATGCAGGCGATTCCTGAGGTGCTACGACAATATCCGGCAGCCAAATTCCGCTTTGTGGGGCCAGCTTGGCCTTCCCCGATCAATCATCTAAATATGCAGGAGTATCTCAGCAAAAATCTGCGTCGCTATCGCCATGCTCTCGAATTTACTGGAGCCGTGCCGCTCGATCAAATCCCGCAGTATCTGGCACAAACTGACATTTGTGTGTTTCCCAGCATTTGGGAAAGTTTTGGTTTAGTCTGTCTGGAAGCAATGGCCGCCGGACGTGGCGTAATTGGGAGTAGTGCTGGGGGGATGGTGGAACTGCTCGCTGAAGGGAAGGCCGGACTGCTCACGCCACCCCAGCAGCCCCAACCCCTCGCCCAAGCCATGCTCCACCTGCTCCAGAATTCCCACTTACGTCAGCAGTATGGCGCGATCGCTCGTGCTCGTGTCCTGAGCCACTACAACTTGGAGTACATCGGTCAAATTCAAGAAGCCAGCTATCGCGCCGCCATCCTGCGTCATGCCCATCAATTGCCCATCAATGTCTAGCAGTGCCATCTTACCGCACGATCCAAATACCATGAAACCAACAATTAGTGTGATTATCTGTACGCACAATCCCCGTCAAGATTACCTGCAACAGGTGCTTGAAGCGCTCACCCAGCAAGTTTTGCCACGCCATGCTTGGGAACTCATTGTGATTGATAATGCCAGTACGGTGGCGATCGCGTCGGAGTATTCAATCGATTGGCATCCTCAAGGGCGGATTATCCGTGAGGATAAAGTGGGTTTAACGGCGGCGCGTTTATGCGGGTTTCAAGCGGCACAAGGCGAAATTCTGGTATTTGTCGATGATGATAATTTACTGAATGCGACTTATTTACTGGATGTGCAGCGGGTTTTCCAGCAGCATCCACAAATGGGGGCGATCGGGGGTAAGTCAGTGCCGCAGTTCGAGATTGCCCCGGAACCCTGGATGGCGGAATTCTATAAAGTCTTGGCGTTACGGGATTTTGGGGATTTCGTTCGGGTGAGTGACGGTTTACGATCGGATGAACCGATGGTCTATCCCGATTTTGCGCCAGCGGGCATCGGTTTAGCAATTCGGCGGGAGGTATTTGGAGCTTATGTGGCGCAAATGCAGGGTAATGTGGCCCGCTTGGCTTTAGGCCGAACTGGGAAGCAACTGACTTCTGGGGAAGATAACGATATTGTGCTGACGGTAATGCGCCAGGGCTGGCGGGTCGGGTATTTCCCCAGTTTGGAAGTGGTGCATTTAATTGCGGCGAATCGATTGGAGCGGGACTATTTAGCCCGATTAAATGAAGCCGCCACCCGATCGTGGGTACAGGTATTAGCCATACATCACATCGCACTTTGGCCACCAATCGCGCCTTGGACAGTGCTGCCACGTAAAGTCAAAGCCTTTTTTGCTCACGGGGCTTGGCGTGATTCAGCGGCCTATGTGCGTTGGCGAGGAGCCTGTGGTCTATACGAAGCATTAGCTTCAGGAGTGGAATAGCCCATGTCTAGCTTGAATCAAATCCAGCATCTTGCCAAGGGATTATTGCTTGGGAAACTGGCCTACTGGAGCTATTATGCACCAAAGGGGCGGTTGCAAAAATCACTGAAACGGGGTGTGCTCAATCAAATTGGTGATCGACAGGCCAAACGCCAAATGGCAGCAGCGGCACATCAATTGCCACCGCTCACGCCCACACCGAATCCCGATCGGATTTACTTTCTCAGTGGACGACAGTTTTGGTATCAGACTTGTTTTTGTGCCTATTCGCTGATTACGCGATCAGGGATTTATGTGCGTCCAGTAATCTATGACGATGGCAGTTTGACAGAGTCCGATGCAGCGGCAATTCGAAGGATTTTCCCGGATGCCGAAATCATTACAGCCGCGATGACTGAGGCCAAGTTAGATCAGTATTTACCAAGTGCACAGTTTCCCACTTTACGATCGCGGCGGTTGGAATATTTCAATCTGCGCAAGCTCACCGATATTCACGTCAATTCCCAGGGCTGGAAGTTGGTATTGGATTCAGACATGCTATTTTTTCGGCAGCCAGACTTTCTCTCGAATTGGCTGGCCTCACCGCAGCAGCCTTGCTACATGGTCGATGTGGAAACGGCCTATGGCTATTCAGATGAACTGATGTGTCGATTAGCTGGGGCAACCATCCCTGAGAAAATCAATGTGGGAATTTGTGGTTTGCAAAGTGAGTCGATCGATTGGGACGAGCTGGAATATTGGTGTAAGACAATGATTGAGTTGGAGGGCACCCATTATTACCAGGAACAGGCAATCGCGGCGATGTTAATTGCGCGTCAGCCGAGTGCGATCGCACCAGCGCGGGATTATATCCTCATGCCAAGTCAGGCCGAAGCTCAAACGCCCCAAGCCATTATGCATCACTACGTAGCGGACTCCAAACCCTGGTATTTCCGCTATGGCTGGCAAAATTGTTTGGTTTAGCTCTCTCTGTTATTAATCATCATGCAACCTCTTGTCTCCGTTCTCATTCCAGCTTATAACTCCGCCAATTGGATTAGCGAAACAATTCAATCGGTACTGGCTCAAACTTGGCCTCATCTCGAAATCATTGTCGTGGACGATGGATCGACGGATCAGACTTTGGCGATCGCTCAAACGTTTGTTAGCGATCGGGTTCGGGTATTCACCCAGCCGAATCGCGGTGCGGCGGCGGCCCGTAATCATGCCCTCCGCCAAGCGCAGGGAGATTATATGCAGTTTATTGATGCCGACGATTTACTGGCATCAGATAAGATCGCCCAGCAAATTCAACTGTTACGAGCTAGTCCACCAAACTGTATCGCTTCTGGCGCTTGGTCGAGGTTCTATCAGCACCCCAGGGAAGCCGCTTTTACCCTTGATGCACTCTGGCAGCATTTGTCGCCAGTGGATTGGTTGATTGCGGCTTGGCAAGACAATCTGATGATGCATCCGGCGGCTTGGTTGGTACCCCGATCGGTCGTCGATGCAGCAGGGGAATGGGATGAAGGTCTTTCCCTGAATGATGATGGTGAATACTTTTGTCGGGTGATTCTAGCGAGCGCGGGTGTTCAGTTTTGTGGGCGGGCCAGAAGTTTTTACCGATCGGGGATTTCGGGTAGTCTGAGCGATCGCAAATCGGATGCGGCTTATCAATCGGCCTATCGGGCGATCGCGCTTTGTACCCAGCATTTGTTGCAAGTGGAAGCTAGTCCTAGGACGCAAGCCGTTTGCTCGATGCTGTTTCAACGCTTTATTTATGAAACTTATCCAGCGGTCACCGCATTGCAAAAGCAGGCAGAACAGCAAGTACAAGCCTTGGGCGGCTGGACGCTACCGCCATCGGGCAGTCCTACCTTCGAGAAGCTGAATAAACGCTTCGGTTGGCGGATAGCAAAGCAAATCCAGTACTTCATTTATTTGATCGGTTATCGTCGCTGGAAAATTCAACAGCAGCAAAAACTGCGTCAATCGCAAACCTCAGGAATCACATCATGGCTCGAATCTTAATCCTAATTGGCGGACATCTCTGCACCGCCCCCCGCCCCCAAAAGGAAGCCGCCGCTTTAGCCGCCGCCGGACATGATGTTTTGGTGGTGGGTTTATGGTTTGATGTGGCATTAGCCGATCGTGATCAACAACTATGTGCAGCAATTCAGTCGTTGGGTCAATCGCAATTTTGGCGGTTTCAGCCCTTGCTAGATTTCCGAGGCATTGATTGGCGACAGCAATATCGACGATCGGGGATTCGGATACAGGCAAAACTCGCCCAGCAATTATTCCAAAGGACGCGAATTCTGTCGCCAGCACTGTTGGGCTATGGGGCCAAAGCAATGCTGCGGTTTGCCCAGAATTATCACGCAGATTTGACGATCGTCCATTCGGAGGCAGGGCTTTGGGTGGGCCATCAGCTCCAGCAACAGGGTTATCGCGTCGGGGTAGATTTTGAAGACTGGTTTTCCCAGGATTTGTCACCAGCGGCTCAAATCCAGCGTCCGATCGTTTGGATTAAATTGCTCGAAGCAACACTTGCCCGCAATTGTCACTATTGTTTGGTACCGTCGCAGACCATGGCAACGGCAATGGCAACGGCCTATCAAACTCGAAGGCCAACGGTGGTTTATAACGCTTTTCCGCTTAATTATGGGCATGTAAATTCCTTTGCCAAGCACGATCGTCGCGATCGGATCACGCCATCGTTACATTGGTTTTCCCAAACGATCGGGCCAGGGCGAGGATTAGAAACTTTGTTTGCAGCACTTCCGGATGTTCAAGCATCGATTCAAGTCCATTTGCGTGGTAATTGTCCGCCCGCGTACCGAACTTGGTTGATGAATCAGGTACCAGAGAGTTGGCACGATCGATTATTGATCCACGCTCCAGTGGCGAATCAGGAATTACCTACCCGCATTGCCGAACATGATATTGGCTTAGCTTTAGAGACAACGAAAATTCCCAGTCGGAATCTCACGATCACAAATAAGTTATTCCAATATCTCGAAGCTGGACTGGCAGTGATTGCTACCGATACAGCGGGTCAACGGGAAGTCATGCAAGCCTGTCCACTTGCAGGCCAGTTGATTGCCAGTGATGATCCGAAAGCGTTGGCCACAGCAATCAACCATTGGGTGGAGAAGCCGAGACAACTGGCGATCGCTAAACAAGCGGCGATCCAAGCCAGTGCCGCACTGACTTGGGAAACCCAGGCCGATCGCTTGGTTCAGCGTGCAGCAGAGGCATTATTGCTTCCAGCATAACTTCCTTTAATTTGAGTCCAACACCATGCGAATTCTATTAACAGCCGATCCCGAACTTCCCGTTCCGCCGAGTTTATACGGTGGAATTGAACGAGTGATTGATTTTATTGCGCGGGGCCTCAAGGCGCGGGGCCATACCGTTGGTTTAGTCGCCCATCGCGACTCCACCTGTGCCGTTGATCAGTATTTTCCCTGGCCGGGATTACGATCGCAATCCACATGGGATACGATCGCTAATACCGCTGCCCTTTGGCGGGCGACCCAGCAATTTCAGCCGGATGTGTTGCATAGCTTCTCGCGATTACAGTATTTGCTACCATTGTTGCCGGGGCGTTTGCCGAAAGTGATGTCTTACCAACGTCAACCCACGGCGCGTACTGTTGGTTGGGCCGCCAAATTGGGCGGTGATCATTTGACCTTTACCGGATGCAGTGAGCATATTGCACAGCAAGGACGGCAAGGGGGCGGCAATTGGGTGGGGATTCATAATGGGATTGAATTAAACCGCTATACCTTTCAGCCTCAAGTGAGTGCGGATGCGCCATTAGTATTCCTCAGTCGATTAGAACAGATTAAAGGGGTGCATAATGCGATCGCGGTGGCCCAAACCACAGGCCGACGGTTGTTAATCGCTGGAAACCGCGTCTCCAGTGCCGAAGGCGAAGCCTATTGGCAAACCCAAATCGCGCCCCATCTCGATCAAAATAGGATTGAATACGTTGGCCCCGTTGACGATCGACAGAAAAATGAATTGCTTGGCCAAGCAGCGGCGATGATTGTCCCGATCGAATGGGATGAACCCTTTGGCATTGTCTTTGCCGAAGCTCTGGCCTGTGGCACTCCGGTGATTTCGACGCCCCGTGGATCACTGCCAGAAATTGTCCGACCGGGGATTGATGGCTTTTTGGTGAACTCAGTGGAGGAAGCGATCGCAGCCGTGGGGCAACTCGATCACATCGATCGACAGCATTGCCGTGAACGGGCAGAACAGCATTTTTCTGATCGAGTGATTGTGGATCAATATGAGTCACTCTATCGTATACCTTGACGCAAACACGATCGCAATCATGCATAAAATATCGTAGGGGATAAGAGATTTATTCATCATCCCCCTATGCTGATTGCTAATTCACCCCGATCGCGGCGACGAGTATTAATTATCAGTCCGCATTTTCCACCGACGAATGCACCGGATCATCAACGTATTCGAGTGGCCTTGCCTTACCTAGAAGCCTTTGGTTGGGAAGCAACGGTATTGGCCGTCAAACCCGAACATGTGCCGCATCCCCAAGACCCGATGTTGGCCGAAGCATTACCGCCGCACGTCCCGATCGTTTATGTGGATGCGTTATCGAGTCGCTATACCAAGTTGGTGGGGTTAGGTAACGTCGGCTGGCGCTGTTTGCCACAGATGCAGGCGATCGGCGATCGGCTACTATCAGAGCAGCAATTTGATCTAGTCTTCTTTTCTACCACGATCTTCCCAGTGATGTTGTTGGGGAAACGGTGGTGGCAGAAGTTTGGGGTGCCCTATGTGCTGGATTTTCAAGACCCTTGGCGCAGTGATTATCACAAGGCTCAAACAGGTAAGCCCCAACCACCAGGAGGCCGCCTTAAATATGGTATCACCCAATTATTGGCCCGATGCTCTGAACCACAGGCAATGCGATCGGTGCAGCATATCATCAGTGTTTCACCGACCTATCCCGAAGTATTAAAAAATCGCTATGCCTGGTTACGTCCAGAACAATTTACGATTTTACCGTTTGGTGCGCCGGAAAAGGATTTTGAGCAACTGCCTCAGCTTCAGGTCAAACAGCCGATTTTCGATCCCCAGGATGGACGACAGCATTGGGTCTATGTCGGACGGGGCGGAGCGGATATGCATCGTGCCTTGCGGATTTTATTCACGGGAATTCAATCGGCCCGGTTAGCCAATCCTGCTGCCTGGGAAACGGTGCAACTACATTTTGTCGGTACCAGCTATGCGCCACCCCATTTAGCCGTCAAAAGTATCGAACCGATCGCGGCTGCCTGCGGCCTCGCCGATATGGTGACAGAGCATACCAGTCGGATTCCCTACTTCGCGGCGCAGCAGCTTTTGGTGGATAGCAACGTAATCCTGATGATTGGCTCCGATGATGCTAGCTATACCGCTTCCAAGCTGTATCCCTGTATTTTGGCCCAGAAGCCGATTTTAGCAATCTTCCATCAAAATAGTTCGGTGGTGGATATTCTGCGCGATTGTCAAGCGGGTGAAGTTGTAACCTTCGATGGCACGGATCAACTGATCGCGATTGAACCGATTTTACAAGCGTTCATTCAGCCGAGCCAGCCATTAGCGATTCATTGGGAAGCCTTTGCACCCTATACGGGACGGGAAATGACGCGGCGAATGTGCGAAGTCTTCGATCGGGCCGTTGAACAAGTGGCGAATAGTGTGCCGATGGGTGCCGTATGAACGCCGCTGCTCAACCCAAAAATCAGATGACCAAGGTCTTCTGGTTTGGCATCGGGGCATTGCTCCTCGGCAACCGCAAAGGATTATTGCATGTGGCACCCCAGACAGCGATCGGGGCAATTTTAATGGGCATTGCTTGTATGTTTCCGATGTACTTGTGGTGTGCCAACAAGGTAAAGGGAATGCCAATTTTCCCGTTTTTTTCGCTGACTTATCTCTGGACATTTTGCCTGCCACTATTGAGTGAAAATCCTAATGTTTTGAAATATTCGCCTGCGGCGCATTTATATGCCAGTGCCATGGTCGTGACGTTTCTGGGTTCAGGGACAATGGTTTGGTGGGAATTTGTCAAAGGGGCGCGGGATGTGGAGAAATCATTTTTGGCATTGCAATCCAAGCCTGCTGAGACATTTTTCTTTTGGATGCTGGGAGCCGCCTTCGTTTTCAACATGTATTTTTTGGGGGACTGGTTTCCACTACCGCCGAGTTTATTTTCCCTGATTCGCGGCATTGTGATTGGGTTAAGTACATTGGGTATCTTTGTTTTATCCTATCGTTGCGGGGGTGGTCATTTAACGCGATTCCGATCGGGTTTACTGCTCTTTTTCCTGGCAGGAATTATTCTAACCAGTGCGGCCACATTAATTCTGAAGACCGCATTGACGTTGTTTTTGATGTCCACGATCGCCTATGTGATTGGCGGACGCAAAATTCCCACCATTCCCCTCGTGATTGGTTTAATCTGTCTGCTGCCACTGCACTACGGCAAACATCCCATGCGGCACAAGTATTGGGAAGGGCCAGTGACGAAGCATGTCCAACCGTGGGAATACCCCGCTTGGTTCGCCGAATGGGCCGGACAGGCGGGGACAACGCTGTTTGACAAGCCACAACGCTGGGATCCGCCCAAGGAAAAGAAGGAGTCATTTGTGGAGCGATCGAGCGTGATTCATATGCTCATGATGGCCCAAGATAAAATTCCGCGCCTCTATCCCACGATGAATGGTGCGACCTATGCGATTATTCCGCAGCTCATGCTCCCACGATTTCTGTCTCCCAATAAGATTCGGAGTCATGAGGGCACCCATATGCTCAACGTTCATGTCAAACGTCAAACCTATCAGCAAACCTTTAAGACCGTGATTGCCTGGGGACTCCTACCCGAAGCCTATGCCAATTTTGGCTTTATGGGTGCATTCATCGTGGGTGGCAGTCTTGGCGCGTTCTATGGCTTTGTCACACTGCAAGGCGTAGGTGCGCCGACATTTTCCTTTCGGACATTGTTTGGGATTTTGGTGATTAGCTTTGCCCTCGCTTCAACGGAGTGGACGGCGGGCGTCTATTCGGCCACCTTACAGCAATCGTCGATGCCGTTGATCGGGATGCGATTGGTATTCATGCGTCGCTTCCGCAAAATGCGTCGAAAGCCTGCACCACCAGCATTAGGATTTACAACCGAAGAAATCCAATTCTTGCAAGCCCATCCAGAAATAACCCAAATACTGGCTGACCAATTTACTCATCCACCCGATCGTCATTCATCACCACCCCTTAACCCATGAAAAAGCTAGCAATTATTCTTTCCCATCCGATTCAATACTATGCACCCTGGTTTCGATCATTACATGCCGACCCAGAAATCCAACTGCGCGTATTCTATCTATGGAACTTTGGCGTGATAGCCAGTGGCGTGACGGCCAGTGTCGATCGCGACTTTGGCCAGACGATCGAATGGGATGTGCCGATGCTTGACGGGTATGACTATGAGTGGGTAGCCAATACGAGCGACCAACCTGGCACCCACCACATTCGGGGTTTGCAGAACCCCACGCTCATTGCCCAGGTGCGCGCCTATCAGCCCGATGCCGTACTGCTGATGAATTACAACTATGCGAGTATTTACAATTTCCTCTGGCATTGGCGCGATTGTCCGATGCTGTTCCGAGGTGACTCCCATCGTTTAGTCCCCGATCACGGTCTCAAGGCTGGGCTACGGCAGCAATGGATTAGTGCCGTATATCGACGCTTTGACCGGATCTTAT
Source organism: Cyanobacteria bacterium VAR_4_metabat_243 (assembly GCA_031415035.1). Classification (GTDB taxonomy): domain Bacteria; phylum Cyanobacteriota; class Cyanobacteriia; order Leptolyngbyales; family Leptolyngbyaceae; genus Romeriopsis. Next base: position 91,778 of record JANOQX010000094.1, read on the forward strand.
ACGTCGGTAAAGCGAACTATGATTATTTTCGCCATCACAATGTGGGAGTGGATAAATTGTTTCTGGCCCCGCACGCGATCGAGAATCAACGGTTTACCAGCCAAATTGATACCGCCACGATCGCGGCCCAACAATGGAAGCAAACCTTGGGAATTCCGGCGGCCCATCGAGTGGTCTTATTTGCGGGCAAACTCATTCCCAAAAAACGCCCGATCGACCTGCTAGAAGCATTCATCACGGCGCGGATACCCAATACATCCTTGCTCTTTGTCGGTTCCGGGCGGCTGGAAACCGAATTGCGATCGCGGGCGACAGGTCACCCCAATATCTTCTTTGCCCCTTTCCAGAACCAAAGTCTGATGCCTCGCACCTATGCGATCAGCAATTTGTTCGTACTGCCAAGTTATGGCAATGGCGAAACCTGGGGACTGGCAGTGAATGAGGCGATGTGTTTGGGTAAACCAATTATTGTCAGCAATCATGTGGGCTGCGCCCACGATCTGGTTCAACCTAATCAAAATGGCCTGATCTTCCCAGCGGGTAATATTGCCGCGTTGCGGGCCTGTCTCCAACAGGCATTCCAATCCTACGAGGTACTCACTACCTGGGGCCAACATAGTCGTCAAATGATTGAACACCATAGTTATGATCAATTTACCGCCGGACTGAAGCATGCATTAGTCAGCCTCGACGATAAGTTATACGCGATCGCTAGTCCGACACAGACACGATCGACAATAGACCTCGCCGAAACTAGAGATATCCCTTTTCTTGGCTAAGATTGACATGATTTTCTTCGTAGTGTTCGCTGTTGCACTATTCACAGTGCTGCTAATTTCACCCAGGATTAAACAACTCGGTCTGCAACTCGGTATTGTTGATCATCCCGATGCGCGGAAGCTACATCGCCAACCAATGGTACGGATCGGTGGCGTCGGGATTGCGCTTGGTACGCTACTCGCGGCGATCGTTGGCCTGACGGAACAGGCGGTAACGACACAGTCTCAACCAGCGTTGACCGTGATCGCCACATTGGTGGCAGGAGTCGGCTTTTTTGGGATTGGGTTAGCGGACGATCGTTGGAGCTTATCAGCCCGACGGCGTTTAGGTTTACAGGCGCTGATTACCAGCATTGCCTGGGTGATGGGTCTCCAGATCCAGTATCTCCCCATTCCTGGTGGCACGACGATCGCTTTGGGTCTATTCAGTTTGCCGATTACTTTTCTGTGGTTGGCGGGCGTGACTAATGCGATTAACTGGCTTGACGGATTGGATGGTTTGGCGGCTGGAATTAGTACGATCGCGGCGGGGATGTTTGGTTTGGTTGGCTGGCAGCAAGGTAATATGGCGATCGTTATTCTGGCGCTGGCCTTGGCTGGGGCTTCCTTAGCTTTCCTACGCTATAACGCGATACCCACCCAAATGTACATGGGCGACGGGGGTTCCTACTTTATTGGCGGGATGTTAGCGGGTCTGGGGATTCTCATCACTGGCAGCAGTGATGCGTTTAGCCTCAATGCGCTGCCATACATGATTTTGGCTGTACCGATCATAGATATGGTGTTGGTGATTATCTCCCGATGGATAGATGGCAAATCGCCATTCTTCGCCGATCAGCGGCATCTCCACCATCGTCTGCTCCGACTGAATCGTTCCCAATCGAGTGTTGTGGCAATCATCTATGGACTGACTGCTTGGGCTGGTTTGGCCGGGAATACCCTTGCCTATGCCAGCGGCTGGAGCTGGACTAATCTGATCGCGCTGGTGTTAGTCATCACCTTTGTGAATCGAACGGCATGGCGAACCGCCGCATTACCAATCAGTAGCGGCGCAATCGGCCCCATCCAACTTGAACTGTTTTCTTCTGAAGTCTAGACAAATCGCCCAAATACATTTGCATGTTTGATCATCCCCAACCGCGCATTCATTTCTGGTCACCGGGTTTATTTGATTTCAAAGGTGGCATTCAGGTGTTTTCTAATTTCTTGTTAGAAGCACTACAAGACTTATATCCACAAATTGATTATCAAGTTTTTCTGACCCACGATCGACAAGTCCAAAATGCCAGCCTCCCCAATACCCACTTCCATACGACAGGCGAATGGCCTGAGTCATGGCGAATCAAGGCGTTTGCCGCCCAAGTTTTGAGCTATGGCCTGTGGCAAAGACCCGATTTAATTATCACGACCCATCTCAACTTCACCCTTGCCGCCGATCGACTCAAACGGCTGTGCAATATTCCCTATTGGACGATCGCCCATGGATTTGAAGCCTGGGATATTCAACGGCCCCAAGTGCTGAAGGCGTTGGCAAATGCTGATCGGATCTTAGCAGTGAGCAACTATACCCGCGATCGACTTTTAGAACATCCCATGATTGATCCCGATCGGGTCAAGATTCTCTCGAATACCTTTCATCCGGAACGGTTTCACATCGCGGATAAACCCACTCACCTGTTGGCACGACACCAACTTCAGCCTCATCAGCCGGTTATTCTAACAGTGAATCGGTTGGCGGCTGGGGAGTCATTTCATAGCTACGACCAAATCCTCAAGGCGTTGCCGCTGATTCGTCAGCAGATTCCGGATGTGCATTATCTGATCGTGGGGCAGGGCGACGATCGTCCGCGTTTGGAAAAACTGATTCGGAGTCAGAATTTAACTGACTGTGTGACACTGGCTGGCTTTATTCCCGATGCGGAACTAGTGGATTATTACAATCTGTGTGATGTATTTGCCATGCCTAGTACGTTGGAGGGATTTGGCATTGTTTATCTCGAAGCCCTCGCCTGTGGCAAGCCTGTGATCGCTGGTTTGGATGGTGGATTAGACGCCTTGGATCAAGGTCGTTTAGGGGTAAATCTTGATCCTGAAAATATTCCCCAATTGGCGAATCGTCTGACTAATATTTTACAGCACCGATCGACTGATTCTGGCTCCGGCAATCGTTTGTTATTCGATCGACAGGCGTTGCGGCATGAAACCATTCAGCGCTTTGGGGAGGCCGCATTTCGCGATCAACTCGCGAATCTACTTCAATCAGCGTCGATCGATGCAATCACCACGGTTAACCCATGAAAATCCTACATATCATTCCTTCGATTTCGCCCCTCCGAGGGGGTCCTAGTCAAGCCGTTTTAGAAATGGTTTGGGCCTTGCGACAGCAGGGTGTTGAGGCGGCGATCGCCACAACCAATGATGATGGGAATCACCAACTGGATGTGCCGTTAAACCGATTGGTGGATTATCCGATCGATGCTCAAGATCCCCATAAGACTGTACCTGTGTGGTTTTTCCCACGCTTTTCACCCAATATTAATGCCGTCCGGGAATTTTCGATATCGAGTGCTTTGACGGCATGGCTCTGGCAGAATATCGCAAAATATGACTGTCTGCACATTCATGCGATTTTTTCCTATGCTTCGACGATGGCCATGACAATTGCCCGATCGCGGCATGTTCCCTACGTGATTCGGCCCCTCGGACAACTCTGCCATTGGTCACTCCAGCAAAGTCAACGGAAAAAGCACTATTATTTACAGCTAATTGAACGGGAAAATCTGCAACAGGCCCAGGCAATCCACTTTACCGCGCTTCAGGAACAGCAGGAAGCCGCCACCCTGGGACTGAGTACGCCCAGTTTTATTTTGCCCCATGGCTTAAATATGCCTCAGTCAGTCACAGAACCCAAAGCCCAACTTCAGGAATGGCTCGGATTACCGACTAATCAACCGATTCTCTTATTCCTCTCGCGTTTGCATCCCAAAAAAGGGATAGAGGCGTTAATTAGTGCCCTGGGGCATTTGACTGAACAGCCATTCCAGTTGGTCATTGCAGGGCAAGGCGAAGCCGCTTATGAACAGCAGATTCAACAACAATTGGCGGTGAATAATTTAAGCGATCGTAGTCATTTAGTGGGGTTTGTGACGGGCGAGCGGAAACAGATTTTACTGCAAGGATCGGATCTATTTGCGCTGCCTTCCTACTCAGAAAACTTTGGGATTGCAGTTTTAGAGGCAATGGCAGCAGGCTTGCCCAGTCTGATTACACCGGATGTGGGACTCGCCCCGATCGTGGCACAGCACGACCTGGGATGGGTCGTCGATCAAGATCCAGTAGCGATCACTGGTGCCCTATTGAGCTTTTTTCAGCACCCTGACCGTGCCAAGGCAATGGGTTGTCGCGCTGCAACGATCGTCAAGTCCCAATTTACTTGGGCACAGATCGCCCAACAATTAATCGACCAATACAACCCACAGCCAACCCTCACAAACTCGTCCTACCAACCATGCTAAACCAAATCACACCCGTAATCCTGACCTATAATGAAGCCGCCAATCTCGATCGGACTCTGCAAGGTTTAACCTGGGCTGATTCGATCGTGATTATTGACAGTTATAGTGATGATGAAACACTGGTAATCATCGCGGAATATCCACAGGTTAAGCTGTTTCAGCGACGATTTGACACGCACGCTCGGCAGTGGAACTATGGTTTGGCCCAGGTTCAAACCGAATGGGTGTTGTCCCTCGATGCGGATTATGGCATCAGCAGTGAATTGGTCGCAGAACTGGCACAGCTTGAACCGACTGCCGCGATCTATAGTTACTGGATTAGCTTCAAGTTCTGTATTTTTGGCAAGCCATTGCAGGGTGCGATCTTACCGCCGCGTGAGGCGTTATTTCGGCGTTCCAAAGCAACTTATATTGACGATGGACATACCCAACTGTTGCAGTCCACAGGATGCTCAGGGCAGCTTCAAGCCGCGATTAATCACGACGATCGTAAATCCCTAGGCCGCTGGTTATGGGCGCAGGATCGCTATGCGACGTTAGAAGTGCAAAAGCTGATGAACTCCCCAACTGAAGCCTTGGGACTGAACGATCGAATTCGTCAAGCCAAGGTCATCGCTCCTTTTGCGGTACTAATTTACTGCTTGATTCTGAGAAAGGGGATTTTATCGGGCTGGCATGGCTGGTTCTATGCATTTCAACGGATGATTGCTGAGATGATCTTATCAGCCCGCTTGATTGAAGCCAGCCTACGCTGACACATCACTGGGCAACCGTCGCCGGAGATTCTGGATTTCTGCCTGTGCTAGCCGCATATCTTGCTGTAATCTCACAAACTCAAGAATCCGCTTGAGCCGTTCCTTTAAAATTGGCCAATGAATCGGCTTTGTGACAAAATCACGGGCACCCGACTGAAAGGCGCGATCGATCAATTTGACATCCGATAATGCAGTAATGAATATAATGGGTGGACATTTTGCCTGATAAGATTCTTGCAACTTCATGCAGCAAGCAATTCCATCGAGTTGTGGCATGACAGAATCCATGAGGATGACAGTCGGTGGCTGCTGCTCAACGATTTTGAGTGCTTCCATGCCGTCTTGAGCTTCGATCGTGTCATAGCCTTCTTGTTCAAGCGCGTAGGATAATAGCATCCGGAGATTCGGATCGTCATCAACGATTAAAACCGTTGGCCGATCAGAAAGTTCAATTGTGGATGATGGCGATGCCATTGAGCCAGTTTTGGTAGAAGTCTGAATTGACATAAAATGACCTGACATAATCTGGGACTAATTTAAATCACGGAATCAACCGCGAAATCGCGTTGAATCAATGATTCAACGTTCTGATACTCCATCAAAATTGACTGAAGTTGCAAACTCACCGATTCTAAAACATGATCTTTCCCCATTGACTCTAGCGTTTTACACAGTTGACTGAGCTTGACGGCTCCTAGGCTTGTGCTTGCCGATCGTAGGGCATGAGCAAACTCACGGATTCCTGATGCATCTTGCGCATCAACCGCCATCCTAATTTGATTAATTGTCTTTGGAGTATCTTCCAAGTAGTTTTTGAATAGCTCCTGAATCATGGCATCGGCATCATCACCTAGCATCATTTTCAGCTCACTTAATTGGGTTCGATCGAAACTGGGGTAATCGGGAATAGGAATATCATTTTTTTGCTGTCTCGCACGCTCTAAGACGGTGATCAGCGCTGATTTTTTAATCGGCTTGGAGAGATAGTCATTTATCCCCTGACTTAAATATTCTTCACGCACTCCAGCCATCGCATGGGCCGTTACCGCAACAATCCAGGGTTGTTTGACAACCAATGGATCATCACGAATCAATTGTGTCGCGGTTAATCCATCCATCCCTGGCATTTGAATATCCATCAAAATCACATCATAATGCTGTCGCTGAATTGATGTGATCGCCTCACTGCCGCTACTGACTAAATCGGCCCGGTAGCCGAAATAATTGAGCATTTTTAGCAGGATTTTTTGGTTCATCATCACATCATCAACTAGTAGAATTTTTAGCGGGCAGGATTCGGCCCAATTTTCGCTATATTCTTGACTAATCAACTCAATCGGTTGCTTGTCAACGATTGTCGAATCGACGCCATCGTAACTAGCGGCGACGATCGTGAAATAAAATGTCGCACCATCCGTATAGGCAGGCGTAAAATTTTCGGGCGGATGCCCGCCCAAGGCTCCACGACTTTCAACCCAGATTTGCCCCCCCATTAACTCACAGAGTTGCCGACAGATTGCCAGCCCTAAACCCGTTCCACCATACTGTCGGGTAATCGAAGAGTCCGCTTGGGAAAAAGGCTGAAACAATCGATCGATGAGATTTGGCGCAATACCAATTCCGGCATCTTCAACCGCAAATTGGATGAGGTATTGTGACTCGATCGCTGTAATGCCAGATAGCGAGGGTATGCGTGTCGCTGCAACTCGAATATTGACATCCCCCAATGGTGTAAATTTAACCGCATTACTCAAGAAGTTAACTAATATTTGCCGTAGCCTGGTAATGTCACCAACGATCAGATGTGGAATATTTTCAGACCATGTGACATTGAGATTGATTTGTTTACTCGAAGCCTGTACCTTGAGCAGATCCTGGGCTTCTTGGAGGCAAGCCTGTAGGGAAAATGGATACTGTTCTAATTCAAATTTACCCGCTTCAATTTTAGCGCAATCGAGGATATCATTGATTAACGTTAACAAGGTGTCTCCCCCCTGGAGAATACTTTCGACATAGCTCCGCTGCTCTTGGCTCAGGGTGGTATCGAGTAACAGACCCGCCATCCCAATGACCGCATTCATCGGTGTCCGAATTTCGTGACTGATACTCGCCAAGAAGTTGGTCTTAGAACGGTTGGCGGATTCGGCCACATCTTTGGCTTGTTCTAAAAGCTGTTGCGCAATCTCCTGTTTTGTAATATCCCTCAAAATGCAAATCCCACCAATCACATCACCCGTTTCTTCGAGTAACGGACTATAGAGGGCTTCAAAATAACTTTCATCATCACTCCCTTCAGGATCATCCGAAAATGAAAATCGTTTATTGGCAGAAATAACCGATTTGCCCTGGAGCGCTTGCAGCAAGTAATAATCTTCGCGGATTTCATAAAACCAAGGTAGCGCTTCTAATACCATTTGGCCCAAAATCTCGTTCCGGCTAATTCCTGAAATCTCTTCCATCACGCGATTCCAGGTGATAAACTTGAGTTCCCGATCGAAGGCCATGATACCGTCCGTACTACTATCAATTAGCCGCTCCGACAGTCGCTGCAATTTGGTTTTCTGAATGATTGAACCAATTTGGGCCGATAATCGTTGCAGAAATGACATATCCAGTGCACTCCAACTGCGTCGATCGGCACAGCTATGGATAATCATCAACCCCCATAATGCGTTCAGATGCTTGGGTAGGGCATCTTCTCCATGGAAATAAGCATCGAGCGAAACGAGGGTTTGCCGATCGTATAGAATTGGCAAGATAATGCTGGCCTTGACTTGGCACTGTTCGAGCAATTGCCGATAACAGGTCTCAACTGATGCCGCATCGACATCTTCGATGATTTTAGTCTGCCCCATTGAATAATATTGCCAGCAGTTAGCTGGAAAACACGGATCTTGAATCTCTTGATTTTTTAGTGATTGCCATTCAGCACCAACTGACTCGGTAACGACTCGGCCTAGACCCTCTTTATCAAGTTGGTAAATGATCACACGATCGGTCTGGAGAAATTGACGTACTTCATCGACGGTGATTTGGAGCGTCTCAGCTAGGTTATTTGCTTGATAAATTCGCAGGATGATATTGGAAATCTGACCGAGTGATTTCCCTTGATTATTGGCTGCGAACCAGGATTTCTCTGGAGTAACTAGAGATGACATTTTAGGGGGATGCTAATCTAAGCAGGATGGTAGATACACGGACTTTCAGGAATATGTGAGTGCGTCTAGGCCGCACAAGTTTGCTCAATCTGGTGGACTTGAACTGATTCAGGAGCCTTAAGGAAATCGTGATAAAAGAACGGTTTGAGCCGATCGCCCGCTTGATTGATTTTTTCCAGGCATTCCAACAGGAAAATATTTGCCCAATAATACTGCTCTAACTGGCTTCGCTCCGCGAATGTCCATTGCCCAAATTCAGGCATTTCGATAATTTGCAAGATTGCCGATCGGCAAGAATTTACCCATCGGCGTAAGTCTGCTTGGCTCCAGCTTTCCAGTTCTTGCTGCTGAATTTTCTGCCATAGTGCAGCCGCGATCGCGGATAGATGCTGGACAACGTCATCGGCTGCCGAATCGATTGCATGAATCGCTAGACTGATTTGAATGCCTTCTACCATCGTGGGATTGTCAGCAAATGCCTGAATATCCGCTAAAAGCCGAATACAATGCAAATCCTGTGCTAGCGGTGTCGGTAATTGCCAAGCTAGCCTTGGATCGAGTCCATAGGCAAGATCCAGCCCTAAATTTGTGACGCTACCAAAATAAAAGGCGCGCAAGGCATGGATCGCGGGTGAATCTTCGAGTTTTTGGCATACAGTCTGTGCATGATGCTCAATCCAATGGAGGCATTGATTCAAGCTGTCGGTTTGTTGCATCAAGCTACCGAGCGGTTTTTGCAGCATCTGGAGGAAACCGATGCGGCGCGGTAACATCTCTAAAACTAGCAGTATGACTTCATGCCAACGCGGTTCGACGATATGCTCCGCTATGTGATTAAGATACAGTGGCTCCGTCGGTGGCTCCGTCAGTGAATTGGATCGGGAATCAGCGGGCAGAGCCGCATTAATGACGATGTATCGAGCACTCAGATATTCTTGAAACACTGGCTGGGAAAACGTATAAATACCTTTCGCCGCTTCAACTAGTAATCCGTAGCGCATGACTAATTGATCAAGCATCAAGCTACTGGCCTGCCAAAGTTGCTCTGGATGACTTGGGGGCGACGGCTGCTGGGCAATATAATCAGCCAGGATTGATAAAATTTTTGACTTCTCAAAAAACATCCGCCCCGACGCAAACTCGGAAAACGCAAGCTGACTGAAAATGTCAATTAAATTTGCGGTTGACAGTACGGGCAAATTGGTATTGTGTGGGAGATTGGGAATATCGGCCCGATGCTTCAGAAAAACGTCCAGGATGTATTCGTACAGCCGCGATCGATGCTGTGGCAGTTGCTGGCGATCGCAGAACGTCAAACAAAGCAAATGTAATAATAACGGCGTTTGGGCTAAATCATGGAGCCGTCGGTGCCGTTTGTCAAAAATTTGCTCCAGGAATGAGTTGGATATGACTTCGGTTGAGGCCGCAGGCGCGAATGTACTAAACCATTTTCGCGAAAATTGCTGAATTTGGGCGTGAGTCAACGCCGCGATCGCCATGGGCACAAACCCTGCATAAAACGCATCGGCGACGCCGCATCGGCTAGCAACGACAATCGCGAGGTTTGGATAGCGATCGGCTAAGTGCTGAATCGTTTGATTGAGGCGCGGGCGGTGGACGGTGCTAACGGCATCGAGCGCGTCCAGGAGCAACACCACTTTGCCTGACTCTAATAGCCAGCACCACAGCGATTGGGTTAAAGTCTGGGGGCGATCGCGCCAGGATGCCAGCAGCCATGTCGCGGGGCAATCATACTCCGCCAAACTTGCTAGTGCAACTTCGAGCTGATGCAAGGGCATAAATAACGGCAACTGCCCTGCATGATGCTCTGGGGCACTCAATTCAACGGCTAATGATCGCAGCAAAAACGACTTGCCCGCACCGACTTTAGCCAATAGGCTAATCCGCCGATATCGTTCTAGGGCATGGGACAAATCCACTGTAGACTCAGCATCGTCGATCGCGTTAAAGCGCATAATCGGCGGCGCATCAGCTTGATTGAACTGATAGGGGATTTCCCGAAAATCAGCTGACTGAGGATGATTGAAGTGCTCCGCCAAATCTTGGGCTTCTAACCATTGTCGTGACGGCTTGTAGGCTTTGACCTTGATATCCGTATACAGTTGTGATAATTCCACTGGCTGATAGATATCCAGCAAATCCGATACCGACTGATATCGGGCTTGAAGCGGTGCGACCATCGCGTCTCGTAGCGTGAGCCAAGTACTCGCAAAATCGGATGACTCAGCGGGGCCGTTTACGACTTGAGTCGGGGCTGTCTGTGCCGCGACCAATGGCGTTGGCGATAATTCTAGCGCAGGTGCATCAAATTGTGGTCGATCGACAATCGCTTCCCAATCAATGTCGAGTTGAAAACAAATATCGATAAATAAGTATCGCTCGATCGGACGCCCGGTGAAGAACTTCCAGATTGACTGCCGTGTTTGTAGCCCGACGGCACTCGCGAGGTACTCCTGTGTCCATTCGCGGCGATCAAAGATCTGTTTCGCCTGAGCGATGCCATGGGCAGTGGCCTTGAGCGATCGTTTTGCCATATTCGTCTAGGGGGTAGATGATGCAATTAAACCTGACTGCTGAAACGTAGATGCAATGAAAGTGTAAGTCGCTGTCCCAAGTTCAATGCAATATAAATTTGCTTAAGCGCAAGCATCACTTACATTCGGAAGAGCGGCCTGATACTGATAACAGATAATTTTATATTTCCCATGATTAGCAAATAATATCGTGAAGACCAATTAAAATTTCTGATTTATTGTGATTATTTCACTACTCGATAAATGTAAAAATTCGGGGTAGCTGCATCAAAATTGCCGTTAGCGAGTTTCTCTACTTCTTCTCCCTGGTTTCGACAGGATGAGATGTGGGAGCACCGATTTGTTCATGTTTTCTGACCTGATGAGGCTAACGTTATGAAAAATATTCTGGTGATTGAAGACGAACCGCAAATTCGCGAGAACTTACAGGAGATTCTGACCCTCTGTGACTTTAATGCAATAACAGCCTGCAACGGTGCCCAAGGGCTAGAAGTCTTGAACATCACCCTGCCGGACTTGATTCTGTGCGATGTAAATATGCCGGAATTGGATGGGCATGAAGTTCTGCGGATGCTGCGAATGGATACTCTGACGGCGAATATTCCGTTTGTCTTTCTCACGTCCAATAGCGATCGACCCGATGTTCGATCGGGTATGGAATTAGGGGCATCAGATTATTTGACGAAGCCAGTGCGCGCTGATGAATTGATCAAAGCGATTAACATGCAAATGGCTAAAACTAGCACCGTCAAACGCCAAGCCGATGAAACACTGAACCAAATGCGCCATAACATCAATCGCGCCTTGCCCCACGAATTGCACACGCCTCTAAATGGGATCTTAGGTTCAGCAAATTTATTGATCGATGAGCATGACGATCTGGATGATGCCGAGCGCTTAGAATTAGCTCAACAGATTCGCATATCAGCAATGCGGCTATACCACCTTACCCGCAACTTTCTGCTCTATGCCGAATTGGAAATGATGTCCACATCGCCCGATCGGCCCAGTTTAATCCGCCAAAATCGTCGGTGGCGGCGGCTCGTCCAACGCCCGATCAGTCATACGGCGTATCAATGTGCAGAAAAATATTACCGATCGGCGGATTTGCATCTGGCGATCGAAGCAGCGGAATTACCAATCAGCGAGGCGAAGCTGGTGAAGCTGATGGATGAGCTGCTCGATAATGCCTTTAAGTTCTCCGAAGTCGGACAGCCAGTACAGATCATTGCCCGATGTGTCGAGTCGGATTACCAAATCGATGTACTCGATCAGGGGCGCGGCCTCACTCCCCAGCAAATTGCCCAGATCGGCGGCTATATGCAATTCGATCGCGATCGCTATGAACAACAGGGCGGCGGTCTCGGCCTAATGATCGCTAAACGCTTAGTGGAACTGCATGGCGGGAACTTGGTGATTCATAGTATTCCGGGGCAGGAGACGCTGGTTCGGATCACCTTGCCGTTGTAATTGATCCTCAACTTGGCGGCAGGACTAACGATCGGGTTAATGAGCGTTGAAAAGCGATCTCTGCGATACGATGGGCCTACCCAGCTTTTTGGAGTTCGGCGAAGTACCATTTGGTTTGAGTGTTTTCGGTGTGTTGGGCGACGAGACCGAGGGTTTCGAGGGCTTCGAGGCAGGTTTGGATGGTGCCTGGAATTTTACTAGCGCTGCGGGTGGCGTTTTTGAACTGGGCGGCGATCGTGTCCAGACTCCATTCTCCTCCCTGTGTCCGCAGCAGGTCACGGATGGCAGCGAGTTGGTCTTTGAAGTCTTTGGGCCATTTTTGTTGGGTGGCGGGTGTGGGGATGGGGATGTCGGTGGATGTGAGTCCCTTCACGGCATCCTCCCTAGGGGGTGCACTTCAGATTTGAATTGGCGTCTTCGAATGTATACATAAAGCCCACTCCGCTGATTTGTTGATCACTTCAGCCTACTGAGTGGGTTTTTCTCTCATCGAAATCCGTCAAAACGATACATTCGGGACTGCCATACTATTTCTTGGCGACCAAAAAAATCTGCTTGTCAGGCGCAGGAAAAAGTCGCACATCGCCTAGGCTTATATTTTTCTAGCGTCGGATCAAAATTGCCGGACAGCATGTCTAGCTCGATTTGACGGGCCTTCATTTCCGCCAGTTTGCGATGGGATACCGTATCGGTGAACCCCGTTGAAAGGTAATGGCGCTTACCCCCATAACTGAAGACAAGCTGAAGCCGATGACCTCCGGTCGGTCAAAGACCAACGTTCGAGTTCTTGATCGCGACCGTTCCCTTATCAGCCTTGCTGGATTTGACTTTGACATTCATCGGGCACCTCCTGGAAAGCCGTTGGCAGGGCGGTTTGCTTTACCCCAATTTTACCCCAACAAATTGTCCATCTAAGTCCAAAATGACCCAACGCTGCATCTTTTTATACTGTAAAATTCTCCAGCCAGCACGTAGAGAACCCCCTATCCCCAACAGCGAAAACCCCTTGAAACTAGTAGTTTCAAGGGGTTTTTAGTGAATGCCAGGACGGAGATTTGAACTCCGGACACGTGGATTTTCAATCCACTGCTCTACCAACTGAGCTATCCCGGCAGGGGATTGGTTCATCAAGTGCGACTCATCCAGGACTGCTTAATCAGGTTAACAAACCTGCGGAACCTTGGCAAGCCTTTTCCCAAAAAACTTGCCACCCACCCCCACGAACTTCTCCCCCAAACAGACAGCCCGATCGAAGCACAGATGGATACAATAGTGAGACTTGCCTGTTCCCACCCCAAGGCAACGGAGACAGAAAACACCTATGGTTCGTGCAAAGCCCCCCTCTTGGATCCAAACCCAGGCCCGATCGCTCATGGCGATCGTCGCCGGACTCGGCATCCTCGACACCAGTTACATCACCTACGCCAAGTTGACCAATCAGGCCAGCGGCATTTGCCAAGCGGGCTGCTCCACGGTACTGAATAGCCCCTATGCCGAGATTTTTGGGCAGCCCCTGGCCTTGTTTGGCATCGGCGCTTACCTGACGGTCTTGATCTTGGCGATCGCCCCCCGGATTGCGGGCACCGATCGCCAACCATCCCTAACCCAAGCCACCCAGCTCCCCCTCTTCCTGATCACTGGCAGCATGACCCTGTTCAGCGGGTACCTGATGTATCTCCTCAGCGCCGAGATTCAGGCCGTCTGCTACTTCTGCATCGCCTCGGCGATCTTCTCCACCACGCTTTTGGGCCTGACGATCGGCGGCTTTGTCTGGGACAGCGTGGGGCAGTGGCTCTTCCCCGGATTGATTGCCAGCATGGTGACCTTAGTCAGCACCCTCGCCGTCTACGCCCCGGCCCAAGCCTTTGACCCCAGTGCCAGTTTGATCAAAGACCGCAGCGGCAACGTCTTCTTCGGCATTACGACACCTTCCGGCGATGCCGAAACCCAGTTGGCCGCGCACCTCAAGTCGATCGACGCGACGATGTACGGCTCCTACTGGTGTCCCCACTGCTGCGAACAAAAGCAACTCTTCGGCCAAACCGCCATGAAAGACATCAACTACGTCGAATGCGCCGCCGACGGCCCGAATGCCCAAGCCGACGTTTGCGCCGCGATCGTCCCCGAAGTCGAGAAAGCCACCGGCGAAAAATTCGGCTTCCCCACCTGGAAGATCAACGGCCAATACCATTCTGGCCGCAAACCCCTCACCGAACTCGCCCAGATTAGCGGCTACAAAGGCCCACAGGATTTCCAAAATCCCTTCCAAATCTGCCAAATGCCCTAAAATTCCCTCAATTCACCATTCGTAATTCTCAATTCCCCACTCCCCCATCACCATGCGTCGTACAAGCTCCAAACCCTGGTTACACCGCTTCTCCCGTCCCTTGCTGGGCGCGATCGCCACCACCGGGGCAATCAACACCGCCTACCTCACCTATCTGCGCTTCACCAGCACCAGTTGCCCCACCGAAACCTGTGCTGTCCTGGCCAGCCGCTATGCCACGGTGTTTGGTCAGCCGTTATCGCTCTTTGGGCTGTTGGCTTATCTCGGCATGGGGGTCTTGGCCCTGACCCCGCTGCTAATCAATCCCGACACCCAAAAATCCCTCCGCAAAAAACTCGAAGACCAGACCTGGCTGGCGCTATTCGCCGGAGCCATGGCGATGCTGATGTTCAGTCTGTATCTGATGAACGTGATGTTCTCGGAGTTTGTCTTCGGCGGGGCAAAACTCGGCGCGGGAGGCATTTGTCCCTTCTGTCTGTTCTCGGCGATCCTGGCCACGGCGATGTTTGTGATCGTGCTGATCGGGCACGAATGGGATGAACGTGGCCCGTTGTTTTCGATCGGGGCGATCGTCACCACCCTCACTCTGGTCGGCAGCCTCGCGATTTATGCCCCTTCCAACGCCGTCACCGTCCAAGCGGGCCAAATCGCCGACACCCAGGGGAAAGTCGTCTTCACTTACGACAGCACCTCTGGAGCCGCCGAAACCCAACTGGCCAAACACCTGCAATCCACTGGAGCCGTGATGTACGGCTCCTATCGCTGTTCCCACTGCTGCGAACAAAAAGCCCGATTTGGGGCCGAGGCAGTTGCCGCCATGCCTTACACCGAATGTAGTGCGGGCGGCAAAGATGCGAAGCCCGAAGTTTGTGAAGCCGAACTGGCCAAAGCCTCCGAGCAAACCAAACAACCGGGCGGATTCCCCACCTGGAAGGTGAATGGCAAATATTTCGCGGGCACCAAATCCCTACAAGACCTTGCCACCGCCTCGGAGTACAAAGGTCCCCAGGACTTCAAAAACAACACCGCCACTTGCACGGCAAAATAAGTCAATCAGCCACTTTTGTATCACCACTCCAGCAACGGCCTCGCGATATAGCGGGGCTTTTTCATCGTCACTTCCGCATGGTCACTCCAGCAATATTGCGATTTTGTAACCAAACACGGTCGATCGCCGCGAGAATCCGTTAGCCTAGGGGAAATTTGTATGCGCTCAATTATCCAAATCAGCACGATTATCCATGCCTAAACGAATTATCATCGGCTGCGACGGCACCTGGAGTACCCCCGCCGAAGTCAAACCCACAAATGTGCGGCGATTGACACAATTGATTCCCGATCGTGCCCCTGATGGCACCGTCCAATCAGTCTATTGCCAGGATGGCGTCGGTACCCACTGGTACGACAAATGGCCCGGTGGGGCTTTCGGGGCAGGCATTGACAAAAGAATCCAGGAAGCCTATCGCCGGATCTGTGAGGAGTATGCCGCCGGGGATGAGATTTATCTATTTGGCTATAGTCGCGGCGCTTATACGGCCCGGAGTTTGGGTGGATTGATCGACTGTGTGGGTTTGCTTCGAGCCGACCAAACCAAGCACATTGAAGCAGCCTACAAAATCTATCGCATCCCGCAAGACGATCAGCGGAAAGACAAAGCTTCGACCTTCCGATCGCGCTACAACACCGAAACCATTCCGATTACATTACTCGGCTGCTGGGATACGGTCGGTGCCCTCGGTATCCCCGACGTACTGCCCAATGTCCCGATCGACTACTGGGTAAACAAACCCCTGCGCTTCCACAACACCAAGCTCAGCCCCTTGATCCAGCACGCCTTGCAAGTCGCCGCCGTCGATGAGCAGCAAAAGATCTACAGCCTCACCCCGATGGAAGTCCCCGCCGGGTCACCCACCCAACTGCGCCAAATCTGGTTTCCGGGCGATCATTCCGGCATTGGCAAAGGCCCACTGGCGGATGTCACTTTAGCCTGGATGATCCAGGCGATCGGGGAAACAGGACTGGGATTAGCCTTCGACGACGCCAAAGTCGCGGCGCTGCGGCCCGATCCCCTTGCGGGAGACCTGCCGAATTTATTTGTCACGCGATCGAAGGGGATTAGTCTGCTGACCCTGACGGGACTTCGCGTGCGGGAAATCCCCGCCGCGCCTACGCCTGAAAATCGTGCCCAACTCTTTCATCCCAGCGTGCAAGAACGGTGGTGTAAACGCGAGGATTATCGGCCCAAATGTTTAGTCGATCAAGGTTGGCGATCGATTTTTGATGCGGTTTGCCCGTAGGGGGTTCACGCGATCGCGGCCTGCCCAACCTGCTTCAACACCGGCAATAACCGCTCCATATCGCCCTGATTGCCCAGATAAAACTCATCCGATTCGCCATACTGCTGACCCAACAACTTCAGCAGCCGGAAATTCACCCCATTACTGATCAGGCCAAACGCCGCCCGATCGGGGTGGGGATTGGCCAACATATAGGTTAAAACCTGGGGTCTAGCCACCTCCAGAGAAAACGTGTTCCGCTTCGACTCAACCACCAAAGCCCAAAGGTTTTGGTGCAACACCAGCACGTCAATAAAACCGCGAAACACCTTGTCATCATCAGTCGTCTGGATTTTCACCATTTTTTCCGAGGCAATCCGATAGGGGGCGCGATAAAACCCAGCTAGCGAAAACAACGGCGACAGCACCACCATTTTCACCGCATTCTCATGCATCACATCTTCGCTCATGTAGAGGTAATCCGCCTGAATCTGCGTCAGCGTCTCCCGCTCCCGATCGCTTACCCCAGGCAACGTCCCCTGCCACTCCGGAAAAAACGCCAAATCCCGCGTCTTTTGAAGTGGATTTCTCAATTCTGCATTCTCAATTCTCAATTCAAACATCCGTGCCCAACATCTGCAACTTGTACAAACTGGCATACAACCCATCCGTTGCCACCAATTCTTCATGGCTGCCCGACTCGACCAAATGCCCCCGCTTCAGCACCAAAATCCGATCGACGTCCCGAATCGTCGAAAGTCGGTGGGCAATAATAATCGCCGTCCGATTCACCAACATCCGCTCCAAGGCCGACTGAATCAACGCCTCCGTCCCCACATCCAAACTGGAAGTGGCCTCATCCAACACCAAAATCTTCGGATCGCGAATCGCCGCCCGCGCAAAGGCCAATAGCTGCTTCTGCCCGCCTGATAGGTTCGTCCCGCGCTCCCGCAATGGCGTGTCATAGCCCTGCGGCAACTGCTCAATCAACCGATCGACATTCGTTTTCGCCGCCGCCGCCTTGATTTCATCCAGGCTGTATTGCTCACCCAGCGTGATGTTGCTCTTCACATCCCCCGCGAAGATAAAGCCATCCTGCAAAATAATCGCCAATCGCCGCCGCAGTTCCGCCTGGGGCAAATCGCGAATATCCGTGCCATCAATCAAAATTCGGCCCCGCGTCGGATCGTAGAGCCGACTGAGTAAGCGAATAATCGAACTTTTGCCTGCGCCCGTCGGCCCCACCAGCGCCACTTTCTCACCGGGCCGAATCGTGAAATCGAGATCATGTAAAACAAATTCATCGGGCTTGTAGCCAAACCACACATGCTCGAACCGAATTTCACCCGCGATCGGCTGGCCGTAATCGATCGCCGCCATCCCCGCCCGATCCTGAATCTCGATCGGCTCCTCCATCAACTCCGTCACCCGCTCGATCGCCGTGAAACCCGCCTGAATCGCCGTAAACTTCTCCGCAAATTGCCGCAACGGATCAAACAACTTCGGCGACGCAAAGATGAAGACCGCCACCGTCGCCGCATCCACCCGATTGCCCTGCATCAACCACACGCTCACCGCGAGAATCCCCGCCGTCGCCGCAAACGCAATCCATTCTAAAGTCGCCGACACCGCCGAATCGTAGAAAATCGTCGTATCAACTTCCTTAATATATTTCTGGTTATTCGCCCGGAACATCTGACTATTCAGGGCTTCACGCCGAAACAACTGCACAATCCCAATACCGCTAATGCTTTCTTGCAAAGTCGCATTCAAAGAAGACAGTTCTTCGCGGACTTTATAGTTAGCAATCCGATATTTATTTTGGAAGTATACTGTCAGCCAAGCCATCGGCACCAACATGGCAAGCATCACCAAAGTCAATGTCGGTTGAATCAAAAACAACGCCCCAGCCATAAAGACGATCGACACCATGTCACTCAAAATCCCGATCGCCCCGGTCGAGAACGCTTCACCCAACGCATCCACATCACTGGTCAGTCGGGTAATCAGCTTACCCACCGGCGTCCGATCGAAGAACCGCACCGCCAGTGACGTGACGTGATCAAACAGATCATTCCGAATCTCCGCCGTCACTTTCTGCCCGACAATTTGCACCAAATAATTCTGGATCATATTCAGCACCAACCGCACTAGCAGCACCCCGAACATCATCACCACCAGGACTTGCAGCCCCTGGGCAATATCCTGATCCTTCAAGAACGACCAAGCGGATGATTTCTGCATCGCCTCGGCCAAATCCGGCCCTGCCAATGTCCGTTTCGCGAGTGATAGCTCCGTGAGCGCTACCGCCTGCCCCGTCAAGATCGGCTGCATCGTATTCGCTAAAGCACTCGGCACCAGCAACACCAAGGCCCAAAGCAGAATCGATCGATTGCGTTTCGCGTAGGGCAGCAAACTGAGTGCCAAACGCCAGTCATTGGGTTTAGCTTTACGGGATGGAGCGGTGGTCGATGCGGACATAGGAAATTGAGAATGGGGAATTGAGAACGTCGGGTGGGCACTGCCCACCAAAACCTAAACCGTCGCCGTCACATTCACCTGATTGCGGATTTTTGCCACCGTATCGGCGATATTGTCCGTATTCAACCGATAGCTCAGCGGATGCGCCACCAAGCGGGCAGTACTGTAATAGAGCGTTTCGATTTCGATCAGGCCATTTTCCCGGAGCGTATTGCCCGTCGCGACCAGATCAACGATCGCCTCTGACATCCCGGTAATGGGACCCAGCTCCACCGAGCCATACAGCGGCACAATATCCACGGGCAAATCCAAGGCTTCAAAATGTTCGCGGGCGCTATTGACAAATTTCGACGCAACCCGACCATGCATCGGCAAATCGAGGCTCGATCGGTAGGGGCTATCCCCTTTCACCGCCACGGAGAGCCGACAGCCGCCATACTTCAGATCCACCAATTGGGCGACATTGGGCCGCTGTTCGCGCAGAACATCATAGCCGACGATGCCGAGGTGGGCTTGACCATACTGGACATAAACCGAGACATCGCCATTGCGGACGAGGAGGGCTTTGGCGGTATTCGTGGGGTCGGTGATTTGGAGCTGCCGGAAGCCCGGATCGAGGAAGGCACTGAAATCCAGCCCGATCGACTGGAGCAGTTTGATGCTGTCTTTCAGCAATCCACCTTTGGCAAGGGCGAAGGTAAGCATGGCAGGCAAAAACGAAGGTGGCCGTCTACCATGCTACCGCGATCACCGCCGCCTTTACGAAGTCCGGTGCAAAAAAGCCTCCAGAGTATGAATTTTCGAAAAATCCGTAGTCCTGCCACTTTTCTATTCAGGGAATCGGAAAATATACTAGAGCAGAGTGCTTAGTCCGGATTTTGCGACCCATTACCCTGAAGATTGACGAATTTCTATGAAAAATCATACCGCTCAGGCAGTCTACGGCACGATCGGGGCCATTACCCTCGGTTGGGCGACCCAAGTTCAGGCCCAAATCGTCCCCACAGCGATCGGTGATCCGGGTGCAACGGGCACGATCGTCACCCCAATCAATACCCAAATCGACATCACAGGCGGCACCCAAGCGGGCAGTGCGCTATTCCACAGCTTCACCCAGTTCGATGTCAACCAGGGCCAAACGGCGAATTTTCAGACTCCGGCGGATGTGCAGAATGTCTTGACTCGTGTGACGAATGGCATTCCCTCCACGATCGATGGCACCCTCCAACTCAGCGGTGCAAAGGCCAACCTCTACTTCATGAATCCCGCCGGAATCGTCTTCGGCCCTAACGTCAACCTGAATCTCCCGGCCTCTTTTGTGGGGACTACGGCTCACGCGATCGGTTATGACCGGAAACGGTTCTCAGCCGATGGCCGAGAACAAATATTACCACGTTATACATTTCATTCAATCGGCGAAAACACTTTCGATTACCCGTTGGATGCAAACCCAAATATCGATGTGACTCGCTTCGTATTCCTCGACCACCAAGCCAACTTTGGACGCATCATTAACTTCGGCAATCTTTCACTGCAAAAGGACACCAATCTTGCGCTCATCGGTGGCGAAATCATAAGTACAACTGACATCAACACAGCAAGTTCTGTCACTATTCAGTCAGAATCAGCGACTTCAATCTGGAGTAGTCAAGCTAACGGCATTAGATTATTGGATCGACTGACTCCAACATCGTCAACAGGTGCAATCACGCTTAGAAATATTAATGCTCTGGGAGACACAACTATCCTCGGCAACGAAATCAGAACAGGCAATATCGATACTAGTGGACACATCAATATCGAAGGAAGAGCAAGTATTTCAACAGGAAATTTAACAGGCATTGGGAATTTAACCGGGTCAAATATCACACTAGGCGCGATCGATATCACCACAGGTAGTATCAATTCCACAGGCAATATCGCGATCGATGGAAGTCAAACCCAAACGGTTCAAACGGGTGACATTTCAGCCCAAAACATTGAGATATTGACCGACTTATCAGCGCCAACAACCAGCATCACCACAGGACATTTAAAATCAGACGCAACCATTAGTGACTACATTTTACTGCCTGGGATGTATGGTGTGATCCAGCCATCTCGTATCGCACTTTCAGCAGGCAAGGTCAAAGTCGCAAGTATCTTCGCCAAGTCAATGGCTGAAGATCCATCGACTGGAAGAATTGGCATTAATGCAACCGATAGTCTTCAGATAACCGACACGATTCCAGAAACAACTGATTTAGGCCGGGTTCGCACCGATATTAGCAGTGCAAACACCGCTGAAACGCCGATTAGCATCGCGGGCAGTCAGATCTACATCACCCAACCAGGCACGCAGTGGATCGAAGGTACAAGTCTAGAACATGATGCCAATGATTACATCGTCTATCGTCTGAACAGCAACCCCGAAATTCGGGTTGATATCATCGCCGTCAATCCCCAAGATGGTGGTCTCATCCTCAAAAATCAGGCTACAGGGGAAATTATCGTCGGCGATCAAGTCACTATTCGATCGGCCAACATCGCAAACCCATCGAATGTTAGTGCAACGAAAGGGCTGGTTGTGGCGCTCAATCCAAATCAAGGGTCATTAGCAGAACTCACTGGCAAACTCAAACAGCGATTTAACAAGGATACCGCGACATATCAAGTTGAAGAGTATCGATATGGCGGATATTATCCCGCGCGAATTGCTGTCCGCAACCCTGGGTTCGGGCCTGACAAGATTGACGGCCCCATCGGTACGGTCATTCTCTTACCACCGCCCAATCTCAAGAGTGGCAACCCGATCGGGGGACCACTCCCTGGATCACATGATTACAGCCCGAACTTCATTACAGGCCCCTTGCCACTATCCCCAGACATCCAAGCCGCGATCGCCCAACACAACCAAAAAACCGCCGCGATCGCGACTCCGGCCCCCAGCCTCACCCCAGTCCCAACGCCAGAAGAACCCGCCACCCCCAACTTCGATCGCACCGCGATTTTGACTGGCACGATCGACCCCACCGACACGATCAACCTCTCCGCCGGAGCCATCCGAGGCGCGGCGATCAATCCCGGTGGCCTACTCAAAGTCGAACTCGACACCACCAGCCCCGAAGGTGTCCTAACGCGCAAAGTCACCAAATAAACCCAACCCAATCACCCAGAAATTCCGAGGATGATCGATGCGTTCTCGGAATTTTGGCGATCGTTGATAGGATATAGATCATGGCAACCAACGCCCCAGGACAAGCGGCAATGCGGATTTTACTCGTCGATGATGAAGCCGAAATGGCCGATCCCCTCAGCCTCATGCTCAAACGTGAAGGCTACCAAGTCGATGTCGCCTACGACGGCGATCGCGGCACCGCCATGGCCAGCGAAATCCCCTACGACCTGCTGATCCTCGACTGGATGATGCCCGGAAAATCCGGCATCGACATCTGCCGTAGCCTCCGCAACGCAGGCAAAACCACCCCCGTCCTCCTCCTCACCGCCAAAGACACGATCGACGATCGGGTGGCCGGACTCGATGCCGGAGCCGACGACTACCTGATCAAACCCTTCGAACTGCGCGAACTCATGGCCCGCGTCCGGGCCTTGCTGCGCCGCCCCAACAGCCCCGCCAGCAGTCCTAGTAGCAGCCCCACCCTCAGCATCAACGGACTCACCCTCGACATCCCCAACCAAATCGCCCACCGCAACGATCGGGCGATCGAGCTATCCGAAAAAGAAACCCAGCTCCTCGCCTGCCTCATGGCCCAGCCCCACCAACTCATCCCCCACGAACAGATCTACCAAACCGTCTGGAAAGACGAAGAAATCCCCAGCAGCAACACCCTCGCCGCCCAAATCCGCCTCCTCCGCCGCAAAATCGATCCCCCCCCCGAAGCTCCCCTGATCCAATCCGTCTACGGCAAGGGTTACCGCTTTGGTTCGACTGGCGCGCCCACCCAGGATTGGGCATAACTAAGGCAAGCGCAACTGGTGCAGCCACATGTAGTCCTTGCCTTCCGGCGAACATTTACTCTGGATCAACTGATTCGAGTAATACAACTTCGCCCCATTCACGCCCTTGCGATATCCATCCGAAGTCCACTCGCCATAGGGATCATTCACATAAAACCCCTTCTGGTCATAGCCCCGCACCACAATAATGTGGCCAAAACTGGTGAAATACCCATGGATAATACAAGGCCGCCCCTCGGCGATCGCCTTGCGCAAATCAAACAAACTCGCCCGCGTCGAAAAATCACTCACCACCCCATATTCCTGGGACATCTGCGCCAGATCGATCGGCTCATGCCGACTCAACCCCTGCCGTTCCATATAACTATAGAGTTCGTCTTCAAACTGGCCCGTACTCCAACGCCGCACCTGAAAATACGCCATCACCATCGCAAAGGATGTAACATTACAAGCCCCCGTCGGATTGAGCCAATTATCCATCTGGCTTTTGTAAGGGATATTCAACATCTTGCTCGTCGGCAAACCTGCCGTCAAACCTTGGGCTGACGATTTCGGTTTCGAATCCGCCTTGGCTGGATTGCCCTTGCTGTCCAACAACTGAATATGCGGCTTGAACACATACCAGGTATTGCGCGGCGGCGTCCCGAGAAACTGGCCCAACAGCGCCACCTTCATGTGGTACTTGCCCACGGGCTTCCAGGAATGGATCATCAACTCACGACCCACCGATACCGTCACCTTTTCCTCGGGCGCAAGCTGGCGGGAATCCCGCGCAAATTGCTTAAATACCGTATTTTGAATAACTTTAAGTTTCATAGCCAAACATTAAACGTGGAGCCGACGATGCACCCCCATAGGATAGCGCAGGAATTTCCACCCCGATCACCCGATCGCGCCTGGACGGAAATCCCCACCGCCCCGATCGGGCGATCACTGTCTATGCTAGATCAAACCCACCGATTGTCCCATCCCACCTGCCCGCCCCATGGCCCAATCCCTCGAACAGATTAACCAAAACCTCAAAAGCCTCGAACAACAGGCGATCGATCTCGGCGACAAGCTCCACATCGCCCACCAAGGCTACCGCCACGTCCTCGCCCAAACCGCCCACGAACAACTCGTGATGGCCAGCTTCACCCTCTGCACCGAAGCCTACCCCAAAGAATTTCTCCAGCTCAGCGTCAGCGATCGCCACCAGCTCCAAGCCAAAATCCGGTCGATCGCCCAGCAAATGCAGCAAGACCTGCGCGAAGTACTCAGTCCCGACACCCCGATCGCGGATATGATCCCAGCCATGCCGAGCATCTCCTTCCCGGAAATGCTGGCCCTTCCCGGCAAAGGTTTTTTGGCCAACGCGGATCAGGCGGGCGAAGGCTTCTTGATCCTGGACGAAGACAATGCCGAAGCAGCGGAAGACGAAGAGACGGAGGACGACGACGAGGATTTTGACCCGGAAGAGGATGACGAAGACGATCACCCCGACAGTCCCGCCGCCGCCCGCAGTCGGCAAATCGAAGCCGAACTAAAAGCGCTGTTTTCCCTCGAATCACTCCTGAGCCAACGCCAACCCCAACTGCCCCAGAACCCAGTCGAACAGGTCGGCTTCTGGCATCGCCACATCGAAGACCAAGCCCAGCAATGTCTGCGCCGCGTCTCCGCCGACGCCAACCAAACCTTTCAAACCGCCAAAATCCTCCCCAGCCAGATCCCCGCACCCATCCTCGAAGCCGCCTCCATGGCCGATGGGGGCGAGAGTTTTGGCAAAACGCCCCACCTTGTGCGGATGATCCTCGAAGCCCGCGAAAAGCCCCCCGAATCCGCCAATTCCCCCGGCAATTCCCGTCGCCGCCGCGATCGCCCATCGTCCGATCGCGACTCCCGCCACCCATCCCGCCCCACGGCGATCGTCAACCTGATCACCCTGCAACTGCGGATCGCCGAACTCGAATTCCACGACATCAACCTCACCACCTGGCGCAACCAAATCCGCAACCTGCTCAAAGAACTCAAAATCATCGCCAAGGAATACCAGAAAAAACAACACCAACAAGCGATCGCCAACGCCAAAATGGCCTGGCGCGCCACCTGGACGAATGACTAAGGCCCGCATCGCGATCGTCGGCGACATCCACCACCAATGGGACAACACCGACCACACCGCCCTCCACGGTTTGGGCGTGGATTTAGTCCTATTCGTCGGGGACTACGGCAACGAAGCCGTGGACATCGTGCGGCAGATCAGCCAGCTGGATTTGCCCAAAGCCGCCATCATGGGCAACCACGACGCCTGGTACAGCGTCACCGCCAAGGGCAAAGCCCGCTGCCCCTACGATCGTACCCAGGAAGATTGGGTGCAGGCGCAGTTGGATCTGTTGGGGAATTGCCATGTGGGCTATGGCGGCCAGGATTTTCCTGACCTGGGCTTGAGCGTCGTCGGGGCGCGGCCCTTTAGCTGGGGCGGGGCCAAATGGAAATACAGCAAGTTTTGCAAAGCGCGGTTGGGCGTCCATAGTTTCGCGGAATCGGCCAAACGGATTGTCGGGGCGATCGCCGCAGCGACCTGTGAGTCGATTCTGATCATCGGCCACAACGGCCCAGCGGGTCTGGGCGATCGACCTGACGATCTCTGCGGCAAAGACTGGGGCGAGAATCCGGAGGGGGACTACGGCGATCCGGATCTGGCCATAGCGATCGCCCAGGCCCAAGCGGCAGGCAAATCCATTCCCCTCGTCACCTTCGGCCACATGCACCATCGTCTCAAGTCCGGCCAACCGCGCCGCACCCAACAGCAAGTCGGTCAAACCCTGTACTTTAACGCCGCCTGTGTCCCCCGCATGGGCACGATCGACGGCGAACCCGTGCGACATTTTGGGTTAGTCACGCTGGTCAATGGCCAAGTTGAACAGGCATCCCAAGCCTGGGTGAACCCGCAGGGGCAAATCATGTCCGAAACCGCTGGCCCAAATTCCTCGGCCCAAATCCCCGATCGCCAATCTGAGCAAATCAGGTAGAATAAACCCAGCCGATCGGACAAATCGGCCCGCAAGTTTGGAGAGGTGGCAGAGTGGTCGAATGCGCCTGACTTGAAATCAGGTGTGCCGCAAGGTACCGTGGGTTCGAATCCCACCCTCTCCGTTTTGGTTTGAACCGACTTAATTATCTGTAACGTTTTCCCTTGGGGTTTGTGGCGGTTGGTTGCCGCGCATTGCGGTAAGGTGGATAGACGTGTCCAAACCATATCAATATGTCCACAACCCGCACAATCCGCATCGCCTCCCGCAAAAGTCCCCTCGCTATGGTTCAGACCGAATGGGTGCGGGATGAGTTAGTCAAGGCATTCCCTGACATCACCTTCGAGATTGCCAGCATGAGCACCAAAGGGGACATCATCCTCGATTCGCCGCTGGCTAAGATCGGCGACAAAGGCTTGTTCACCAAGGAACTTGAAGTCCAGATGCTGGATGGTAACGCCGATTTTGCCGTGCATTCCCTCAAAGATTTGCCGACCAATCTGCCAGAAGGTCTGATGTTGGGCTGCATCACCGAGCGGGAAGACCCTGCCGACGCCCTGGTAGTTCATGAAAAGTTCAAACAGTACCAACTCGAAACCCTGCCAGAAGGCGCGGTGATTGGCACGTCGTCTCTGCGGCGACTGGCCCAACTGCGCCACCACTATCCCCACCTCAGCTTCAAAGACGTGCGTGGCAACCTGAATACCCGCCTCGCGAAGCTGGACAGTGGCGAATACGACGGGTTGATTTTGGCCTATGCGGGCTTGCATCGCTTGGGTTTCGCCGATCGGATTCACCAGTCGATTCCGAGTGCCATTTCGCTCCATGCCGTCGGTCAAGGCGCATTGGGAATCGAATGCCGCGAAGGCGATGCGGAAACTCTGAAGGTAATCAAAGCCCTGGAACATACCCCCACGGCCCAACGCTGCCATGCCGAGCGGGCCTTCCTGCGCGAACTCGAAGGCGGTTGCCAAGTGCCGATCGGGGTCAATACCACGATCGCGGGCGACACTTTGACGTTGAAGGGATTGGTGGCAACCTTGGATGGTAGCCAGGTAATCAAGGATGAGGTTTCGGGTCCCGCGATCGAGGCTGAAGCATTGGGCGCGAAATTAGCGGGGATGCTGAAGGCGCAGGGGGCACAGGTAATTCTTCAGGAAATCTTTGATACGGTGGGTCGGGGTTAGTTGGCTACGGCGCATTTGTTTGATGCCGAATCCCCGCCGAACCGCCCCCCGACCCCCAATTCTGGGGGAGCATGAGTAATTCAAAGCCCCCAGAATTGGGGGTTTGGGGGCCTAATTCATTTCGTGAACTTATTTACAACATCAACGTTATCGCCGCTAGACATGGTCGTGCTATTCATCACGGCAATGCTGGCCGGGATGTTTAACGCGATCGCCGGGGGTGGGAGTTTCCTCACATTCCCAATGCTAATTGTCTTGGGCTTTCCGGCGGTCGAAGCCAATGCGACGAGCACGATCGGGCTGTGGTTCGGGATTTTGACCAGCGCCTATACCTACCGCAAATTCCTGATCGATCCGGCGCAATCGGCGGTGAGCCGGAAAGCATTATTGGGCTTTGCGGGGGTGAGTTTACTCGGCGGAACGATCGGAGCGCTGTTGCTGCTCCGTTTGCCGGAGCGCATTTTCACCGGACTGGTGCCGTATTTAATGCTATTTGCGGCGACGTTATTTACGTTTAATCCGGTGATCAATCAGTGGCTCAAGAGCGGGGGGAGATCGGGTCAATTGCCGACGGTCATGGCCTTGGGGCTGCAACTGATGATTGCGATTTACGGTGGCTACTTTGGCGGCGGGGCGAGCATTTTGATGTTGGCGGTGATGAGTTTTATGGGATTGACCCAAATCCATGCGATGAATGGGATGAAATGCTGGCTGGGGGCAATTATGAATACCGTGGCGATCGCCCTCTTCATCACCGCCGGAAAAATCGTCTGGCTGCCTGCGATGATCATGGCGATCGGCTCCACGATCGGAGCCTACACCAGCGCCACGATCGCCCAAAAGGTTTCGCCCAAGATGCTTCGGCGCATCATCGTCGCGATCGCCTGGGCCATGACGATTTATCTATTTTGGAAGGCCAGTCACTAGAAATTACTGAAACGATCGAGGCGCACCTCGGGTACCCTACAGCCAGAGGTTCCCCTAGGTTTGTGCCATGACGACCGCGATCGACCGCCCCCGCAATGATTTCCAACTAATCGCCCACCAACTGATTCGTGATGTCAGCACTGGCGACTCCGGCGATCGGCGGCGTCTGCTCGATAACGTCAGCCTCGTAATCGAACCCGGCCAAGTCGTGGCCCTCGTCGGCGGCAGTGGCGCAGGCAAATCGACCTTGATGCGAACCCTCCTGGGCATCGAACCGACCAGTGCGGGCCAGGTACAGCTCAACGGCCACCCCCTGCGGGAGCATTTCGACACCTATCGCCATCAGATTGGCTACGTGCCCCAAGACGACATCATCCACGGCGATCTGACCGTCGAAGAAGCCCTCGGCTACGCCGCCAAACTCCGCCTCCCACCGGATCAAAATCACCGCAAAATCATCCATGTCACCCTGCACCAAATCGGGATGCTAGAACACAAAGGCACCCTAGTACGCGACCTCAGCGGCGGCCAACGCAAACGCATCAGCATCGGCGTCGAACTGCTGGCCGACCCACAACTATTCTTCCTCGACGAACCCACCTCCGGACTCGACCCCGGCTTGGACAAAAAGCTAATGCAACTGCTGCGGCAATTGGCCGACCAGGGCCGGACGATCGTCCTCGTCACCCACGCCACCAGCAACATTCACCTGTGCGATCGGGTCGCCTTCATGGGCCAAGGCGGACGGCTCTGCTACTTCGGCCCCCCCGCCGCCGCCCAGAAGTTCTTTGAACTCAAAACACCTGACTTCGCCGATATCTACAACGAACTGGCCCGCAGCGAAGCGATCGTCCGTTCCTGGGCCTACCGCTACCAGACCGCCCCCGACCACGACACCTACATCACCCAACGGCTCAAAGCCCTCCACCAAAAGCACCCCACCCCACCCGCCGATCGCCCCCCCGAAACCAATTTCCTCGAACAAATCCAACTCCTCAGCGATCGCTACAGTCAGCTCATGCTCCGCGATCGGGTGAATCTGGCGATCGCGCTACTCACCGCGCCGATCGGGATTTTGCTAATTCTCCTCGCCGTGCAGAATCACGGAGCCTTTATCCTCGATTCACCGATGGATATTCACACCGCACCCACGGCGCTACGGGTGCTATTTATCTTCACCTGTGCGGGGTTGTGGGTGGGGCTGTCCAGTTCCCTCCAGGAAATCGTCAAAGAAGCCGCGATCTATCGACGCGAACGCCTAGTCAATCTCAACCTCAACGCCTATCTCGGCTCCAAATTCGGCGTCCTCGGCCTACTGACGATCGGGCAGACTTTCCTGATGATGGGCATGATCCAAATCGGCTTCCAAGCCCCGATCCACATGATGTTCCCCTGGAGTATCGGGGTAATGATCACGACATTTCTGACATTGCTTACCAGCGTCAATCTCGGCCTCATGGTCTCCGCCCTCGTGAAGAATATTTCCCAGGCCAATAGCGCCTTGCCGCTGTTGTTGATTCCCCAGATTATTTTCTCGGGCGTGCTGTTTAAGAGCGAAGGCATCGGGCGATTGCTGTCCTGGTTAACCTTGAGCCGCTGGTCGATCGGGGCCTATGGCACCCTGACGGATATTAATGGCTTAATTCCCGCCGCGATCGGCGACGGCACCATGCCCCAGCCCTTTAGCCCCACGGATGTCTACAATCCGACGTTCAGCAATTTGCTCGTAAATTGGCTCATGCTGCTGCTGCATACCCTGATCTATTTGTGGATCACCTGGCACTTACAGAAACGGAAAGATTGCGTTTAGGTTATGGCTCACCCGCTCGATCGTGATTCGACAAGCGAATGATGAAATAACCGATCGTCAACGCCACGATCGCCCCCGCCAACCCCAGCAAATCCACGCCAGAAGTCTTCTCCAAATCCAAAATCACCAACTTCCGGGCCACGGCAATAATCGCGGTGACAATCACCAGTTCCACCTGCAACACGTGCTTGCGGAGGTAGCCTGTGATATTTTCCAGCAATTCCAAAGCAATCAGCAAATTCAGAAACAAGCCGAAAATGCTGATCAGCGTCTTACCCAGCGAACCGACCGGCGTTGTAAACATAATCTGCACAAGCACCACCAGCAAATCCAACACGGCATAGAAGGCAATCAAGACGATCGCGACTAGCAGGATTTTGGCGATCGCATTTTCAAAGTATTCCGCCCAGTGGAGGAATACCTTATCGCTAGTGGCCCGGAGCAGTTTGCGTTTGAATTTCGATGGCATATTCTTTGGTCGAGACTTCACCTTAACTGTGGCTGCCACTATAGAGAAACTCTAGAGCACGGTTCCGTAGATCATAATAGCGGGGATCTTCCAGGATTTGTTCACGATCGCGCGGTCGATCGAAGGGAATTTCCAAAATCTCACCAATTCCTGCCGCTGGGCCTTCAGTCATCATCACGAGTCGATCGGCCAAAAATAGACATTCGTCAATGTCATGTGTGACCATTAATACCGTACACCCGTGATCCATCGCAATCTGCGAAACCTCCTCCTGCATCTCCTCTTTGGTAATCGCATCCAATGCGCCAAATGGTTCGTCGAGGATCATCACTTCTGGTTTAAGGCAAAACGCCCGCGCGATCGCCACCCGTTGCCGCATCCCCCCCGAAAGCTGCGGCGGCTTCTTCTGCATCGCATCGCCCAACCCCACCATGGTCAAATGTTCTTGCACAATGTGATCTTTTTCGGATTTGGATTTATTCGGGAACACCGCATCCAAGGCCAGATACACATTGTCGTAAGCCGTAAGCCAAGGCATGAGCGAATAGTTTTGGAATACCACCATCCGATCGGGGCCAGGGCCAGCGATCGGTTGATCATTCATCGTCACGGTGCCAGTATTCGGCGTTGCAAAACCCGACACCATATTCAACAACGTCGATTTACCACAGCCAGAATGGCCGATGATGCAAATAAATTCGCCTTGTTTGACCGTGAGATTGATGTCCTTAATCACAACATTCGGGCCATTCACCGTAGGGTAAATTTTCGTCACATTATTCATCACCAAGAAATCCGCCTGATTCGTCGCAGTCGCAGTCGATTTGAGCATTGTATTTGTCATGTCCCTGTAGGGGCGCGCTTTCCGCGCCCTCAATAAATTACGCGATCGTCGATTGAATTTGGTTTGATTTGAATTACGCCGCCACCATCCGACTGGCATTCAACGGAATTTCCGCCATCGTGATATCCCGTTTGATTTCCAAATCATTCAAATACCGAATCGGATCATCGGTATTAAACGTCGTCCCATCCACCAATTGAATCGAACCGCGATTGTAGGAAACTTCCGTTTGGCCCAATTCCCGCGCCGCCGTACTGAACACACCCACCGTACAGGTGTGTTCCAACACCTCCACCCAATTGCGCGGGAACGGCACATCGCCCCATCGCGCCATCTCCACCATGTGCCACAGATGTTCCGTCCGGCTCGGACGATTCACGCCTTCACCCGAAAATACATGATGCGCGATCGAGTTTACCCCCGGCACCACATCCTGCGGCCCCCCTAAATGAATGAAATCCATGCTCGTTCCCAGATATTCCTTCCGAGCCAAAATGGCGCGAATTTCCTGGGCATTCGCTGGGTCGCCACAATATTGACAAGCATCCAACAACGCCTTCGTCAACGCAATAAACGTATTCGGATAAGCCGCCGCCCAATCCGCCCGACAGCCCAAAACCTTCCCTGGATGGCCATCCCAGATATCAATATCACGGGCGATCGTAAAGCCAATCCCCTCCATCTCCGCCCGCAAATTCCACGGATCACCGACACAAAATCCATCGATCGTCCCCCCTTTCAGATCCACCACCATCTGGGCGGGAGGGATTTGTTTCAGGCTGAGTTCCCGATCGGGGTCAATCCCCGCTGAAGCCAGCCAATAGCGCAACAACAGATTATGCATCGATGACGGATGCACGACGCCCATCCGGTGCGGCTGATCGGGCGATCGGCGAATCGCATCGCGGAAATCTTCGAGGGTTTTCACGCCCTGATCTTGGAACCGTTTACCCAAAGTAATCGCATTCCCATTGCGACTGATGGTGAGCGAACTAACCACGGGTACACTCTGACTGCCCGCGCCACCCAAAGTAATCCACAACGGCATCCCCGAAGGCATTGCCGCCCCATCAATGTAACCGCCCGTAATCCCATCGACCACGCCACGCCAGCTTGATTCCCGCACCAGGGAAACCTCATCTAAACCATGTTTGGCAAAGAAACCCTTTTCCTTAGCGATAATCATCGGCGCACAGGCCGTCAATGGGACAAAACCCAGTTCCAGATTAATCTTCTCCAAGCCATGTCCTGTGACGACTTGCACCTTGCGCGATCGCATCTTCTTCACTTGCTTTTGCTGATTCAAAAAGTAAATGATTTCGCTCCGCAATTGGTAGTAGCTGGGATGCTTCACCGCCTCCAAACGTTTGCGAGGACGGGGCAAATCCACTTCAAGAATCCGGCCAATCTTCGAGGCAGGGCCATTGGTGAGCATGACAATCCGATCGCTCATTAGCACCGCTTCATCCACCTCATGCGTCACCATCAACGCCGAGATCTGATTGTCCTCACAGATTTTCACCAATTGCTCTTGCAAATTCCCACGAGTCAGCGCATCCAGCACCCCAAACGGTTCATCGAGTAGCAGGAGTTTCGGTTGCACCGCCAGGGCACGGGCGATCGCCACCCGTTGGCGCATCCCGCCGGACATATCATTGGGATATTTTTCAATCTCCTTCGTCAGGCCGACGACGTTGATATAATGCTCAACAATTTCCTTGCGTTCTTTCGAGGATTTCTCCGTCAGCACTTCATCCACCGCCAGGGCAACGTTTTCGCGCACCGTCAGCCAAGGCAGCAGGGAATAGTTTTGGAATACTACAATCCGATCGGGGCCAGGTTTTGTAATCGTTAGTCCTTCGAGTTCAACCACACCTTCCGTTGCCAGATCCAATCCCGCAATCATATTCAGCAGCGTCGATTTGCCGCATCCAGAGTGGCCGATGAGGGCGATAAATTCACCGCGTCGGATATTCAAATCGATTCCCCGCAGGGCGATGTATTCTTTGCCGCCGCCGAGGGGGAAAGACTTTCCCGCTCCAGCGATTTTGACGAGTTCGATCGTGGTCATTTGACAATTCCCTTAATTACGTTAAAACCGAATCGATCTTAAATTGCGATCTTTGACGATCCCCCTAAATCCCCCTTAAGAAGGGGGACTTTGAATCTTGTCACTCTTACTCTTGTCCCCCCTTCCTAAGGGGGCTAGGGGGATCGTCTTACCCCTTCGTGATCTTGTGCTGCAACCAACTCATCAAACTATCCAACAACAACCCCACCGCCCCAATCCACACCAACGCCAGAATCACCTCACTAATGTAATTATTCTGATACGCCTCCCAAATAAAGAACCCAATCCCCACAATCCCCGACATCACAATCTCCGCCGCAATAATCGCCAACCAAGCCAAACTAATCGCCACCCGCAATCCGGTGAAAATATACGGTAACGCCGACGGCAACAGGATCTTAAAGAAATACTTCTGCCGCGAAACCTGAATCACCTTCGCGACATTAATATAATCCTGCGGAATCTGCTTCACCCCCACCGCCGTATTAATCAAAATCGGCCAAACCGACGTAATGAAAATCACAAACAACGCCGCTGGTTCATTCTTATTCAACGCCGCCAACGAAATCGGCACCCAAGCCAACGGCGGCACCGTCCGCAAGAATAAAAACAGTGGGTCAAGTGCTTTGGACAATAACGGTGTTGTCCCGATCGCGATGCCTAACCCAATCCCCACGATCGCCGCCAACGTATAACTAATCGCCACCCGCTGCAAACTCGCCAACGTCTGCCAGAACATGCCTTTATCAATGCCACCCCGATCGTAGAACGGATACCGCACAAGTTCCCAGGTGCGTTTGTCAGTGAACAGGCTAGAAGGGCCGGGTAGCAGAGTGATGCCGGAGGCGGAGAGGGCTTCCCAGAGACCCAAAAAAATCAGAATCGCAATCAGTGGCGGCAACACATTGCCCTTGATCATTTTCCAAGAAAGATTGAAATTACCGATGCGTAAACCGGGTGAATTACTGAGACTTGTAGCCATTTTGATGCTCCTAAATTTTTGAAAAGGTTGAGGCAATACCGGATGAACTCGACTAACGGCAAAAGTTCGATCCCCCTAAATCCCCCTTAAAAAGGGGGACTTTGAAATTCGTCCGGTTCCCCGTTGTTTTCCGGTTCCCCCCTTTTTAAGGGGGGTTAGGGGGGATCGTCATCGCAACCAACCGATCGACTACGCCTTAATCGACTTAATCCGCAAACTATCCAAATACGCCTGCGGCTTCTCTGGATCAAACTCCGCCCCATCAAAGAATTTCTCAATTCCCCGTGAGGTATTTTGCGGAATATATTTAGCCGCAATGTCCAGCTCCTGCGCCGCTTCCCGCCAGTATTTCTCCCCACTGACGGCATTGATAATCCGATCGGCCTCACCCAAAATCCCCTGCGGCAAAAAGCCCCAGCGCACACTTTCGGTAATAAACCATCGATCGTGACTCTTATAGGGATAGGAAACGCTGCCCCGCGCATCTTGCCAATAGCGCACCGCCAGAGTTTGATCCTTAATCGTCTGGAACTGGTCGCCCATCACGTATTCACCCTCATAGGAGCCGACGAGAATCTCACTCGGCACATTGAAATATTTCCGCTGGGCCAAAATTGCCACCATTTCGTCCCGATTTTTCGGATCGTCACACCAGATTTGGGCCTCCATGATGCCCTTGAGGATGGCCTTTGCCGCCTTGGGATGTTTACCAACCCAATCCTCCCGCATCGCAAAATACTCCTCCGGATGCGCGGGCCAAATCTGCGCCGTCAGCACCGCCATAAACCCAAACTTCCGCTGATCCCGCAAAATCCGCGACGGCCAAGGATCGCCCGTACTAAAGCCATCCATCGACCCCGTCCGCATACTGGCAACCGTTTGCGCCGCTGGCACCGCAATCAAATCCACATCTTTATTCGGATCAATGCCCCCCGCCGCCAACCAATAGCGAATCCAAAAATCTTGATTCACACGGGGAAAAGTATAAGCCGCTTTAAAGGGCGTTCCAGCCGCTTTCAGACCTTTCACATAATCGGCCGCACCGGAGACATCGAGTTCAAACCCTTTGCCTTTGTGCTGCGACGCGATCGCGATGCCATTCCCCTGGGTACTCAATTGCGCCATGGACAGCATGGGGATCTTTCGCCCACCTTTGGTAATCAACCCCTCGGAAATCAACTGCGGCATCGGCATTTGCCACTGCCCGCCATCAATTCCACCCCCGGCTGAACCGATTTCAATATTGTCTCGTGCCGCGCCCCAGGAGGCTTGTTTCGACACCTTTACATCGGTCATGCCATGGCGGGCGAAGAAGCCCTTTTCCTGGGCAATGATCAGGGGAGCCGATTCGGCGATCGCGATGTAACCCAATCGCGCCATCGTCGTTTCCGGCGTCGTGGCCGGACTGAGGGTCATCGCATCGGCCTTCGGGGATAGCGCCGAGGGGGATGGGGGATTAAGGCTACAGCCGTTCAGTAAGGTGGCACCAGTTGCGGCACCAGCGGCCAGCAAAAAATGCCGACGGGATAGATGTTGCATAAATTCGCTCAGGGAATGTTCGGTAAATCGAAGGGCGGAATGCCTCGGCTTGTCGTTGAAATATTTATATCCTGAATAGATAGATAAAATCAATAGTAAACTGATTAATCATAATCAATTTCTTGCTTTGCTAATCCCATAGTGGAGTCTATGGTCCGATCGGGCTTTTGGGGGTTGCAACCTTGGGACGAGATTGTGGGCGCGGGATATGCGCCCCTACAGGGCCGGATTTTCCGGATTGGTTTTGTGACCCGATCGTTCCCCCAAACAATGATCCCGTGACCTCCAACCATACCCATACCCTGCAACCAACCCAGCGATCTCCAACCAACCCCATGCTTACCCACGATCGCCCAAATCCCCACCCTACAATCCCATCAAAAAATAATCGAATCTCAGAAAACCATAGAACAAACCTATTCCAAAATCCCCCAAATCATAGAAGGTACAACCTAAAATCTATGTAACAATAGATTAAACCTATGCAAATCCCCGACTTCCCGTGAAACAGGCCACCTTCCACCAGCTCCAAATCCTCGAAGCGATCGCGCGTCACAACAGCTTCACCCGCGCCGCCGAAGAGCTGAACCTAACGCAGCCCACGGTGTCCCAGCAAATGAAACAGCTCACCAAATTGATCGGGATGCCCCTAGTCGAACAACTGGGCAAAAAGCTCTACCTCACCGCCGCTGGCCAAGAAGTCCTCGCCGCCGCCCACGCCATCACCGATCGGCTCCAACAGCTCGAAGGCACCCTCAACGACCTCCAGGGCTTAGAGAAAGGCCGCCTCAGCCTCGCCACCACCACCACCGCCAAATATTTTGTGCCTCGGTTACTCGGTACATTTCACAAACAACATCCCGCGATCGAACTCCAACTCAACATCACCAACCAAGCCGAAGTCCTCGCCCGCCTCGCCCGCAACGAAGACGACCTCTACTTCACCGGACGTCCGCCCCAGGATCTCGACATCGAACTGCGCCCCGTCCTGCCGAATCCCTTAGTCGTCGTCGCCGCGACCGATCATCCCCTGGCTCAGAAGAAGCAAGCGATTTCGCTCAAACGCATGGCAGAAGAGCCATTTATCCTGCGCGAATCGGGATCGGGGACGCGATCGATCGTCGAACAATTCTTCGCCGAAAATCGCCTGGACTTAAATGTGGTGATGGAAATGAGCAGCAATGAAGCGATCAAACAAGGAATTGTCGGCGGCTTGGGGATTTCGGTGTTGTCGCTACATACGCTGTCGCTGGCCGTTGCGGGCAGTCCACTCACCTGCCTCAACGTAGAAGGATTTCCGATTCAGAAACGCTGGTATGCTGTGTATCCCAAGGGCAAACAGCTCTCCCATACCGCCCAAACATTTCTCGATTTTCTGCTGAATGAAGGTAAGACGATCGTTGAGAAATCGCTGCTGGACTTGCCGTAGGTAATTCAGAAATGGCCCGACTCCGCTGCCAAACCGCCCCTCGACTAGAAGTCGGGGCTACAGGCGAAAGTCCTGATCGGACTCGGGATTCAGTCCCTTGGGGACTTGTGCTATTAGCCCCGACTTACAGTCGCGGGGCGGGTCAAGTGCAAAGTCGATCAATTCGCCAATGTTGGGGGGGGAGGAAATTGGGAACGGTGATACGGATAGCTGGTATCGCGGGGTTTGTTAGAATGAGACGAGTAATGAGCAAATCCTTGGTTCACCCTTCTCAGGCCGACTCCCATGAACATTGCCCTCACCCCAGAACTCGAACAGTTCGTCCAAGCCCAAATCACCGATGGCACCTATGCGTCAGCCAATGAGGTGATCCAGGATAGCCTACGGCGACTGCAAGCCCAACTCGCCCACCCCCAATCCATCCAGCTTCAAGCCGAACTGCAAAAAGGGATCGATGATCTGGAGCAAGGGAACTACACCAGCTATGGCAGTGCCCAAGACATCGCCACCCAAATCAAAACCAAGGCGTTGAGATCATTCGGGTGATTCATGGCGCAAGAAATCTCGATGAACTGTTCTGAGCCGGAATGGAAGCAACGCAGTAATTAATCTCACTCAGACAAATACGTGTTATCCAAAATCTGCCCGATCGAGTACTCGCAACCCACAGGAAACCGCTCAACCGCCAGTCCAGTCTCGATCGACGCCAACTGCCGCGCACTCGCATAAGCCGCCTCAAGCACCGTCGGCAAATAGTTTTTCAAACTGGGACTATCCTCCAGAATGTCCGCAATTCGCAACCGCTGTTCCAGGATCGTCGCCTGCCAACTGCGGCTCCGCTGCTCCGGCTGAAACTGCCACTTCAGCAAATGCATCAGCAAAACCTCAAGGCGACTCTTAATCGCCCGCCGATCGGACTTGCCCAACGCCTCAACCTCCTCGATCAAATTCTCCACATCCAGCGCCGCCCAATCGCCCCGACGCAAGGCTTCGACCACCTGCTCCGTCCAGCCCACAAAGTCCCGATCGTACAGCGATCGGGTCTGATTGATTAAATCGGTCTGGATTGAAACCATGTCATTTACCAATCCGTCAAAGCATTTGCCCCAGTTTAACACGCCAAAACCCGATCCCCTTAACCCCCTTAAAAAAGGGAGAACCGGATTCAAAGTCCCCCTTTTTAAGGGGGATTTAGGGGGATCGTCAACCGTCGCCATCAACCGATCACGACCCCCAAATTACACCAACAACTTAATCGCCCGATCGACGATCGCCCCCGCCGTAATCCCATTGAACCCCAGCAATTCACCCGCCGAAGCCGTAGTCTCACCTCGCTTCCAGGCAAACACATCACGCGGCGACTGACTCCGCAACAACACCGGTTCCAGCATATTTGCCGTCCCGCCCGTCACACCCAACAGCGCATGACCGCCAAACATTAATTCAAATCCCGCATCATCGAGGAAGTCACCATCGGCTTCGGAGCAAGTATCCCAGAGGACATCGGTAGGCCGGAATAACCGGCGCGGATTAATCACTGACACAATCCGCACACCATAACCCTGGGCTTCCAATCGCGTCGCCGCATCGAACACCGGGCCAAGGACTAAATCGCCGACCACAGCCAGTACCAGCTTTTTATCCCCATCACTTTCGTGGAGGATAATGCCACCTTTTTGCAATCCCACGCGAGTTTGCTCAAACGTTGTCCGCACTGGCAACGGTGACTTACTCGCAGTAATCACGATTCCCTTATTTTTCTGACCCAACGCCCATTCATAACAAGCCTGAATCCCATTCGCATCCGTGGGGAACAGCGGGAAGATATTCCCATTCCGCATCATGGCAGCAAAATAGGCTTCGACTTCGGGGCGCTGGTGTGTCCAACCATTGCGGCCCTGCTCTAATGCCCCTGCCGTAAACAGGCAAATCGTCGCGGGCGTCGGACGCCGCAGTTCCGCCATCGCCTGCGTCACCGTCTGCCAAATCGGTAACCCATTAATTGCAAAGGATTCATACGAACACCAGAGCGATCGCGCCCCAAATAGCGCCAGCCCCACGGCCAAACCCGCACAGGCATCCTCACTCAGCGGCTCATACACCTGACCACCGGGCGTTTGATCGTAGGTTGGATCATCGGTGGGGTGATTGATTTTCAGGACTTTATTGATATTGCCAATGCCGGAAGCAGCGTTCCCATCGGCGTTCGTGACGAGGAAGGCCGGATCGGTTTTGCCGACGTAGCCGACGATCGTGCCCATGGCGGTAGTCGCGACCTTCGGCTCACCCCCCACGGCAAATTCCTCTAACGGCAACTTGCCCAAATCTGGTAAAGCGCGGGTAAATTCCGTCACCGCGACTTTGCTGGCCGAGCCGCCCCCCGCCCGTTCGCAATTCGATCGCACCAATTGCCATGCTTCCGGCGACAATGCCGAGGCTTTCATCCCCGCGATAATGTCAGGATTCTCTAACGTGTGGTGCGGGTAGAGATTGTGGGACTGCGCCCCGCGTGCATGGACGCCTGCGCCCTTGAGTTGCTTGATAATCAGCACAGTGAGTTTCCCGCCCAGTGCCGACTTCGCGGCGGTATCCGCAGCGGTTAAAACCGCTTGAGTGAAGGCCATCCGCTGCTCAAACGAGAAAATCGTGCTGTCAACGTAATCCCCGGTTTGATTCTGGTCATCGAAATCCTTCGCATCCACCAAAATCACTTCCGCGAAACCATTCCCCGTCCAGAACGCCGTCATACTCGCATTGGTCTTCAGCGACACCATGCTGTGGTGTTCCTGCGAGAAGCCGTTCCACACCAGCACCGGGAGGAAATTCGTCACCTGGGGATAAGCGGTATTAAAGTGCCCGATCGCGCTCATGATATACGGCTCACCCAAGCCCCCATCGCCGATCGTGCAGGGGAACAGCACCCCCGGATTCAGCAAGGCTCCGGCCATGGCGAAATGCTGACCCTGGCCCAGCGGGCCAGCAGGCGCAAGCAATCCCGGAATCTGACCAGATAAATGGCCCAGCAAACCGTGCCGCTCCCGGAACCGATCGCGCAGATCCTGCACGGTATTAATCCCCATCGCTTCGAGCGATCGATCCAAGAACATCGCCGAATAGAATCCCGGCGCATGGTGTCCCACTTCCGTCACAAAGTTTTTGTGGCCCAGCAGCACTAGCGCGGCGTAGGCTTCGGCCTGGGAGGCAAAGCCGCCCGGATGGCCCGACGACTTACTCGCCGTCATTTGCAGCATCAGATAGCGCAGGGCATCGGCGTAGAGCATCGTCTGGTAGGCCGCCGCTGGGTCGGTGGGATGCACCGCCTTCGCGTCGGGGGCGATCGCCGGGATTTGGCCATACTGCGCGAAACCAGCGGATTCACCAAAATGCTGAATACCTTCACAGAAAGCGGGATGGGAGGATGCAACAGTCATCAAACGAGTCCTTGGGCTATCGAATGGGCTAGTCACCATGGTACGTCAGCCTCGGACTTTGGGTACGCTAACAAGCAATAGCTCTGGAAACTTCGTCTCTGTATAACGCCATGCTTGTGAACCAAGGTATTTCGACCCATGGCGCGATCGTGCCTCCCAGCGATCGCTTGCTGCTGGGGATCGCCCAAGCCAGTCAGGCCCTGATCACCCGCCCCAATCTCGACGACGCCATCCAAACCACCCTGCGCATCCTCGGCCAAGCGATCGACGTCGATCGGGTTGCCATCTGCGAAAATCACCCTCACCCGGAAACCCAAGCCCCGGCCATGAGCCAGCGCTGGGAATGGGTCGCGCTCGGCGTCAGCGCCGAAATCGCTAACCCCGCGATGCAAAATATCGCCTATGGTGATGTCTCACCCCATTGGTACGCGACCCTCTCGCAGCAGCAACCGATCGCCAGTCTAGTGCGCGATCTGGGCGAGCAAGAACAAGCGATCATGCAGCCTCAGGGGATTTTGTCGCTACTGATTATGCCGATTTGGGATCGGGATTATTTTTGGGGATTCATTGGGTTTGATGACTGCCACCAGGAAAGGCGCTGGAGTGAGTTGGAAGTCGCCGTCTTGCAAAGCGTGGCCGTCAGCATCGGCAGCACGATCGCCCAGCACCAGCTCGACGCCAAACTGGAGCAAATCATCGCCGATCGCACCGCCGATCTCCAAGCCAGCAACGCCAAATTCCAGTTTTTAGTCGAAAATTCCAGCGATGCCCTGAGCACTTGGGATCCCAACACCACTATTACCTATCTATCGCCCCATTTCGCCAAGATGACGGGCTACACGGTGGAAGAATTGGTGGGCCAGAGCTTTGTGCCGACGGTGCATCCCGATGACGTGCAGATCTGCGCGATCGCCAACAAAGAGGTGATGCAAACCGGAGAATCCCGCTCGAATATCGAGTTTCGGATATTGCATAAAACAGGCCGTCACCTCTGGGTGAATACCACCATTACACCCATCAAAAATGCGGCGGGTGAAGTGATTTCGTTCCAAGGCACCCTGCGCGACATCAACAAACAAAAACAGCTCGCCCAAGAACTCCAAGAGAAAGCGATCGCCCTTCAATCAACCCTCAACGAACTCCAAAAAACCCAATCGCACTTAATTCAAAGCGAAAAAATGTCGAGCTTGGGCGAAATGGTTGCAGGCGTCGCCCATGAAATTAATAACCCCGTC
Source organism: Cyanobacteria bacterium VAR_4_metabat_243 (assembly GCA_031415035.1). Lineage (GTDB taxonomy): Bacteria > Cyanobacteriota > Cyanobacteriia > Leptolyngbyales > Leptolyngbyaceae > Romeriopsis. Next base: position 133,946 of record JANOQX010000094.1, read on the forward strand.
AACTTCATCCACGGCAACCTCAACCACGTCCGCAACTACAGCCAGGACTTGATCAAGTTAACCAAACAATATCGGCAGGAACTGACGCAGCCAAGTGATGCCCTCGAAGAACTACTCGAAGACGTGGATTTGCCATTCCTGCTAGAGGACTTTCCGAAGATCCTCGATTCGATGAAGACAGGCACCCAACGGATTCGCGAAATTGTCCTCACCCTGCGGAATTTCTCCCGGCTGGACGAATCAGACATGAAGGAAGTCGATATTCACGAAGGCATCGACAGCACGATCCTGATTCTGCAAAACAAAATCAAATCCACGGACATTCGCCCCGACATTCAACTGATGAAACAGTATGGCGATTTACCGAAAGTTTATTGCTACGCCAGTCAGCTCAACCAAGTGTTCATGAATATCCTGGCCAACGCGATCGATGCCCTCGATACAGCCTATCCGACTTATCTGGCCCAAGGCATCACCAATTATCGGCCCGCAATCACGATCGGCACCGTCATCACGACCCAAAACACCGTCCAGATCACCATCCAGGACAATGGCCCTGGGATCCCCGATGATGTGAAAGCCCGATTATTTGATCCCTTTTTCACCACGAAACCCGTGGGCCAAGGCACAGGGCTGGGCTTATCGATCAGCTACCAAATCATCGTGGATAAACACCAAGGGACGCTCACCTGTGATTCGGTACCGGGCGAAGGCACCACATTTACGATCGTCCTACCCATGGTCGAACGCGAATCCGAACCGGGCAATGCGATTTAACGGCTACAATTGCCAAAGATAATCGGCAAATATTGGGGCAGGTAACTCGATGGAATTCTTTGCAGTCTTGCTTTCGGGCCTGTTGGCGATCCTCTCCCCGATTAATTTCGGCGGCGAAGCGATCGTCGCCCAACAATTGAAAAAACAATTTGTCAGCGTCGAAGACCTCGTCGTGCGGATCGACAACGCCCCGAATTACCAAGTGCTCCAGGGCAAAATCGACCAAGTGCGGATCGCGGGCCGGGGCCTGTACCCGATCGCCGATTTGCGGATCGACACCCTCGAAGTCGAAACCGACCCGATCGCCCTGAAAGGACTCAAAGCCCAACTCGCCAAACCGCTCCAAGCCGCAGTCAAAGTCGTCCTCACCGAAGCCGACCTCAACAAAGCCCTGCAATCCCCCGCCGTCATGCAACGGATCAAACAAATCGGCGGCAAAGCCCTCGGATCCCAAGCAGCAGATTTGTTGAATCAATACGAATTCGCCAATCCGCGCATCGCCTTTTTGAGCAATCAGCGGCTGCGGGTCGATCTGGATCTCAAGTCCAGCACCAGCCCCGACCAACTCAAAATCAACATCGAAACCGACGTCACTGTCGCCGCCGGACAATCCCTCCAACTCACCAACACCACCATCAACGCCAACGACCAGCCCTTCTATCCGCCCCTCACCCGCCGCATCGTCGAAGGCGTCAACCAACAACTCAACCTCGATCGGCTGGAAAACAACGGCATCACCGCCCGGGTGTTGAAGTTGGATTTTAGTCAGCAGCAAGCGACGATCGCGGCTTTTGTGCAGGCGCGACCGGAATCGGTACAGTTGTTGAAAAAACGATTGGGAAAAAATTAACCGTAGGGTGGGCACAGCCCACCGCCCGCTCGATCGCACGATTAACCTCGATCGATTGCACGATTAACCTCGATTGATCGCACGATTAACCTCGATCGATTAACCGACGATTAACCAACGGTGGGCAGTGCCCACCCTACATCAACGGGAAATGATCGAACCGCACACCTGCCGACTCAATCCGATCGAGCGCCTCACCCAAACGCGGCAAATCCGCAATCAAACTAATCCGCACATATCCCTCACCGCCTTCCCCAAAGGCATTCCCCGGTGTCATCACCACCCCGGTTTTCTCCAATAATCCCAGCGCAAAATCCGTCGAGCTAATCCCCTTCGCACAGGGAATCCAGAGATACATCGTGGCTTTGGTTTTGGGGATATTCCAGCCCAACTTACCAAACCGATCGATCAAATAATCCCGCCGCTTAATATACAATTCCTGCACCTGAGTCAAATATTCATCCGGCAGGTTCAGCGCCGTTTCCGCCGCCGTTTGCAGCGCCGAGAACAGGCCATAATCCATATTCGTCTTCAGCGTCCGCAACCCCTGAATGATATGGCGATTGCCCACCACAAAGCCGATCCGCCAACCCGCCATGTTGTAGGTCTTCGACATCGTATGGAATTCGACGCCGATATCCTTTGCCCCAGGGATTTCGAGCAAACTCGTGGGCCGATAGCCGTCAAACGCCAGCTCCGCATAGGCCATGTCATGCACCAGCATGATTTCGTAATGCTTGGCCCATTCCACCGCTTCTTCGAAGAATTCACGCGGAGCCGTAGCGGCGGTGGGATTACTCGGATAGTTGAAATACAGAATCTTGGCCCGACGACAGACATCTTCGGGGATCGCCTTAAAATCGATCAACCAATCCTGCGCCTCAGTCAGCATCAGCGGATACAGTTTCGCCCCAGCCAGCAATGGCCCGCGAAAATGCGGCGGATAGGAGGGACTCGGCACCAGCACCGTATCCCCGGCATTGATATAGGCCAAGGCCAAGTGGGTCAGCCCTTCCTTCGATCCCATCAGCGGCAGGGCTTCGCCATCGGGATTCAGCGCCACATTGTAGCGGCGGAAGTACCAGTCGGTGATCGCCTTGCGAAAATTCGCAGTGCCTTCAAACGGCGGATAGCCGTGGTTAGCGGGATTTTGGATGGCGATTTTGGCGGCATCGACCACGGGTTGGGGGGTCGCGCCGTCGGGATTGCCCATGCCCAGGTCAATCAAGTCCACACCCTGCGATCGGGCATTCGCCTTCAGTTCATCTAAACGCGCAAACACATATTGCGGCAAAGCCTTCAAACGATCGGCAGGGGTGATCCAAGAAAAAGTCATGGGTAGAAATCGTCATCCAACAGACAAGTTAAGCCAAATTAAACCACACCTGATGGGCGGGTAGCGCAAACGATCCCCAGATTGTTACGGGTCAGGCGTCAAGCCGCGATGCCAAATTCAACCGCCCAATTCAACCGACTGCGGCATCGCCCGCCCGCACGTGAACGGCAGGGCGAGAAAGAAAAGACCCCTCAAGGGGCCTCAAACCAAATCTTAGCCGGGTTTAGCCGGGTTCCCTTACTAGCCCTGCCGTTCACGCGCGGGGCGGGTCAACAGCGAAGTCAATCAATCTGAATTAGGAATTGCCGTCGCCTCCACCAATTGCCCCACAGGAGCCACCGTCGAAACCATCGCCGCCATCAATTGCACCGAGCTAACCGCAAAGGGCAACCGATGAATGTCCGACTGCGGATTACAGGCCACTTCGGCCACTTGTTCCAACTGCGCGATCGAGCAATCGGCCAACCCCAGCTCCGCCAAGGTGCGCGGCAAGCCAATCTCGGCGTAGAACTGGAGCAATTGGCAGCGGGCCGTGGCCGCGAGTTGGTTGCCCTGAAGCATTTCTTCGAGCCGCAACTGCACCAAAATCCCGTAGGCGACTTTCTCGCCATGCAGCATGCCATGACTGGCGGCCAAGTGGGTCAGGCCGTTATGCACCGCATGGGCCGCCACCGTGCGGCACTGCGCCCCGCCGATCCCGCCCGTCACCCCAGCCATCAGCACCGAGGCATCGACCACATCCTGCCAAACATCTGATCCCGGTGTATTCAAGGCCGTGGCCGACTTCTGAAACAAAATATCCCGCAGCACCCGCGCCTGCTGCACCGCATTGATCAATAGCGTGCGCTCCGAAGACCCGCTACTGACCGAGGCTTCATACCATTTGGCGATCGCGTCCCCAATCCCCGCCACCAATGTCCGACGCGGAGCCGTGGCAATCAAGTCGTAGTCCAGGACTAATAAATCCGGACAATGATCGAGCGCCACATCGTATTGGAACGCCCCCGCCTCGGAATAAATATTCGAAAGCGCCGTCCAGGCCGCACAAGTCGCCCCGGAGGTCGGTACGGTGACGATCGGCAAGTGCAGTTGGTCGGCCACCAATTTGGCCGTGTCCATCGCCTTGCCACCGCCGACGGCAATGATTAGATCAGCTTGGTGGGTTATGGCCGCCTGTTTTAGCTGGGCATTAGCCGCTTCACTGCAATCCGCGCCATAGTTCCCGATCGCGCTCACCAAATCCGCCGCCGCCAAAATCGGTAGCAACTCTGATTGGATCAGCGGCAACGCACGATCGCCGCCGATCACCAAGGGCCGCGATCCGAGGCGGGCGATTTCCGCACTCACCGCACTCAGTATCCCCGCACCGCGCAAGACCCGCGCCGGGGCGATCGCCAAGGCAATTGGTGGCCCCAGCGGCGCGATTTTTGTGTTGGATTTCGCGATCGTCATCACCAATGCCTCCCGAGGCTGATTGGATTTAGTCAGCCGCTGGCGGCGGCAGTAAGGCTAGATTACCCGGATATAACTCGATCGTCATCGCGGCATCTTCGCGCGATCGCAACGTCCGCCGCACTTGCCCCAGATACAACGGCATCGACAGACCCGTTTCGGGATGCAACACCGTCCGCGCCCGAATCGTCAACATCCCATCCGGCGAGTTGCGGCCCGGCGAAAATAGGTCGATCGCCGCTTGGCGCAGGGTCGCTTCCACTTGATCCGGCGTCACCGTCGGGGCAATGGCAATCACCGCTTGATCCGCCTGCCGATCGAAGATCCGCGCGTAATGCACCGCCCCCGGCACCACCGCACGCGGCGTAAAGCTGACGCTCAAGGCCACCACACTCAGCGCCACCACAAAAGTAAAGCTCGTAATCCCGACCAAGCGGAAGCGAAAACCCCATTTCAAGATCCAGGCCACCAGCGTCAGCACCAGCAGTGCCACGCCCACATAGCCAATCCAGAAGCCGTAATTTTGTAAATCCGCTGACGCAAAAGACATGGTTAGATTCGCCGTTAAATTCGCAATTGGGCTTCTCTATCCTATCAAACGCCCTTGCCAAAACGGGACGAACTTCCGGCCCACCAGGAATTTTCTCAGTCGCGCTTCAGCGCACAAATCGCCCCCCAAATTTGATACCCTATTCCAAACAGTCTTGGGGAATCGGAAATAGTGGACATTCAAATTGGTCGAGGGAAAAGCGCTCGCCGCGCCTACGGCATCGACGAAATCGCGCTCGTACCGGGCAATCGCACCGTCGATCCCAAGGTGACTGACACCAGTTGGACGATCGGCAACATCACCCGCGAAATCCCCATCATCGCCAGCGCCATGGATGGCGTCGTGGATGTCAAGGTGGCCGTTGAACTGAGCAAACTCGGCGCGATCGGCGTGATCAACATCGAAGGAGTACAGACCCGTTACGCTGATCCCAACCCGATCCTCGATCGGATCGCCGCTGTGGGCAAAGATGAATTTGTCCCCTTGATGCAAGAACTCTACGCCGAGCCCATCAAGGAAGAATTAATTATTCAACGGATTGCCGAGGTCAAGGCCCAAGGCGGGATCGCCGCCGTTAGCGCCACCCCCGTCGGTGCGGCCAAATTCGGTCAAGCCGTCGCCGCCGCCGGAGCCGACCTATTCTTCGTCCAAGGCACTGTCGTCTCCACCGAGCACATCGCGCCGGAAGGCGTTGAGCCGCTCGACTTGGCCAAGTTCTGCGCGACGATGCCGATCCCCGTGATCCTCGGCAACTGCGTCACCTACGAAGTGACGATGCAACTGCTCAACGCCGGAGCCGCCGCCATCATGGTGGGCATCGGGCCAGGGGCGGCCTGTACCTCCCGTGGCGTCTTGGGCGTCGGGATCCCCCAGGCCACGGCGGTATCCGACTGCGCCGCTGCCCGCGACGACTTCCACCAACAGAGCGGCAAATACATCCCGATCATCGCCGACGGCGGGTTGATCACCGGGGGCGACATTTGCAAATGTATCGCCTGCGGGGCCGATGCCGTGATGATCGGTTCGCCCTTCGCCCGCGCCAGCGAAGCGCCCGGTCGGGGCTTCCATTGGGGCATGGCCACGCCGTCGCCCGTCCTGCCCCGTGGCACCCGGATCAAAGTCGGCACCACAGGCAGCCTCAAGCAGATCCTGCGCGGCCCGGCCGGACTCGACGATGGCACGCACAACCTGCTCGGCGCGCTGCAAACCAGCATGGGTACCCTCGGTGCCCGCACGATCAAGGAAATGCAACAAGTGACCATCGTGGTTGCGCCCTCGCTCTTGACCGAAGGCAAGGTCTACCAGAAAGCCCAGCAGCTCGGCATGGGCAAGTAAGCAACGTCAGGCAGCCCCGCCTGGATCCAGTTGTGAACCGATCGGTAAGCCGTTGCGACTTCCATAAAGACTTTCCGAAGTCAAGCGATCGACATGGGAAAAATCAAAAACTGTCGTTTACAATAAGAATGTAAAGCGGAGACGCATGTTTCCGTTCACTCCTCACACCACACTCCGCCTAAGCTTCGGTTTGGGCGGTTCCTTATTTTCAGGGGATTTTCCCGATCGTCTGCCGGTATTTTTTACCGTCAGCGATTTTTGGGGCAGGATTCGGGCCGACTGTCCGGTACGGATTTCCGGCGAATTGTGGAAACAATTTGTCAGCTTCGGAGCCGTTTTCTTCTGCTATGCTAGAATTCTCTCCAAATGTACGTAGGCAAGGGATTTTCAATCATGTCAGCAGCCGCGCAAGTTACCGATGCTACTTTTGATCAAGAAGTCATCGCCAGTGAAGTACCCGTTTTGGTTGATTTTTGGGCACCGTGGTGTGGACCCTGTCGGATGGTCGCGCCGGTCGTGGACGAAATTGCCAGTCAGTACGAAGGCAAGGTCAAAGTCGTCAAGATCAATACCGACGACAATCCCAGCGTAGCGAACAAATATGGGATCCGCAGCATTCCCACTTTGATGATCTTCAAAGGGGGCCAGAAGGTCGATACAGTCGTCGGTGCGGTGCCCAAAACCACGTTGGCCAACACCCTCGACAAATACCTCTAACGCTCGACAATTACCGCTAGATTTGGCCGCCGTTACGACCCAACCCGTAATTTCAAATTACTTAACGGCGGGTGCAGCTTCTCTAAAGCGCCTTGAGTCAATGACTTGGGGCGCTTTTTGCGGGGCTTGCGACTACACTAGAGAACGTTCGATCGCGTTCTGTCTTAAGTGCCCCGTTGTTATGAGTGACTATCCTTCTCCCAGTGCAATTGCCGCCCTGCGCGCCAACCTCAACCAACTGCTCGCCGATCTCCCCGAACATCCCCATGGCGATGTGATCCTGCGGATGTTTACCAGCTTTATGAATATTGCGGGGGAGGATTTGGAACGGTTGGACTTCAAGATTTTGCATGGGGCATTGGTGGATATGGAGCAGGCCTTTCTGGCGTTGCATCCCTATCGCCACACCCGCAAGATCGCGATCTTCGGCTCGGCCCGCCTCGCCCCCACGACGGCGGAATACCAGATGGCACGGGACTTTGCCCGGATGATCGCCGCAGCGGGCTACATGGTAATCACCGGCGCAGGGCCGGGGATCATGCAGGCCGGGAACGAAGGAGCCGGGCCGGATCAGTCGATCGGGCTAAATATCATGCTGCCCTTTGAGCAGGGATCCAACCCATTCATCGCTGGCGATCCAAAACTAATTAACTTCAAATATTTCTTCACCCGCAAACTGTTTTTCCTCAAGGAAAGCGACGCGATCGCGCTATTTCCTGGCGGTTTTGGCACCCAGGACGAGGCCTTTGAATGCATCACCCTGGGCCAAACGGGGAAAACCGTCCCGGTGCCCATGGTGCTGATTGACAAGCCCGGTGGCAGTTATTGGAAAGATTGGTCGGTGTATATCGAAAATCAGTTGTTGAAAAATGGCTTGATTAGTCCTGGCGACACGAGTTTGTATACCGTCACCGATCGGCTAGACGTGGCGGTGAATGCGATTACCAGCTTCTATCAGGTCTATCACTCCAGTCGCTACGTGGGGGAGCAATTGGTGATCCGGCTGCGATCGGACTTGAGTGCGGGGGCGATCGCGGAATTGAACGAACGGTTTAGCGACATTTTGATCAAGGGCACGATTCAGGCCAGTCGCGCCTTGCCCGAGGAAGCGGGGGATGAGACATTTGAGCTGCCCCGCTTGGTGCTGCATTTCAATCAGCGGGACTTGGGTCGATTATTTGATTTGATTGGCGCGATTAATCGCTTAGGTGCCCCGATCGGGCATCCCGAGTTGAAATAGCCCCTACTTGGCCCAATACCGCCGCCAAGCGAAGAATTCCTCCAGTCCATACCGCCACAAGTCCGATCGGCGTGACAGGCCCGCATACTCGATCGCCATCTGACCCAAAACTTCGGCCAAGGTCGGACTGGGGAACACTAATTGCCCGATCGCGGCGATCGGAATTTTCTGCTGGATCGCCAAGGCCAATATCGGTGCCCATTCCGTCGCCTGATCCGCCCAAATATGTGCCCCAACGATCATCCCGTTCGATCGCACGATCAATTTCACAAAGCCTGCTGTTTGACCAATCGCCTGGGCCTTCAGGCATTGGTTTAACGGCTGTGCCAGCACCACGAGGCGTTTGCCATATTGTTGTTGGGCTTGGGCCTCGGTTAGCCCGATCGACACCGCTTCAGGATTAGTCAAAACGGTGGTCAACGGCAATGGCGCGGGTTTTCGGCCCCAGGGCAGTTGGAGCGCGTGGTGGGTCGCGACGATCGCTTGGTTTTCCCAGTGTTTAGGGCTGTGGGCGGGCGATCGCGAACTGCAAATGTAAACCTGACGGGTGGCCCGATCGTGGCGATCGACGGCGATCCGATCGCGATTCCACCGCACCTTCGCCGCCCCCAGGTTCAATCCATCGGGACCCAATTGGGCGAGTGCTAAGTCGGCATTGGTCTGGCCCGAGAATTGCACTGCCGTATCCGTGCTGCTGGGTAACGTTGTGACCCAGCGCACGCCGTCGGCTTCGAGTTGGGCTTTGAGCCGATCAACCATCGCGTCATCCAACCCCGATAACACCCCAAAATCCACCAACGTCACCGCAATTCCCAGCCGCGCCAATGCCTGGGCGATCGCCACCGATTCCGGCGATGCCCCGTGGATGTGCAATTGTTTCATATCCGCCAACTCCCCGAGCTTTTGCGGCAGCGTGGCCAAGGACCAATCCGCCGGGTCGGCTTTCGCCAAATTCATCGTGACCAAATAGGCCCGCGCCGTGAGACGACGATCGCCCACCCCAAAGCCCAATCGCGGTTTCCGATAAAACGCGCCGGAGTCCGCGATCACATCAATGCCCAATGCCGCCAAACTGTCAAAACTGTCGATCGCCGCTTGTTGCAACGTCAGCAATTCCAGCCGTTGAGCCAACTGCGGCCAATCAGGAATTTGCCGTGCCGCGCTGACTTGTTGCAACAACTTCAGGCAGGCCGGGAAAGCATTGTAAACTTCACCCTGCTGCACCAGCGCCACTCGCGCCTGGTAACGCACCGCTATTTTCGCCGCCGCAATCCCCGCTGAACTGGCCCCAATCACCACCAAGTCATATTCCACGGTCATCGATCGGTGCCCCTCAATTGCTCTTCACAGCTTACCGGGAATTTGCGACTACGACACCCAATCGCCCCGCGACTAGAAGTCGGGGCTACGGGCAAAAGTCCTTACAGGACTAAGAGGATGTTTTAAAAGGCATCAACTGTTGGATTTAGCACTCAACGATCCCCCCTAGCCCCCCTAAGTCCTTCGGACAGGCTTCGCCAACAAAAGGGGGGAACCGGATTCAAAGTCCCCCATTTAAAGGGGGATTTAGGGGGATCATGACGTTTGCTACCAGCAGTCAGACTTTTCAAACACCCTCTAAGGATTCAGTCCCAAAGGGACTTCCGCTATCAGCCCCGACTTCTAGTCGCGGGGCGGGTAAAATTCGGAGTCGATCAATTCCCTGGCAGCGCCACCGGACTGTTCTCTGGCTGAGGACTGGTTTGTGGCGTCGGATTCACCGTCGGAGTCGGACTGGCCGCCGCACTGGGCGACGGCGTCGCCACGGTTTTGTCCACCGTTTTCTCCACCTGCCATTCCTTCCGATCCCGATCGACAGCATTGGCAAACTGCGGCGACACCAACGACACCGCCAACTCCTTGGCATTCGGATCGGGGTCAATCAGCGCATACAAAAACGTCCGATCGAAGCTCGGTTTGCCCAACACCAACTGATGCTTTTGCTGGTCATTGAGCGTAATTGTCAACTGCCCCATTGGCTGATCCAAGCCAAATTCCGCCGCCCGATCGCGGCTCACATTCAGTGTCCGATCGCGCTGGGTCGTGGTCAGTAAATTCGTCAAAAACGCCACCGTCGCCGCATTCGCGGGCACCTTCAACGGAGCCGACAGCCGCCACTGGCCATCCACCCGCTCGATCGTCACCGCCGGACGCCGTGATTCGATCGTCACCACGGCAATCGCGTCCTCACCAAAGTCAAACACCCGCTGGCTCGCTGCCTGATCCACCGGATTCACTGGCGCGGTGGTTTTCTGCTGCTCTGAGACAGCCACAATCCCCGCCAGCAAAGCCGCTGCCACCAACAAACCAAAGGCTGTCCGCTGTAATTTCATCTTGCCAAATCTGCGTAAATACAGTACAAATGCACCTAGGGCGCACCCACGACGGCCAGGGGTGGCGGATCGTCATCGGGCCGTTCGACCGCAGGCATCAACGCCAGAATCTGGTTGATGAAGCCCTCGTGATCGACCACGGGTTTGGAAATGTAGTCATTGGCCCCACTTTGGGCTAGGAAACGTTCCCGATCGCCCTCCATCGCATGGGCCGTGACCAAAATCACGGGTAACCATTGCGTGGCCGGGTCCGCCTTCAGCATCTGCGTTAGGCGAATTCCATCCACGGCTTTGCCACGATACATGCTGCGGGACAGGGATACGTCCATCAGGACAACATCCGCCCCCCGATCGACGGCAATTTGCAGCACTTCCTCGGCATCTTCGGTGTGCTTCACCGCCAGCCCCGCTCGCTTTGTCAGAATTTTGGAAAAAACTCGAGCATTAATCGGGTCATCTTCTACAATCAAAACCGTTTTCATGATCTAAATCGCGCTGTTATCGAAGTTTTCGGTATAGAGTGGCTCAACCCAAAACCGAGTCATAACATCAACCAAACACGGAAACACACTGCGTTAATTTACTCCCTCGCTACGCTAACTCCGCAAGATTCTTGGCAAAACTTTGTTGCCATTCTGTGCAAGAGTCGGTAACGTATCGAAGATTTTAACCCCCTTTGAGCAGTCAGGACAGAGACTAAAGACCCATGGCAAAACAGTTGGACGTAATTTCCGCCGGACAGGTAATTTCGACTTCGTTGCATACAGAAATGCAACAGTCGTACCTGGAATACGCCATGAGCGTGATCGTCGGACGTGCCCTTCCCGACGTCCGCGATGGGCTGAAACCCGTCCACCGCAGGATTCTCTACGCCATGCACGAGCTGGGCCTGACGCCCGATCGGCCCTACCGCAAATGCGCCCGTGTCGTCGGCGATGTCCTCGGCAAATACCACCCCCATGGTGACCAGTCCGTCTACGATGCCCTGGTGCGTTTGGTTCAAGAATTTTCCAGCCGTTACCCATTGCTTGGCGGCCATGGTAACTTTGGCTCGATCGATGCGGATCCACCCGCCGCCATGCGCTATACCGAGACCCGCCTTGCCGCCGTGGGCAACGAGGGCTTGCTGTCGGAAATTGGCGAAGCGATCGTCGATTTTGCGCCCAACTTTGACAATTCCCAGCAGGAGCCGACGGTGCTTCCGGCCCAGCTCCCCTTCCTCGTACTGAACGGCTCGAACGGCATCGCCGTCGGCATGGCGACGAATATTCCGCCCCACAACTTGAACGAAGTCGTGGATGGCTTGGTCGCTCTGATCGACAAGCCCGATCTGGCCGATGAGAAGCTGTTCAAGCTGATTCCCGGCCCGGATTTCCCGACGGGGGGCGAGATTCAGGGCACCGATGGGATTTGGGATGCCTACACCACGGGGCGCGGCAGCATTCCGGTGCGGGGGATTAGCAACCTCGAAGAAATCCAGCACGGCAAAAAGCGCAAACGCAACGCGATCATCATCACCGAATTGCCCTATCAGGTGAACAAGGCCTCGCTGATCGAGAAAATCGCCGAACTGGTGAACCACGGCAAGATCGAAGGCATTGCCGATCTGCGGGATGAGAGCGATCGGGACGGCATTCGGGTCGTGATCGAGCTGCGGCGCGACAGCAATCCCGACAAAATCCTGCAACAGCTCTACCGCATGACCTCGCTCCAAAGTAATTTTGGCGTGATCTTTCTGGCCTTGGTGAATGGGCAGCCGAAGCAGATGACCCTGCGGCAAATGCTGGAAGAATTTCTTGCCTTCCGGGAAATCACCCTCACCCGCCGCTACCGCCACGAACTCGAACAGCACGAAACCCGGATTCACCTAGTCGATGGCTGGCTCCAAGCCCTCGATCACATCGACCAAATCATCACCATCTTGCGCAACGCCCCCGACGGCAGCAGCGCCAAATTAGAATTTCAAAATCAGTTTGACTTCAGCGATCGTCAAGCCGACGCGATCCTCGGCATGCCGCTGCGCCGCTTGACCGGGATGGAACGTAAAAACCTCGAAGGGGAATTTGCCGAACTCACCACCAAAATCACCGACCTGCAAACCCTGCTCAACGATCGCAAAGAGCTACTCAAAGCCCTGAAGCAAGAACTGCGCCGACTGAAGAAGCAGTACGGCGACGATCGCCGCACCCGCATTTTGAACCTGCCGTCCACAGGCGAACGTCGCCGCCCCGTCGCGCCCCCACCCGTGAACTTTGAGCGCGATCGCCCGGCCCGCCAACCCAGCTTCACCACTGAACCGAACCCCGACGCCCCGGATCTCGAACTCACCGCCGAGGTCGAAGCACCCGCCGCACCGGCTGAGCGCAACATTGGCCGCAACACCGACGGCACCCTGAACTTCGCCCCGATCGCTCAAGTCACCGCCCGAACGATGCCCGCCAAGGCCTTGAAACTGGTGCCCGACGAACCCAACGGCACCCCCGTCGTGATCGAATTCCTGGCCAACGGCAATGTCCGCCGCCTGACGCCCGAAGCCTTCAACGCCAACAGCGAAAGCGACAACATCGAAGTCATCACCCAAACCCTCGACAGCGCGATCGGGCAGATGCTCACCGTCCTGCTGCACACTGGCAAAGCCTACAACCTGATCGTCAAAGCGATTCCTCGGATCGAAGTCGAACCGGAAGGACTGCCGATCGTCCAGTTGCTCCCAGGCGGTGCCCAGGCCGATCGGGTGATTTCCACCTTCACCCTCCCGGAAAACCTGGACGAGACCTTCGTCATCCTCCTGACCGCCCAAGGCCGGATCAAACGCCTGCCCGCCAGTGAATTGACCGACCTCAGCAACCGGGGCGTCAGCCTGCTCAAATTCAAGGACGAAGACGAACTGCGCTTCAGCGCCTTCGCCGACCTCGGCGACCAGATCGTCCTCGCCACCTCCACCGGCCGCGTCCTCCGGCTCGAAGCCAACGACCAACTGCTCCCCGCCACCAACCGGGCCGCCGCCAGCATCCAAGCCATGCGCGTCCTCAAAAGTGAACAACTCGTCGGTCTCGGTGTCACCGGCACCGTTGACCCCGTCTTGCTGGTCTCCGCCACCGGCTACGCCAAACGCCTGATCACCCAGAGCATCAAACTCTCCCAACCCGGCGAACTCGGCACCCACATGTTCCAATTCGCCACCAAAGACGACGCGATCGTCGCCCTCACCACCGCCTTCCCCGACGACATCGTCAGCCTCCAGACCAGCGCCGGGAAGCAATTTGAACTCAGCGTCGATGACGTCCCCACCCTGAGCAAAGAACAGAAAGGTGAACTCGTGGTCGAATTAGCCGATGATGAACGAGTCACAGCGGTCTATCTGCCCATATTGTTAGCCGAGGGATAACGCCATCCCGTAGGGGCGCTTATCCCGCGCCCTCAGCCAGATCCCCGCCACCCACCCACCCACCCCGCCCACCCCAATGGCCAGTGTCGTCCTCGAAAATGTCAACAAAACCTATCCCAAACGCCAGGATAGCGATCGCGATACCACCGTCCTCCGATCGATCGACCTCGAAATCGGCGACGGCGAATTCCTGGTACTAGTCGGCCCCTCCGGCTGCGGCAAAAGCACCCTACTGCGGATGATCGCCGGACTCGAATCCGTCACAGTTGGCAACATCAGCATCCGCGATCGCCGCGTCAACGACCTGCCCCCCAAAGCCCGCGACATCGCCATGGTGTTCCAGAGCTACGCGCTCTACCCGCACCTCTCGGTCTACGACAACCTGGCCTTTGGCCTGCGGCGTTCCACCCCCGACACCAAGTCCAAATCCTCCCGCCTCCCCGACTGGGCCGCCACCTTCCTGGTCGAAAGCAGCCGAAAACTGCCCAAATCGATGCGCTACATCTCCGCCCGCGAACGCGAGATTTCCCAGCAAGTCCATGCTGTCGCCCAGAATTTGCAAATCGAGCATTTGCTCAACCGCCTACCCAAAGAGCTTTCCGGCGGCCAAAAACAGCGGGTCGCCCTCGGTCGCGCCATGGCCCGCAACCCCGAAGTCTTCCTGATGGACGAACCCTTGTCCAACCTCGACGCCAAACTCCGGGCCGAAACCCGATCGCAAATCGTCAAGCTCCAACGCCAACTCGGCACCACCACAATCTACGTCACCCACGACCAAACCGAAGCCATGACCATGGGCGATCGGATTGTCGTCCTCAACGCCGGTCAAATCCAACAAGTCGCCACCCCGCTGGATCTGTACAACCATCCCAAAAATCGCTTTGTCGCGGAATTTATCGGCTCACCGCCCATGAACTTCATTCCGGTGCAAGTGAAAGCCCCCTTGGCGATCGTCCATCCGGCCTTCCGCGTCACCTTGCCCCCGGACTGGGAAGCCCTGCTCACCAGCCTCGACGGACAGGAAGTGTGGCTGGGGATTCGGCCCGAACATTTCGTCGTGAGCGTCCCCGCCCCGAAGAATTTACAGGTTAAAGTGGAATTGGTCGAAGCGCTGGGCAACGAAACCTTGATCACCGCCGAATTTGGCGAAGCACGGCTTCAGGTGCGGATTCCCCCCGATATTCTGGTACGTCCCGGCGACGAAATCTGGCTGGCGATCGTCCCCGACAAACTCCACGTCTTCGATCCGCACACTGGCCTCAACCTGCAATATCCCTAAACCCGTCCCCCATGAACCAACTTTCCCTGAACGTCCTGGCCCTGACGATTTTCGGCATGACGATGTCGGTCTTATTGGCCCCATTGCTGCGTGTGCCAGAAAGTTTGGTGGCGCTGACGATCATGAGCATTGTGGGGTTCACCACGATCGATGCCTTTGCTTGGCAAGGTAAGGCCGCCACGATTTTTCTCGATCGCATTGCCCGCTTCTCCAAAGCCCATCGCGATCGGGTGGTGCGTCATGAAGCCGGACATTTCCTGATCGCCCAGCAATTGGGCTTTGAAGTGACGGATTATTCCCTCAGCGCCTGGGAAGCGTTTCGCAAAGGCAACGGCGGCCAGGGCGGCATTCAGTTTGACGCCAGCGCCGTCGATCGCACCATGGCCCAAGGCGGCGAAGCTTCGGCCCAAATGCTTGATCGGCTCTGCACCGTCTGGATGGCTGGAATCGCGGCAGAACAGATCACATACGGCACCGTCGAAGGCGGCGAAGACGATCGGTTCACCATGGCCCAAGCCCTGATCGAACTCAAACTCCCCAGCACCAGCATTGCGAATAAACAACGCACCGCCACCATGCAGGCCAAAAAACTGCTCGAAGACAATCAGGCGGCCTATACCGCTTTAGTTGCGGCATTGGAATCGCGGGCGACGATCGGGGAATGTTATGCCGCGATCGATCAGGCGATGGTGGTTTAACGATCGTCCCCACTCCCCTGAATCACCCCACGCGCCTGACGATCGCGCAATTTATCAATATTTTGTTGCAGCAATGCAGCGGTTTGCGCGGGGTCAGCCTGGGCCACCGCAATTTGCCAGATGCAGCCAACGGCGGTGCGGATTTTGGCACGCTTCTGGTCATCCCCGCCGTCGCGGTGCCATTTCTTCACGCCTTCCGCCAGGTGCATCAGAATTTCGGCTTCGTTCAAATCAGCATTGGCACTGGCGATCGCATCATCGATCGGGATTTGCAACTCCGCACAAACTTGAGCGCAATACCAGGCCACATCGCCCGCTTCCTTCTGTTTGTCGATCGGGGTCGGGGCCAGTTTCCATTCCTGGAATTCCCCGATCAGGCCCAGGGCTGGATACCAGAGATTGTTGTCGCGATCGGGGTAGAGCGCCGTGGCGCGGGAGGCTTGTTGGTAGGTTGTCAGGTTCATAGGGCGGGGGATTACACAAAGTCGAACTCAGCCTATCAGGTTTCGCACATCGTCATCACTAGCGGGTTTCGGAGAAAGACTGGTGAAAATATGACGCATTTTAAAAATCAAAAAATTCACCGGATCACCCCTGAATCGTTATGTATTATGGGATTGAGGATATTTTTATGCGTTTAACTTGTGGAGACTGAATGATTTGCCCCACCCCGACCCAAATCGTCTACATGGGTGATTCGATTACCCAAGGCATCGGCGCATCCACTCCCGATCAACGCTGGAGCGCGATCGTCACCCGCAACTTACGCAGCCAGGAAATCAACCTGAGCGTGAGTGGCTCGACCCTCCAACGCGGTGCCCACAGCTTATCTGGCCTCGGTCTGAGCTGGCTCATCCCCCATAAACCACGGCAACAGCCAGCGCTCTTAGTCATCAGTTATGGCTATAACGACATTCGCTACAACTCCCCCAAATTCAACCTGGCCAGCTATTTTAGCGGACTCCTCCAAATGGTCGAAACCGCCAAGCAACAGGGCTATCAACCCCAGGAAATCATCATCAGTTCGATGCCTTGGCAACATCCCCGCGATCTCCAAGTCATTCCTTACCCCTGGAATGCTTCCACTCCACCCAAGCAGCACTATTATCGGTTCATGACATGGCTGGCCGCAGCGGTGAGCGGCACCAAATTCGCCGATCAATTCGGCGCAACGATCGGCCAAATCTATCCCGATCGCGTCCATCCAGGCGATGCCGGACACAGCGCGATCGCCAAGGCCGTCACCCAAGCCGCTTGTCAATCCGGCCCCACAAGCGCTCTGGCCTCACTATCCCCGACAAAATAGACGAGAATAAATACATCCCATATCGCCCCCCACCCATGACCCTGCGCCAAATCTCATCCAAAGCCGTCAGCTTGGTTCTGAGCTTGACGATCGCCCTCCTAACGATCGGCTGCGCCAGCCCCGACAGCATCGCCGAACCCACCACCCCACTTCCAGCCGAGAACGCCAACTACCGCAAAGCCACCTTCGCGGGCGGCTGCTTCTGGTGCATGGAAAAGCCCTTTGACGACATCAACGGCGTCGTTTCCAGCATTTCCGGCTACACCGGCGGCACCAAGGCAAATCCCACCTACCGCGAAGTTTCCGGCGGCGGCACCGGCCACACCGAATCGGTACAAATCACCTACGACCCCACCAAAGTCAAATACGAAACATTGCTCAAAACCTTCTGGCGCAACATCGATCCCGTTGATCCCAAAGGCCAATTTTGCGACAAAGGTTCGCAGTACCGATCGGGCATCTTTTACGAAACCCCTGAACAGCAGAAGTTAGCCGCAGCGAGTAAGGAAGAACTCGATAAATCAGGGAAATTGCCAGCGCCGATCGTCACGGAAATCACCCAGGCCAGTACGTTCTATCCGGCGGAAGATTATCACCAAAATTATTACCAAACCACTTCGGCGAAATACAAGATTTATCGGTTTGGTTGCGGGCGCGATCGGCGTTTGACCCAGATCTGGGGGGATGAAGCCGGGCATTAATTCCCGATCGCGGCGTCCATCTGTTCGATTATGATCGCGATCGACGCTGCCGGAACATCGCAACTCATCCCCCGACAAACCAATCCCAC
Source organism: Cyanobacteria bacterium VAR_4_metabat_243 (assembly GCA_031415035.1). Lineage (GTDB taxonomy): Bacteria > Cyanobacteriota > Cyanobacteriia > Leptolyngbyales > Leptolyngbyaceae > Romeriopsis. The sequence continues at coordinate 152,036 of JANOQX010000094.1, forward strand.
TGCCCCCTCTGGCAATTCCGCCGCAATCTCGAACACCACCGTCGGCCAGTATCGCCGCGCCAAATCGGCGATCGTCGCCTGGCTCGATCGCACCAAAATCGGATGCTGCAACCAATCCAACGCCCCAAACAAACTCGGACAAGCCTGCGGCGTCTGGGCCAAAATCGATCCAAACGCTTGTAACCCCGATTCGGCGCGTTGACTGAAAGTCGGTCGTAGACCATCGCGATACCCCAAATCCCCCGTCAACAACCCCAACCGCACCAGATTCGCCAAAGCTGGCCCATTCGCCGCCGGAGTCGCATTATCCAAATAACTCCGCTCCCGCACAATCAAATCCTGACAAGCATCACTGGCCGTATTGTAATAGCCGCCGAGTTCCGCGCTCCAGAGATATTGGTCAAACTCGGCTTGCAATGCGATCGCCGCATCGAGCCATGATCGGGCATCTTGCGCCAAACTCACTGCCGCCTGCTGCAAATCCAACAGCGCTTTAATCAACAACGCATAATCCTCGGACTGCGCCGCCACGGCCACTTCACCGTCGTAATACAACCGCTGCAATCGTCCGGTTGGCCGCTGTTTATCCAGAATGAATTGTGCGGCTTTGGCCGCTAATTGGTAATATTCTAAATTCGCAAACACGGTAGCCGATCGAGCCAGTCCGGCAATCATCAAAGCATTCCACGCAACGATCATCTTCGTATCCGTCACAGCGGGAATACGTTCAGGCCACGGATAGGTTTTCGCTTCTTGGTTATCACGGGCAGGCGGGAACGTCGGGGTTTCAGCCATTGTCGTGCCGTAGCGAGCGACAAATAATTTGCCCAACGCCACTTCCACGATCGGGGACAGCTCGCCCGGATTTTCGCGTTGCAGGACGATCGCGCCGTCAAAGTTACCCTCAGGCGTAATCGTAAACGCCTCGGTTAATGCCACTAGTTCTGCCGCATCCAGCAACACCACCAATTCCCCATGCCGCCACACATAAAACGCCCCTTCCTCCGGTTCCACGTCCTCGATCGCCACAAAACTATCGGCATCTTGGGCCGCGTAGAAGTAACCTTCCGGTGCCGTCATTTCCCGTTTGAGCCATGCGACCGTATGCCCGATCGCCCGTTCAAAGGCGAGTTCAGGATTCCCCGCACTGCACAAATTCGCCAGATATTCCACAATTTGCCCATTGTCATACAGCATCTTCTCAAAATGCGGCACCGTCCAAGTCGGATCGACCGTATAGCGATGAAATCCCCCCGCCACATGATCAAAAATTCCGCCCAAGGCCAAATCCAGCCCCCGCTGCAACGCCACCGCCGCTCCATCATGGAAATGCTCCAACCCAAACTGCGTCACATCGAACCTGGCTCCATGCATCACGCCGATCGCGTAAGGGATCATCGGAAAACTCGGCCCCCCACTGGCCAAACCTTTACCCGCAATGATCGTCGTGGCCGCATTCAAACCATTCACTAACACATTGTCCGAAAGGTCAGTCGCCGCATTGAACAAAGCGGTCTTTTGTAAGCCGCCCATGATTTGTTCTTTAATATTTTCGAGCTTGTCTTTATCCTCGTCATAGAAGCGGCGCAGGGATTGCAGCACATTCAGAAAACCGGGGCGATTGTAGCGCGGCTCCACGGGGAAATACGTCCCACCATAGAACGGCACCAGCTCATCCGGCGTCAAGAAAATATTCAACGGCCAACCGCCATGACCCGTCATCATTTGCAGCGCTTGCATGTAAATGCTATCGACATCGGGCCGCTCTTCCCGATCGACCTTAATCGGCAAAAAATTCGCATTCAAATATTCCGCAATCGCCAAATCCGAAAACGCCTCGCCTTCCATCACCGTGCACCAGTGACAGCTCGAATAGCCCACGGACAGGAAGATCGGCTTGTTTTGTTGGCGGGCCGCCTCGATCGCGTCATCCCCCCAACTCCACCAATCGATCGGGTTCTCAGCATGTTTGCGCAGGTAGAGGCTTTGGGCTTGGGCGAGGCGATTCGGCATGGGTTTGTACAAACAGGGGACTTTAATTCATGTCCCCCCTTTTTAAGGGGGCTAGGGGGATCGTGATTTAATTCCCAGTCTAACCCTACTGCGCCGCCCCACTCCGCAACACCAAATTCTGCGCATCCACCTTGACTTCCTCCAAGGCCACCCCCGACATCGCCAACGGAATCGCCTGATTGATCGTCGCTTGCAGCCGCTCCGGGGTAACGCCCGTATATTTCGCCGCATCGGCCAAGGTCAAACTCAGATCGCCAATCTGCACCCGCGTATTCGGATCAAGCTCAAACTTGCCATCCTTCACCGTCGGGACACTTTCGATCCCGACGTAGAGCTGCCGATCGCCCACGCCCGGTAGCTTCGCCAGAGTATTGACCAAGGCTTGCTGTTTGCCGTTTTTCAGTTCCGCCGATCGCAGTTGGGCGAAGTCGATCACGGCCCCGGCTTTGACTTTGCCATCGGTGACTTGGGCGTTCATCCCCCGCACGGCATCGGGGATCTGGGACTGGCGGGCCACTTCGCCGATCGTCGCCGTGACAATGTCGTTCAATTCTTGGTTGCTGAGATTCACGGTGGTCTCAGGATTTTTTAGCGCCTTGAGCTTCTGCTCGACCAGCCGGGCGGCAGCATCCGCCTGCGGGGTCGGCGGGGGCGTCACCGCATTATCCGTATACCACTTCGGCAACCGCGTCATCTGCTGAAAGGCGATCGCCCCTCCCGCAACGCCACCCACCGCACAAAACAAGCCCAACAAGCCCAGCACTTTCTTCATTCCACAATTCTCCGTGACGGCGGTAAATTCGATTATTCCGGTAAATGCTTCAGGCAACTACAAACGGCGCGCCACCCATTTCGGAAACCTGCCGAAAGCTTGCCGGAAAACTGCCGGAAAACTGCCGGAAAACCGATCGAAAACTCGCTCCATCGCGCGTCCCACCCAGTAAAATTAAACCACCTCCCGAAATATCGACACCCCCATGCTGATCCGCTCACTTTGCTATCTTTTCGGGGCGACGCTCGCCCTCAACCCCATCGCCGCCCTGGCCCAAGCCAATAACTTCGAACCCACGGAACGCAACTTCCCCGCCCAGTACGTCACCAAGCTCTACACCGAAGTATTGGGCCGGGCACCGGATCAAGCCTCATGGCGCAGCCTGATCACTTACTACAATGCCGCTGGCTGCAACGTCGCCGCCCTTACCAACCACGGGCAGGGATTTCTCACCTCGCCGGAGTTTGAGGCTTTGGGCTATGACCAGGATGAACGGATTTTGGCCAGCTTTCGGGCCGTGCTGAACCGCGAGATCACCGCCCCCGAGCAAGCCGCTTGGCGCAATTGGCTGGCGCAAGGCAATCGCTGGCCCGATATGATTAATATCCTGTACGGCTCCGGCGAATTTCTCGCCCTGTCGAAGCAAATCTGCAATCCCGCACAATCGAGTTACGCCTTTAGCAACGTGCCCGCCGCCACCTTGGTTCCAGCGGGACAGGGGGTTTCCGGTAGCTTGGCCGAACTGCAAGCCGCCCTCGATCGGGCAACTCCCGGCAGTACGCTGTACCTCGCGCCCCATACGCTGATCCAGGCCACCCAAACCCTGCGCGTCCCCAGTGGGATCACCCTTGCCACCACCAATCTGCCCCGCCCCAATCAATATGCCAAGATGGCCCGGATCGCCCGATCGGGCAATTGGTCCGGTGCAATGATCGATTTACTGCCCGGTGCGAAGTTGATTTCAGTCTGGGTCGATGGCCAGCGGGGAACGTTACCGAATCGCTACGATCGGCCGAGCGTCAACGTGCGGATGCTCAGTGGCGACAACACTGCCGTGATCAATAGTCGAATCAGTGAGAGCAGCGGTGCTACGGGAATTGAGCTGTTTGGCACGGCCACTGGGGTGGTTTGTCGGCAGAATTTGGTGTGGGGCAATTTGATCACCGCCTATACGAGCAGTCACCAGACGAATGAGTGGAGTGATGGCGTGAGCGTCGCCTGCGAAAATGCCACCGTAGCCAACAATACGGTGATTGATGCCACGGATGTGGCGATTATCTTGTTCAATCCCAATCCGATCGCCAACGGCATCGCCCAAACGTCACAAGTATTTGACAACACGATCATCCAGGCGGGCAATTCGGCTTACGGCGGCATCGCGATCGATCCCTTTGCGGATGCGATCGCGGGTGATCCGCCAAAGGTCGCCCGCGTCAACTTTACCGGCGCAGCCTTCCGCGACAATAGGATCTGGACAAGCCAACGCGTCCATCTCGACATCGCGATCGCGGCGGGCACCCGCGCCTGGTTTGGCCGTCGCAGCTACAACGGGACGGGCGGCGCGTTCCTCGGCAATACCAGCGGCGACCTGAGCATCACCGCTGGCAGCGGCATCGTCGTCAGCGGCCTGCTGAATACTCAGGTGGATGGCAATGTCCTGCGGCTGCGACTGGTCAACCTCCAAATCCCCGACCCCACCCAACAATCACTCTTTGAACGGCTGATCAATCCCTTCCGCCGCAACCGCAGTAATGTCTGCCCGTCCCGCAATATCATCGCCGCCGTCGGTCAGGGCTACGCCTCCGGGACAATTCAAGCCCCGATCGACGATCGGCCCTATGACGACTGCATTCAAGCGGGCCGTTAAGCCGATCCCTAGGCCGATTTTGGGCGAAGTCGCGCCCCCAACTTCAATCGCGATCGCGACATTAACGGCAACGTCAGATGGAACGCCCGCTCGGTTAATCCCGGCAGCAATCGCTGCATCGCAATCAGCAAATGCCCTTGCCAGCCGACGATCACCTCGGCCGATCGGCCATTTAGACTGCGACTGAGGGTTTTGGCCACTTGTTGCGGCGAGTGGGCGACAACGCCCCGAAAGCGTTGGAGGCTGCGGCTCATGTCGGTTTCGGTCAACGACGGCAAGAGCGCCGCGACTTCCACATTATGGGTCGCCATCTCCAGCCGCAAAGCCTGAGTAAAGCCGACGATCGCGAACTTACTGGCCGAATAGGTGGACATACTGGGAGCCGCGAGTTTGCCCATCACGCTCGACACGTTAATGATTTTGCCTTGGCGCTTCACCGCCATGCGGCGCGCGATCGGCTGGGTAATCATATACATCCCGAGCAAATTCACCGCCAGTTCTTCTTGCATTTGATCCCGCCGCGCTTCCAGGAATGGCGCTTGGTAAGCCACCCCGGCACAGTTGACCAGTAAATCGATCGGGCCATGCTTCTGCCAGGCTTGGGCGATGGCAATATCCACCGCCGTACTTTGGGTCAGATCCAAGGCCAATGGCACCGCTTGGGCACCGCAGGCTTCAACTTCCGCCGCCACATGGGCGAGATTTTCGGCATTGCGGGCGACGAGAATGATCCGCTTTGCGCCTTGTTGGGCCAGTTCAAGGGCAATCGATCGGCCAATTCCCCGCGAAGCCCCCGTCACCAATGCCGTCTTCTGTTCAAATTCCATCACCATGTCATCACCTCCGGATTAGTCGTTTCTAGAACATCGTTTCTGGGTCAAACCACACAGTGCAAACACTGCTAAAACCCAAACAGCAGACGAGCTACAAGAAATACAATCCATTCCGACATCACAAATTCATGTGCGCATCGAATCTAGAAGTACAGTCCATTTCCATAGTCACCAATCTTGCGTATCCCAGTTGTCCTGAATCATCCCAACCCAATGCGATCAAGATTCACGGATATTATTCAACCCGGAACACTTCCACAGACTAACAAGCCAATTGCGTTCTCAACCCAACCATAGTTTTTTCTAATCAGCCCCAAACGCCGCAGGAACTCGCCGATCGACCTGGCATCAAGGCCTGACACATAACTTAAAATTTATTTACCGATCGATTCACGCCCCAGATTATCCAATCGATCGACCATGCAATCCCGTATTTTTTAATACAATCGATTCATATTCCGGTAAAATTAGCGGCTTTATAATTTTTTAATCCTATTTTGCTAATAAGGACGCTTTAAAAGGCATCGACTGTTCGATTCAGCACTCAACGATCCCCCCTAGCCCCCTAACTCCTTCGGAGAGGCTTCGCCAACAAAAGGGGGGAACCGGATTCAAAGTCCCCCTTTTGAAGGGGGATTTAGGGGGATCGTGACGTTTGCAACAAACCGTCCACTTTTCAAGCATCCTCTGAAAATTATGCCGATCGTCGCCGTCGCCCCGCGATCCCCGCCACCCCGAAGAGCGCGATCGCCAGCGCGGGTTCCGGTGCTTGCACCGATGGGCCAAAGCGAATTTGGCTAATCTGGGTTGACCATTGATTATCCCGTCCGGCCACCTGCTGGAACGTCCAAAAACTCTGGGGATCACTGGGGTCAAACACCGTCGCACTCGAATCACCCCAACGATTGCGGCCCGCCCCAAAGCTCAGATCATCGTTATCCACCCCCGCTTTCAGTAATTGCGGCGAACCAAATTGCGTCCGCCCGCCCGTCGTCGAGGCCGCCACGGCATAGCTGCTGACATATTCATCCGCGCCCGATCGATTGAAGCCAATCACCACATTGCCCAAGGCATTCACGGCGATCGACGGATAGAAATAGTCATGTTCGCCATCACCAATCTCGCCGGATTGCTTCACCTGATTGGTCTTCGCATCAATCTCCGACCAGCGAATCACCGCATGATCCCCCGTGGCATCCGCACTCGTATTCACCACCCAGAACGCATCGCCCACCCGGACAATGGAACTGGACAGTCGGGGATCACCCGTTTCGAGCGTGCGACTGCCGTTCGGTTGCAAGGCATTGGGGGCCGTGCTGAAGTTGGCCACGGCGATCGACTGGGGCGGATTTACTCCTTGACCAATCGTCAAGGTCGATCGCAACACCTGGTTATCCCCCGCTGCGAAGAAATCCACCCGCCCATCCGCCGGATTACTCAAGTCCACCACCGGCTGCAAGCTCCTGCCATAATCCGCATTCGGCACCCCAAAGCGCGTGTCGTAGACCAATTCGTTCGGCGCGGCACTGAGCAACTGCGCCTTCCCGATCGAGAACAGCGTCGAAGTCGTATTATTCAACCCCGCATCAAACATATTCGCCGCAATCTGAATCCCATCGGCATCGATCCCCAAGGTCGGCGCATCGGCAAACAAGCTCGTCCCCGTGCCACTGGCAGGCAAACTAAAACCCCGCCAACCCTGGGTCGGATCGGCACTGGCCGACACCGCCAACACCACCCGATTACTCAACGGGAAATTCTGCGCCTGGCCGTTCGCATCTGTCCGATCGGCGGCAATGGTAAACCAGCGTTGACTCGTGGGATCGAACAGCACGCGGGGATCAAAGTTATTCGTCGCATTCGCCGCTGGCAATCCCGTACTGCGCCAAAAACTATCCAGACTGGTCTTTTGGCGGACTTGGCCCGTGGCCTTGTCATACACCGCGAAGCCTTGGTTCGTCACTTGGACAATATGTTGTAGCCCCACCGCACCGCTATTATCCGCCGGAATCACTGGCCCATCTTGATAGGACAATCCCGCAAAATTCTGCCCGATCGTCGTCGGACTAGCGATCGCCCCTTGGCTCAGCCCCAACACCAGACCGATCCCGATCGACCCGCCCATCCACATTGTTTTTTTCATCATCAGGTGAATCATCTTCAGGAACGAACCGTCAGCCCCGTACATTCACGGAAACCAACAGTTCAAAAATATCCTCAATGTATTACGAACAACGATGAAATCCCCGTATCTTCACAGAAAACCGACAGTCAATCGTACATCGCTAAAAGTTTTATAAATCCTGGTGTATCTACTTCTAAAGGAAGTTGCCAATCAATTTATCGACCCTAAGATATGTATCAAAAGAGGTATAAAAAAAGCGATCGTCCTAATTAGGTGCGATCGCCTTCCATCAAATTCACCGTAGGTTGGGTAGAGCAACGCGGAACCCAACACCAACACATCGTTACAGCCGATAATTACAAACTCTGCAACACCGTCCGGGCCGCCGCGATCGTCCGATCGATATCCGCATCCGTATGCTTCAACGACGTAAAGCCCGCCTCAAACTGCGACGGGGCCAGATAGACGCCCTGCTCCAGCATCCCGCGATGGAACTTGCCGAACTTGGCCGTATCCGACTGCTTCGCATCTTCAAAGTTATGCACTGGCCCAGCACAGAAGAAGAAGCCAAACATCCCGCTGACCGAACCCGCGCACATCGCATGGCCCGTTTCCTTCGCCACTTCGAGCAAACCTGCAACTAAACGCTTGGTCACCCGATCGAGATGCTCATAGCTCCCCGGTTGCCGCAGGATTTCCAGGGTTTTGATCCCCGCGATCATCGCCAGTGGGTTTCCCGACAGCGTCCCGGCCTGGTACATCGGCCCCGCCGGCGCGACCATTGCCATGATTTCCTTGCGACCGCCGTAAGCGCCCACGGGCAAACCACCGCCAATCACCTTACCCATCGTGGTCAAATCCGGGGTAATCCCAAAGTGCGCCTGCGCCCCACCGTAAGCAATCCGGAACCCGGTCATCACTTCATCAAACACCAACAACGCGCCATGCTCCGTGGTCAGCTCCCGCAACCCCGCCAGGAATCCGGCATCAGGCACGATGAAACCCGCATTCCCCACCACGGGTTCGAGCATCACCCCGGCAATCTCACCGGGATGCGCTTCAAACAACTGCCGCACCGCCTGCAAATCGTTGTACGGAGCCGTCAGGGTATCCGCCGTTGTGGATTTGGGCACGCCGGGCGAGTCGGGCAAGCCGAGGGTGGCCACACCCGAACCCGCCTTGACCAAGAACATGTCCGCATGACCGTGGTAGCAGCCTTCGAACTTAATCAGCTTGTCGCGCTTGGTGTAGGCCCGCATCAGCCGTAGCACCGCCATACAAGCCTCGGTGCCGGAGTTCACGAAACGCACCATTTCCACGCTGGGCACCGCATCGATCACCATTTCCGCCAGCACGTTTTCCAGGGGGCCGGGGGCACCGAAGCTCGTGCCCTTCGCCGCCGTTTCGGTGATCGCCTGCAACACTTCGGGCCGCGCATGGCCGCAAATCGCCGGTCCCCAACTGCCGACGTAGTCGATGTACTCGTTGCCATCCACATCCCAGGCATAGGCATCCTTCACCCGATCGAAGACGATCGGCTGGCCGCCCACGGATTTGAACGCGCGCACCGGAGAACTTACGCCACCGGGCATCAGCTTTTGCGCGGCGGCAAAAATTTCTTCTGATTTAGTTGTTTTCAAAGTCGTCCCAGTGATCAAAGCGATCTCCTTAAAAGTGTCAAGTCAGGTAAACGGGCATATCGCAAAGCTTAAGATTTGGCCTTGATTTGAGTCAAGCAGTTGAGTTCAAGGTTCTGATCAAAAGAATTACAACTATAAATTATCCCATTAGCCGGAGACCTCTTGTCATATGGTTTATCAAATCAAGTACGACCTCCCCTGGGAAGTCAAAACCAATTTGTCCGCCGCCAAGCCGCCAGCCTGAATAGCGTGATCGCCCACGCCGCCGTATAGCGCCCGATCCATTGGCGATCGAAACAGCGGATAATGGCGAATCGTGATGACCTTAAATCCACCCATTCGCCATGTCTGAAGCTGTTTCTCGCCAATCCGTCCCCGTCGAATCGATTCAATACAATGACCAGGGCTTGGTGCCCGCGATCGTCCAGGATTACCTGGACGGCACCGTGCTGATGATGGCCTGGATGAACCAAGAATCCCTCGGCCGCACCCTCGAAACGGGTGAAACGTGGTTTTGGAGCCGATCGCGGCAAGAATTTTGGCATAAGGGCGCGACTTCGGGCCACACCCAGAAAGTCCAGGCAATTCGCTATGACTGCGACAGCGACGCCCTCCTGATCACCGTGGAACAACTCGGCGACATTGCTTGCCACAAAGGTGAGCGCAGTTGTTTCCACCAAATCGCCGGGAGCAAATCGGCACCGCCTGCCGACACGCTTTCCCAGGTGTTTGGCGTGATCGTCGATCGACGCGATCGGCCCAGCCCCGACTCCTACACCAGCAAGCTCCTCGCAGGCGGCGACAACAAAATCCTCAAGAAAATTGGTGAAGAAGCCGCCGAAGTCGTGATGGCCTGTAAGGACAACGATAAAGATGGGATTGCGGGAGAAGTGGCGGATTTGTTCTATCACAGCCTCGTGGCGATGGCGCATCACCAGGTGGATGTTAAGGATGTGTATCGGAAGTTGCAGTCGCGGCGACGGTAGATTGCCATCCCAAATTCCACAACAACATTGAAGGTGGGCATTGCCCACCCGACGATTCCCATTCAACCGTAGCAATGCCCACCGCTTTCATCCGCCCAAAAAAAGCGCGGCAGGCAAAACCCACCACGCTCTTCCAAACATCAAATAGCAGAGAGGACACAGACTGAAACTTAGAGCGCGCCCATACTGGCGAGACCCAGGATCGCACCCGCGCCGAGCACGTGGCCCAGGCTAGTGACGCCCAGCATCGCCCCATGGCCCATGCCACCGAACATCGCGCCACCGGGCAAGCCCAGGCCCACATTCTTGTGTTTGATGGTGAGGGCACCAAAGGCGATCGCGATAATGTTGCAGCCGATCATGACGGCTGCAACCTTCGGACTCCACTCAAAAGTTGATACTGTAGCGATTAGAGAAGTCGTAATCAAGACCCTTTCTCCTGCTGAAACTATTACTGGACAATCGATTCTGCCCGCATTGTCGCTGAAGCCGTTCACTTGCCGCCAGAAATTGCAGCAATAGTTAATGCTCCGCAAAGAGTCGTAACAAACGCTCACCCCCAAATCCACCCATACCATCAACCCCATGGCAGCATCCACCCCGACCGACCCATCCATCGACCCATCCACCGACCCCGCTCTCCAAGCTGCCGTCACCAAACTCGGACTCGATCGCATCGATCGCCACGTCTTCATCTGCGCCGACCAAACCAAGCCAATCTGCTGCGATAAAGCCGACAGTCTCGCCGCCTGGGACTACCTCAAACGGCGGTTGCAGGAACTCGGACTGGACAAGCCGACACCGGAACGCCCCAGTTGTGTCTTCCGCACCAAGGCCAATTGTCTCCGCGTCTGCCAACAAGGCCCGATCATGGTGGTCTATCCCGAAGGGGTTTGGTACAAAGCAACTTCTCCCGCCATCATTGAGCGGATCATCCAAGAACATCTGATCAACAACCAAGTTGTGGCGGATCAGGCATTCCTCCAGCGGCCCTTGCCGACCCCCGACTAAGAACGGCATCACGATCGTCTCCGTAGAATCGCGGAGTTTTTATCCGATCGGGGGTTAATCCGCAAATACTGGTAACAGGGGTTCTCAGTAGGATCACCAGTTTTACGCAAATTCCGAAATTCTGTGGGTATTTTTTCGATAGAAAGTATAGAATTACACGACGAAACGGGCAGAATTTACATAGAGCACTGAAGCTGTTGAGAATTCGCCCCAGGCCTTGGGAACTCTATCTCTAGATAGATACTGAGAAACTGTAGCGGTGCATTCGTAGCAATTCGTGATTGGTTCAGTAGAATAAATCGATACTGAAACTTAATTGTACTTAGAACCTTGTCCACCCGATACTAAAGCCAGGCAGCGAGTAGCAGACTAATGAAGGACACGAGCGTAGGCAATCAAAAGAAGTTGCTTCTGATCGATGACGACCCCAACTTGATTCTCCTGGTGAAGGATTATCTGGAATTCCGGGGTTACGATGTCATCACCGCCGAGAATGGGCGGGAAGCACTGGAAATCCTGGAAACCAGCACCCCCGATATGATTATCTGTGATGTGATGATGCCCGAAATGGATGGCTATTCCCTCGTCAGCACGATTCGATCGGAGCCGAAGACGAGCTGGATCCCCGTATTGTTCTTATCCGCTAAGGGTCAGAGCCAAGATCGGGTCAAGGGTTTGAACATTGGCGCGGACGTCTACATGGTCAAGCCGTTTGAACCGGAGGAATTGGTCGCACAGGTGGAATCCTCGCTGAAGCAAGCCTCGCGCTTGATCCAGCACAAGGACTCCAAAGGTGGACTCGACGGGCCGAAGATCCAAGTGCCCTTCGATGTCGAACTCACCCCCACCGAGCTGCGCGTCGTCCAGTACGTGGCACGCGGCATGGCCAACCGGGAGATCGCCGACGAACTCAACGTCAGTCAGCGGACGATCGAGAGCCACGTCAGCAACATGCTCGGCAAAACGGGTCTGCACAACCGCACCGAACTCGCACGGTGGGCCTTAGAGAACAGCATGGCCTAAGGCCGATCGTTCTCGGCACTGCTGCTTGGCGACAAGGTAAAGTCTTGGCTCGCACCGCTCAAGAAGCTCAGGCTCGACTTTCAGTACAACCAAAAGAAGACGGGAGGCTGGAATCCAGCCTCCTTTTTTGCATGGTTGGGGGTGAGCGCAATGAACCCGCCCCGCGCGTGAACGGCATCCTAATGCGTCGTTTGCAACGCCTTCTCACTCTGGACATCCGGCGTCATGTGCCCTTGCACCGTCAACACCGAACAAGGGGCATGGTGCATCACGTGATTGCTGACGCTGCCGAGGAAGATTTCACTCAGGCCCGATCGGCCCCGACGGCCCACCAGGATCAGATCCGCCGATTCATCGCGAGCCACTTGGCAGATCAATCCACCGGGATCGCCCAACTGTTGCCGCAATCCGGCCTTGACGCCCGCCGCCGCCGCCTGATCGACGAAGGACTGCAACCAATCACGGTTTTGCGCTTCCGCCTTGGCCCAGGCTTCGGCGTAATTCTGAGCGATCGGGCTGTGTAGGGTGGGATAGAGCGCATCCACACCGGGATAGAACGAACTGCTATAGCCTTCATCAAAGGCCAAACCCACATGCAGAAATAGCAATGTCGCACTATGCAGTTGGGCCAAGGCGATCGCACTGGGCACCAGCGCTGAGGCTGTAGTGGGTTCGACGGCGACCAAAATTCGCTGGAACATAAGAACCGACCTCTAAAGAAAGATGGAGTATTTGCCCTACATTCAGCCTATCGCGGCCCCTCAGGAGCGATCGATTTCGATACTAATCGTCACGCCGCCGACTCGCTATTGTGCGCCGGATTTTGGCACCGTCGCCTGGGCCTGAGCCAACCGCTCGGTAAAATAATCCACCCGGTAATTCAATCCCTGGGCCAGTTGCAAGCCTTGCTGAAACGCCACGATCGCACCGGGTTTGTCTTGCTTTTCGAGCCGCAATTGGCCGAGCCGATCGTAGGCATCCATCGTGTTGTAGCGATTCAACCCGGACTCGGTTTCAAACGAGGTGAGGAAGTCATAGACCTGAATCGCCGCATCCGGGCGGTTTTGCTGTCGGTAGAGGGAGCCGAGCTGGCGCAGGGCATCACCGCCAAAGCCGGGTTGCTGCTGGGCCTCCGCCGTGCGATAGGCGGCTTGGTAAGTTTTTTCCGCCAACTCCAGTTGTTGGTTCAGGCGATATTGGTTCGCCAGTTGGGTTTGCAGGCGGGCGAGCAGGACGGGTTCGGGTGTGGCGGCATAGAGCGGCATCAGGGTTTCCCAAGCCGCGATCGCGCCCACAGGTTGCTTGGCCTGTTCATGCACGTAGGCTAACTGGTAGGCATAGGCCATTTGATTCGGCCGATCGTCCTGCGCCTTGGCCACCGTGAGCAATTCGCCATAGACCTTCGCGGCTTTGGCGTAGCTGAACCAATCGAGGTGGGTTTGGGCGATGCGGTTATACAGTTGGAACAGCCGGAGCGGATTTTGGGGCGGCTGTTGGGCCTGTTTCAAGGCCTCGGCATAAATCGGCAGGGCCAGTTCCGGTGCCCGAATCACTTGGTAAGCCGCCGCCAGCTCGGTCAATAATGCCTCTGAGCCATCGCCCTGCGTCTGGATCTGCTGCAACCGCTGGCTGATGTAGCGTACCTGCTGGGTGTCACTGCGATCCCAGGCGACTTGGCCCACCGAGGCCAGGGCTTTGACTTCCGCGATCGGGCCAAATAGCCGACTCAGCCGCAATTGCTGGTTCCACAGAGCAAAGGCCGCCTTGGGGTTCCCCGCTTGGAGCGCCGCGATCGCCTGTTGGTTCAGCCCCACAATCTGCCGCTGCAATTCGGGCGATGGAGCCGTCGGGAGGGCCACCGGGAGCGTCAGCGGATTCGGTTCGAACCGATCGGGCGGGGCCGCGATCGCCCGATCGGCCTCGCCCAGCGCCCACCCCGCCGAGACCGCTAACACCAATACAGCCGAGCCAAACACATTAGAAAAGCGACGCATGGGAAATCGGGATACTCCAAGTTAGGCCAGAAGGCGGTGATTTATTAGATACTGTTAGGCGGCGATCGGGATGATCCGTAACGCCATTGAATTTTAGCGCAATCAATGCCGCGTCATTGCGGGACGACTTGCCTCAGTTTAAGGAATTTGGTGTGATGATCAAAGTTTTAGTGGTTGGGAACGGTGGTCGGGAACATGCGCTGGTCTGGGCGCTGCTACGATCGGCGAATGTCCAGCAGATTTATTGTGTGCCGGGCAATGGGGGCACCACCGGACTCGATCGCTGTCACCAACTGAAGCTGTCCGTGGACGACTTTGAGGGAATCGCCCGGTTCTGCACCGTCAACAACATTGGCCTCGTCGTCGTCGGCCCGGAAGTCCCGCTGGCCCTCGGCATCACCGATTACCTCAAGGAACGCCAGATCCGCGTCTTCGGCCCCAGCCAAGCCGGGGCGCAGATCGAAGCGAGTAAAGCCTGGGCCAAAACCCTGATGCGCGAAGCCGGGATTCCCACGGCCCAGGCCGAAGTCTTCACCGATTTAAATGCCGCCAAAGAATACGTTCGCCGCCAACATGCCCCGATCGTCATCAAGGCCGATGGACTGGCCGCCGGGAAGGGCGTCACCGTCGCGCTGACGATCGCCGAAGCCGAAGCCGCGATCGATGCCTGTATTGCGGGGGACTTCGGCGCGGCCGGAACCGCCGTGGTGATTGAAGAATGCCTGGTCGGCGAAGAAGCCTCGATCCTGGCCGTCACCGACGGCATCACGATTCGGCCCCTGCTTCCGGCCCAGGATCACAAGCGGATTGGCGAAGGCGACACGGGCGAAAATACCGGCGGCATGGGCGTCTATGCGCCGGCCCCGATCGTCACCCCCGCGATCCTCGCCGAGGTGCAAACCACTGTCCTCGAACCCGCGATCGCCTGGCTCAAAGCCCACAACATTCCCTACTGCGGCATTCTCTACGCCGGATTAATGATCAGCCCCGAGGGCGGGGTCAAGGTGATCGAGTTCAACTGTCGGTTTGGCGATCCCGAAACCCAGGCGATTTTACCCTTGTTGGAAACGCCGCTCGATACGTTGATGCTAGCCTGCGCCGAGGGAAAACTCGCCGCACAGCCGCCCTTGGAATGGCGATCGGGCACGTCGGCCTGTGTCGTACTGGCGGCTCCCGGCTATCCCGGCAAATACCCGAAAGGCATGACGATCACGGGTTTAGATGCCGCTGCGGCCCAGGGCGCGATCGTCTTTCACGCCGGGACGCAGGCCAAACAGGGGGCGATCGTGAGCGATGGCGGCCGGATTTTGGGCGTCACCGCCTTGGGTGAAACCTTCGATCAAGCCTTCGCTCGGGCCTATGCCGCCGTCGATGCGATTGAATTTACTGGGAAATATTTCCGGCGTGACATTGGGCATCGTGTACGATCAAGTACATAGTGTCTAAATAATGTTTCGAGTCAGTGGCCCCGGCCCGCTGCGTGCGGGCATTCTGTGTTTAAAGCCCGACTGTAATGCAATCCGGTTCAGAGGAGAAAATTGTTCCATGGGTCTTAATTCTCGATTTACCACAGCAGCGGTGCTAGCCTTGACCAGCGCGGCAACCCTGATGGCCTTGCCCAGCTTGGCCCAAGATGAGGGCGATGCGGGCAATCTGCCCAGTTGCAATCGCCGCAGCAATGGCAATTGGATGTGCGTCTTCGATCGTGAAGGCCCGCCCGATGGTGCCCCTTACAAGTCCTTTGAAGGGTCGATCAGCAACGGCATCCCCAACGGGTATGGGGTCATGGTCTTCGCCGACGACAGTCGCTATGAAGGCACCGTCAAAAATGGCGTTCCCGACGGCAAAGGGCTGTTTGTCTTTGCGGACAGTAGCCGCTACCAAGGCGGGGTCAAGAAAGGATTGCCCGACGGTTATGGCACCTTTGGGTTCGCCGATGGCGGCACCTACCGGGGTTCAATGCTCGCGGGTCAACCCCACGGCAACGGCACCCACAAGTTTGCGGGGGGCGAAGTCTTTACGGGGGTGTTTTACCTCGGTCAGGCGCGGGGTGAAGGCAGCTACCGCACGACGATCGGGGTCACTTGCTCCGGTCGCTTCTTCAGCAATGACCTGTCCGGTAATGGCGGTTGCAGCTACAAGGACGGCACCCGCTATAGCGGCGAATTCCGCAAGGGACTGCCCGAGGGACGCGGCGTGATGAACTATCCGAACGGCACCCGGTTTGCGGGCGAATTCCGTGAAGGCGCACCGTTTGTCCCCGGTCAGTCGGCGCAGCGCTAGGGTTTAGCGTTGACGGATCCGTAGGATGTGTTGTCCCGGAGGGCAACGCATCGCCGCCCAATGCGCCAACCCCCCAGACCGATCGGTTTAGGGGGTTCTGGTTTGTGGGCACAATGGCTGTGGACTAGCGGTAATTCTGGCGATGCGGTTTCGCCAAGAGCGAGAATCGCATCCTACGAGACCTTCGCTTCCAACAATTTGAGATATTCGGTATTCACACCCGATTTGCGGGTGAGGGCGATCTTGCCCGTGCGGGCCACTTCGATCAGACCAAACTTGTGCAAGACCTGGGTGATGGCCACCATTTTGCCGGGATCGCCCACCACTTCAAGAATCAGCGTATCTTCAGCCACATCCACGACCCGCGCCCGGAAGATCTCCGCCAGTTCAATGATTTCCGATCGGGTGGCGGCGGTGGCATTCACCTTCAGTAGCATCAGTTCACGTTCGACGCAGGGAACTTCGGTCACATCCTGCACCTTGATCACGTTGATCAGCTTGTAGAGCTGCTTGGTCAACTGCTCGATCGACTGATGATCGCCCGGTACCACCATCGTAATCCGCGAAATCCCCATCTGCTCGGCGGGGCCAACGGCCAGACTTTCGATGTTGAATCCCCGACGGGCGAACAGGCCTGCGATGCGGGACAAAACCCCTGCTTCATCTTCGACTAAGACAGAAAGCGTGTGCTTCATGATCATCCGGTAATGCGTCAAAACTTGAATGCTTAAGACGTGAATCTTAAGTTATTTATCTTAGCCTGTGGGGGGTGCGGCTGCGACGCAGGGCCAGGGATTCGCGTTCTTGATCGAATTGCTGGACAAATCGGGGTGGGAGGGAGTAGATTTCAGTTGGTTTACCGATCGATTCCGTCAATCGCCGATGTATTTCGTCCGAAATACCAAAAACCAGATCAATACGTAGGGAGAACTGAATTATGGGTTGGTTAAGCAGAATGTTCGGTGGCGATAAAGCGCAAGCCCAAGCCGCACCCGCCGATGCCCCCGCACCCGCCGCTGGCGAGGCAATTCCCGCTGAGCGTCTGGGTCTGAACGGGGAATATGACCAAAGTGGTTTGGCCAAGCGCGTCGCCCAGGCCTTCGATGACAATCCGGCCCTGGATGACATCGCCACCGTCTGGGTCGCCCAAACGGGTGGTTCGGTCGTGTTGAAGGGCAAAGTGCCCAGCCAAGATATGTTGAACAGCCTGGTCGCCGTGGCCAGCAGCGTCAATGGTGCATCCGGCGTGAATACCGACCAAGTCGAAATTGGCTAATTGCCAAGGCGCATTTGATCACAAAAATCCCCATCCTGCGTCGCGGGATGGGGATTTTTCAGCGCCATCGGGAGGGCGGCTTAATCGATCGTGATCGTCGTCGGCCCATCCCCGGAATTCATGTCAGTCGGTGCGGTGCCCGTTGGGTTAGCCCCGCCCTGCCGCGCCAGCCAAGTGCGGACGGGTTCGTCCTGCAAGTTCAACCGCAACGCCCCAGCGGCAATCCCACCGCCAAAGGCGATCGGTTGGGCCAGACAGTCCCGCAGCAGGGGCGCAAGTTCAGTCAAAAACATCGGTTCCAGGCCTTCCCAACTAAATGATTTGGCCATTCTAGCCGATCGGCCGGGGCCAGCGGCGGGAATCCGGCCTGGGATCGAACGGTGAAACCCTGAGACCAACACGGTATGATGATCAAGGACATTCCTCGGCTTTGTTCTCGCTTCATGAGGCGCTTTTGTCGTGCTAAATACTCTGATCGCCGATTTTAAGATTATTTTTGAGCGCGATCCCGCGGCGCGGAACTGGCTGGAAGTCCTGTTTTGCTATCCGGGATTGCATGCCCTGTGGCTCCATCGCTTTGCCCATTGGCTGAATCACTGGGGCCTCCCCTTCTTCCCTCGGCTGATCTCCCATCTCTCCCGCTTCTTCACGGGGATCGAAATCCACCCCGGCGCAACGATCGGGCGCAGCGTCTTCATTGACCATGGCATGGGCGTCGTGATCGGCGAAACGGCGATCATCGGCGACTACGCGTTGATCTACCAAGGCGTCACCCTCGGCGGCACCGGCAAAGAAGGCGGCAAACGCCACCCCACCCTGGGCGATCACGTCATCGTCGGCACGGGCGCAAAGGTCCTCGGCAATATCCAACTGGGCGACAACGCCCGCATCGGCGCAGGCTCCGTCGTACTGCGCGATGTCCCCGCCGACTGCACGGTAGTCGGCGTCCCCGGCCGCATCGTCTACCGATCGGGCGAACGCGTCGAACCCCTGGAACATGGCCGCCTGCCCGACTCCGAAGCCCAAGTGATCCGCGCCCTCGTCGATCGGATCGAAGCCCTGGAACAACAACTCCAATCCGGCCAATCCGCCCAACAAAGCCCGATCGCGGCGATGGAGAAATGCTACGCCATGACCCCCGAAAGTCGGCAGGAATTGCTCGATCATCCCGATCAGCCCAGTTGTCAGTTGCGCGATCGGGTGATCAACGAGTTTTTTGACGGCACTGGAATTTAGACCGAGAACTGAAATCATGACCACCCCCCTCATCGGCATCATCATGGGCAGCGACTCCGACCTGCCCACCATGCAAGCCGCGATCGCGGTTTGCGAACAATTCGGCATCGCCCATGAAGTCGGCATTGTCTCGGCCCACCGCACCCCCGAACGCATGGTGGAATATGCCCAGACCGCCCTCGATCGGGGCCTCAAGGTAATCATCGCCGGAGCCGGAGGAGCCGCCCATCTGCCCGGCATGGTCGCCGCCCTGACTTGTCTGCCCGTGATTGGGGTGCCCGTCAAAACCAGCACCCTGCAAGGCGTCGATTCGCTATATTCGATCGTCCAGATGCCCGCTGGGATTCCGGTGGCCACGGTGGCGATCGGTAATGCCCAGAATGCCGGATTATTGGCGGTACAAATCCTGGCCAGTCATGATCCCGCGTTGATGCGTCAGGTGCAGGATTATCGGCAGGGGTTAAAGCAGATGGTGTTGGATAAGGATGCGAAATTGGCCCAATTGGGTTACCACGATTATTTGGCCCAACCATCGTAGGGGCGCGCTTTCCTCGCCCAGCCAGGATTACGAAAAAAGCCCCTGTCATCGATCGCGATAACAGGGGCTTTCCAATCAATCCGATCTGACCTTATTCAGCCGAGGCTTTGGCCCGTTCCGCGTCTTCGGGGCTAATCCCCAATCGGGTCAGGTTAATCCGACCGCGATTATCAACTTCACGGATCTTCACCACGACGGCGTCGCCAACGGCGACTTCGTCTTCCACCTTGCCCACACGGTAGTCGGCCAGTTGCGAGATGTGAATCATGCCTTCCTTACCCGGCAAGAATTCCACAAAGGCCCCGATCGGGATAATCCGGGTGACTTTACCCGCATAGATATCGCCTTCGAGGATTTTGCGGGTCATGCCTTCGATAATCGATCGGGCTTTCTTCGCCCCATCGCCGTCGCTCGAAGCGATCGTCACGGTGCCATCGTCTTGGATGTCGATTTTGCAGCCCGTTTGCTCGGTGATGCCCTTGATGTTCTTACCACCAGGCCCGATCACCAAGCCGATCATGTCGGGGTCGATCTTCACGGTCAACAAGCGCGGAGCCGACGGTGCCAGCTCCTCACGGGGAGCCGCGATCGCCTCCAACATCTTGCCGAGAATATGCAGACGGGCAGGTTTGGCCAGCTCGATCGCCTTGCCAATCACTTCCATCGGCAAGCCCGTGATCTTCATGTCCAACTGCAAGGCGGTGATCCCCGCATCGGTACCCGCCACCTTGAAGTCCATGTCACCCAAGAAATCTTCGATCCCTTGAATGTCGCTCAAGATCCGCACTTCGTCGACTTCTTTGATCAAGCCCATCGCCGCGCCGCTCACGGGCTTCTTGATCGGCACACCCGCATCCATCAAGGATAGGGTCGAACCCGACACCGAACCCATGGAGGTCGAACCGTTGGAGGACAGACATTCCGAGACGACCCGAATCACGTAAGGAAATTCCTCACGGCTCGGTAAGACGGGCAGCAAAGCCCGCTCCGCCAAGGCCCCGTGACCGATTTCCCGCCGACCCGGCGATCGCATGGGACGCGCTTCCCCGACGGAATAGGGAGGGAAGTTGTAATGGTGCAGGTAGCGCTTCTCGATGTCGGGATGCAGATCGTCCAAGTTCTGGGCATCACCTGGCGTCCCGAGAGTGGCCACGGACAGCACTTGGGTCAAGCCGCGATTGAACAGGCCACTGCCATGCACCCGCTTCGGCAAGACACCCACCCGACAATCGATCGGGCGAATTTCGTCGAGTTTGCGGCCATCGACCCGGACGTTGTCCTCGATCACCTGTTTCCGCATCAGCCGCTTGGTGATCCCCTTGAAGGTCTCACCCAAGGCTTTGCCGTTGGCTTGAACCGCCAGCTTCACCGCATGGCCGTCATCCAGGGCAGCAATCTCCGCGACGATCCCGGCTTTGACTTCATCCAACGCCGCTTCACGCACCGCTTTAATTTTTTCGAACCGACCGAGGATCGCCGTTACGGGAGCCGTCGCCCGCTCGGAAATAAAGTCTTCGAGGGTCGAATCGACCTCGGGCTTCACGGCAGTGACAATCTCGATGCCCAACTCCTTGATCAAGTCACGCTGGGCCTGGATCAAGTCGCGCACCGCTTCCATCCCGAAGTCGATCGCTTCAATCATGTCGGCCTCGGGCAACTGGTTCGCCCCGGCTTCAACCATGATCACGCCATCGGGCGAACCCGCCACCACCAAGTCCAAATCGCCATCGGCAATCTCTTTGTAGGTGGGGTTGATAATAAAATCATCGCCTACCAAACCGACCCGCACAGCGGCCATTGGGCCATTGAACGGAATCTGGGCCAGGAGTGTCGCGATCGAGGCTCCGGTCACGGCCAAGACATCCGGCGGCACTTTCTCATCCATCGAGAGCGTCGTCGCCACAATCTGGATATCGTTGCGCAACCAGCTGGGGAACAACGGTCGCATCGGCCGATCGATCAATCGCCCCGTCAAAATCGCCCGCTCCGGCGGCCGCGCTTCCCGCCGATGGAAGCTGCCCGGAATCCGGCCAGCAGCGTACAGCCGCTCTTCATAGTCCACGGTCAATGGGAGAAAATCGATCCCGTCACGCACCCCCGCGCGGGTGGCCACGACCAATACCGCCGTCTCGCCCGATTCAACCAACACAGCCCCACCAGCCTGTGGCGCGAGGAGGCCAATCTTGAGCCGAATATCTCTACCATCAAAAGATATTGACTTAACTACTTCTTGCATCTAGTATCCGTCCTTCTTCTTTTCCTTCTGGCAATCGTAACATTGATACATCCGTCTGGCCTGACTTTTCAGAGTCGAAGCCCGAACGAACCTGCCCGCTACGGCAGGGTAAGAATGTCGTAACCATCGGCGGTGACGGCGATCGTATGCTCACACTGGGCCGACATCAGTCGATCCTTGGTGATGGCCGTCCACTTATCCCGCAGGATCTTCACATCATAGCCGCCGATATTAATCATTGGCTCGATCGTAAATACCATGCCCGGACGCAACTTCTTGCCCGTGCCCCATTCGCCATAGTGGGCCACCTGCGGCTCCGTATGGAAAATATGGCTAATCCCATGGCCGACAAAATCCCGCACCACCGAGAAGCCCTGGGACTCCGCATATTCCTGAATCGCCGCCCCAATGTCACCCAGGCGGTTGCCGGGCTTCACCTGTTCGATCCCGAGGTCACGGCATTTGTTTGTGACTTCGACCAGGCGACGGGATTCCTCGGACGGCTCCCCGACGAAGTACATCTTCGACGTATCGCCGTGGTAGCCATCGACAATCAGCGTCACATCGATGTTCATCACATCGCCGCTCTTCAAGACCTGCTTGCGACTCGGGATGCCGTGGCACACCACCTCGTTCACACTAGTACAAATCGACTTGGGGAAGGCGGGCCGATCGCCCTCCTTGCCGTAGCCCAACGGCGCACTTTTCGCCCCATGGGCGCGGGTCCAGCGTTCGGCCTCATCATTCAGATCCAGCGTCGTCACACCGGGTCGCACAAACTGCTCCAAATGCACCAATAGCTGGCCCGCCAAGCGACCCGCCACCCGCATCTTTTCAATTTCCCGTTTCGATAACAGAGTAATGGTATCCATGCTGCCTCAAGCCCAGTCCTACGTAATAAATCCTTCAGGCGGATCGATAACCCTATCAAAAAAGCCGTAACCCAATCAGCAATCCCTTAAAAATTTACCAGATTTTGTTGTGTGCTGGCAGGTTTGTCCGAGCACCGGGGTACGCTAGGAGCAAATCGTTAACGCGGCCCAGGGATCTGTACCGGGAGACGTATGACTCTCGCGACGATCGCCGAATCGGCTCTACCATAAGTTAGAAGTATTTCTTTTTGTCAGGATAAAATTCGGAGTTCACCCCCTAGCTCTGTGAAAGAGTGGCATAGGCGTTGCGATCACCCTGCATCGACGGAACGGATGCGCACGTTTTCCCTCTCACCCCGCAATTGATTTTCTATGGAACGCGATCGGCAACCGGAAGAAATTCGGTTTGACAAGTATTGGCTCACCCTGAAACGGCATCGGCTCCCCGCTGGCCTGATCTTTTTGCTCGCCTTGGCGGGTGCAGGGTTTGTGGCGTCGCTGGAGCAGCCGAGCTATCAGGCGGAGGGTAAGCTGCTGTTTCGCAAACGCGATCGCACCGCCGCCCTCTTGACCGAAGGCGATAAGGGCAGTCAACTCGAAGCCCTGAACAACCAAAACACCCCGATCGATACGGAGGCCGAAGTCCTCCAATCGCTGCCGTTGGTGCAAAAGGTGATCACCAAACTGAAGCTCCAAGGGCCGACGGGCGCGCCACTGGCCCCGGAAGTGCTGCTGAAGGGGCTGACGGTCAAGGCGGTCAAGGGCACGGATATTTTGCTCGTCTCCTACCAGAGCGATAACGCCAAGGAGGCGGCAGCGGTGGTGAATCAGTTGATTCAGACCTACATCGCCAACAATGTCCAATTGAACCGGGCCGAGGCCACCGCCGCCCGCCAATTCATCCGCAAGCAACTGCCCGAGATCACTGGGCGCTTGGAGCAATCGGAAATTAACCTGCGCAATTTCGAAGAGGCCAACCAAGTCGTGAGCTTACCCGATGAGGCCAAATCCTCGGTGGAAACCATCGCCGAACTGACCCAGTCGATCGCCACGGCCAAGTCCACCTTCGACAACGCCAATGCCCAAACCGCCGCCCTCCGCCGCCAAGTCCAGCGCAGTGAGTCCGCCGCCCTCGCCCTGAATAACCTGAACCAATCCACGGGCGTCCAGCAGGCCCTCGGCCAACTCCAACAGGTCGAAGCCGAACTGGCCAACCAGCAAGCGCTCTATCGATCGGGCCATCCGAACGTGACGATCCTCGAACGTCGCCAGCAGACGACGAATAACTTGTTGCGCCAGCGCGTGCGGGAAGTCCTCGGCAGCAATCAAGCCGTCTCCCGCCAGGATCTCCAAGTCGGCCTGTCGGAGCAAAAGCTGATTGAGCAATTCATCGGCTCCGAAATCACCCGCCAGGGTCTCGCCAGTCAGATGCAAGCCCTTGCCCAGGCCCGCACCGCCTATCAAACGCGGGGCAATCGCCTCCCGCGCCTGCGCCAGCATCGCGAAGCCCTGGAGCGCCAAGTCATCACCCTGCGCAACAACTACAACGCCCTCTCCCAACGCCTCCAGGAAGTCGAACTGGCCGAAAACCAGGATGTGGGCATTGCCCAAGTGGTGGCCCAGGCCACGGTGCCCGTATTGCCCCTGGCCTCAAAGCAAAAGCTGATTTTGATGGGCGGTTCGGTGGTGGGAGCCTTACTGTACATTCTGATGGCCTTCGCCCTCGATCTGCGCGACCACTCGATCAAAACCGCCAAGGAAGTCCGCGAAGTCTTCCCCTTCCCCAGCTTGGGCCTGATCCCCTTGCTGCGGCGCAAACAAATGGGCCGCAAAGCCAGTCAGGATACGGGCGTGCCGCTGCTGCCCGTGATCGAATATCCCAATTCCCTGACCAGCGCCGCCTACCGGATGCTGCAATCGAATCTCAAGTTTCTCAATCCCGATCGCCGGATCAAATCGATCACCATCACCAGCGCGATCGCCAAGGAAGGCAAATCCACCGTCGCCGCCAACATCGCCGCCACCTTGGCCCAAATGGGGCATCGCGTGCTGCTGCTGGATGTTGATTTCTATCGGCCCGTGCAGCACCGGATTTGGGAATTGCCGAATAACGTCGGTCTGAGTAACGTGATCATGAGTCAGGTCAAACTCAAAACCGTGATCAACCGCGTCCAGCCGAATCTCGACGTGATTCCCTCCGGCACCCTGCCGCCGCGCCCCCTGGCGCTGGTGGATTCGAAACGCATGACGGCCCTGATGTCGGCCTTTGAAGCGCAATATGACTACATCATTTGCGATACGCCGCCCCTGGTCGTCGCCTCCGATGTCGTCGCCTTCAGCAAAAAAACCGACGGCATCTTGCTTGTCGTCCGCCCCGGCATGATCGACGCCAACAGCGCCGAGGAAGCCAAACGGATTATGGTGCAGTCGAATCTCGAACTGCTCGGCGTCGTCACCAACGGCGTCGCGATCGAGAACGAACCCGACACCTATCTCAAACGTGCCCGCGAATACTACGACAATATCCCCCTCAGTCCTGTGGGAGCCGCCCCGATGCCAGTCTAACGGATTGCAAAAAAGGGACTTTAATTCCACTGAATAAAGTCCCTTTTTTGATGGCAATATCATTGGATTTAGCGAAAATCCGGACATAGCAACGACGCATAACGTTCCACCGGAATGCCCGATTTGGCCGAGATCATCACCGCCACTTGATCGGACTCTAATTGACTAATCCACTGTTGCAATTCCCGATCGTCGAGCAACTTGGGAAACCAATAATCATGACAAAGATTATGATCGATCGGATAGACTTCCGCCCGATCGCCCAGCACCACATCCACATACATCCCATAGAGCACATACTCCGACCAATGCCACTCGCGGGCCAGGGTTTCGATCCACGATCGCGGTGACACTTTTTCTAAATGGGCACACAAATCGATCACATTTTGTTTCCGCCAAGTAATCAGATTGCCAATATAATCGGGCACCAACCAATTCTCCAACGGCAAACCCAATAGCCGGGCCGCTGTCCCATGCCACTGGCGGTGAAACTCGCGCTGCACGTCATTACCCACATCATCCCGATACAGCCGCACCTGCGTCGATCGGGCCAAGCCATTCAGATCAAAGGGCCGGACAAACGTCACATCCGAGTCCACAAATACCGCCACATCTTCGGTGATTTGCTGCGCCACAATCAATTTAACAATCTGCTGCAAAATCCAATTGCGAACCGGCAGCGTCTTGGCACTGAGCCAAACCTTCCGCCACATCGGCTCACGCCAAATCCAGCGCGGCACGATCGCTTCCACAGTCAAAATCTGGGTGTGCGGATTCGCTAATTGGGCAAACAGCGCATAGTCCCGCCGATCGACCACAATGTAGTGAGTAAACGGCGGCTGGACATATTGCGCAATACTCCAGGACAGCAATTGACACCGCTGAAAATCGGGCGCATAACTGGGCGTGATCAACCCAAAGGAAGGTGACATAAAAATCCGCGATCGCGTTGATGATGGACAAGTTTGCATTAAACCCTGGCCCATCCTTAGTCTGCCCCGATCGAGCGCTGATGCCGCCACCCCTGACCATCCGACTCGGCCCGCTATGCGTGGGCCTTACAGCCCCGATACAACACCAACTCACGGGATCCCTTGTCGCTGATCACCTGCGCCGGAATCCCCACCGCCACCACATGATCGGGCAGATCCTTCATCAACACGGCATTGGCCCCGATCGCCACATCATTACCGACGGTAATCGGCCCAAACACCTTCGCACCTGGCCCCAGAAAGACCCGATCGCCGATCGTCGGCGTCCCCGATGGGTCAGTGCCACCCACGCCGATTGTTACTTGCTGACTAATATTACAGTTACAACCAATTTTCGCATCAATGTGAATCACAATGCCGTTGGCATGGGGCATAAACACTCCGCCACCAATCGCCGCGCGGTTCGGCAATTCAACGCTCGTGATCATTTCAACCAATTTTTGCCAGATCGCACAGACCAGCTTCAACACCGATCGCACACCGGGAATATGCAAATGAAAATGCACCCACCGACTCACCCGATATTGCAGCATCACCCACATCCCAGGACGGCCCAGAAATGCCCGCACTATTCGCCACAGCGTCAATTTCGCTGTCGCCGACGGCTGCATATACACGTAGCGATCGAGATCCTGCTGCAATTCCCCCAGCATCTGCCGCCATGCGGCCCAAGCCGTGATCGAATCACGCGGTAACGATCGTGCCCCAAACTCCGACCCGATCGGGCCACAATTCGGTGCAGCGGCTGAGGTTGGGGCAGCGGCCTTGGATGTCATAACGGGTTCTCCAACACAATCAGGGGAAACAGGTGAATTGAATGATGCGATGATGATGATTGGCAATCGATCGGACATCAATGCCCTGATCCTAAAACACCCAGTTTGGATCAGTTAAAATCAGGTAGGGATGGAGTTTCAGTCAATTTTCGCGAGTTCGCGATTCGCGGTATACAACACGAATAGATCCACCAGCATTGCCCCTAAGGCCAACGGGAATAGATATAATCGTTTAAACCACGATTTGTGACTGAGGTTAATGAATCGACGACGCCAAAACGCCGAGGGGACAAACCATCCTGATTGATTACGACGTTGAGTCCGAATCAAATGTTTCACCCATTGAGGATTTTGTTGATCCCATTCGCGACAAAGGGCCGCCGCCGATTGACGCTGCAAACCCTGATCCAGCACCCCATGCAATTGCTCAAATACCAAGGCATTCGTAATCTTCGCAATCAACATTAAGCGTTCGTGCTTCAATAATTTTTGCGGATGGGTATAGGCCTCAAACACATGCAGGGTATCCGGTGCCCGCGCAATCCGATCGCGCTGCTGGGGGGCCGTCAGACAATTAGTCGTCAGCATTTCATACAGAAATGCATCCTGGGCGGGCAGTTCCGCTGGGATATAGATCTGGCGGAGCAACTTCGCCCGAGCGCAATAGAGCTGCCCACACAACCAAGCCGCCCCGCTACTGCCCGACAATTGGGAAATCACCGTCGAGAGATGCTCAATCAAGTTTTTGTGGGGTTTCAAAACCACATCTTTGACGGGCTGATCCACCGCCACGCCCACCGTTGGCTGTTGCTCTAACAGATCCAATAGGGGTAATAGCGTATGTTGATCCGGAAACAAAATATCCGCATCAACCAAGAACAAATACTCGGCCTGGGGATCGGAAAACTGGTGGACATAATGATTCCAGGCATTGGATTTGCCCGGTCGGGCGAGTTCATGCACCTGCCAACTGACATTGGGATAATCAGTCGGATTAATCATCTGGCCCAGAGTTTCCCGCATGATGGCGGCAGTCTGATCCCGACAGCCATTGGGAACGGCGATAATTTCGATTTCGAACGATCGCGTCGGCGATCGAAAGATCGATTGTTGCAAGAAGGACTCTAACGTGTTGCGAATGCCACTGGCCTCGTTATACGCCAACATGCCAATACTGATTTTCATGCGTTCTGCTCGTCATGGGTGAGAGGACAAATACATCATCCGGGAAGAACTTTGATTGAGAAGTCACCACATTCAGCCGGAAGTGGCGCGGATCACGCCGAGTTAGCCCGAAAGGGCCAAAACCTGGTGATAATCGGCCAAGACCCGATCGAGGGAGAAGTCATTGGCCCGTTGTTTGAGTTGGTCGGGGCAGGTGACTTGCTCCAGGGTGGCCAAAATCGCCCCCGCCATCGCCCCGGCGTCGCCCACTGGCACCAATTTGCCATACTGACCATCGACCAGGATCTCGGCGGGGCCGCTATCACAGTTGGTCGAAACCACGGGGGTGCCCATGGCCATCGCTTCCACGAGGACATTGCCAAAGCCCTCCCAAGCGGAGGATAGGGCCACCAGTCCGGCTGCCGCCATATAGTCGTAGGGATTTGGAACGAAGCCGGGTAGGCTCACCGCATCCCCTAAACCGAGTTCGGCAATCAAGGCTTCGAGCCGGGGGCGTTCGGGTCCCTCGCCCAAAATCATCAACCGGGCCGATCGGGCCTGGCGTACCTGAGCAAAGGCCTGAATCAAGGTAATAAAGTCCTTTTGCTCATTCAGCCGCCCGACCCCGAGGATCACCGGGGGCTGATGGGTCTGAAACCAGGGATGCGCCACTGGCATCGCCGATCGGGCCAAAAAGGCGGGGGTAATAATCGGGTTATAAATCGCATGGGTGCGATGCGCCGCGATCCCAAAGTGGGATAAATCGGCCACCACCCCCTTCGACACCCCAACCACCGCCTCCGCACCGGGATAGATCCAGCGCAGCAAAAACGGCACCCAGCGCCGCTTGAGATTTTTGGCATGCTTCACCTCTTGGGAAAGCTGGTTATGCACCGTCACAATTAATCGGGTCGGCCCGCCCGCCCAGACCTTGGCCAGGACGGCGATGATATTCGTATCCTCCAAGGCCGAAATTAGCGCCTTGGGGCGATTTTGTTGGAGGTAACGCCGTAGGGCCGGCACCGCACTGATCAAGCGCGGGCAATCCAGCGTCACCAGGCGGACATGCGCCGGGATCACATCCAGGTAATCCCCGATCGCCTGCACCAGCACCAAATCCACTTGCAACCCCGACAGACTCAGGCCCTCGGCGAGATTCAGCATCACCCGCTCGGCCCCGCCTCCCTGCACATCCATTAAAAAAATTGCAACATCTGTCATATGAACCGATCCCATCAATTGACTTTGACTTTTCAATGACTCCCCTAGCATCACACATCCCCCGCCGAAAAAAATCAGAACAAAGATAGATAAATAATCAGTCGCAGGGACAGAACGATGAAGTTATTGTGAACTACCAATCCAACCCCGGCGGACAAATCACAGCAACGATAGTGACATCGCTACAAATTCCGCCCAAAAGATCGAATTATGTTCGACGATCGTGCTTTCCGTATGGTTGTACATGAACATGAACGTGACATAGAGCACGGGAAATAAGCCGATCACCCCCCGCGAAAGCCGTAAATACTGGAGCGATCGGACATAGCTGATCAACAAACTCACCCCAAATAAACCCAATCCCAGCAGCCCCAAATCCAAGCTAGTATTCAGATAGCCATTGTGGGCATGGGGCGGCTCATAGCCCAGGATTTTCCAGATTTCTGTCGCCCCGCCGTCCGACTGCCAGAAAGCCCGGTAACCATAGCCCAGCCAGGGCCGTTCCGTGATTTTGCCGATCGCGCTCTCCCACAGTTCCGTCCGCCCACTGAGCGAGGGATCGCGGCCCAACCCGAGCAAGATCGCCTCCCAGTTGCCGAGCAACATCGTACTCACCGTCCCCACCACCAAGATCACGGCGATCACGATCGGAATCATCACCGTATCTTTTAGCCGCAAGGCCCGGTACAGCGGAATCAACGCCAGCAGCACCAACAGCACTAACAATCCCGTTTTGGAACCCGTTAACAGCAGCATCGCCGTACTCAACGCCAACATACTCCAATAAAACACCTGCCCCCGCTGAAACTGCCAAATCGCCAGCAGATTGCAGGTCATCGTCAGCACCATCAGCCGCGCCAGGAGATTCTTCTGGGTCAGCGGGCCGCGCCACGATCCCGCATTCGCCCCCACCTCGATCGCCGATCCCGGCCACCCCAAACTAAACAACAAGCTAAACACCGTCGCCAACCCCAGGGCGATCGTCAGATGTTGCAACTGTTCCTTCAGGCTATACCGAGAGGCCGTATACACGCCAAAACAACTCGTCGCGATCGTGTTCAACCCCTTACGCCATGATTCATCCGGCAATTCCGACCACAGACTGGAACAAAGCACCAAAAGCAAAAATGACAGCAGCAATTTATGCCGCGCCATCGTGATGAGAGTCGTCCGCCAGCGGGCGAAGAGCAGCAGAATTGTAATGCCATAGATCAATAACTGCACCTTCGAGAAGATCGGGTCAAAGGGATTCGACTCCTCGGCCGCATTCGCGAGCGCATCGGGACTGAGAAACAAACTTTGACAAAACAAAGTGCTGGTGAAATAGAACAACACAACGATCGTAAAGCCGCGTTCAAATAAATTTAGGGTCGGGTTCATGGCAACATCGGGTAGCTTATCCAGTGATCAAGTCGCGACAACGGTAATAGTAAAACCGCAGCAGAATCCGCCCCCGACGCGGCCAGGAAAGATCCTGCCAATAATCCCGCACAAAGCCCCGATCGGGCGGCTGCACCTGGCGAAATCCCCGACAAAGATAGAGTCCCACGGCAAACAACTTATCGCTAAAACACAGCATTCGAGGGAAATTGCGGTGGAGCCAGTAGGCCGTTAACAGATGAATTTGGCCGCGCAGGGGACGCCGATCGGTACGGGCCGTGTAAGCATTATTCCCATGCAGCCGCTGCGTTGCCAAATCCGCCATCAAGACATAGCCCGCTGATAGTCCCAGCGCGGCATATTTTAGATAATCATCGCTGGTAATCCGAATCACCTCCGGCATCGGCAACAACTGCTGCATCAGCGATCGGCGAAAGCAGAGGCCCGAGGTGACGAGCGCGATCGGCATATGGCCCGTGAGTTTGCCCTGGCGCATCACCGATCGCAAATCGTAGATCCCCGCGACTGTCCCAGTGGGCGGGGATGGCCGATGGCAATCAGTCTGCACCTCCCACAGCGTCACTGGATGAAAACACCAACCCAGATCCGGATTCGGCTGCAAGGCCGCCACCACCTGCGCCACCTTATCGGGCGCAAACCAATCATCCGCATCCAGGAAACAAATGATCGCCCCCCGACTCGCGGCAAACCCCCGATTAAACGCCGCCGCTTGCCCGCCGTTGGGCTGCTTTACCACCTGCACGCGATCGGCGTACTGGGCCAACACCCGATCAGAATGATCGGTGGAGCCATCATCCACCACAATCACCTCCGTACGGCCATAGGTCTGGGCCAAAGCACTGTCGATCGCCGCCGCGAGATAGTCCCCATAGTTGTAGTTATTAATTAAAATACTGACGAGTGGTTGAGTCATGATCGGACAATACTCCCTAAGTTTTTAAGCCATAGAACCAGATCCGCAGTTGGAATTCCAGCCGCTGTTGGATCGGTAATGTCTGCAAGTGGGATTGAACCAGACCCCGATCGGCGGGGTCCATGCCGCCCGTCTTGTGGTAACCACTCACCCCCGCCGCCAACAAATTATTCGTAAATTGAGCGAGTTGCGGGAATTTTTGGCGCATCCAGTAGGCCATCAACACGTGAATCTGGGCCACTTGGCGACGATCGTCCTTGAGTGTGAAGGCATTGTTGCCGTGAATCCGTTGCAGCGTCAGCACCTGATTAATCGTCGCACCAGGACTCAGACCGAGGGCAACAAATTTGATATAGCTGTCATTCAGCGAGATGCCAGGGCCTTGGGGCATGGGCAGAATAGTTTGCAGCAATGCCCGATGGAATGACATCGCCGAGGTCGCCGGAATCGGGAAATCAAACGGATTGCCGAGTTTGCCCCGCTGCATCCGCGCCACCAAATCACGCGGCACGATCGGTGCCGTGACCGCCGCCTCGGGAATCGCCCGATCGCCCCCTTCTTGAAATAAAATCTGGGGATGGAAACACCAGCCAATGGCTGGATCAGGCGCAAAGGCCGCGACGATCGTCGCCACCTTATGGGGCAGAAAAATATCATCCGCATCCAAAAAGCAAATAATCTCGCCCCGGCTCTGGGCAAAGCCCGTATTAAACGCCGATGCTTGGCCTTGATTGACTTGATAAATCGCCTGAATCCGCGCGCCATAGCCCGCGATGATCGCCGCCGAATCATCGGTCGAACCATCATCCACCACAATCACCTCCAGCAGCGGGTAGGTCTGGGCCAACGCACTGTCGATCGCCTCGGCCAAGTAGTGACCGTAGTTGTAGTTATTGATCAGAATACTAACAAGCGGTTGAACCACTAACTCGACCTCCACGAATACTAACGAAATACTCTTGCAGTTTCCGATGGGTCGCGGGCAAAATCGCCACGATCGGCAAGCCCAAGGCCGCCCACCACCCCAATTGGTAGACAAAGAGCGCCGCCCCAAAGGCCCCCCACCAAATCACCGGCAAGGTGTAGTTGGGCGTCCCCACAGACTTGACCAAACAGTGATGAACGATCGCATAACTGCCGATCGCCACCACCTCCGCCCAGCCATAGCCAATAAACCCAAATCGCGGCAACAGGACGATCGCCGCCCCGCCAAACAGCAGCACATGGGCAATGTGATAGAACGTCACCGACCAGTTATGCTTCAGCACATACAGTGTCGATGAATGCATGTTGAACAATGAATTAGTCAAATTGCCAAAGGCAATAAACGGAAACACCGACACCACCGACACCCAACTTGGCCCAAACAACTGCGGCATCAGCCAGGGCGACACCCAGGCAAAGCCCACCAGCAAGGGACCCAGTGCCAGAATTTGCAAGCCCATGCCTTCGTTCACCGCCCGGAGCAATCGACCCCGATCGCCTTGGAACTTGGCCAACGCCGACAGCGCAATCCGCCAAGTCGCCGTCTTGACAAAGCCCAACACCTCCGCCAGTCGAATCGCCAAGGCCACGTAGCCCACTGCCTCCGCGCCGACAAATCGCCCCACCAACAGCGGGTTCACCAAAGCCCGCAAACACCACACCCAGGTCGAAGCCGAAAAGCCCACCCCATAGCGCAGCATCGCCATAATCAACGGCGGATTCCAGCTCAGTTGCGGCCGATAACGCGACACCGCATAAAACAGGATTAATCCCTGAATCTGCTGCACCCACCAAGCGATTACCGCCGACCAAACGCCATAGCCTTGGAACGCCAAACCCAGCGCCACAATGTAATAAACCACCTGGTTCGCCAGTTCAATAAAGGCAATGCGCTGATAATCCAACCGTCGTTCCAGAATCGACGTCGGCACCTTGGTCAGAAAGACGATCGGCAACGCCACAAACATCACCCGCGCCACATCCGCAAACCCGGTCATCTTCGTCCAGTGCTGCAACAGCGGCATACTCAGCCAAGCAAACCCCACACCCACACAACTCAGCAAGAGTAACAGGGTAAAGGCTTGATCATAAATCGCGGGCGCTTCTTCCCCCTCATGCCGCACCAAATAGACTTCAATCCCCATTTGGAACAGCGTTTGGATATACCAAAAGACACCGAAGGTGCCAGCGTACAGCCCATATTGTTCGGGGCCAATCAGTCGGGTCAGCACCAGGACGCCGCCCAAACTAATCACCATCCCGACACCCTGGCGCAGGGCGAGATAAAACCCGCCACTCATGACCTGTTGTTTTAAGTTCATATCCACTCATCGATTGAGAAACAATTGTGCCGATCGGGGCCGCCGTGCCAACGGTGCCCGCTCCGCCGTTTAGAAGCCAATTCGATCCATCAGCGGCTCACGTTGCACTGACCGAGATGGCACCGATCGGGTGTTATACAACTTTTGGAGGGCCAAATGATATTGCGTTACATCCAGCGGTTGCACCCGCCGCCGGGCCGCTTGGCCCATCCATAGGCGTTTTGGCTCCTGCAACAACAAGGTCTGCATTGCCTGGGCGATCGCCCCCACATTCCCCGGTTCAACCAAAAATCCCTGGTGTTGGTGCGTCACCAATTCGGGAATCCCCCCCACCGGACTGACAATCACGGGTAAGCCCCAGGCCATCGCCTCCAGCATCGCCACGGGCAATCCCTCATTGTGGGACGGCAACAGAAAAACATCGGCCTCACTCAGCAATCGATCGCGCGTATCTGGATCAATCCAACCCAGCAACTTAATCCGCGACTCCAGCTGCAATTGTTCAATCAACGCTTGGGCTTGCACCAGATCCCCATCCCCCGCCAACCATAGCTCCAGCCGCTGTTGCTGCGCTGGGGGCAATGAGGCCACCGCCTGAATCACATCAAACGCCCCCTTGCGCCGCCCAATTCGCCCTAAAAAGACAAATTTAACCGGGTGCGATCGGGTTCGCAATGGCACCGTGGCGGGCACCTTCACCGGATTGAGTAATACCACCACCCGATTCGGGTCAAGCCGACAATGTTCAATATAATATTGCCGCCAGCTATCAGATAGCGCAATCACCGCCGCACACCGCCGGAAAGTCAAGGCCACTAAGCCACGACTCCACTTCGGCAACTGTTCAAAAAACAGATGGAACTCACAGCCATGGGTATGCATAATCACGGGCTGGCGAAACAGCGTCGCCAACCACACCAGGCAGCCGACCCGCAACATACTGCCCCGCTCCGACACATGCAAATGCACCACATCAACTTGACGGGTCAACAAATCGCCCAGCAAGCGGAGCACCCCCACCAGAAAAACCCACACCCGACGGGTCAGTGGCCCTTCCTCATGGGTCGCAATATGCCGCATCCGCAGCCCATCCGCTGGATGATTGACGATTAAACTTTCAACAGTCGCCATTCCGCCTTGCTGGCGGAGACTGGGGCCGAGCATTACAACACGGAGATTATCCATCATGAGTCCAAACAATTGAGCAAATTGATCGCGCTAAACGCTTGATAAATCACATAATCATCAAAATTTACGGATCAAAAAAACGGGCAATTTCATCAAACTAAACTTCAATGCAAAGGGGGGACGATCGCCCCGCATAAACCCTGAAACGATGCAACTAGTAAAGTCTACATCCCTCACCGCAGGCATCCGGAGCGGCGCTTGAACTTCATCGCTTCTACAACTCAATTCCGAAAATCGGCCCAAACCTTGAACTTTTCCGCCGTTACGACCACTGTAAAACCACGTTTTTCGCGGATTTAATCCCGACCCCACTTGAGGGAATATACCGATCGATAGAGCCAATCCGCCGATCGGTGCAACGCCACCCCAACTTCCCCTGCCTGATCCAACTCATCATGTCGATCGGTCATTCAACCGCTATACTGTAGATAAGTGATTGAACCGAGCCAGTATCGGGACGATCAGCCACATAGCAAACGCGCTATGGCCTTTTGGGGCTGTCACGGTTTCGACAGGTTGGCGAACGTTACATTGTGATGCAGGTCGAGAGCGAATCCACTCTCGTAAATCAAGGTTCAAAACAAATAGATGCAAACAACATCGTACCCTTTGCCCGCAAAGCAGCTCCCGTGGCCGCTTAGTCAAAAATCCTAACTCACGTTAGATTTTCGAGCACCTGCTGATTTGACTCCGTTAAAAGTCACAGGAATAATCAACGGATGCTTTAGGCTTGTTCTTCTAGTTGGAGCCTGATTAAGACTTAACCAGAAATCCCTCCATCGGGACAATGATGGATTCCCGCTGTGAGGATTAGAGCAGCTAAACCTGTGAATGAGTGGTGTATTAATACCCAATTTGGACACGGGTTCGACTCCCGTCAGCTCCATTCAATAACCCCAAAAACAGCTCCCGATCGGGAGCTGTTTTTGTTTGACCCGTGGTTTGACCCGCTGACTCCAGCCCGCACCCACCGATCCCCCTACGGGGTATCACGGATTTTGTGGGGTATGAGCCGATTTTTTCCAAAAAAGTCGCCCCCCAACCATTTTTTTCTCAGTATTTTGCGCATTTTTTTCAAATCACTGCCCCGTTGCTGTTTCAGGAATTTTCCCGCGATTTCAACCGACTTTCCACAGCCCGCGATCGGCAAATCACACCCCAATTCACAACTTTCCAACAACAGATTCCCACTTCTGCACAGCTTCTCCACAGCTTTTTCCTACTGAGGTATTTTGCTACTTTTGCGACCCGTGGATCTACCATCTCCATTCCAGGGAACCTATGGCAGAATCTTGCCACATCGGTACGAAACACCGGGCCGTGCGCTGGATACAGCGTCCAGGGCCGATGGATGGGCCGAGACTTTTGGTTTTACTTGATTGATTGATGAGCTGAATTGACTATGAATTCCAACGTTTGTTTGCTGACTGAATTGCCTGAGTCCCTCCATGGTGCCCTGAAGACTTACCTCGATCGCCATCCCGAGTGGGATCAAGACCGGACGATCGCTGCTGCCCTCTCTCTGTTCCTGATGCAGAACAACAGCGACGGCAGCGCCGCCCGCGTCTACCTCAATACGCTCTTCACCGAAGCGGCCTAGATCGTTACGAATTGCAACAAACCTATAGCCCCAGGTTTCGTCATCCCTCTTTAATGAGTGATAGATCTTGCAATCCACCCATGAAGTTATGGCCTACCTTTGGTTCAAATCGTTTCACATCGTTGCGTTCGTGGCTTGGTTTGCCGGACTATTCTATCTGCCGCGCCTATTTGTCTATCATGTCGAGGCCAACGAGCAGCCAGAATCCGTCCGTGAGATTTTGAAACAGCAGTATGGGCTGATGGAGCGTCGCCTCTACAGCATCATTATGACTCCGGCCATGGGTGTGACGATCGCCATGGCGATCGGCATGGTTAGCCTCACACCGGATTTGCTCCACCAAACCTGGCTCCAGGTCAAACTGGTGCTCGTCGCGATCCTCGTGGCCTACCATTTCTACTGCAAGCGGATTATCCGCCAACTGGCAGCAGGCGAAACGCCCTTCACCGCCCAGCAATTCCGCTGGCTGAATGAATTTCCCACCTTTCTGTTGGTCGTCGTCGTGCTGCTGGCGATCTTCAAAAACGACATTCCTCGGGACGCCACAGGCTACGTGGTCGTTGCCATGGCCGTGGCCTTCGCCGCCAGCATTCAGCTTTACGCCCGTAAGCGGCGCTTGGCCCGCGAACGCGATGAACAGGCGGCATTGGATGCCAGCACCAACATCGTTGAAGCCGTCCGCGTCAATGTTTAAACCAGTATGACCACGGTAAGCTGGACAGAATTCATCACCCAACTCAGACAGGGCAGCGCGATCGGCAGCTTTCCCACGGACACCGTCCCGGCGCTTGCCGCCGCCCCCACCGCCGCCGAGTCGATCTACGCGATCAAACAGCGCCAACCCGACAAACCCCTCATCCTCATGGGGGCTGACCCGGAATCGCTCTGGGATTATGTCCAGGGCACCACCGCCGATCGGGCCATTTGGCGATCGTTGATGGCGGCCTACTGGCCCGGAGCCTTGACCTTAGTTTTGCCTGCCAGCCCGCTTGTGCCCTCGGCCATGCACCCGCTCGAACCGGGGACGATCGGCCTGCGCATTCCTGACCACGCCCTGGCCCGTGCCATTCTTCGCGACACCGGGCCACTGGCCACCACCAGTGCCAACTTGACGGGCGCACCCGCGCTGCTCGATCGGGCGGCGATCGAGCAAGCCTTTCCCGCCGTATTGCAGCTGTCGGACGCAGCGATCGCACAGTTAGGCGGTCTGACCGCGCCGATCGCGGGTTCCGGCACCGCCTCCACCGTCGTCGCCTGGCGGGGCGATGCTTGGCAAATTCTGCGCCAAGGTGCGGTAATCCTACCGTCAACAATCCGCCCAGTCGCGCCCCAGATCGATACAATAGGAAGCAACGATTGAGACCCCGCTAACGAGAGACTAAGGCTTCATGATTCCTACCGTTATTGAACAATCCGGTCGCGGTGAACGCGCCTTTGACATTTACTCCCGGTTGTTGCGCGAGCGCATCGTGTTCCTCGGGACGCAAGTCACGGCGGAAACCGCCAACTTGATTGTGGCCCAGCTATTATT
Source organism: Cyanobacteria bacterium VAR_4_metabat_243 (assembly GCA_031415035.1). Lineage (GTDB taxonomy): Bacteria > Cyanobacteriota > Cyanobacteriia > Leptolyngbyales > Leptolyngbyaceae > Romeriopsis. The sequence goes on from JANOQX010000094.1 coordinate 190,398, forward strand.
TCTCGAAGCCGAAGATCCCGAGAAGGACATCTTCCTGTACATCAACTCCCCCGGTGGCTCCGTCTATGACGGCATGGGCATCTACGACACGATGCGCCAAATCAAGCCCGATGTCTCCACCGTTTGCATGGGCTTTGCCGCTAGTATGGGCGCGTTCCTGCTCAGTGCGGGCACCAAAGGCAAACGCATGAGCCTGCCCCACTCCCGGATCATGATCCACCAGCCCCTCGGCGGTGCCCAAGGGCAAGCCAAGGACATCGAAATCCAAGCCAAAGAAATCCTCTACATCAAGGATCGGCTCAACCAAGCCCTAGCGGATCACACCGATCAGCCCCTGACGAAGATCCAAGAGGACACCGATCGCGACTTCTACATGTCGGCCAAAGAAGCGGTGGAATACGGGCTAATCGACCAAGTCATCGATCGTAAATCCATGCCAATGCGGGCGTTGTAGATCGAATCCGCATTCAATACAGGCAAAGCCCGGTTTCCCATGGGAAACCGGGCTTTTTTTGGGCCAATCATGCCACCCAGCTTAGAACGGCAAATCACTCAAGGCGGGTTGCAGCTTCGACGGCAGCGCCTTGAGGTAATGCAGGAAACTCAACAGCTCCGTCTCCGTCAACTCCGCCCGCGTCCGCTTGCTGTAGGCTTCCTGGAGATAGGCGCTGCCCTGTTTCTTCGTCCAACCAATCCGCTCAATCTCCGCCCCAATCTGCGCGATCGCGTCGGAGAGATCGATCGTTGGCTCAAACGGCGCAGCATCCACCAAGCCATCCGTCTGGCCCTCGGTCGCATCCAGCCCATCGTCCCCTTCGATCGTGAACTCGTACTCAATCTCATCCTCATCCGTCACATCGGCTCCACCCGTCATTTCCACCAGTGGCTCCGGTGGTGGCACGACATCGAGTTTGGTCGCCGCCTTGGATTTGGTCGATTTGGCCTTGGATTTAGTCGATTTGGTCTCGGCCTGGGTCGCATCGTCGGCATCCAGTTCATTCACTTCGGCCTCAAGCGCGATCGGTTCCGGGTCAAGCGGCGGGGCCGCGACGATCGGTGGCGCAGCGACGGGTTCTGGCACCATGGGTTCTGACATCACGACCACAGGCAGCGTCACGGGCAGGGGCAGGGGCGCGGTCACCACATCGGGGATCCGGGCCGCCGCTGATTCGAGTTTTGGCTCGGGCAACGACAATGGGGTCAGTCCCATCACCGCCATAACGCGGGCACGGGCGGCATCCTCCGCCCGATCGATGGTCGCCGCCGCCGCCATCCCCGTGGCAATCACGACCCCCTCGACCGCCACCATGGCCCGCACCACATAGCTTCCCGCCTCCACCTGCACCAACTCCGATCGCAAACATCCCGATGGATAGTGGGAACGCAGTTGAATCAACAAACCTTGACTGACAAATCCAGAATTCACAGTGGCCACCCGCTCCAACATTGACGATTGCTAGTACTCAAAGACTAGATTAGCAAAAATTCCGGGACATAGCCCATCCCAGCTCAATACCCTACACGATTTCCTTCGCTTTGGTGGGATGTTGTGCAGGATACGCATAATCGGGAGCAGAATTGCTATATTGGAGGGCCTAGTTTACAAAACGCCGATTTTCCCACATTATTTAAGATCACAATTTATGTTTTTCCACCGCACCTCGACCCTTTTTCGTCCGGCCAACTATCTGAGTAACACGATCGTGGATGAGCATCATGACGCGCCGCTACGCGCGAGTTTCGAGCGTAAGTTAAAGCGCTTACAAAAAGACGCGCTGCTGATGGGCGCATTAGTCGAGAAATCCTGTTATGCGGCCCGCCAAGGACTGCTCGATCGCGACCTCGACGCCGCTGCCAAAATCCGGGTGGAAGACCGGGAAATCGATCAGCTCTACCGCGAAATCGAACTCAACTGCGTCAATCTGATCGCCCTCCAGTCGCCCGTTGCCCAAGATTTACGCTTGCTCAGCGCGGTGATGCAATTGGTGCGGGACTTGGAACGGATTGGCGACTACGCCAAAAACATTGGCGATGTTGCCCTGCGACTGGCCAAGTACGATGACCTGCCCCACATGCCCCGGATTGGGCTGATGTTCGATCGGTGCCGCGCCCAGATCGCCACCGGACTCAAAGCCCTGGCCAATCTGGATGGCGAACTGGCCCGCAACATGGGCGAACAAGATGACCTGATTGACGCCGATTACGAAACCCTCTACACGCTCCTGACCCAGGAAACCTTTGTGCCTGGCATCGTTGAACCGATCGTCCTGCTGGTGCTAGCAATCCGCCACCTCGAACGGATCGCCGACCATGCCACCAACGTCGGCAAGCGGGTCGATTACATCGTCACGGGCGCGCGTTAGGCACCGGATCGAATCCCTCCCACTACAGCAGTCGCTCGCATAGACGCCGCAATGCCGCCTGACTATCGATCGGCAGACGCGGCGGGATTTCGGCAATATTCGGCAGGTTCGGCATCGCATCACAGGGACAGCTTTGCGGTGGCAATCCCGTCACCTGAATCGGCACCGGCAGACGGCAACGGGCACAATCTTGAATATCCCAATCCGCCGCCAACAACTGCGCGATCGTTTGCTCTGTCCCATCCAAATAGCTACTCGCCGCCATTTGCGGCTGCATCAACTGCTGCCACAACGTTTCAAATTCCGGGCTATAACCGCCATCGGCCAGTACCGCTGCGGGCTTCACCAATCCTGCGCCCAGCGGCATCCGCACCCCGCGACCGAGCTGAAACCAATAGGAAAGATAGGTTTTGACTTGGGTCGGCAATGCCATAAAGCAATTGCTCCAGTGAAGGTGCTGCGCTGTATGTCATGCTAACCCACCCCGATCGGCCCCGAAGTTAAAACAATCTGCACCTCCATCATCCCCGTCCCACCGACAATTCAGCCAGCCGCACCCAACTTTTTGGGCGATTCGCCAAAACTCTTCGCAAATATTCCCCACAACCGGATAGAATAGGGCAGCAAAATCGCAGACACGGTTGTTCACGCTATTGGTAGCGTTTTGGATGATTATGTCGGGCAAACGCCCCCAGGTTTGGGGCGCATTCCACCTATTTACCGACTGACTGCGAGGAGCGCTCTGCCTTTATGAATCGACAACTCAAACGCATCGAACAAACGCTGCACCGACTGGAGAAACCCACTGCGCCCAGTGGTCCGCCCCGCCGATCGCGCGTTGTATCCTTTCAAGTCAGCCACGCCACCGCCCCGGCCAAATCCCTCGCGGAACTAAAACTGCCCACTGGAGCAGCCCAGCCCGTACCGACCTTTGTCGCGACTCAACAACCGGAAGAGCCGATCGAAGACAAATTCAAACTGCCCACCTTCACCAGCAGCAACCTCGGCTTTAGCCGCCACCAGAACGGCAGCAACCCCGATTTGGCCCTGAATTTGCTCCAGGAGAGCCTCAACTTGCTTCAGGCTTGGCGTACCGAGCTAGAACAAGTCATGCGATCGATCCAAGGGATTTACCGCGAAGGCCCGATCGTCGATGGTTGGCTGGAATGTTCGACCCAGAAAGTCGAAGCCACGACCCAGATTTTGCGGACGGCGGCGGTCAGTCACCTGATGGACTATGTCGAAACCCTCTGTGCGGATCCCAGCGCCGCCCAAGCCGAATATCGCCTCTGCGGCCTCAGCGCCGATGGTCGCACCTGGTCGAATCCCTGCCCCCAAGCCCAACTGGCCAGCATCAGCCTCGCCATCTCCCGCCACCAGAAACTCCAGCCGCTACTCCAACGCAAACTGGTATTGGAAAAGCACCTGAACCAATCCGCCGAACTTGCCGCCAAGTTTCACGGCCAAGTGCAGGCACTATAGCCCCAGCCAATCGGCCGGAAAAAGCGGGATTGACCGTTAGCAACCACAGGCCTGGGGGTTTACTAAGAAAGAACTCCCAAATCCCCGTTGGTCTATGTCTGCACCCCAATCCGCCCCGAAAATCTCCGCCATCATCTGTACCCACAATCGCGATCGCTATTTGGGATTGGCGATCGACAGCTTGTTGGCCCAGGATTTAGACAACTTTGAAATCTTAGTGATCGACAACGCCTCCACCGACACCACCCCAGCCGTGGTCGAAGCGCGATTGAGCGATCCGCGCCTGCGTTATGTCTACGAATCCACCCTCGGCCTTTCCACCGCCCGCAATCGCGGTGCCCAGGAATCCCAGGCCGCGATTTTGGCTTACCTCGATGACGACGCGATCGCCACACCCACCTGGCTCAGCACGTTGATCCAAGCCTACGAGCAGGACGACAAGCTGGCGATCGCCGGGGGCAAAGTTACCCTGATCTGGACCGACGGCATCACCCCACCCACTTGGCTCTCCGACGGTCTCGCAGGCAACTTGGGAGCCTATGACCTGGGCGAAACCCTCACCTACATCGAGCAACCCGGACTCACGCCACGCGGTTTGAACTACTCAATCCGGCGCGACTTCCTCGACAGCGTCGGCGGCTTCGACCCCAAACTCGGTCGGGTCGGCACCAATCTCCTGTCCAACGAAGAACTCCAAATGACCGAGCTGGCCCTGCAACAGAACTGGCAAGTGGCCTATCTGCCCACGGCCTTGGTGGCCCACCATGTCTCGCCGGAGCGGGTCAAGCGATCGTGGTTCCTCGATCGGGGCTGGTGGCAAGGCATCAGCGAATGCTACCGTGAGCAACTGGCGGGCGAAGCGGGATGGGGCCAATTCCAGCGCGGCGGCGAACGATTAGTGCGCGGTCTGTACAAATCAATTAAATTTGTGGGGAGTCCCGCAGTCTGTTTTGAAAATCTCGTCTATAGTTACGGCCAGATCGGTTATTTGATCAAGGTGATTCAGGGCTTCAATTCGTCAAATTCTCCTGAAAGCGCGGTTTAGGCGGCGTAAACTGATCGTATATTGCCTCCCGGTGCCCTCAATTCCCGACCCATCCAGTCACTGGATTGAACGAGTTTTGTCAATCGTCTACCTGTGCCAGTAACCTACCATGACTGCTAGTTCTGCTGATCCCGTCACCAGTGCATCACAAATTACCACCCATCAGACAATGGCAACGGTAATCAGCGACGCCGTCCATCCTTCCATCCGGCATCTGATTCAAGATGCCTACAATCATGGTGCGACCGCCCTCTACATCCAGATCGGCCGATCGCCGTTCTACCGCTTGCATGGCAAGCTCGTCGCCCAGGAAAATTACCCCGTCGTCAATCCCGAAGGCTTCAGCGGCTTCATCCAAGAATGCCTCAATCCCGAACAGCTCAGCACCTACCAACGCCAGCAAAAACTCGACGCCAACATCTGGATCCCCGGTCTGGCACGTGCCCGGATTAACTGTGGCCCCACGTCCCAAGGCGTCCAGTCGATTAGCCTAACGGGCCTGATGATCGATGATCCGACCCCGACGATCGAGCGTCAGGGCACGATTCGCGGCATCGTCGGTGATGCCCGCACCAGCAATACCTCCGACATCCACATCCAAGTGGGCGAAGTCCCCCGCTTCCGGATCCAAGGCTCCATGCGCCATCAGGAACGCTATGGCGTGATCACCCCGCGCCAATTCGACGAATTCCTCACCGAAATCCTCACCGAAGAGCAGCTCCAGACCTTCAAAACCCGGTTCGAACTCGATACGGCGATCTACTACCCCAACCTCGTCCGTTGCCGGGTCAACTGCGCCATGTCGATGACGGGCGGCGTCATGGTGCTGCGCCTAATTTCCCTCGAAGTGCCGACGATCGCCTCAATGGGCTTACCCGACGTGCTGGGCTATCTAGCCGAAGAACACCAGGGGCTAATTCTGCTCACGGGATCAGTCAACACGGGCAAATCCACCAGCCTGGCCGCGATGATCCGCCACATCAACGACACGATGCCGCGCAAAATCGTAACGATCGAGGATCCCGTCGAATATGTCCACACCTCCAACCAATCCCTGATCACCCAGCGCGAAGTCGGACTCCACACCCACGAATTCAAAGACGCCCTCCGCGCCGCCCTACGTCAGGATCCGGATGTGATCTTGATCGGTGAAATGCGCGATCGCGAAACCGTCGATACCGCGATCCGCGCCGCCCTCACGGGCCACCTCGTCTTCGGCACCCTACACACCAAGGGCGCGGTCAATGCGGTCAAACGCATCCTCAACTTCTACACGCCGGAAGAACAGGAAACCGTGCGCTTCCAAATCGTCGATGCCCTCCGCGCCGTGATCGCCCAAACCCTCGTCCCCACCCGCAGCGGCAGTCGCACCGCCGCCCTGGAGATCATGCTCAACACCGACGCCATCCGGGACTATCTCCAACGGGGCGCGATCGACGAAATCCACCAATTGATGGAAGAGGGCAACGAAAGCTCCCAAACCATGAACCAAGCCCTCTTCGATCTGTGCGAAGACAACATCGTCGATCCCGAAGATGCGCTCAAAGCCGCCTTCAATCCCGACGACCTCGCCTACATGCTGAAAAACTACACCCGCCGCTCCAGCCGATCGGGCCTCCAGAGCAAGGACTACAGCAACCTCACCCCCCGCTAGTCGCAAAACTCCCTAAAAGCTTAAGTTTTTGGTTAATCCGGAATTTCTCCGTTAGGATTGTAAACATATGTAACGGGGTCGCGATTATTGGCTCGCAGCACGGCAATCGCTCCGATTTGGGGCATACAACCGCACTGGAATCAAATAATTTGGCCCATGCCGTCGGCAAATTCACGGGAAGACCTTGAATCTTCTAGTGGATTTCGACAAAAAAGTTCATTGAACTTAACCAGGCGACGTTACAATCAAATAAGTAAAAATGCTCATTGAGACCTTCTTCACTCAATCCGTGGGCGCAGTCGCTTAACAACAGTCTGACTAACTCTACTTTTTGTCCGACTGAGCGTTGACAAAGCGCTACTCTGCACTCGAACTGCTTCCTGGATTGCGCGACTGAAAGTTGATTTAAGCTCCGACTTCCCTGCAAGTCCGCTCCACTGCAAGTCCTCTCCACATAGTTAGTCACCTGACCCAATGCTGAGCACGTTTCCTTGGCTAAGCGCCACCATCCTGCTGCCCCTGGTAGCTGCGGCCCTGATTCCGGTCATCCCGGATAAAGAAGGCAAAACCGTTCGTTGGTTTAGCCTGGGTACCGCGATCGCCACCTTCGGCTTGATCATTTATGCCATCTGGCAGAAGTACGATTTCCAGACCCCTGGTAATCAGTTGGTTGAGAATTTTGCCTGGGTGCCGCAAATTGGCCTGAACTGGTCACTGGCGATCGATGGCGTTTCGATGCCACTGGTACTGCTCACGGGCCTCGTCACCACGCTTTCGATCCTCGCCGGATGGAAAGTCAAAGAGAAACCGCGTTTGTTCTACGCCCTGATGCTGGTGATGTACGCCGCTCAGATTGGCGTCTTCTGCGCCCAGGATCTATTGCAATTCTTCTTGATCTGGGAACTGGAATTGGTGCCGGTATACCTCCTGATCGCCATTTGGGGCGGGCCGAAGCGCCGCTACGCCGCCACCAAATTCATCCTCTACACGGCCATTTCCTCCATCTTCATCCTCGTCGCAGCATTGGCCATGGCCTTCTACGGCGGCAATGTCACCTTCAACCTGGCCGAGCTGGGCATGAAGGACTACGCCACTTGGTTTGAACTATTGGTGTATGCCGGATTCCTGATTTCCTTCGGCGTCAAGCTGTCGATCTTCCCGTTCCACACTTGGTTGCCCGATGCCCACGGTGAGGCTTCCGCGCCAGTGTCGATGATCTTGGCGGGCGTCCTGCTGAAGATGGGTGGCTACGGCTTGATTCGGATGAATGTCCAAATGTTGCCGGAGGCCCACGTTTACTTCGCACCCGTCTTGGCCGTCCTCGGCATCGTCAACATCATTTACGGGGCCTTCGCCTCCTTCGCCCAGCGCAACCTCAAGCGCCGTTTGGCCTACTCGTCGATTTCCCACATGGGCTTCGTTCTCCTAGGCATCGCGTCCTACACGGAACTCGGCATGAACGGTGCGGTGTTGCAAATGGTGTCCCACGGTTTGATTGCTTCGGTGTTGTTCTTCCTGGCGGGTGTCGCCTACGATCGGACGCACACCTTGAGCCTAGACGTGATGAACGGTCTGGCGAAGAAAATGCCTTCCACCTTTGCGCTGTTCACCTTGGTTTCCATGGCGTCCATGGCGTTGCCGGGAATGAGTGGCTTCGTGGGCGAACTGGAAGTGTTCATGGGCTTTGCCACCAGCGACATCTACACCACGGGCTTCAAAGCGGTCATCGTCTTCCTGATGGCCGTCGGCCTGATCATCACGCCGATTTATCTGCTGTCGATGTTGCGTGAGATGTTCTACGGCAAGGAAAGCGCCACGGTACAAACCACGCTAATCTTCGATGCGAATTCCCGCGAACTGTTCATCGCTGCTTGTTTGATTCTGCCCATCATTGGCATCGGTTTGTATCCGAAGTTCTTGACGCAGACCTACGACGCAACGACGGTGCAAATCGCCTCGGATGCGCGGAATGCGATTCCGACGATCGCGGGTTCACCGACGCAGTTGCCCCAAATTTCCTGGGCCGCACCATCGATCGTCGAAACGGCGATGCTCCCGTTACAGCAGACGGTCAACTAGATTCTCAGCATTGGTCAGTTAAACCGCCTCAGGGAGTCAGTATTCCTTGAGGTTTTTGTTTGCCTCCGCTCAACACAGCCAATTCAATTCGGCACTACAATGTTCCTGAGGGCCATGTGCCCGACTTGCATTCGATCGCCACGCCATGATCTTCATCAACCCCAAAACCGATTTTGCCTTCAAGAAAATCTTTGGCTCCGAACAGAGTCAGGAAATTCTGGTGAGTTTTTTGAATGGGATTTTGTATGGCGGGGATCCCGTGGTGGAATCGGTCGATATTCTCAATCCCTACCAAGCTCCCAAAATCCGGGGCATGAAAGACACATTCCTCGATGTCAAAGCCACCATTTCCGGTGGCCAAACTGTCATCATCGAAATGCAGGTCTTAAATGTCGAAGGCTTTGAGCAGCGGGTTTTGTACAATGCCGCAAAAGCCTATTCGACGCAATTAAATGTGGGTGACGACTACACCTTACTCAATCCGGTGATTGCGCTGACGATTACCGATTTTGAAATGTTTCAGGATTTGGATGCCGTGATTTCGCGGTTTGTCTTGAAGGAAAAGCAGCAGTTGACGGAACACGCGATCGAGGGCTTAGAACTCGTATTCGTGGAGCTACCGAAATTCCATCAGGCATTGAATCAAGTTGATGGGTTAACCGAGCAATGGATTTACTTTCTGCAAAATGCTCGTCAGCTTGAGTCTGTCCCCGCCTCAATGCAAACTGTCCCCGCCATTCAGCAAGCCTTTACGGTCGCCAATCAAGCCAATCTTAGTCCTGAAGAACTCGAAGATTTGGAGCATCGGGAAATGTTCATCCACGACCAGCGGAACGCTGTGGTCAAAGGTACGAAGCAAGGACTTGCCCAAGGACGGCAAGAGGGACTCGCCCAAGGACGGCAAGAAGCGAAGCTCGAAATCGCCCAGCGATTGTTAGCTGCTTTTGATGATGCAACGATCGCCCAAATGACTGACCTGACGATCGACCAAGTGCAAGAACGGCGGCAGCAAGGCGACGGTTAAAAAGATTGCGTGCCGATCGGAAACTTCATGTATTATCTCCGGGAAGGGGAATATCTCAAGTGTATCCCTCAGTATTGCGTTGAATTAGGGGATATTTTGCCGTGGATTTTGTGACGCCGCTGTTGGCTTTGATTGTGCCGCACTTGCCTGCTTTGTTGATGAAGGCAGCGGAAGATGTCGTGGGCGAAGGGGCGAAGAAGGCCGTATATGAGGCGGTGCCGGGTAGCGTGAAGGCGATTTGGGCGAAACTTAAGCCTAAGGTTGAGACGAGTCCGATCGTGCAGTCCGCAGTGGAAAAAGTAGCGATCGAGCCAGCGAATGCGAAACGGGTGACGGCATTGGAAGTGGCGATCGAGGATTTATTGAGCGCGTTGGCAAAGACGGAACCAACGCTGGTTGGGGAATTGCAGGAATTGCTGACGACAACACAACAGGAAGCGGGCGGGGGCAAAAATGCGGGCACGATTAATGCCTTGATTCAAGGGGACAACGAGAAATCAACCTTATTTGTTTGAAAATCTAGAAACCACAGTCTAATTTGTTGAATATGGTATTTTGCTTGGGTACTCTTGAAATGATATGGGGCATAAAGACTGTAATCAGATTAAGCCTCAATGTCGCGATCGCTAGCAGTGGATCCTAATTAAAGTTATGCATCACACTGGGGGTAAAATTTTGCGAAAACTATTCTCGGTAAAGTACACCCCAATCTACATTGTATGGGGAGCAGTGACGCTCTGGGCAATTTTTGGGCTGGTAAGACCAGGAATGCTGATGGAGAAATTTGGCTCCAACAAGCATCTATTTGAATTAGTCGATCAGGCACAAGGTCTTGATGAATCAAAGAGAGATCCAGCACTAAAGCAACTCTCAAATAAAAGTTCGACGGCTGTCCCCTACCTCATTTCACTACTCAATAATTCCGACTGGTTTGTTCGTAGTAAAGCCGCTCGTACACTGGGCGAAATTGGAGAGCCTGCCAAAGTTTCTATTCCGAAACTTATCCCACTCCTAAAAGATTCTGACATCAGTGTTCGTTCCGCATCCGCTGATGCACTCGGAAATATGGGAGAGTCAGCAAAGGCCGCAATCCCAGACCTCATTCATGGCCTTCAACATTCTGACTATACGACTCGGATGAGTTCTGTTGAAGCATTAGGGAAAATGAGCAAGAGTGCTAAAGTTGCCATTCCAGATATTGTTCTGCTGTTAAAAGACTCTTATTCAACTATTCGCAGCTCTGCCGTTGAGGCATTAGGTAATATGGGAGAGGCTTCTAAATCTGAAATTCCAGAGATTAGACTCATGCTTCAAGATTCTGAGTGGTACGTTCGTCGTGACGCGATCGAGGCATTGGGCAAAATAGGGGAACCTGCCAAAGTTGCTATTCCAGATTTAATTCCATTCCTTCAGGATTCTCAACCCATGATTCGTGACCGAACGAAAGAAGCACTGGAACGACTAAATTATCGCGTTACGAATTGACTCTCAAAGTATTCATTGATTTGGCGATCCACATAGCACCGCACACACCTGGTTCCAGGGCTATTTCATTCTTATCTAGACAGTGATATGCTGGTTAACTAATCTGGCCTAAATCCGAGGGTTTCATGTCCCAACTTGCGATTGTCGAAGCCTTCTCCGATTTAGCTGATACCCGTCGGAGTGCGGGAAAACGCCA
>JANOQX010000095.1:0-40713 GCA_031415035.1 Cyanobacteria bacterium VAR_4_metabat_243
AGGCAGACTGCTTTCCATTGCCGCATTTAAGATGGCCTGCACTTGGTCATCACTGAGATTATTGGCTTCGGGTTCAACTAGTTTGGGTAGGCTGATTTCGCTGGTGGGGTCACGATCGAGGTAGCCTGATCGGGCCAACCAGCCCATAAAATTCTTGAACGTTTGCAAAATTCGCTTGGCGGAGGCATCGGCTAAAACCCGCTTTCCGGTAGTCAAATCGGTGCGGAGCAAGTGTGATTTAAACTGCGCCACCTGACGCGGCGTGATATTACTCCAAGCGGTATCTGTCCAGACCATAAATCGGGCCAAATCTTCCCTGTACGCCTTCTGGCTTTTGGGTGCGAGCGATCGTGCGGCGAGGAACTCATCAACCCGCTGTTGGCGTAATTCTGTGGGTACAGAAGGCTTGGGTGCAGTGGGTTTACTGCCACTGACCAAGCTAATTAATTGTGGTTCTGGGATATGTTGACGTTTCATCGCATTTTCTCGTTATTGTACGTTCCTGGCTGGTTGAGTTGGCGTTGATCGGTAAGCTCAGGGGTTGTATGGCGGCATGGTATCACGTCTAACTTCAATTCTAACTAATGATTGTTATATAGAATCGAGTAAGGATGAGACAAGTTAGGAGAATGGGGGTGAACTTGCGCTAAACTAAGTCTCAAGTCCTGCTGCTATCGGCTTTGACCGGGACTTGCGGTAGGATTGATTTGAGACAGTGATATCAGTGCCGAAGAAACCGTCCCAACCCGAAACCCCCACGCGTAAGATTCCCGATAAATGCTTGCGCTGTGCGGCTTTGTCTGCTGACCAGGCGAAGGTACTGCATGGCTTGGATGGCAATGGCTGTTGGGATAGTAAAGTCTGTCCGAGTCGCCGGTCCTATATCCGTCACCGCGATTGGCGGAATCAAGCCCGGAGTCGCAAACGCTATGAGAATTTGCAAACGTTAACGGTGGAACCGGGAGTATTGCCATCAATCACCTATGCGGTCTTGGTGGTGTATCGGGAGCCGGGAGATAGTCCGGTGCATGGGATGGCGGCAGAGGTATGGCAAGACCAGGAGAAGGTGGCTCAGGTGGCCGCGATCCATTGCTGTCAGATGGTGCCATCGCAGGTGCATTTGTATATCCAGAAGTTGTTGGAATTATTGGGCCAGAATTACGGGATTAAGAAGTTTGCCAGTATGGTGCGACTCGATCCGTATCGATGCCCGATCGCCGATTGTTTCCTGCATCCGAGGAGCCGCTAATGGTGGTCGTGAAACAGCTCGAACTGGATTTATGGAAGATTCTGCAAGCGGCGAGCAATGACCCGGTAGCGGCGGAGTTTTCGCCGATTTGGTTGGCCTTGGATCAGGTGTTGTCGAACTTGGCGATCGTTGAGCAGTTGAAGACGGCGGCGCAGACGATCGGGCAGGTAGCCGATATTTTCCAGGTGCAAGCGGGGGTGATTTTTGAGGAGTTGGATGCGACGGCAACGAATGATGGGCCGAGGATGGCGGCGGATGCGTTTGACAAGTATGTACGGCAGTATATGTCGATCGATTTTGAGGATTATATTCAAGAGCCGGAAGCACTGCCCAGAGCCACACGGACGGCTAAAGAAGTTGAGGATGAGTTCTATTCGGTGGCCGAGTCGGTGGAGAAGGATTTATTACTGGAAGTGTTGCATGATGAGATTGTACTGACGGAGGCGGAAGCTCATGCCGAAGCCTTGTCGGTGGCGCATGGAGAGGATATCTCGTTGTTGATTGAGGCGATTCGTGTGCAGCTGGTGACGATCGATTGGGTGATTGAACTGGAGCAGCTGCGATCGCGGTTAAATCTGCACTTTATTGAGTTGTGGTTGGGCCTGTTGCTGGGTGGATATGGGTTGAGTCGGGCGGCAGATGAGAAGGATTTTTATCGCGCGATCGGCATTCTCGTACAGTTGTAGAACGCTGTTTTCCTTGGCTGTGGCCCACAGGTGGGACATAAAACGGGTTCAAGAACCATAATGAACTCAGCCGATGAATCAACTCTCCCATTATTATCCAGATCCACAGATTTGCTACACCACCACTTTGGTAGTGTAGCAAATCTGTGGATCTGGATCGAAGGCGCGAGTGACTGCTGAATATTCCAAGTCGGTCAACCACAGATTTACAACACGACCGCAATCGGTCAACCCAAATCATCGGCAAAAGGCCCGATCGGCCCAGTGAATCCACGGAGTCATTTGTAACGTACCGATCGGCGATTCATTTTCATTGAATTAGGGAACAAATACAAATCACTATTCCCTAATTTTTTTAACTCGGCATCCAAGGAACCCCAGTTACGACAATTGCTCAGCCATGGGGACAACTTGTTCCATGACCGAGCAATTAAATCTAGCATCAGTTCCGATCACGCTACCGATCAGCGCCGTTCAAGCTCAATCAGTGATCCGGAAGCTGTTAGCCGTTAGCGTTGGCTTACTGGCTAATGTGGCAAACAAGTCGCCACTGCCCAGCCCTGATGCCCGACCATTCTGGTTGTAGTACAATCCCCCGCTCGACGAGTCATAGACGATCGCTGCCGCACTGCCACCGATCGCGCTACCATTTTTCACCACAGCAAAATCAGTTGATTTAAAGCCATGAGCATGATGACTCTTAAGCGCCTTGAAGGTACTTTTGCTGAGCACGATCTGATCGTTGTCGCTGGCGGTGAAGTCAAGAATCACATCTTGACCCAGATCCTTTTTGCTGAATTGACGACTGCCTTTGAACAGAAATTGGTCAGATCCTCGATCGCCGCGTAACGTGTCATTCCCGGCACCGCCAGCCAAGACATCATTGCCCCGGCCACCCCGTAGTAAGTCATTGCCACTCAAGCCATAAAGCGTGTCATTACCACCTTGGCCATTAATCACGTCATCGGAATGATCGAACCCCTTGACGCGGTTATCCAAGTCATTCAGGAAGGTGACCGAATTGCGGTTGAAAATGTTGGTTTGCAGCGAATTCGCATCGAACACATCAAAGCTATCTTCGATCGCGCTTTGACCATTGAACGAGATATTGCCCAAATCGACGGCAGCCCCCGTGTTCTTGCGCAGGTTGTCCAGGTGATCCAGCGCAAAGTTCTTGAGCACCACCTTCGTCTTCGCACCCCCGTCAAAGGTGATACTCAAATCGGCCCCAGTTTGCTCAAGCAGCATATTACGAGCCGTCAGCCCCGCGCCCTTGAACGCCAACGTATCGGTTTCCGCGATCGTGGCCGCCGCAGGATTCACCCCGCGACCGACACCACCAAAATGCTCGATCGTCTTTGTGCTGTCAAATTCGATCGTAAACCGCTTCTGGCCACCTTTCCCACTGGATGGACTATTGCTAGGGCCACCGTTAAAGTTGAGGAAATTGCCGCTGCTGTCCAATTTCGCCACCCAGGCATCGGTCGAACCCTTGTTCACCGCACCCAGTGAGCCTTCGGTAAAGCCGGTGACAAAGAGATTACCGCTATTATCGTCAACCGTAATGCTAGTGGCATAATCCAATTGAGCGGTACCAAATTGCTTTAACCAATTGCGATTACCACTGGTGTCATAGCTCGCGACCCAGGAATCAAACGATCCCGCATTGCCAGTTCCGCCCAAATCACCATTCGTAATACCAGTTAGGTAGATCGTGTTAGTCGTTTGGTTAATGGATAAACCACCGAGGTAGAAGGTATCGACATCCGCCGTACCGAATTGGCGTACCCACTGGAGCGTGCCATCGGGACTGTTCTTCGCCAGCCACACATCTTCTTTCCCCTTAAAGGAGCCGGGGCCACCAAAGTTGCCCGTGGTGCGGCCCATGGTGTAGAGATTCCCTTGGCTATCGTGGTCAATCTGCCAGGAAAACTCAATTTCAGGCGTACCCAGCTGGTTAACGAATGAGCCAGTGGGGCTGGGGTTGAAGTCTTCTAATGCCCCGCTCGTGGCATTAAATTTCGCGAGTGGCACATCATACTTATTAAACCGACCTTGACCGCTAAAGTCACCAAATGTCCAACCCGTAGTGTAGACAGCGTTTTGGAATAGCGTGATGCCATAGGCTTCGTCAAATAAGCCGGGAGAGTTGGTCGGTGAGCCGACTTCGGTAAACCACGATCGATTACCATTCGTATCGTATTTGGCGACCCAGAAATCATCTTGCACCGCCAAGACCTTGTTGGGGTCGCTGTCCGGGCGAGGATCGGGTTTGAGTACGAGGCCAGAGACGTAAACGTTACCAGAATCATCGACGGCGACATTGGTCGATTGGGCGAGATCCGATGCCACAATCTCCCTTGTCCACACCAAACTCCCATCAGTCGTTTTGTACTTCGAAACAAATGCCTCTTCAATAAACGAACCGACAACAAAAACATTGCCAAAGTTATCCGTTTTCAGACCAAATCCCGGCGTGTCAAATCGGTTGGTGCCAAACTGTTGTATCCAGGTTTGATTCCCCTGATTATCATACTTGGTCAGGACAATGTCATAAGAGCCAAGATTCGGCCCCCCGAGGGCGCTATTGGTCACACCCAAGGTGTACACATTGCCAGCCGCGTCGGTGGTAATTGCCGATGGTACCTCCACTCCAGACGTACCAATTTGCTTGATTTTGGGCTGGATCGGGCCACCAGGCGGGGTGGGTGCGACGTACTTGAAGTATGCACTGCTGGTGTCAAGATTGTAATTAGCAAAGACAATACCAACTAAATCCGCATCGGCCACCGATGAACTATTGGGTTTCTTTTCGAGAATCGCCGTACCTAAAAGTGGAATCTCAACTGTGGTATAGTCTTGAGCCGATCCACGTAGTTGAATGCTGTCTTGTTGACGATTAAAATCGAAAATGAAGGCGAAGTCAGTCGCACCGGCTCGATTGTAGAACGAGGTATTCCAATCACCGAGGACAAATCGATCGTTGCCACGGGGCGATAACCCTTCTGTCAAGGGCAGTCCGAGCAAGGATGAGACGATATCCTGGACGATCGAGGCTGGAACTGATTCGGTATCCCCAAACATCACATCGATCTGAAGGGTGGTTTTCCCCAGCGGATTGAGATTGTGATCAAACGGATAGATCGTATCGTCACCGCCACGGGCAAACGCGAGTTGAAAATCATTAAAGCCAAGTTGCAGGAAATCGGCACCTGGCGTCAATACATAAGTCGGCGGATCGATTCCCAGTGGGCCGGAACTTGTGGCTGAGCCGGAACTTGTGGGGCCAGTGGAGCTAGAAGCGGTGGCTGACCGAGAAGCGGTGGCTGGCGCAAGCATCGCACTGTAGAAGCTGAGGACTTGCTCATAGAATCCACCGATCGCTTGCATCGAAGCCATTTCCTGACTGCGTTCAGCATTGCCTGAATGTTTTCCAGTGACAGCTTTGAGTTGCGTTTGCAATTGGCCAATTTGGGCCTGGAGCTGACTGGCCGTCGGTGGTCGCTGAGTCCCACTGGTCACATTCGTCAATGTCTTTTGTAAATTTTTCCAAGCGGGCAGCTTTGTCAGCGCTGGCGTAAAGGTTGAGAATAAATCACCCAAATTACTTGTTGGTAGGTTTGTCGGCAATGTCTTGAAGGAATTTTTCAGAACATTGATGGCATTCGTAACTTGAGTTGATGTATTAGTCATTTTAGGATGCTGAGAAGTAAGGACTAGTTGACGATCGGGCGTTAAAATGGCGCGACAATATTGCAGAAAAGCAGGATGTGCAATTCCTTAAAATGCAAATCATTTTTTGCCACAGCGATGGGGTACGCTGGTGATTACAGCGACGCAATTAGCAAATAAAACACAATCGGATTTTGGGCCGATGCCTGTCTAAAGCAATACTCTAGGAGCTTGAGCCTGAAGCCTAGACAGCCCACGATTTCACTAGAGGCAACCCTCATTGGGGAATGAAGGCACGTAAGAGTTGCTGTTTATATCGGTGAAAACACACCTTAAACCAGCGTCTTTATGGGGGATTTCTCAAGAATGATTTTAGGGGGAACCCCAGCCTTGACTTACCCATGGGAAAATACAAGTACTTGGTAATATGCAACTTGACCAATTCGAGAAATAGTGAGGCAAATACGTTTCTGAGGCATGTGCAACCCGATTAATACCTAAATTCTGTCATAGGGACAAGATAGAGACAACGAAACCTGAATATACTTTACGAACAAAATATACTTGCAAAACCAAATAATCCTTTCAAAAATGATATAAAGCCCACCGGACAGGGCTTATGGCTTGAAAAGGGCACAATACACTCTCGAAAAAGGATATGAAAAATTTGCAAACTTCCAGGACTGGGATCACAGAATCTTCGCCAGAACAGCAAAGCCCCGTGACGATCAGCAACAATCACCACAGGGCTGGGGTAAATTTCATAGAAAATATCCTATGGAAATAATAGGATGGCTAAGGGTGAACCGCTAAGGCTGAATGTTGCCATCTGGCAGCGTTGCTCCACCCAATTCAGTACCATAGAAATTCGCAAAGAGCAGACTCGCACCACTCAAATTGGCACCGCGCATTTTGGCAGCGGTAAAGTTTGCCAGGGAAAGATTCGCGTCAGCCAGATTCGCATCGGTGAGGATCGCCTGTGAGAAATTGGTCAAGACAAGGCTTGCACCCGTTAGATTCGCGCCAGACAGATTGGCATTTGCAAGTTTTGCACCGCTGAGGTTGGTATTGAGCAAATTCGCATTGAGCAGGTTTGCACCCGTCAGATCAACACCGGCCAATTGTCGTCCTGATAGATCGGCTAATTGAAAATCACACCGGACACAAGCGCCCGTTTCTTGCAATGTGGCAATGGCAAGATCGCCAGAGAGCGTGTAAATTTGACTAAGATCAGCCGGGTCAGAATAAGCTGGGACGGGATAGGCCGGGTCAGGATAAACCTGAGTCGGATATTCTGGGCTGGTATAAACCATTTCAGCCGCATTGGCTGGCCCATTTGTTAGTACGATTAAACTGGCAGCAGATAATAGACTAATAGAGAAAAGCTGACGATTCATAGCGGAGACCTCTCGCGTCAGGGGGATTATTCTCTAAGTATGGCATTATTCTGCTTGGCGGCGCAAAAACTTGTTATGGAAAAGTCATGGTTTCCGGCTCGGCCAAGCGTCGCGCTACAAGCTGCACGCTTAGTGATCTTTGCGGAGCATCATGGTCATGTTGGTGCGAAAACTGAGCCAGTATCCAAAGATCGCGTAAAACCAGAATTTTACTGATGTGATCGCTTTCCAAACTTTAATCGGCTCATAGATCACATCTAAGGAACCGTCGAAAAGACGAATGTACTGATTCCAGGCGCGACTATTCATGCCGATCATCAAATCATGGAATGGCCGATCGAAGAATTCAACCATCTGCCATTTTTGATCATTGCCCAATTTTTCTAGGGATTCTGGCGTATAAATGCAAAGATGATAAGGTACATGGACTTCGTTGTAATATTCGGCTAAATGCGGTTTGGACAAATCAATATTATCAGCATTAGAAGTTGCAATTAAAATATAGCCTCCTGGCGCAAGTAGGCTATCTAATTTCTGGAGCAGGCCCTCAGGATCTTCGACATGTTCAATTACATCTTGCAGCAGGATATAGTCGAAGGGGCCTTGCTGTAAGTTTTTTGGATCATTGAACTGCGGGTTGGAGGAATAAGGATCATACCCATAGCTACGGGTGAAGCCTGCTTTTTGCAAATATTGGACAAATAAGCCAGTGCCGCCACAACCATAATCAAGGAAGGCATGTGACTGAGAAAATCCATGTTTTTTAAAGCGCCGTAACGTATTGCTAAAACAGGCTCGTAATACTGGCGAGCTAACCGCCTCAGCGATCGGGTAGCGGCTGTAATAAAAATCTAAATCAACAATTTCGAGGCAGTGAATGTTGCGACATCGAGGGCAGCGCCATACATGAAATGTTTCATTCTTAAAGGCCCTCACGTTACAGTAGAATTTAGCGAGCAAAGATTGGTGGTGCGCCCCAATATGATAGTTGCAAATTGAGCAATCAAGCCGCTTGCCTTGATCATCTTTCGTTACCAGTGAAGCAATATCTTGATTTAGAGAATCGACTTTAGTAAGCTGCCGCATAACTTTATCTACTCTGAACGAATGATGTATTTGTAAAAAATAACATCAAATTTAAAATAAATCTAGTCAAATAATTACTAAATACCGATTAGTTTGTAAGATGATCAATTTTCCCACTTTAATTGGTTCGTGCTGCTATCTAATATGAGATAGTGCATCCCTAATCTTCTAGCGCATTCGCCATCACGATCGTCCCGATCGCCAATAAACAGACAATCTCGCACATCCATTCCCAACTTTTCCACAACAGTCTGTAAGCCTTTGGGGTTAGGCTTTAAGCGATTGATATGCTTGTCCGTTGAACTAACAACACATTGTGGAAATAAGCCAAGACAAGCTAATTTCGCCTGGGACGGATAGTCCGAAAAAATCGCCGTCGGCATGTCCCGATCGGCTAAACTCACAAATAGTTCAATGATTTCTGGGTGACGGCAGTCATAAAGATAGTTTAATGGTGTGTCAAAAATCCACTGTTGAACCACTTGCTGCACACGCGCTAAGGGCATTCGTGAGGACTGAACAGCCCATTCGTATTGGGCTTTTTCCAGATCAAGTGCGAGCACCGCCGAATTTCGTTCCCTCGCCTGGATAAAATTGTGCAGTATCCAGATGTCAAGAATTTTATGCGGCTGCCTTAGGTAGTACTTAAACAATTCCCAATGCATTTGATCGTAGAGCTTCTTCAGGCTATACAAGGTGCCATCAACGTCGAAAATAACGGCCTTAATTTGGTGCCGATCGATGATCTGATTGACATATGGGATAATGGCTCGATCAGATGCGCTGCAATCGGCTCCGATCGATTGGCTAGCAGGGCTTTTCTGCTGCTTTAGCTTGTCTACACTGACCATTGATTGCACCTCATTTCGGATAATTTAACTGGTGTATAGCTTCTGCCAGTAGCGGCGGATGGACGGAAAGACATGAATACCCAAACAAAAAACAGCGTAGTACAATGCCATGAACCCGAACGCGATATAGGTTTGATGAATCAGCGGATCAAGCGCGAAGGCCAGTAGCAGCCCAACGCCTCCGGCCAATTGAATCCAGAGCATGACATTGCCTTGATAAGCCTTCAAGGCGGGACGCCCCTCTTTCCAGCCCGCGACATTTTTCTCCACAATCCGGCGGATCGTCAAGAAGCCGATCCCCTTACAAAAGGCCCCAATCATTAGTGCCACTGGAATGACGTGGCCTGTGACCATCAACGCCCCCATCATCGTGCGGAGCGGCATCGTACTCGCATTGACGAAGAGTTCGACGTAGGGAATTTCGCGGGCGACCAAGGAATAGAATAGATTGATGCCAATGAAGGCAAGATAAATCACCCCGATCGTCGGGCCAAAATATCCGAAGCCAATCAGCAAACCAATGCTGATGAGCGTGGCCGCCAATCCGATCGCGGTATTTTTGCTAATCCGGCCTGAAGGTAGAGGACGATGGCATTTGAGCGGATGCTTGGCGTCCTTTTCTAAATCGGTAATGGCATTAATTGTATAAATGCCGCCATACAAGAAAACATTGAATGAAATGTACAGCAGCAGCAACGAACTAAAAAAATTGAGGTCAAATCGATCGGTAAAACTCGCGGCACCATAAATTACTAAGGCAAAATTGAGATGAAATTTCAACCGGATTAATGCGAGGTAATCACTGAAACCAGCACTGACTGAGGTCGGATTGGCAGCAGCGTTGGTTTTGACGGCATCGACTTCGAGGGCAATGGTCTTAGTATTCATCGTCATACTTTAGGCGAGGGGGACTCAGTCAAAAAATATTAAAGTGATAAAACTTCGGCAGTTTTGATCGTTGTATAGGGCACAGACTCCGAGATTAACTGCGGCGGCGCAGCGATCCGCGTTTGGTTAGTACGACTGATACCGAGGGCACGATACAGTCGATCGCCCATTCGCGGAAAGATCTGTGAGACGAGCAGCAGGATTTGGGTGGACAGGGTTGTAGCCCAATCCTGGTTAATCAAAACTTCGGCTCGATTGTGACGAATTGAGCAAATGACGGATTGCGCCACTTGATCGGCAGTTGAAGTTCCGACGAGTTTGGGGGCGAGAATGCCCGTATCCGCCATCAGTCCTTGATCACAAACATATCCAGGGCAGACGATCGAGACCTCTACTCCCGTTCCAATCAATTCCTGACGCAAGGCATCGCTCCACATGAATAATCCTGCCTTACTCGCCGAATAAATGCTGTCATAGGGATGACCTTTTTTGGCAGCAAGGGAGGCGATATTCACAATATGCCCACGCTCTTGTTGCAACATCTTCGGCAAGATTAATCGCGACAACTCCATGGCCGCCAACAGATTGGTGCCGATTACCGCTTGCAAATCCGCCACTGAATAATCCTGAAAGGCTCGATAGATTTCGATCCCAGCATTATTAATCAGAATATCGATCGAACCTGCCACCGATCGGATTTTTTCGACCAGCCGGGGCAGTTGATCGAGTTGGCTAATATCAAATGGTATGCCAATCCAGCGCCCCCCCGCAGCCGTGACTTCAACGCCAACGTCAGCAAGGGCTTGGGCTGATCGGGATATGCCGACGATCGTCACCATTTTATCTTGGGCGAGCGTTGTCGCTAGCAAAGCGCCAATCCCGCGTGAAGCACCCGTCAATACGATCGTTTTACCCGCAATGCTTGTCATGATGAATCCATGTAGAATTTTGTTCAACCCAGTCGAGTTAGTGATTTTAAGCCAGTGCTTTTTCCTTGATGGCGCTGCTATGTGCTTTGAGCGAACCGAAGTGTTTGCCGCCTAGTTCAATTTGGTTTTGGGCAATCCCCGTTTTGATGCGGCTGATCAGATAGTCCAAGTTCGGGGCGATAATATTGGTGCCGTGATCCGGTTCAACCAAGCTGGCGAGGGCGATTTGGTCGCCATGTTGGGCGACGAGCTGTTGAATACCCAAGAAATTGAACACGCCGGATTCATAGGTGCCACAGGGCACGGAAGGATTATGTACCCCGGCGCAGTATTCATTGGCCTGGAACCATTGCTGATCGGGATAGCCGTGGAAATGCGTCATGGGTGCGCCATTTTTCACCAGATCGGGGGCATATAAGGCAGCCGCAAGGGCGATCGCGACCATCACATAGGTATCGTAGGAAGGCTTGATATCGCCCACCCTCGGGTCAATGCCTTGGGGTAATTGCAATAGCAGACGATCTTGCAGACCCATCCGCAGCACGTCAGTATTCAGATTCAGATCCGTTTTCTTGGCCCCGGATTTTGAGCTGACGAGCCAGATGTCGGGAATCTGCTTAAATACGGTGCGATCGGCGATCGTCAGTTTGAGATACCGCCGCCCATCGATGTTCTGCCGCAATTCATTCGGATCGAAGGCAGCGAGGGGACTCAGTTCGTTCCATTCATCGACGGATATCTCGATCGGGCCGTAGTACTGCGGCGGTTCGATATAGGCCACAAATCCGTAGGATACCCCAGTTCGACCATTGGCCATCCAATCGACAATATCGCGATGGGACTGACGTTGGATCACATCGTTAATCTTAAATCCCGACGGCAGCAACGCCGTTGAAGCCAATGCCTGACCGAGTTTTACCAGATCTGCCGCATAGGTCGATTGGGTCGGATCAAAGGTGCTGACCTCAAACCGGCTGAGCGACAATGGCAAAATCGGCACGTAGATTTTGGGGATGAGCGATTTGGCGACAAAACTGGCAATGTTTGCACGATCGAAGACCGAATCCGAAAGATTCATGTTGAGGATCGAAACTTCCGTTTCCGATACCCCAATCACGATTTCCGAAAAGTTGCGTACCAGGGTATTCACCCCGATCGGGATCTTCTCTTGATAGGGGCGATCGGGATTGGTGAATTCGGGATTAATATCCGTTAGCACGATCACCTGGGTATTGGCGTGGTTTTCCAGGGGCTGCATACTCTCTTCGGCCCAGCTGATGAACTGAGCGATGTTGACCACGGATAGTTTCCGATCGCCCCAAACGAAGCGGGAATAGAACTTATACAACGCTTCAGCTACCCCAATCTTGAGCTTGCTGAACCAGTTCGGATGCCGCTCAACATCAATTACCGCATTAATATCCGATTTAATCAGGTGGGTATTAATCGTATATTTCCACGGCGTGAAGGGAATCTTGATTTCGTACTTGAAGGGCTTGATGGCTAATTCCCAGGGAATCACTTGGACGCCTGCAGCTTTGAGTTGCTGTTCTAGCGTCGTGCGGAAATCGCCGATGGCAGCTTTAGCATAGCCGGGGGGCAGTGGTTTGAACGTAACGCGCAATTGTTTGGCCATCACCTGGGGATCGATCACCGGGGGGGTAAACGCACCATCGACCGCATGACAAAAGCCGCCAATGATCCGACCGAGGGTTTGCAGGCTAAGTCCCTCATGCTTCTGACGATCGGGGTCTGGTGAATTGGCAGGCGCAGGCTTATGTCGTTCCTTGAGAAAACTGAGAATTTCGGCTTTGCGCGTGGCGATCGTGGTTTGGAGTTCGGGACTCAGAAGACCTTTCGGCGAGTGAATCCGCAGTTTGTCGCGATCGGCGGATAGCTGGACGCCGCTCTGCATGAGATTGGCAAGAAAGTCGGAGATTAGGGGTTCGGATGCGTTCATGATGGTAAGTTCCGTAGTATGAGCAGTGAGGTTTGAATGGAGAATTGAGAATGGGGAATTGAGAATTAAATCTCAAAAATCTCGGCTTCGGATGTGGCAAACTCGGTGGCTAGGTGTTGGGATAATTCGGCGATCGTCGGATAGTGCATGAGCAATACGGGCGAGACTTCGATGCCCAAAAATTGCTGTCCGGCACTGGCAATACTGATCGCCAACATTGAGTCCAGTCCGTAGCTGTCAAAATGTCCTGTCACATCGATCGTTGTGGCGGCGACACCGAGTTCTTGGGCAATTCGGGTGACTAACCAGTTTTGAATATCCGCATGGGTACGGGTTTGCGCCTCGAAGGTGGTAATGACTTCAGGCGCGATCGGCGGCGCTTTTTCGACCACGGCTGAAGTGGGATTAGCCATGAGTTGTAGCAGTTTGGGGAGGAGTTGGATTTCGGTGGCGGATAGCTGACCGGTGGCAGTCAGTTGTTGAATCATGGCCTCGGTGGATGGGGTTGGCCGATCGTCGATCGGGCATGATGCCGCTGCCATCCAGTAACGTTGCCGCTGCCACGGATAGCTGGGTAATGACAGCCATTGCCGATCGTAGCCGTGATCAAATCCAAACCAATCGACATTCGCCCCCTGCTGGTACAAGCTGGCCAGACTGTCAAGGAGCGATCGCCAAACGGGCTTCAGCGGCGTCAGGCTAGTCAACCAATTACCAGAGGCCGTTAGTGGCTCACCCGCCAGGGCGGCCCAGGTTGGCTGCAAACCAATTTCAAGGAACGTTTGATAACCTTGTGCTTGAAGCAAGGCAATGTTGGGCGTGAGCTGAATTTGGGCTGAGGCCACCGCTTCCCAGTAAGTGCTCGTGGCGATGTCAGCACCGGCGATCGTGCCAGTACGCGGACAGATAATTAACAAATCGGGTTGATGATATTTAACATCCGCCGCCCGATGCCGATGCGCGACGAGTTTGAGTCCATCGGCGAGGCTAAATACCCCAGCCACACAGGCCGCAACATATTCACCAATGCCCATTCCGACCACCGCACTGGGTTTGATCCCCCAGGCCGCCCACAGTTCAGACAAGGCGTACTCCACGGCAAATAACGCGGCGGGGCCGTCGATCGGCGGGGCTAATTTGGGGGGACGATCGGGATTGATGATTTCCTGACACCGATCGAGGGCTTGGCGAAATGCGGGTTGCGTCTCGTAAAGTTGCTGAAGCCCCTCGTAGTTCTGCACCAGCTCACCGGAAAATAGGTAAGCGATTTTGGGTGGACTGAGCTTCTTTGGGGCGGTTGCAGGCGATGCGGTGGGGCGGTGTTGTGTCCGGAATGCCATCAATTGTTTACCCAGATCAAATTTCGAATCAGTCACGCAAGTAAACCGATGGGAAAAGTGCGATCGTCCCGCATTGGCACTAAAACAGAGATCGGCTAAAGTGCGATCGGGTTGTGCAATCAATTGTTTTTCATAACGCTCGACTAACTCTAGCAAAGCGCCTTCAGTTTTAGCGGAGAGGGTCAAGATATGTAATGGCCGATCGGGTTGTGTCAAAAGCCGCGCCGCTGGACGAGGCATATCTTCCAATACCAAATGGGCGTTCGTGCCACTAAACCCAAAGGCACTTACCCCCGCTAATCGGGTCGGATTCGCGGCCCAGGGCGTGAGTTGGGTCGGCACTTGAACGGGCAATTCGTCCCAGTTGATGTAGGGATTCGGCGTATTGAAATGTAGGTGCGGTGGAATTTCGCCATGCTGCATTGACAGAATTACTTTGATCAAACTGGCCATCCCCGAAGCGGCTTCTAGGTGCCCCAAGTTGGTTTTTACCGAACCCATCCAGAGCGGTTGGTCGGGCGATCGGTTTTCACCGAATACCGCGCTTAAGGCGTCCACCTCGATCGGTTGACCAAGGGCGGTGCTGGTACCCTGAACTTCGACATAACTCACCTGGGCCGGATCAACGCCACCCTGCGCCAAAGCACTGCGAATTAAGGCTTGTTGGGAGGGGCCATGGGGGGCGACCAGACTGCTATTGCGGCCATTGTGATTCACCGCCGAACCGCGAATCACCGAGAGGATTTGGTCGCCATCGGCCGCCGCCGTGGACAGTCGTTTCAGCACGATAACGCCGCAGCCTTCACCGCGCACATAGCCACTGGCACTGGCATCAAAGGTTTTGCAAGCGCCTGCGGGATCGAGAACGCGGATTTTGGCGAAGGCAACACTGCTTTCGGGGGACAGTAGTAAGTTCACGCCACCCGCGATCGCCATATCACAATCGCTTTGACGCAACTGCTGACAGGCGAGATGTACGGCAACTAGGGCCGAGGAACAGGCAGTGTCGATCGCCAAACTTGGCCCTTTCAAACCCAGCGAGTATGAGAGGCGTCCGGCGGCAATGCTCAGGGCATTACCCGTGGCGGAAAAGGCGTCGGCCTGTTCCAGTCCGCCCGACTCCCACAACATCTTGCTGTATTCATTCCCGCAAATGCCAACGAAAACGCCAGTCTTACTATTGGTCAAGCGTTCCTGGGAATAATGGGCCTGCTCCAATGCTTCCCAACTCACCTCTAAAAGCAGCCGTTGCTGGGGGTCAAGACTAATCGCTTCCCGTGCGGAAATGCCGAAAAACTGCGGGTCGAATTGATCGACTGGCTCAGTCAGAAACCCCCCTTTGCGGGTGTAAATCTTACCCGGCTGATCGGGATTGGGATCATAATACTCGTCCATATCCCACCGATCGTCCGGCACATCCGTCACCGCATCTTTGCCCTGCCGCAGTAGATCCCAGAATGCTTCGGGCGAATCCACTCCACCAGGAAAACGACAGCCCATGCCGATAATCGCGATCGGTTCATTTTTGGTATAGGTCGCGGCGGCTAATTTGCCTTGCATATCCTCCAGTGCCAGCAACGCTCGCTTGACGGGGGACAGGGGATTAGCAACAACATTCACGGGTGCGGTCTTGATCTGGCCTTTGATTTTCTGTAATGGGAAGTTCATGATTTAGTACCTCATTGTTTCCAATTAATGAATCAGCGGATTTAATCGATCGGTTTAATCTTTAGAAGACGTTTCAACAAGCATCGACTGTCATGCACAGCACCGGTGCGATCCCCCTAGCCCCCTTAAAAAGGGGGGACTGGATTCAAAGTCCCCCTTTTCAAGGGGGATTTAGGGGGATCGTGGCCTTTGCAACAAGCGGTAAAGAGTTTTAGACATCCTCATTAGTAACGCATTGCCTCCAATTGACGAATTAACAACGCTTCCGCCTCCCGATCGGAGAGCGATTCCAAAGCGGCTCTGGAAGTCGC
This sequence comes from Cyanobacteria bacterium VAR_4_metabat_243, assembly GCA_031415035.1. GTDB lineage: Bacteria > Cyanobacteriota > Cyanobacteriia > Leptolyngbyales > Leptolyngbyaceae > Romeriopsis. The sequence goes on from JANOQX010000095.1 coordinate 16,038, forward strand.
CAGTAGATTGTTTTGGGGCCGATCGGGAATTGGCCGATGTTCACTTGGTGGTTCGGGTGCCACTGGCGCGGCGACAACGGTGGTTGTCAGTTGTGCGGCAATGATTTGATCGAAATAATCCACCAGGGATTCGATCGTTGGATAATCAAAGGCGATCGCGGCGGAAACGTGAAATTCCAAACTCGATCCCAAACGATTACTCAATTCAACCGCCATCAGCGAATCCATGCCAAGTTCGATAAATCCGAGCTGCGGATCGATCGCTTCGACTGACGACATATTCAGGACTTTGGCCGTTTGCTGACGCAGGTGCTCCAGTAATAGGGTCTTACGATCGACCGCATTGGCCAAATCAACCGTTTGCCGGAAGGCGGACTTGGGTTGAGCAATTGCAGGCGTTGTGGCCGCGACGATCGAGAGTATTGGCAATGGTTTATCCGGCGGGAATTGTCGGATAAATTGTGACCAATTAATCGGCAGAACCCCAACCTGGGTGGCATTCTGGGTGAGCAATTCGCCCAGCACCGCCAAGCCCCGATCGCGGGCGATCGGTTTAATGCCCTGCGCCTCCCAACGGGCTTGTTCCCGCCGACCCAGCGCCGCCGCCATCCCCGACTCCGCCCAGGGACCCCAGTTGATGCTACTGCCCGGTAGCCCCAAGTGGCGACGGTGGTGAACTAAGGCATCCATAAAGGCATTTGCCGCTGCATAGTTGCCCTGTCCCGGCGAACCGAGCATGGCGGCAACCGAAGAGAAGCAGACAAAGAAATCGAGATTGCGATCTTGGGTCAGGGTATGCAAGTGCCATGCTCCCGCCACCTTGGGGGCCATCACCCGCTCAAAGCTCGCCCAATCTTGCCCCATTAATAGCCCATCCTCCAGTACCCCAGCGGCATGAATAACACCGCCCAGAGGCGTTTCAAGGCCCGTAATTATCCGCTGCACATCAGCCCGATCGGCGATGTCGGCGGCCACAACTTGCACCATTGCACCGGATTGTTCGAGTTGATGCAATTGCTGCTGCACTTTCTCGGAGGGCGATCGGCGGCCGGTGAGCACCAGATGGCGCGCCCCCTGATTGACCAACCATTCTGCCACTTGAATCCCTAAAGCCCCCAATCCGCCGGTGATTAAATAACTCCGATCGGCTTTCACGATTTGGTTCGTCGCAGTTGTGGCGATCGTGGCATCCGGAATCGTGACAACCACTTTACCGATATGCTTCGCCTGCGCCATGAACCGGAAGGCACTGACCACATCCTGGAGCGGGAAGACAGTGTGTGGCAACGGTTGGAGCCGATCGTGCTGGAATTCCAACATCAAATGTTCCAACATCGCCGCGATTAAACCGGGATTGTCGAGGGAAAGATTTAATAAATCAAAGGGGCAATAGGTCGCATCCGATCGTTCTGCCGCCACCTGTGCCGCTGACCAAATCCCAATTTTGCCAATTTCGACAAATCGCCCCCCCGCTGCCAACGCCTCAAAGCTCTTGGGAATAAAGTCGCCGTTTAAGCTATTCAGCACGACATCAACGCCCGCGCCATCTGTGGCGTTGAGAATCTGTTGACTGAATTCCAAATTGCGGGAATGCATGACGTGGGCAACGCCCGCCGCTTCCAGGGTCGGCCATTTGCTCGGACTCGCGGTGGCAAAGACCGTGGCTCCGGCTTGCTGCGCTAGTTGCACCGCCGCTTGTCCGACGCCCCCCGCTGCGGCATGAATTAACACCCGATCGCCGGATTTTAAATGCGCCTGGTGATGCAATCCGTAATGCGCTGTCAGGAACGCCGTGGGAATCGTGGCGGCGGCTTCAAAGCTGAGTTTTTCTGGCTTGAGTACGACAAATTCACTGGCCACCGTGACAAAGCTACTGAGGCTCCCGATCGCCTGGGTGGCAATCACGGCATCACCGACCTTGAGGTGCGAAACCTGCTCACCGACCGCCACAATGACACCCGCGCATTCCCCCCCAAACGGTAGATCGTTCACATTGGTAATGCCCAGTTGCTCCGTAAAGGCTTTGAGCATGCCGAGGGCATTTAAGACATCCCGGAAATTTAGCCCCACGGCGCGGACTTGGATTTCCACCTCCCCTGGTTCCACGGGCCGACGCTGCATCGGCGTGAGCATCAGGTTTTCCAAAATGCCGTATTCGGAGATCTTTAATTGGAACGGTTCAGTCGGAATTGTTAAGCCGGATTCAGCCTGTGGCGTAGGCAGGGCATGCGGTACCAGTCGGGCCACATGACGCCGATCCGCCCGATAGGCAATCTGATCTTCTTGATCCGCCCCCATTAATTCCGCAAATAGTGCAGTGGCATCATTCGTTACCGGATCAAGATCAATGCGACGACAACGGAGGTTTTGATGCTCCAACGCAATGACTCTTCCCAATCCCCAAAGTGGTGCTTGCTGGATTTGGAGTGGACTAGTTACGGCCCCAATCGCCTGGGTTCCTTGGGTCACGAGCCACAGATCCGGCAGCTTGACGTTTGTAGACTGCCGCACTAGGGCTTGGAGTAGGTGCATCACACTACCGCAGGTTTGGCCTTGGGCCGATCGGATTGAGTCAATCCCATCGACATCCGCTTCGGGCATTTGGGTCGCCAAACTGCACAGATGCACAATGCCGCGATAATCGCCAATGTCCGCACAATCCGCGAACAACCGTTGGAAATGATCGGGCTGGGACAAATCAATTTGATAATGGGTATCGGATAGCGCTTGGTACTGCGTGCCAGTGGTGACGATAATCGCCCGATCGCCCCTAGCCTGTAACTGTTGCGTCAATTGTGATCCGACCCCTTGAGCATCGGCAAAGATGAGCCAATTGCCATTGGGCTGAGCCGCGATCGGCGTGGCCAAAACCTGATGTTGCCATGCCACATCGTAAAGCCAGTCAGCCGTATTCTCCGGCGCGATCGTGGGTTGTGGTGGTAAGGCTTTTTGCAGGGCACGGTTAAAGGCTTTTTGGGTAATCCGGCGCAGGGATACGCCAGTCAATTGCGCCACGACGCGACCTTCCTCATCCAACAACAACAAATCAGCGGCTAAATTATGCTGATTTGCATCCTTGGCTTGCAGTCTCTGAATCTGGCACCAGACTTGCCTGTGGGCGGCATGTTGATAAATCTGCAATGACGCCAAACCGACGGGCAGATACAGGGTGTCCTCGCCATTCTGAGGAAAGCCTGCACCCAAAACCTGAAAGCAAGCGTCCAATAAGGCTGGATGCAGTTGGTAGGCATCGGTGACGACTAAATTTTTGGGTAACTGAATCCGCCCAAAGGGTTGGTCAACCGTTTGCCAAATTTGGGTAATGCCTTGAAAATTCGGGCCGTAGTCAAACCCGCGTTGACGCAGATTGGCATAGTAATCTGCCGCATCGATCGTGCCGATCGCGGCGGCTTGGATGGCGGTGAGATCGATCGGTGCAGGCGGAATGGGGGCGGCACCCCGACTTATTTGTCCCGCCGCGTGAACCGTCCAAGTAATGGCGGTCGTTTCCGCCGTATTAGCACTGAGAATCTGGAAGCTGTAGACATCATCGCCCTCCATTTTCAATACGGTTTGCAGAATCTTCGAGTCATCTGATCCCAAGATCAGCGCTTGTTGAATATTGACTTGGTTGAGTTGTGTGGGTGTGTTGGGAAAGACGATCGTCGCTGCGGCCAGCGCCATTTCCAGATAGGCCGTGGCAGGCAAAATCACCGCACCGCAAATCTGATGATCAACCAGAAATTCCGGCCAATCCTGACTCCGGGGCGACTGGAAATACACCAGCGATGCGTCCGCCAAGGTCAATCGCTGACCCAAGAGCGGATGGCTTCCTGGATTGGCTTGCCAGAAGGATTCAGTGGCCGACTTCGCCGCGCGTTTGACGATCGGCACCCAATGCCGTTCCCGCTGGAATGGATAGGTTGGCAGGGCGATCGATTGGCGATCGTAATCGCGATCGAATCCGGCCCAATCCACCGTGACACCGCGCCGATACAGGGCACCCAAACTTTGCAGTAGGGTTTGCCAATCATCCTGGCCCGATCGCAGACTGGGCAACCACAGCCGATCGACTTTACCGCTGGCGTCGTCGGGGAGGCATTGTCGGCCCATGCCTAAGAGAATCGGCTTTGGCCCAATTTCTAATAGCACGTCATAACCCAATTCGCCCAACGTCGCCATACTCGCAGCAAACATCACAGGTTGGAGAATATGATCGCACCAGTAATCGGGCGTGGCAATTGCTTCGGTCACTAATCCACCAGTCAGATTAGAAATTAAATCAATCTGGGGCAACGCATAGCAAATCCCGGCCGCCACCTCCCGGAATGCCGCAATCATTGGCTCCATTAAAGGCGAGTGAAAGGCGTGCGAGACGGTCAATGGCTTGGCCTTCACACCTTGGGCTTCCAAGCGGCGACAGACGATCGGGATGGCCTGTCGATCGCCGGAAATCACAACGCTCCGAGGCCCATTAATCGCCGCGATCGCGACTTGGTCGCCATAGGGAGCGATCGCCGCTTCCACGGTAGCTCGATCGGTCAGCAATGACACCATTGCGCCCGTTGATGGTAATGCCTGCATCAGCCGCGCCCGCGCTTCAATCAGCTTGAGCGCATCTTCTAAGCTAAACACCCCGGCAATACAAGCCGCAACATATTCACCAACGCTATGTCCCATGACAATCGCGGGTTCAATGCCCCAGGATTGCCAGAGTTTGCACAGGGCATATTCCACAGCGAACAAGGCGGGCTGGGTGTAGGCCGTTTGATCGATCAGCGGCATATCGCCATCGTTCGGATAGATCACCGACAAGAGCAATGTGCCAAGGCGCGGCTGGAGAATCGCTTCACAGCGATCGAGCGCATCCCGAAAGGTGGGTTCGGTCTCATACAATTTCCGGGCCATGCCGACATACTGCGAACCCTGCCCCGTGAACAGAAAGGCAATTTTGGCTTTACGTCCAGCTTGCCCCATTTCCAGTCCGGGGGCTTCCTCCTCCCGCACCGCTGCCGCCAAGGCCGCTGTGGCCGTCGTCGCGGCGGTGGCCATGACCGTGAGCCGATGCTTAAACGACGATCGGCCCGCATTCGCCGTAAAGCAAATATCACCCAAATCCTGGCTAGCGTAATTCGTCAAGTGGGTTTGATACGCCTGGGCTAACTGCCGCAGTGCCGCTGGGGTCTTAGCCGATAGGGTCAGTAGATGCGCGGGCCGTTTGGCGATCGGGGCTTTGACCACCGCATTCGCCGCGACGGATGCGACTGCGGCTTGAACGATAGTCTTCGACTGACGGTCGGTCATCGGCGCTGGCGGTTGCTCCAACACAAGATGCGCGTTCGTTCCGCCAAACCCGAAGGAACTAATTCCGGCCAAACGGGTCGGCGTGTGGGCATCCCACGATTGCAATTGGGTGGGAATCACAAACGTTGTGCCCTTCAGCGGAATCAATGGATTCAACTGATTAAAATGCAAACTGGCGGGCAGTTGCTGATGCTTCAGTGCCAGGACAACTTTGATCAGTCCCGCCATTCCCGATGCCGCTTCCAAATGGCCAATATTCGATTTGACCGAGCCGAGCCAGCAGGTTTGATCGGGGGTGCGATCGGGCATCAATACGGATTTAAGCGACTTCACTTCGATCGGGTCGCCGAGTGCCGTCCCCGTCCCGTGGGCTTCAATATAACTAATTTCACTCGGCTTAACCCCAGCATTCGCCAACGCTTGGTGAATCACCGCCTGCTGGGACGGGCCATTCGGGGCGGTCATGCCATTGGTCAGACCATCCTGATTCATCGCCGAGCCACGAATCACCGCCTGAATCGGATTGCCATCGCGGATCGCATCGGACAATCGTTTCAAAATCACAATCCCACAACCTTCGCCCCGGACATAGCCATCGGCGCTGGCGTCAAAGGTCTTGCACCGCCCATCGGGAGCCATCATCCGCGCTTGGGAAAAGGTAATCGTCTGCGCCGGAGACATCATGAGGCTCACGGCACCGACAACACAGAGATTCGATTCGCCCGTTTGCAAACTGCGGCAGGCCAAGTGAGTCGCGACCAGCGACGATGAACAAGCCGATTCGACCACCAAACTCGGTCCACGCAAATTCAGCAGATAGGATAGCCGATTCGCCGCAATGCACAGGGAGCTGCCCGTGCCGTCGTAGGCATTAATCTGGTCAACTTCCCGATCGACTTGCAACAACCCAAAATCAAAATTGCCAATGCCCAGAAAAACGCCAGTCGGACTATCCGATAACTGCGCGGGCACTACAGCGGCATTTTCTAACGCCTCCCAAGCCACCTCCAACACCAAGCGCTGCTGGGGATCCATCCGTTCCGCTTCACGGGGCGAAATCCCAAAAAAGCTCGGGTCAAATTGATCCACTTGGTCGATAAACCCACCATAACGGGTGTACATTTTACCCGGCGTCCCCGGCTCTGGATCGTAGAACGCATCCACATCCCAGCGATCGGGCGGAACTTCGGTAATCGCATCGACCCCATCGCGTAACAGTTCCCAAAATGATTCAGGATTATGCGCTCCGGGAAAACGACAGCCAATCCCAACAATTGCAATCGGTTCCATAAGAATACCTGCCAATTAACTTTTGCTTGCTTGATCAATTCGAGTGCTGATCAGTCGTGCATCGTTGCCGGAAATCGTTGTCTGATTTTTTGTCTAAAACTAAATCGGAAAATTAATTAAACGAATCGTGCCGAACCACCCCCCGCCCCCCAATTCTGGGGCAGTTTAAGTTCGGAATGGTTTTCATGTTCCCCCAGAATTGGGAGTTAGGGGGCGGTTCGGCGGGGATTTCAGCTTATGCTTGAATTGATTTGTGGCCCTAAGCAATCGATCGGGCAAACTGGTTAAAGGCCGTAGTATTGAGTTTGACCGCGTTCTCGATCGAGGCACCAGCCGTGACCAAGCGCATTTCGCGGTTGATTGGATGGAGATAATCCAGCCGATCGAAGAAGCGCCGCAACTCGGTCGCCAGTGTGTGGTGGTATTTCAGGTTGGAATGGAAACCGTCATGCTCATGGCACATACATTTTTCCAGCCAGTGCAGCGCATCCGCCGATGACATGCCAAACAAGGGCGATGTGAGCAGACGGTAGTAGGATGACATAAATTTCGCATCCCCCCGAAAGGTCGCAGGCATCGAACCAGACAAGCTACTCAAGAAGCCCCGCTGCAATAGATAAATCGTCACATTTGCCATCAACTTCTCATAACCACTCGGCTTCGAAAAATCCTTGTACACATCCTGGGAAATCACCTGGGACATGGTGGTATGAAAGGATTCATCCAACAAATGATAATGGGAAACTGCCACCGGGGCCGGAATGAATTGATTACTTTTTTGTAAATCCCGAAACCGCTTGTAGTAAGGGTGTTCGTAAACCTTCAAGGAAGCATTGGCAATCATCCGGGCCGAGTAGTATTGTGCGGCGAGGAAGGGCGAACTGCCCCAATTCAACCCAATGTACTTCAGGGCAGAGGGTGAAGCGGACGATCCCGCCATCCCCGTGGTCGTCGTCGGCAGTTCATCCGCCCGATCGCGCAGGAACAACGAAAAATTCCCCGCCTTATCCGACAGCAACATCTTAGTCGTCATGCGGAAAGTCGATTCCTGGAAGGCCTTCCAAGACATTTTGGACTTCGGCAGGGCACTGGTGACTTTCGCCCAGGGACTGCTATTGGCCGATGCTTGCATTTTTTTATGCAGCGGATTGCCCAATGCTTCCTTACCTAGCAACGCAATCTTAGTTTTATAGCCAATGCGCTGAAAGGTTTGAATATGGTGCTTTTCCTGCGTTGTCTCAAAATCTAATTCCCGACAGAGTGTGTCATAACCGCTTACGGTGGCAAACACACCGGATGTAATGTTGTTGTACAGCATCGTGTTCGACTCCGCTGACGCGGTGTACTGATACATCCCCACCCAATACAGATGATTCAGCGCAATTTTTTGGCTCTCGGAGGCTTGCGCGTACAGTGGCGTGCCGTAGAGGATGGACAGCTCCGAGGGACCCCAATAATGCTGACTATTACTCTCGTAGTCAAATTCCTTGCCAAGTGACTCAATTTTTTCCGTATAGTCCGAATCAAGATTATTCTGGTAGGTCTTCTCGATGACCTGGAAATGCCGTTTATTTGATTCTGACTCGGGGGAGGGCTTAACCGCAGTAGTTTGATCGTTCAAAACTTGAGTAGCAACCATGAGTATCTCCTTGAAATTTGAATTAAGAGCACCGAAGTAATCACGAAAAATGGCCAAGTAACGTTAACGAGTGCTTATGCTTAGATACTGCACAAGACTTTCGATCGTCGGATAGTCGTACAACAGTGTGGGATCCATTTCATGGTCTAACCAATCGGCGAGTTCCCCAGTCATACCCACCGCCGCCGCTGAATCTAACCCATAGCGATCGAAGGGAATCGTCACATCAACATCGGCTGGGTCAACCTCCAGAAGTAGTGCTAAATACTCCACGATCCAGGTCTGGATTTCCATTGCCGATCGAGTGCGAGGATTGGCCAATTGGTTGGATTGGAGAATCGCATAATCCTCTAACGCTAAAGGACTCGAAAGCACTGATGAATCTTGAATGCTCATGATTAACTCTCTAAATTGCTTACTTTAAAGTTGAACAACCGGACTTGAAAATTCAGAACCACATCCGACAGCTAGCAAATGATTGAAAGTCAATCTGACTAACTGAATTAGTGAATCAAGTAACAGGCTGCGAATCTAAGTTAACTATAAACAAACCATAAATGAAAAACGTAATAAATGCAACAAAAACCGGGATTTATCGCAAAATCAAATCTTATTTTGCCGATAGTTCAGCATTCCATTACTAACACTGATGTGAACACTATTTAAAGCGTCAATTAACACAAAGCGGAAATTCTCTGGCTATTTCAAGATTTAAAAATCAATCAAATTTTGATTAATGTTTAGTTGCCAGCAAAATACAATCCAATAGCTGTAGCCGCTATGGGTTGGCCTTATGGGTTGGCCTTATGGGTTGGCCTTATGGGTTGTACTTTGCCAAAAACGCATTGTTTCCAGAGACGCTCTAACAGTATCCCTGGCAACAATTAATAGTCAATAGCAAAAGTGCCCATCCGATCGTTCCCCCAGTATTGGGGGTCAGGGGGGCTGATATGTCGCAACAACAAGTTGATTTGATCTAACTGACCTTTTCTGATTTGAGTGATTGATAGATCGACTCAATCTCAGCCTGCAAATTCAAAAATTTCTTGGTGCCTTGGGGATTTTCACTCCAATCTTTCACGACGTCTAGACTGCCCGTTAGAAACTCGATCCGACAGGCATGACGCCGGATCTTACCACTGGAGGTTTTCGGAATGCTGCCTGTTTTCACGAGGACAGTGGCGAAGATATCGAGTCCATGGTGCACCGATACCGACTGCTTAATTCGACTCGCCACCGCTTGCTCATCGATTTTGCGTAGGTAGCTCCGCTCGACTTCTTGTACCACAACGAGGCGTTCAGCCCCCTTAAAGTCGATCGCAAAAGCCGCGCCACAACCCGCCCGTAAAGCGTCGTGACTCGTCTCAACCGTGCGTTCAATATCGTGGGGGTAGTGATTTTGGCCGCGAATAATAATCATATCCTTGAGCCGCCCCGTGATAAACAGTTCGCCATTGTGCAAGAAGCCTAGATCCCCAGTACGTAGGAATGTTGAGGCATGGGCGGCGTCTGTTGCTTCACTTTCGGGCATCACGGGTACGGCACGAAACACCTGTGCCGTTTGCTCAATCCGGTTCCAATAGCCCTGGGCCACACTTGATCCCGACACCCAAACTTCGCCAACCGCGTCATCCGCACAGGGCACCTGCGTCTCTGGATGGACGATTAACAGCTGCTGATTCAGCCAAGTTTGTCCACAGCCGACAATCTGCCGATCGGTATCCTGAGGTTTCGCTGATATGACAACCTGATTTAGCTCCAGGGACATGGCGTCCACGCTGAGTACGGGTGGCGCGGCGGTCTTCGCTCCACCGGATACAATCAGCGTCGTCTCCGCCATGCCGTAGCAGGGGTAGAACGCCGATTTGCGGAAACCACAGGGGGCAAATGTGGCAGCAAACTTTTCCAACGTGTCAGCGCGGACTGGCTCCGCACCAGTAAAGGCCAATTCCCAACGACTCAAATCAAGTTTTTCCAGTTGTTCTGGCGTGATTTTTTGGATGCACAAATCATAGGCAAAGTTTGGCCCACCACTTGTCGTCGCCCCATAATGCGAAATTGCTTCCAACCAGCGAATCGGCTTTTGCAAAAAGTCCATGGGGGACATCAACACGGTCTGAGCGCCGACGTAAATCGGCTGTAGCACCCCGCCAATTAAGCCCATATCGTGATACACGGGCAACCAGCTCACCCCTTGACTCTCCGGCGTATCCTGGAAGCAATTTTGAATTAAGGCCGAGTTGTGCAGCAAATTACCATGGCTGATCATCACGCCCTTGGGATCGCCGGTCGAACCCGACGTGTATTGTAGAAATGCGAGGCTCTCACGGGTGATCGGTGGCGATTGCCAATGGTCAGCCAATGCTTCACTGAGTAAGTCGGTGGCGACCCACTGTAAGTCTGACAGCATTAGGGTGTCTGGGGCTGCCGTCTGAATTGTGGCGAGCAAACTGCTTGTGGTGAGCACGATCGTCGCTTCCGCATCGGTGGCGATCGATTGCAGTCGCGATAGGCTTTGATTACGTCGCGGCGGATAAGCCGGAACGGCAATGACGCCCGCATACAGACAACCAAAGAACGCCACAACAAATTCTAAGCCGGGCTGAAACAGCAGGAGCGCACGTTCTCCGGGCTGCGCGATCGATTGCAACTTGGTCGCGATCGTCTGCGCTTGTAAATGCAGTTCCGCATAAGTCAGCGCAGCCGTTTCAACCTCACCACTCTGCAAAAAGGTGAAGACCTTTTGGTCCGGCTGGTTGTGGGCACGATAGCTCAGGAGTTCAACCAGCGTCAAAAATATTGGTTGATTAGAAAATAATTGATTAGGCATCTACTTTACCTCACGGTTTTACGGTAATCGACATCACCTAATCCAACATTCCACCGAAACGACGCATCAAAAACGCATCGTTTCGGTTGCTCAGAACATTGGTATAGCGCAAAAAATCCTAAAATCATGCAAGCATAATCAAATGCTTGAAATAAAAAGATTACAGCCGCAATGAGTGGCTGCATTCCCTATGGGAAAGACATTTTCAACTGGTCAGCTACAGAAATAAGACAAAAATGCTAATCGCCGAGTTATGCAAAACAGGAACAATAGCGATTAGCGATCCCAGCGAATGTCGTTAGATTAATCCGCTGGTTGGATGCCATCTGATCGGTGCCACGATAAACACCGAAGAACAGGGAAAAAAACCTGAATATTTGGATGAGCATCCTTGGATGTGTCGCTTAAAAGATTCGTAACACCGTAGGCCCGTAACTTATCTGCAAGTTAGAGTGTGGTGACTGTAACGTGTGAACTCATCGTAACATAAAAATATTGAGAACGATCAAAGATCGAATAAAAAATGTGGATTTACGCCCTTTCTGAGCGATTCAGGTCGGTGCAGTCGATAGGTGACCATCTTCCATATGTAAGGTGCGATCGGCAATATCGAGAATCCGATGATCATGGGTAACGAGCAGAATCGCGCAACCCTGCTCTTTGGCCAACTGATGCATGATATCCACGACATCGCGGCCCGATTGCTTGTCGAGGGCGGCTGTGGGTTCATCCGCCAAGATAATTTTCGGATGAGTAACGAGTGCCCGCGCGATCGCGACTCGCTGCTTCTGTCCGCCCGATAGGCTATCGGGATAATAGTTCAGTCGGTGGCCTAAACCCACTTTCTCCAGGATGTTGGTGGCTTTACGATCGAGTCCCCGATCGAGCATGGCTTGATGTAATTCCAGGGAAAGTCGCACATTTTGGTGGGCCGTCAAAAAACTGAGGAGATTATGCGATTGGAAAATGTAACCAATGTTACGACGCAATTGCACCATTGTCTGATTTGGGGCGTTTTTCAGCTCTTGTCCCAGCACCTTGAGACTGCCTTCCTGGGTCGATCGTAATCCGCCCATCAAGGTGAGTAGCGTGGTTTTGCCGGAACCGGATGGCCCGGTCATAATGACGATTTCACCCGGATGAATCGCCAAATCAATATCAAAGAGGATCTGTTTACGATCGGAGCCTTCAGTAAAATAGTGATTAAGACCGGATGCCGCAATCACAGGGGCTTGGAGCCGATCGGGGATCGCCGGGATCACCAATGAAGCGGGATTTGGCAAGGTGGCTTGACGTGGGATAAGCTGCATAATTCAAACCTTCTATCTAAAAAATCTCAGCGGGATCAGCACTTTGGAGTTTGCGGAGCGCAATGCCACCGGAACCGACGCACATAATCAATGTCAGGATCAAAATCATCACGGCACGGGCGGTAGTCATGGCGATCGGCAGCCGCGTGGCCATCTGCGCCACGTAATACAGTCCGCAGGAAAAGCCAAATCCCGGAATAAATCCACAAACTGCCAGTACGAAAGACTCTTGGATCAGAATCAGAATCAAGTAGCGATCGCTATAGCCCATCGCCTTTAAGGTCGCATATTCCGGCAGATGATCCGAGACATCTGCATAGAGAATCTGATAAACGATGATCGCCCCCACAATGAAGCCGACGATCGAGCCAAGCCCAAAGATGAAGCCGATCGGCGTAATATCGGCCCAATAGGCTTTTTCCCGCTGAGTAATCTGCTCCAGCGTCAGGACTAACACATCGGCGGGTAACTGCGCCGTTAATGCCGCCTGAACTTGTTCACGATTCGTGCCGGGTCGGAGCCGAATTAGCCCCATATCGATTTCCTGATGCGATCGACCGGGAAACAATTGTAAGAAGGTCGAGTCACTAGCAATCACATTCCCATCGGCGACAAAGGAGACGCCGAGGCGGAACATTCCACCCACTTTGACCAAAACATCATTATTCATCTCCGTTTCGACCACGCCAGACGGATTCGCACTGGATTGTTGCAGCAGCTTGCCGATGTCCCCGAATTCGGGCCGACTATTCTGGTCAAACAGGACGTGATTCAGCTGCTTAATCTGGTCGAGATTTTGATTCACCTCCGGCAGGTTAAACGCGGGTTTGCTGGGATCAAAGCCGAAAATCAGCAGGGGCCGATCGACGCGCGTCGTCGGATTCCGCCATAACGCCTTACTAATATAGAGGGCGTTGACCGATTCGACCCCATCCACCGCAGCGGCCTGATAGAGCTGCTCACGATTAAAACTCTTGAACGAGAAAAATGCCTCAAATTGGGGATTAATCAAAAACAGGTCGGACTGCAACGCATAGTGGGGACGAATTGATGCATCGTACAAGGCATCTTTGAAGCCCAATTGCGTAAACATCAGCACATCCGCGAAGCTAATACCCGCGATCGCCACCAACAGTCGCGTGCGCTCGCGCGTCATTTGAAACCAAGCGATCGGGGTTCGCATCAATAACTTACGCAGCATTCGGTGATACCAAAATGAGGTTAAATTGAATCGCACGGTTCGAGTATTCGCAGACTCAGGGCGACATGGCGATCGCCACCTGAACCTGTAGATTGGTCAAACTCGTGACACGCTGGCTGTCCTTTGGGGTTAGTTGAATCTTGACCTCAATCACGCGGCGATCGCGGTTTTCGCCCGGTTGTCGATTGAACACATTTTGACGATCGACTTGCAGCCCAATATCGCTGACGTTACCGCGCAATTCACCCTCAAAAGCCGAACTGGTAACGGTGACCGCCTGCCCCATCTGGACTTTGGTAATATCACTTTGATAAATTTCCGCGACCGCGACCATCTGCTGCGTTTGACCCAATTCGGCAATGCCCACGTCCCCTAGTTTTTCACCGAGACGGGCATGGACTTTGAGAATCTGACCAGCGATCGGGGCACGGACAACGGTTTGCTGCAAGTCATTTTCGGCCCGCTGCCAGAGGGCAATAGCACGATTCACCTCCGTTTGAGCGATGTTTAGATCCACCGGGCGCAGTTCGGTAATCTGGCTTAATGTCGCTTCGGCTTCACTAATTTGTGCCTGCAAAGTATTAATCGTGCGTTGTTGATGAGCCTTAGTTTCGGCCAATTTTGCTTGGGCCGTTGCGTGATCAAGTCGTTTACGATCGAGCGCGACAGCGGCGATCGCGCCTTCCTGGGCCAGCGATTGAAACCGCTCATACTCCGTCTGGGCATTATTTACTTCGGACTGCCATCGCCCGATCATCGCATTCTGCGTTGCCGTTTCCCCGGTCAATTCTGCCTCTAGTTTCGTGATCGCCGCTTTTTGCGCTTGAATTTCTCCGACTTTCGGCCCGGATTTGACCTGCGTCAGCTTGGATTGTGCGACATTCACCTGCTCCTGCGCTTCAATCAATGTCAATTTCAATCGATCATAAGAATCCAACACCGCCACTACCTGCCCGGCTTCCACCCGATCGCCTTGCTTCACCCGCAGTTCGGCCACCCGATCTTTCTCTAGCATCATGGGTGCCGATAGGCGAGTGATTTCTGCTTGCGGTTCGAGCCGCCCTAGGGCCGTAACTTTAGTTGCCGCCTTCACCAATCCCGCTTGGGGTGCGGATGATAGTACTTCGTTTTTCCGCCAAGTAGAAAATGCCGACAATGCGGTCGCCACTGCGGTGATCGTCAGCAAGGTGACGATTGAATAACTCATAATCTTTGACCTAACAGGCTTTGTTGCTAATGTCATAATTATTTATTCCGTTGAGGTAAATTTCTGATTTCGTTTTTGCGTTCATCACTGAAGAATTGTGTATCGATTGCAGGATGAATTCTATTTGAAGGCATCTTAACGGAGATCATCAGATTTTGCTAGATCTTCCGATTAAACTTCAGACAAAATTTGCGCAAACTAAAATAGTCTTAGCGCTATCGTATAAATATTATGAATGAAACTGTTATCTTGAACACGTTTAAAATAAAGAGTTGCGTTTTAGTTAAGCACTTGCTACTCTGAGTTCAAATCTCAAATATTTTTATTCACCAGGAAATATCTGTGATCGCCCTGGCTAAAACACTGTCAAATCATCACTGGATAGCGGTTTAACTGATTCGATCGATCACTCCAATATGCCAATTCGCGATTCCTGATTTTGCAGTTTAATTACTTTCATGTATTGCCTTTAGTAAGGAATAATCAGTGGCCTTGACTAGTCTTTTTAATGCTCCTTCTGGCCAGACTAATTCTGACTCTGGTTTTAATCGGCCAAATTGACGGTCTTTACATCTTCTTTTCCACAACGCCTAATGACTCCCTGGCTAATCTATCCGCAAACCAATGGGCCACAAGCTAATGCCGCACCCACTAATAGCACTGCGGAGTTTCGGCTGTTTTGCTTTCCTTATTCGGGTGCCGGAGCTTCGATTTTTCGGACTTGGGCCGCCCCCTTAGCGCCGCATATCGAAGTGGTCGCCGTTCAACTACCGGGACGGGAAACTCGCCGCAAAGAACCGCTTTTTGCCAATCTGCCAGCGCTAATCGAGGCACTGACTCCGGCATTACTGCCCTATCTCGATCGGCCTTTTGCCTTTTTTGGTCACAGCGTTGGCGCACTGATCAGTTTTGAGGTGGCACGTCAACTTCGTCGCGTCGGGCATTCACCACCCGTTCAGTTAATTGTTTCTAGTCGCCCTGCACCGCAACTTCCCGCCGCAACGCCGCCTATTCATCACCTGCCTGACGCTGATTTTTTGGCGGCACTGCAACGTTATAGCGGTACCCCGGCGATCGTCTTGGAAAATGCCGATGTCATGAATGTATTTATGCCGATTCTCCGCGCTGATCTGGCCATGAATGAAACCCACGTCTACCAGCCAGAAGCACCATTCGAGTTTCCGATCGCGGCTTTTGGCGGGCGGCAAGATGCACAAGTAAGTCAGGCGTCGCTTGCTCGTTGGAGTGAACAAACAAGTGCCGACTTCCAAATCGAGTTATTGCCTGGAAATCATTTTTTCCTCAAAGAGCAAAAGATGGCGATCCTCCACCATATTGCCGCGCTTGAACAATTTATGGCAAAAGTTGGGATAGTGCCGTGAGCACGGCTAACGCTACATAGTTTATGCGTGGCTCACGCCCTCTGCTGTTGGCTCAACCGCAAGCGAAATCTCTCGTTTCCAGATTTCGAGACCCCGCCCGCGAGCGGGCGGGGTTCTTCATTAATAAAAGTATATACTCTTATCAAAAATTTTAAGGCATTATAAAAGTCAAGTTAAGCTGGCTACGCTCCAAGTTAGAAGTTGATCGAAGTTGATCGATGGACGCTTCTGGCTAATTGTGACGCAGACAACGCCGCTGACTGGCCGCCGCTGACTGCCCGCCACTGACTGGCCGCTTTGATTGAGTCGAATGGGTCGAATCGAGTAATTACTCAGGAGCTTTGTAATGCAATCAGTTATGAATATTCCGTCGATCGCGCCCACGCCAGTGTTACCGGAAAACCTGTCAATTGATTTTGGCGATTTACGATCATCGGATTTGTTCGCTCAAGTTAGCCAGTTTTTGATCACGACCGCCGATACTGTCCTCCGCCAAGTCCCCAAAATTTTCATCGATCTGGGCCAAATTATTTGTGATTTGCCTGAATTTAATTTTGCCAATCCCTTGACGATCGACTTAGGCAATACGTTAAGCGATCGGCGATTTGACCAGTTGGTGGTGTTTGGCGACAGTCTCTCGGATACGGGGAATCTCTCGAAAGGTTTGGGTGGAAAATTTCCGCCCAGTCCGCCGTTTTTTAACGGGCGATTTTCGGATGGGCCATTATGGCGAGAATACCTCGCTCCCGAACTCGGGATCAGCCAAGTGATCGATTTTGCCGTGGGTGGCTCAACCACGGGTCGCAGCAACATCGCCTCCCTGCTGGCGGCGGGTCAAGACCTCGGCAAACTACCGGGGGTACTCGACCAAATCGACTTGTTCGCCGGACAACTGGCTGCTAGTGGTGCGCCGAAGGCGAATCCCAATGCGCTGTACGTGGTTTGGGGCGGGGCAAATGATTTCCTCTCACTGCCGTCCGATCCATTGGCCGCGATCCAGTCGGTACTGACGAGTATCGACAACGTAACTCAAGCCGTGACCACCTTGGCGGGTCTGGGCGCAAAAACCATCCTGGTGCCAAACCTGCCGGATTTAGGGGTGACGCCATTCGTGACGGCCCGGAACCTCACCACGCAAGCCACTATATTTAGTGGCTTATTCAATACATTGTTACTCGGTAGCTTGGGCCGTTTGGAATCCGATCTGGGGATCGACATTGTTCAAGTCGATACTTTCTCCCTGAGCGAGGCGATCGCCCGACGTCCGAGTGAGTTTGGCTTCACGAACACCACCACCCCACTGTTCCAACAATTGGCCAGTCTGCCCACCCAGCCAGTCAATCCCGCCGCCTTCGTCTTTGCTGACGACTTCCATCCAACCACGGCCGTGCATCGTCTAATCAGTGATGCGGTGCAACGATCGCTCTCGGCCCCAACGCCGGGACAAGTGTTAGAAACCAGTGGCTTACTGCTGACGGAGCTGGTGAGTCGTAGTGGATTCCGATCGACGGTCGAGAATTTACTCAACGACCCGATCGGCGGACTACTAGGCCCTAACGGATTACTAGTAAGCCCAAACAATCCACTGCCATAAATCTTGGTGGGCAAAAAAATGGCTTGTCTTACCCCAGACAAGCCAAATTAGTGGATATTTATGTGCTCATTTCAAATTGTACGCATCCAAAGGGATAAGCGCAAGTCGGGTTTCTAATCTTTACATTGCGAGACAGTCCGATCGCCGTCCATGATTCAAATGTACTATTACGCCTCGCCTGCTGATTGGTAGTTTCACTGTTTTCCGCTTATCTTGAATAGGTGAACTGCTTGGCATGAAAATCAATGGAACGATTCAACCTCACCCTATTCCGACAGTTTTGGACGATCGCGCGATCCTATTGGTCAAGTGAGGAGAAATGGCGGGCACGCGGCTTATTGCTGTCGGTGGTACTTTTGTCCTTGGGGTACACGGGGATTAGCGTGTTGCTGAATAACAAGCGGGGTGAGTTGATTTCGGCACTGTCGGCCCAAGATGAGGCGCGGTTTTGGCAGACGATCATGATTTTTGTCGGGACTTTGGCAGTTTATGCGCCGCTGTATGCGGGTTATGTCTATCTGCGCGATCGCCTGGGCCTGAATTGGCGACGGTGGCTGACAAATGACTTCATCAATCGCTACTTCGAGCATCGATCGTTCTACCACCTGAATCATGAGGCCGATATTGATAACCCGGATCAGCGGATTTCCGAAGATGTCAAGAGTTTCACCCATGATTCGCTGAAGTTTTTATTGGCATTGGTGGATGCACTGCTCGCGATCGGGGCATTCAGTAGTGTGCTCTGGGGCATCTCACAACCACTCATTGGATTTTTGCTGATATACGCCTTGGTGGGCACGCTCACAACGATCGGCATCTTCGGTAAACCATTGATGCAACTCAATTTCGCCCAGTTGAAAAAAGAGGCGGATTTCCGGTTTAGCTTGGTGCGGGTGCGGGAAAATGCCGAAGCGATCGCCTTCTATCAGGGCGAACAGTGCGAGGCCGATCGGATCAAAGAGCGATTTGCAGCGGCCTTTGACAACTTCAAGCGGATTATCCTGTGGGAGCTAAATCTCAATATCCTCACCAATGCCTACGAATTCATTCCATTTATTCTGCCTGCGATCGTTGTCGCCCCAGGCATTTTCGCGGGTGAATTGGAGATTGGCAAAGTCACCGAGGCGCAAGGTGCATTCATCCGCGTGTTTTTCTCGCTGAACCTGATTGTGGAACGGTTTCAGTCGCTGACCAGTTTTGGGGCGGGCGTTGAGCGTTTGCACAGCTTTTTGGCCTCCCTGGGTGAGGACCGCTTAATTGCAGCGGCAGCGGCAAATGCTGATCAGGCCATGATTAAAACGGAAATCATCACGGATCAGCCAGCTTCGGCGTCGCGTTTGGTGCTAGAAAATTTGACACTCCAAACGCCTAATCGTCAAAGAACCTTGATTGAGCAGCTTTCGCTGACGCTACCGATCGGTGAAGGTTTATTGGTGCGAGGGCCGAGTGGCTGTGGCAAAAGCTCATTGCTGCGGGCGATCGTCGGATTGTGGGATGCGGGTGATGGGACGATCGTCCGTCCACCGCTTGAGCAAATGTTGTTTCTCCCCCAGCGGCCTTACATGGTTTTGGGATCGCTGCGGGATCAAATGCTGTATCCCAATATGGGTAAGGCGATCGATGATGCGCAGTTGCGGCAGATTTTGATTCAGGTGAATTTGCCTGACCTTGAGCAAAGACATGGTGGACTGGATACGGAGCAAAACTGGTCAGAGGTTTTGTCGTTGGGCGAACAACAGCGGCTAATTTTTGCCCGTCTACTCGTGAATAAACCGATCTGTGCCGTTTTAGATGAAGCGACTAGCGCCCTCGACCCCAAAAATGAAAAGCATTTATACCAGCAGCTTCAGGCTTTTGGTGTGACATTTTTGAGTGTGGGACATCGCGAAAGCCTGAGCCATTATCACCAGTCAATTTTGGATTTAACCACCGTGGGTGAGGCCGTTCAGCCAGGGACTCCAACTTGGTCACTCAAAGTTTCCGACGATTTGGGTGCAACGTTTTAATCAAATTAAAGTCAACGGCACCCGATCGGGAAACGAGAGTTCCAGCACGACACAACCCACATCCGTATGGAATGGGCCATGGACTTCCCCCGGTGGACGGCTGGCGTAATGGCCCGTCTCTAGCCACAGGTCGAATGCCTGGTCATACAATCGACCGCTAACAATAAAGACTTCCTCCGGATAGGCATGGCTTTTGCCGCCAACTGTAGCGGTGTCGGCACCGGGATGAAAGCGCGTCAAGCGAGTGTATTCGCCGGATTGGGCATCAATGCTCAAGGTGATTTCTTCGGCCACCCCTTCGAGTCCGGGAATGGCCTGCCATTGGTGATGATGTTCGGGATTTAGCGCATTCCAGTAAGCGATCGTTGATTTTGCCATGATGTGATTAGCCGATCGGGATGCGCTTATTCTAGCGATAATCGCAGAACGCATCACCCGATCGATTAGGAGTGCCGAAAATAATCAGCAATACCCAATTCCTGACGCACGACTCGCAACGGCTTGGCCCAATTATCTTCAACGGCATAGGCCACCACTGGCTGACTTGTGCGCCCCATGCGAACCCCACGCACCAATGCCCGCAGCAATGGCAATGTCCAAAGGGGATTGGTCAAACTGATTGGGACAAACGATAAAACAAATACGTTCAACAAATCACGATATTGGATGAGCGTGAACGCCGCAACCCCAAATTCCCCGACGGGACTGGCATCGTAACCCGCGATTACATGGAAAATATCATGCCCGATCGCCATTCGCTGCTCCAACCAATCGTCGTCCGGTGAAATAAACGCCTCCGGATCAAGCCCTAGCCCCATCATGTGACGAGCGTAGGTGCCACCGAGGGTATCAGGGGGCAGTTCGGCCAGTGTAGCTAAGTCGATCGTGATTGTCCGTCCAGTCAAATGGGCCGCTTGTCGAGCCAATCGGCGGTTCACCCAGCGCTGCCAAACGCTATGGCGCTGTGCCCGCAGAATATGCCGAATCCCAACGCCTGCGTCGCCCAGGAAGGTCGCGTAGGCCCGTCTGAACTCCTGCCAGTTGATACCTGTGAGCGGCCATTGGGAAGTTGTTTGAGCCTTCGATCGGCGTGCTAGTCCAGTCATCAGCTACCTCCGTGGGTATTACTCAGTTTTATGCATATGCAACTTGGTGCATATTTCTAATCTATATGCAAAAAAGTGCATAGTCAAGTAGAATTTAGCGATGGCTTAAGTTTTGAGCAGTGAGGTGGAGGTGATGGCGTTATCCCATGCGATTTTGGCGATTTTGGCGAATCGGACTTGTAGTGGCTATGATTTGGCCAAGCAGTTTGATGGATCGGTGGGGTTCTTTTGGCACGCGACCCATCAGCAGATTTATCGGGAGCTGACCAAGTTAGAAGAAAGTGGCTGGGTCGAGCTTGAAGTGATGCGCCAAGATGGCAAGCCCGATCGGAAGTGTTATTCGATTAATGCAGCGGGTGAAGCGCATCTGCGGGCCTGGATTGTGCAGCCAATAACGGAATTGGCCCCCACGAAAGAGGAATTATTGGTTAAATTATTTGTGGGGCATTTGGTGCCAGCAGCGGAATTGGTTGAGCTTTTGCAGCAGCAACGATCGCTCCATGCCGAAAACCTGGCGACCTATCACAGGATCGAACGTGAAAGTTTTGCCGATGCGGCAAATTTATCAATGGAAATGCGTTGTCAATATCTTACACTTCGCGCTGGGATTCATCATGAAACGGGCTGGCTGAATTGGTTTGACGAAGCGATCGGGCAGTTATACCAAATCGGAAAATAAATGCAACAGATCAGGCCGAGCCGCCCCCCGGCCCCCAATTCTGGGGGAGCATGATTCAAGCGGGATTTTCTGATTCCCCAGAATTGGCAGTCTACGAAGCGAGATGTCGATGGTCTACGACCGACCGGAGGTCATCGGATGAATCTTTTTTCAAGTGACAGAATGCGATCGGGCAGGCCGGGAATGAATGATGTTATTGGTGAATTGCTGTACTACGGCATGATCCGCCCCGCGCGTAAACGGCAGGGCTAGTAAAGTAACCCCGCTAAAGCGGGCTGGAACCTTTCTTAGCCCGCTTCAGCGGGGTTTCGCTTATAGCCCGCTGAAGCGGGCGGGGTGATTTGGCAGCGTAGTCATGCCCTAACTGAGGGTTTCCATTACCAATGGCCCAGCGGCAGTGGTGGGATCGGTGGGGCCATCGAGCGTGATCATCAATTGCAACGGCTTCTGTGTACAGGCTGCACTAGGGGCGTCCCACTGGGCCTTGCCGCTGTCATCTTGGCGAAACTGGCCACAGTACGTCGGCGCAGCGGCTGGTGCGCCGACGGCCCATAGGCGATAGACCTGATTGTTTTGGAGTTTGGGTAGCGCTGTGGCGACGATCGTGACCGTCCGATCGCCGGGTTTGGCGATGATCTGTGCTCTGGCAAGACGGCTATTTTGTTGTTTTGCGGTGGCACCCGTCAAGGCGTACATCTGAATACCGGGTTGATTAATCAGCGCGATCGTCGCTTGATCGGCTTTAAGTTCGCGCTGGACGCTCGCTAGTTCTGTACTCATGGCATCAAGCTGTTGCTGAAGGGCGATCGTCTGTTGCGATTGCCGACTAAGCTGAACTTGATTCAACCCGATGGCGGCGATCGCGACGGCAGCGATGCCCGTGCTAATTGCGGGTATCCAACGCTGCCAGGTAGGGCGACGGGAACCGATCGGAATCACGTTTGAACTAGGCTTTGATTGGCTGGGCGCGATTGACTGACTGGCGGCGCTAAGGATTTTGGCCTTGAGTCCGGCTGAGGGTGCCTGGAGCGGCATATCGTATGGGATCAGCGCAAAGGCTTCACCGAATGCGGCGATTTCGCCATGCAGGTCGGGCGTT
Organism: Cyanobacteria bacterium VAR_4_metabat_243; assembly: GCA_031415035.1. Classification (GTDB taxonomy): domain Bacteria; phylum Cyanobacteriota; class Cyanobacteriia; order Leptolyngbyales; family Leptolyngbyaceae; genus Romeriopsis. Next base: position 38,685 of record JANOQX010000095.1, read on the forward strand.
TCGGCTAATGCTTGATTCAGGCGCGCGGCTTCCTCAGGACTCAAGTCATCGAGGATATAGCCTGCCACTAAATCGATTGGGTTGGGGTTGTCAGTGGGACGAGTCATGGCGATCGTAAGATGGGAGGTGAACGATTAAATGAGATGGCTGAGGGAAATCCGGAGCTTTTTGAGGGCCTGACGCGCCCGCGATTTGACGGTGCCGAGTGGAATGCCATCGCGCTGGGCAATCTCCGACTGGCTGAGTCCTTCGTAGTAGGCGGTTTCGAGAATCTGCCGATCGTCGGGTGACAGTTGTTGGAGGGCTTCACGTACCATGTTCGATCGCTCTTGCACTGTAACAAATTCTAGCGGGGGATCATAGTGTGGTACGCCGCCGGAGAAGGTTTGGATGCGTTGTAGTTTTTGTTGGCGGGCCGATCGTGATCGCAGTCGATCGAGGGAACGCGATCGGGTTAGGGTAATTAGAAAGCCGCTGAGTGACCCGCGTTGTGGCTGGTAGATGGTGCTGCGCTGCCACAGGCGCAGGAAGGTTTCTTGGGTGACTTCTTCGGCTTCTTCGACGCTATTCAGGAGCTGAACGGCGGTGCTGTAGACGAGTTTGCTGTAACGATCGTACAGGAGGTCTAGAGCTTTGACCTGCTGTGCCTGAATCGCCATAAAAATCTCCAGGTCAGTTGATTGTTCATTGACGGGAGGGGGTAAAAGCGTCGAATCCATAGACATGAGTCAATTTAAGCGGGGAAGAGCGGCAGAGCAACACCACAATAACAGAACTGGTGGGCATTGCCCACCCTACGATTGAATGGGAATAAATTAAGCGCCAAACCGAGGCTTGGCGCTTAATTTAGGGCGCGATCGGTGAATTGCGATCAAATGACGCTTGGATTACAGATTCGGGGGCAGGAGAACTTTGTCAATCACATGAACCACGCCATTCTTCGCATCGATGTCCGCCTTCACCACCTTGGCATCGTTGACTTTGACGCTACTATGCCCCACCTGAACAGCGACAGCACGACCTTCCACGGTTGCCACTTTGCCGGAACGCAAATCCTTGGCCATCAAATCGCCGGAAACAACGTGGTACGTCAACACCTTCCGGAGCAAATCGCGATTTTCTGGTTTCAGGAGCTTCTCCAACGTGCCCTTCGGCAAGGCGGCGAAGGCTTCATTCGTGGGCGCAAAGACCGTGAATGGCCCTTTACCCGAAAGCGTTTCGGCGAGTCCAGCGGCTTTCACTGCCGTCACCAGCGTTGAAAAAGTCGGATTGCCCGCTGCGATTTCAACAACTGATTGCGTCGCCACGGGAGTTGCTGGCATTAGATCCGGTGGGAGTAGCACTTTGTCGATCACATGAATTACGCCGTTCTTCGCATCCACATCGGCTTTGACGACGTTGGAATTGTTGACGCTGACTTTGCCGTTCTGGACTTTGACGGCGACGGTGCTGCCTGCGACGGTAGTCACGTTGCCCGATCGTAAGTCCTTGGCCATCCGATCGCCAGAAACGACGTGGTACGTCAACACTTTTTTGAGTAAATCACGATTTTCGGGTTTCAGCAATTTTTCCAACGTTCCCTTGGGCAATGCCGCAAAGGCTTCATTCGTGGGTGCAAAGACGGTGAATGGCCCATTGCCAGAGAGTGTTTCGGCGAGTCCGGCGGCTTTCACGGCGGTGACTAGTGTGGAAAACGCGGGATTACCAGCGGCAATGTCAACGATCGTTCCGGCCTGAGGGGCTTGTGCCACTGCGGGCGCAACTGCGACTTTGTTATCGCCGGACTTGATGCAACCAGTGGCGCTGGCGGCAATACCGACTGTGAGCGACAGCATTGCGGCGATGCCGATTGTGCGAACTGATTTGGATAAGGAAGTGAATTTCATTGTATAGCAATCCTAACTGATTAATGAGAACTCACCCAACCGATTGAGCTTGGGAAAATCAAAGATTCGCCCCTCAATGGATAACTCAAATAGGGTCTTGACGGATGCAAAGGTTTTGCACTGGTGATAGCATTCTCGCAGCC
>JANOQX010000096.1:0-45449 GCA_031415035.1 Cyanobacteria bacterium VAR_4_metabat_243
CTGAAACCCCATCGCATTGTGGCGCTGACAAGACTCCGCATCGCTATGAATGACCATTGCGGTATACGTTGTCCCCGCCCCATGGGGTTCGAGCGCGACAATTGCCGTGAACGCGAATGCGCCATGAGCCTCGATCGGTTGAGCTGGGGCCGGACGGTAGCCCGGTTGCAGTGAATTCGTCCAAATGAGTTGCTCGTTGGGAATCACTTCCAGATAGCAGCCGAAGTTCGGGAATTCTTCACCTTCGGGCGATCGCATCGTCGTGCGAAAAATGCCGCCAGGACGCAGATCGATTTCGCAATCGACCGTTTGCCAGGGTGCAGGCGTGAACCAATGCTTGAGGTGCTCTGGTGTCGTCCATGCGGCCCAAACCATCGCTGGCGGGATGTCGATCGTGCGTTCCAGTACCAAGTCAAGTTGCGCATCAGGTTGATGAATGAGTCGATTCATGGTGCTTATCCTCGGCGTTGGTTAACTTAAATCGGCTGAGATGAGTCCGATCGGCCCAGGTCAATACCCTACACCTGAGCCGTTTGACTATGCTGAGGTGATATGAAAATTCATAGTTTGAGGTGGCGATATTACCGATCGGGCATCATCAAACAACTCAAACGTTGCTGAATAGCATCGACACAACATTTCAATTTGCGGGAACTCTACAGGCGAAAAAACGTCGTCACCCATTTGTTAACGAATGTAAACTTTTTGCAATCAATTTTCCAGGCTAACCTTCCTCATCTCAACCTCATCTCGACCTCAGACTTACCTCACATCGACCTCAGCGCATCGCGCATCCCGAAAGTGCCTTCCATCACTCATCGATCGCGTGTTTTGTTCGTCAGACAAAATCCGTATTACTTTCTGTAATTGATTTCCATCGATCTCAATCACAATGTTGACAATCGGCATTAACGCTTTTTTAAGCCGATTTGCCGACTTTTATGAACACCTAAAATACGTGTTAAGCAAATCAGCTTAGTTAAATAAATCACTTCTCAGTATTCCAACCTTATACACTTTGGAGTTGCCAGAATCATAATTACTCGGTATAACTTAAACAAGATTAGTCAGGGCGCACTCCTAGTTCCTTATTGATCAATCCGCGTCTTTAACGTTGATTGTCCCTAAATAAGGCACTTCCTACCACAGTTGCCGATTCTATTTGCTTATCCGTGAATGCTCAAACCACCCTTGGTTTGGGCATTCACGACCCATAGACTCGTGGTTGCGAAAGTAACGGAGGTACGCCAAATGTATGCATCAAGTAGCGATCGCTATGATTATCGCGTTCGCTTACAACCACCTAGGCACACCAGGGATGCCATTCTCCTAGCCTATTTGAGGCGGAATCAACATCCCTATCTACAACATGATGAAATGGTCTTAACGGCATTGCGGAGCTTTTGGCTACCGACCGCCTACGTCCACCACATCAAGACCGGAGCCGAAGTCTCTGAGCAAGACTTCAAGGATCTGGTCAGAACCTCAGTTTCACAATTGCATGATCAATACACCAGCTTTCAAGAGCAGTTTTTGCTCGACAATGCTGGCTGATTAAAATGCCGAACGCCTTCGCACAGGACAGTTGACTTTAAACGACCATAGCTCACAGGGAAACCAACAGTTGAACGCTTTTCCCATACCACCCCTGTGACCACAAGATTTATTTGAACATCGCGTCGTTCAGTTGAACGCGCTTCAATCCCGCTGGGAAAAACCACGGTGTAAACCCGATCGCTGTTTTCAGAGATTGACTCAACCTGATGCAATCAGGCTCTCTGGTATCAAAGCGATTGGCTGTTTACCACTTTGACTTGCAATGTAATTTACACAAGGAGCATGTGATGTCATTCACAACCGATCGTGCTGGCTTTAATATTCGCCAGCATCTAGATTTTGATGCCGCTGGTCGGGTCGCCTGTCCTGCTTGCGTCCAAGATGGCAAATCCAAACAGAAAAATCTCAGCGTTGACCGGGATACGGGAGCCTATCACTGTTGGCGCGGTTGCACACCCGATCAGATTCGTGACGCGATCGGTCAGCCAAAACCACAATCTGGTATCGGTTTCAGCGGTCAAACAACCAAGAAACCAACCACCATATCAATACAGGCGGTTAATCAATCGATCGCCCATTTGCAAACATCACCAGAAGCCTTAGATTGGTTGCAGTCGCGGGGTTTTACCCCAGAAATGATGGCTCATTACCGCATTGGGTTATCGGATTGGCGAGATTCTCACCCGTCGATCGCCATTCATATTCCAGTCAAAGAATCTTTCTACCGCAAACTCCGGATTACACCTTGGGTCGAGCATGATTTACCTAAATGGAGCCAGTACGGCGTTCCGACCACAATCTTCACTACCTACTCCTCCGAAAACTCAACTGCTACTTGGTTCTGCGAGGGGGAATGGGATGCGATGCGGCTTGGTTGGTTAGCCCAGCAGCAAAACGCAAAAGTTACCGTCTGCTGTTCAACTACAGGTTGTGGGGCGGTGCCGTCGATCGAACAACTCAATCAACTACCTGGGGAAGTGTTCATCTGGTTCGATCGAAATGACACACCGACCAAAAACGGCATAATTCCCGGTGATGAAGGGGCGCATAAATTCGCGCAGGCATTGGGCGACCGTGCCCGTATTGCCCAAGTTCCCATGCCCGATGACTGCACGATTAATGGCTGGGACATCTCCAACGCCTTGGATGCTGAATTCACTTGGGCCGATTTTGAACAAGCGGCCCAGATGGCGATCACGCCAGAAATCGTTGAACCAGTCACGGAATTAGAGCATCAACTGACCGAAATCTTGGAACAGTCGCCATCCCCTTTCCATCGGGACTTAGCGCTGATGGGTTTAGCCAAAAAAATGGGTATCCCTTACCGCGATTTAGATTCGCTGGCCAAATCACTCAAAACCACGATCGACACCCAGGACACCCAAACCACAGCAGCCGAGAAACTTCGATCGTTACTCACTACAAGGCCAGTCCAGTTTGACTTGACCCATTATCTGGAACCCTGGTTCGCCGATATTTTGCTGAAGACGGCCAAGGCAATGCCTACTGCTCCAGAATTTCTGTTCACCACCCTGCTTCCTGCTGCGGCCAGTCGAGTTGGCACAGCCGCGCAAATCGTGATCAAACCCAGCGCCAATTACAAACAACCAATGGTGTTCTGGAGCGCGATCGTCGCCCAGTCCGGCAGCATGAAAACTCCGGCTCAACGAATCATCATCGATCCACTCGTGAACCTCGAAAAGGATGCCCATGAAATCTATCAAGCCGATCTCGAAGCCTACGAATGCCGTAAAGCGTTGGGAGAATCGGCCCAGAAACCCATCCGTAAACGCTATCTGACCAAAGATTCCACCGTCGAAACTCTGCAACGAATCCATGGCGAAAACCCGCGTGGATTGCTCTACTACCGGGATGAACTGGCCGGAGCAATCAAAGTTCGCAACCAATATCGGCGGGGTTATGGTGCTGATGAGGAAGTGGAACTGGATCAATGGAATGGAGCAGCAGTCTTGGTTGATCGGGCCGATAAATCCGTCTGTCTACCAAAATCTGCCGTCTGCCGGACTGGCTCAATTCAATGGGAGGTTTTGGGCGAATTGATGGGCGATCACCGGGATTTTAATGGAGCTTGGAGTCGTTGGTTATTTTGTGCCGCTGATGCCCCAACGCGCTATTTGGACATTGATGAACAGCCGGATACAGGCATCAGCGAGGCACTTTCCTGGCTCTATGGCGCATTGGAAAAACTACCCAAAACCGATTATTTCCTTACCCCAGCAGCGGGTCAATTATTTGAAACTTGGCAGCACCAACTGGTCGATGCCCAACAAACGGAAACGGCATCAGGCTTGGTGTACGTCTATCCGAAAATCGAAGCCTACACATCACGGTTAGCGCTGTGGCTGCATATCGTTAATGCCGCATTGCGTGAACAACAGCCCACTCAGTTAATTGACGCGGCGACGATGGAGAAAGCGATCGAGCTTGCGGCTTACTATCTCTGGCAACACCGACTCATTCACACTCACAACTCACCCGAATCGGGCTTGGCGTCAGTAGCTCTCAAAGTCCAGAAATATGTTGAGCGGGTTGGCGAAGCAACTGCGTCCAAACTTAAAAGTGGTGTCCGTGCCCTGCGGAATATGGCCGCAACGCAAATCCGTGAACTGATGAAGACCCTGGCAAACACAGGTTATGGTCAAGTTCAAGGTGAAGGTGCAGAGATGAAATATGCGGCCATGCCACCGCCGAAAATTGACGTAGATGACACCGAATTGACCCGATCGTCAATTCCTATACCTCAAGCAGCACAGGCAGTTCCAGTACAAGTTGACATAATTGACAATGCTGAAATTGGATTGCACAGTTCAGAATTAGTGCCCCCTGTCGAATCCTCCCTTCAAGAAGGAACCCCGATCGAGATTTGGTTTAAGCAAGCCTGGTTGCCTGCGACTTATTTGCGATCGCTTACCCATTCCGTCCTGTCCCATCTGACCGGGAAACTCGATGATGGCCACCAGGTTAAACTCTCGATCGCGGAGGTTCTCTTTGACTCCACCCGGCAGATCGCATCCGCCTATCGTGTCGCCTCTGCCGATATTCGCCTCTGCCCCAAAACGGAGTAATTTCCTATGGAATACCAATTTGGCGATAAACATGCGGCGGCGATAGTTCTCAACTGTCACCCCAACAGCCTTGCTCGATCGCGCCGCAATACCAGCTACGGCTGGATCGAAGGTATTCACTTCGTCCGCGTGAATGCGAGTAACATCCGCTATAACTTGACCTTGCTCAACGATTGGCTGATGAACCGACATGACCCCAATGCCCACCATCGGGCGATCGAGAATTACTGCCAGGTCATCAGCCATCAGCGGCGACAGCGCAAATCCAAAGCTCTATGAAATCTCGTCTTCCTCTTCTTCTTCGAGTAGATCGGGTAGTCGAGGCCGATTCTGGACATTGCCCGCATAATGCTTCAGCAGCGTTTCGACCCGGTGGCCCGTCTGATCGGCGATCGCCGTTGGGGACATTCCCGCTTCCAGCGCTTGGCTAATTACCGTATGGCGGGTGTTGTAAAATACGCGGAATTCAACGCCTACCGCTTCAATGATCGATTTCCAAATCCGCTGGCTGAAGGTGTGATCATCGATCGGCACCCCACGCGGCCCTAGGAAGACCACGGCATTTTTGTCATCACTGGCCTGAAGCCGCTGCTGGATAATCTGCATAGCGCGCTTGGGCAAGTTCACCCACCGCGCCTCATTCGTCTTGGTCGATTTCCACTCCCCTCGACTGTAGGTTTCTCCAATCCAGACCTGCGAGCCGTCATCGCTGATGTGCTTGAATCTCAACCCCGCCGCCTCAGCGATCCGACACCCAGTATCCAGCCGAAATTCCACAAACTCCGTGTAATGCTTGTAATAACGATGTTGCCGAAAGCCATCAACGATCGCCTTCACTTCCTCCTTGGTAAAAGGTTTGGCCTTTTGCTTCGGCGGTACTTTAACCTGCTTCTGCACCGACTTCCAAGGGCTATCTTCAACTAATTGCTTCGCCATCGCCCATTCCCAGCAAGACTGGCTAAAGCCCAAAATCGCTTTCACCGTTGAGGCATCCAAATCCTTGGCGAGTAACGCCGATCGGAATTTCTCCGCCTGCGTCTCATCCACATCCACCACAGCGCGAGTCGGGAAGAAGTTCTTTAGATGCCCGCCAAACGCCCGATACTTCTCCATTGTGCGATTTGAGACCTGTTTTTCCTTCTGTTTGAGAAAACCGTCCATCAGTACCGGCACTCGCAGAGCCGACTTCTTCTGGGTGTCTGGTTTATATTTCTCCAGAGATTGATCGAAGTTGCCGCTGATAATATCCGCCTCAATCAACCGGGCCTTGGCCACGGCCACTTTTTGCGCCAGGGGGCTATCATCCAACTCCATGCTCAGAAAGTAGCGTTGCCCCAACACTGACCAAACCAACCGGAGCCGTCCTTTCACCGCTCGAACCTGCACACTACCTTTCCCCGCCTTCGATCGGCCCGATTGAGATCCACTTGTATTCGCCATAACTCACCGCCTCCCAATGGTTTTAGCCGAATCTGGGGGTGCAGAATTGAGATCCAAACGCCTCCCAGGATCTCAATTCTAGAAGATTGGCATGAAAATTGGGGCGGTATAAGCTGGTGTACGGCCTTGTATAAGACTGTGCAAGGTTGAGATCCAGGATCTCAATCGGATCTCAATAAACGGCTGAAACCCAATGAAACTGTATAAGACTGTATAACCTTGTTGCGAAAGAGGAGGTTTCTCACAGGCAGACAGGCAAAATAAAACCCGCTCCAGGAGCGGGTTTTAAGGTATGGACGATACAAGATTCGAACTTGTGACCCCTTCCGTGTGAAGGAAGTGCGCTACCACTGTGCTAATCGTCCGCACTGCAATAACTATAGTAGCGGGTTCGGGGCGATTCGTCTAGCGATCGAGCAAGTTTTTTGCTAACCCGATCGCTAGACAACTCAAAGAGCCGATGACTAGCGCGCTACAGGCTCGCGGTACTCACTGGCGACCCGATCGGGCTGTTCTTCAAACACACCGTAGTAGATGGCTCCTGCCGCGATCGCCGCTGCGATTGGCACCAACCAGAAGAACCAGACCTGACCGAGCAGTTCGGTATTGCCGCCGAGCAACGCGATCATCAGGGCTGGCCCGGTGCTGCGGGCGGGGTTGACCGAGGTGTTGGTGATGGGGATGCTGATCAAGTGGATCAGCGTCAGCATCAAACCAATGGCGATCGGGGCAAAGCCCTTCGGCGCGCGCTTGTCCGTGGCACCCAAGATGGCGAACAGGAAGAAGAACGTCATGACAAACTCCGTGACGAAGCAAGCCAAGAACGAATAGGCCTGGGGCGAGTGACTCATGAAGCCATTCGTTGCCATCGGATTGGAACCCGTCAACTTGTAATCGCCCTTACCCGTGGCAATCAGATAGATGCAAGCGGCGGCCAACGTCGCGCCGATCACCTGCGACACGATGTAGGGGAGTAAATCTTTGCCGGGGAAGCGTTTCGCGGCCCAGAGACCGAAGGAAACCGCCGGGTTCAAATGGCAGCCGGAAATATGCCCGATCGCGAAGGCCATGACGAGCACCGTCAGACCAAAGGCAAGGGAGACACCGACGGTACCAATGCCCAATGCTGCCGCCGCTTGGGCCACTGCATCGGATTTACCTTGGGTGACTTCCGTATAGGAGGCGGCCAACACCGCACTGCCACAACCGCCTAAAACGAGCCAAAAGGTACCGATACCTTCGGCAAAACATCGCTGGAACAAAGACATGACTGGCCTCTCACTTGGTTGAACGTTCAGATTTTAAGTACAGCGTTCGATCTAACGAGTAATCGATCGAACGTGATTGAGTTGCATTGTCCAAGTAAATTCACCGTTAATCGGCAATAAATGAATTGAGGGCTTAATTTATGGGTATTTTCGCAGATTTTGGGGGATTTAAATCGCAACTTCGTGATTTGCTTAAAATCCGAGCAATCAGTACAAAAGTATTGACAAGATCGGCTTAGGCTTGCTAACGTACTTATGTACTAATGGGTCGAAATGAATGCAACTGGGGACATTAGTTGATCGTTGGCGGCAAGCCCTGAAGCGGCTAGTTGTCCCAAATCCCTGGCAAATTGGCCCACACCACCACCGGAGAGGAATCCCCATGACTGCGATGCAAACCCGTCCACCCGGACAATTACCCACGGATTTTAAAGTGCCATTGATGCTGGCGGAGCCAGGATTGATGCGGACATTGGCCTTGGATGCGGGCAATTATGATTTGAAATATTGGGATGGGGTAGGTCAGCCGAAGGCCGTCCGATCGATGCGTTACCAATTGCCCACCGGTCGGGATCCCGTGAAGGTTTCCAATGCTTCACCGCTGGTCGAACTGCCCGATGGCAGCCGCTATCACTTCGGGATGCAGGCGTATAAGTATCGGCGACAGCAGCAGACCGTGGTGGAGAATAAAGTGGATTTGTCGAAGCTGCATCTCTACGCTTGTTTGGAGCCGACGCAATTGACGGATGGGGTCTGTCGGATGGCGTTGAACTTGCATGTTTCGACCCCGGAGCCGGAGCGCCACCGATCGACCATTAAAGATCAATTGTTGGGGTATCACGAATTTACCCGCAATGAAATTCCGTTTGAAGTGACGGTGGAGCGGGTGGAAATTGAGCGCGAGGGTTTAGGTGCTTATCGGACAGCCAAGCGGATGGGACTGGTGGCCGATACGGGTTACACGATCGTGATTGACCTGGGTGGCGGCACTTGGCTGAGTCGGTTGATTGATGCGGACGGTGAAGTGATTGATGAAAACGTGATGGATCGAGGTGGGTCGTATGATTTGGCGACTTCGATTAGTTTTGATAAACGGTTGGTGAATACGTTGGGGACGACGGCTGATCCGGGGATTATTATGGATGGCTTTCGATCGGGGCATATGTATGCCGATAGCGGCCATGGCTGGGGGGATTGGTTGGATGAATATTTAGATTCTTGGTACAAGAATATTTTTCGGATGGTGAAATCGCAGTACACGCCCTTTATGCCCAGGGTGACGCGGTTTTTGGTGACCGGGGGCAGTTCGTATTTAATTGCCGATCGGTTTGCGGGATTCCCATTATTTTCCGTGATGCCGGAACCGCAATTTGCCAACGTTCGTGGTCTTTATCCCGTGGAGGAACTGCAATTATGCATGACAACAAACTAAGACTCAGTCCTGATATTATTGCCAAGGCCGAGGAGATTGCCGAAACCTGGGGATTGAAAAATTCCCGCGCGGCCGTGGAAGCGGTATTTCGCAAATATGCGGATGATTATCAGTATGGGCGACAACCAATGATGTCAATGCTGCAAGGATTGCAAATGGGGGACGTCAGCCACGCGAGCTTCATTCCACAGCCGATCGCCGTGGGCCATGGCGGAACTGCCGATGACGCTGGTTGTGCGGCGTTGAGTGAACTGGACGATCTGCTTGGGTTGTAGCCGATCGTCCAGCAATTTGGGTGAATCATCAATCAGACGGCAATTGCCGTCTGATTTTTTGTGATGAGTCGTTCTCCCGTCACTTCATTCACCTGCTGCCGCAGGGGCAGGACGATCGTGAATTCGCTGCCTTGATTTGGCGTCGATCGGCAGGTGAGGGTGCCGCCGTGGCGTTCCACAATAATTTGATGGCTAATTGAGAGGCCCAATCCCGTGCCCTTACCCACGGATTTGGTGGTGAAAAATGGATCAAACATTACCGTTTTCACCTCTTCCAGAATGCCTGTGCCGTTATCGCCGATCGTGATCATCAGCCGATTGCCATCGAGTTGTTTGGTTTGAATTGTAATCTGAGCGGGCTGCCCCGATCGCCCATCGAAGGCCGCCCTTTCATCCAACGCATCGATCGCATTGGAGAGCAGATTCATAAAGACTTGGTTGAGCTGTCCAGGGAAACAGTCTAATGGTGGAAAATGACCGTATTGCTTGACTACGGCAATTTCTGGCCGATCGTGCTGTGCCTTTAAACGATGTTGCAAAATCATTAGCGTGCTATCGATCCCATCATGCACATTCACGGTTTTGAACATTGCCTCATCGAGCCGCGAAAAACTGCGTAACGATAGGACAATCTCCTGAATCCGCTCCGTTCCCACCTGCATCGAATCGATAATTTTGATCAAATCCGTCTGCAAAAATGGTAAATCGATCGCGTCAAGTTTGGCCTGAAGCGGCCCCGAAATATCGGGAAACTCCTGCTGATAATCGCGCAGCACATCCAACAAATTCAACGAGTAGCGTTGGGCATAGAATAAATTGCCATGGATGAAGTTGACGGGGTTATTGATTTCATGGGCGATCCCCGCGACTAATTGGCCGAGGGCTGATAGCTTCTCCTGTTGGATCAGAGTCAACTGCGCCTGCTGAAGCGCGATCGTCCGGGCTTCGACTTTGGCTTCGAGATTGTCATTGAGCTGTGCTAGGGCTTGATTGTTCGTGGCTAATTGCTCGGTGAGATGGCGAATTTGCAGATGCACCCGCACCCGCGCCATCACTTCTTCATGCTGAAACGGCTTCGTAATATAATCCACCGCCCCCACGGCAAAGCCATGGACTTTATAATCCGCATCGGCCAAGGCGGTCATAAAAATCACCGGAATCCCCTGCGTGGTCGGATCAGCCTTGAGCCGCCGACAGGTCTCAAACCCGTCAATCCCCGGCATCTGCACATCCAGTAAAATCAGGGCCGGGGGCACATATTGCGCCTGCCGAATCGCCCTCTCGCCGTTGGTGGCAATCCCAACTTCGTAGCCCTCATGGGCCAAAGCCGCCGATAGCACCTGCAAATTCGCGGGTGTATCATCGACAATAAGAATCAATTCCGGCTCGAGCGCAATATCAGAGGAGTTCATACAGAAAACGCAAATACCAATGGCGTGTGGGTGAATTAGAGAGCAGTGGTAGATGTTTCGGATGCAACTGAAGTCAGCGTAGCGGCAGGGGTCGCTGGATCGATCGTGCTGCAATGTTCAATCAACAATTGAATTTTCTCAACTTCAAATTGATCGGCCAACTGCTCGATCGCCGCCGCAAAATCCGGTGAACATTGATCCGTCTGAGTCAAATCCCGGACTTTTTGTTTGAGCAACTGGAGTCGGCCACTCATGGCCAGATCCCGTAGCAATTCCAAGTTGTCCGGCGAAGGGGGCGCGAGATTGGCGGGGTCGATCGTGGTGCGCGATGCGGCTGGGGTCGCGGTGATCGGGTTAATGGGTTGGTCATACAGCCAAGTCAGATTCAGTTGCGTTTGCAACAATTGCAGCAGTTCCTCCGATTGGATCGGTTTGGCGAGGAAGGCGCTGGCCCCGGCTTCGAGACATTGGTTTTGATCCGTGGCGAAGACGTGGGCCGAGGAGGCGATCGCCACCATTTGCTGCATACTGGGAATGCGACGCATCCGGCGCAGGAGCTGAAGTCCATCAAGTCCCGGCATCGACAGATCGGTAATCAAGACATCCGGTTTGAGATTTGTCAGCTTTTCCCAAGCCTCGACGCCATCTTCCGCTTCAATCACATCGAAGTTCAGCGGCTCCAGGAGATTCCGAATCACCGATCGGTTTTCCCAACGATCGTCCGCAATCAACAAGGTGAGTTTCTGGCCTTCGTAGCCGACGATATTCGCATGGTTGAGCAGCGCGGGTGTGGCGGTCGTCCAGGACTGAGTCTCCGGTACGACGATCGTGAAGCCAAACTGACTGCCTTGATCTGCCTGACTTTCAACGACGATCGTACTGTCCATCAGAGCCATAATTTTTTGGCTGATTGCCAACCCGAGGCCAGTCCCTTCGGACTTCTTCGCACTCTCACCGACCTGTTCAAAGGGTAGAAAGATCTTCTCAATCTGGTCGGCGGACATCCCGACTCCCGTATCGACGATGCTGAAACGAATGCCTTGAATTGAGACACCGGACACATCGGGAACATCAACGCAATCCACCGTGAAGGTGACACTCCCCTGGTCAGTAAACTTAATCGCATTACTCAAGAGATTGATCAATACCTGACGCAACCGCTTTTCATCCGCCTGAATGCCCTGGGGCAAAGCGCCACTGGGTAAATAGTGGAAAGTAATACTCTTCTGTTCCGCCCGAATGCGGCAGATTTCGACCACATCCTGGAGGAAACTCGGCAAGTAGAAACTCGAAACTTCCAGTTCCATTTTGTCGGCTTCGATCTTCGACAGATCCAGTACGTCATTAATCAACGTCAACAGGTGTGTGCCGCATTGTTTAATAATCGAGACGCCTTGGGTTTCCTTTTCCGTCAGGCTACTCGATCGTTGGAGGATTTGGGCATAGCCGAGAATACCGTTCAGCGGCGTGCGTAGCTCATGGCTCATGTTGGCGAGGAATTCGCTCTTGGCTTTATTTGCCGTATCGGCCGCTGCCACCGCCGCATTCAGTTCCGTGGTGCGCTCGCTGACCCGCAATTCGAGATCGCCGAAGGAGGACTTCAGTTGCGTCGCCATCCGCTGGAAAGAAGTGCGGAGAATATCGATTTCATCGCCTTGGATCACTTCCGTGATCGTCGCTTCACCACTAAGGGGCAAACCGTTAGCATCAAACCGCGATCGATCGACCATGGCCAATGCCGTACATTCATCCAGAATTGGCTTGAGTCGCTCATTCAACCGCCGCACGAACAGGGCGATGACGATCGCCAAAATCCCACCCGCCACCACTGCGCCGCCGATCGTGGCGCGCAGCACTGGCCCGAGCACCACCGATTGGGGCACCGCTGCCAGCATCATCCAGTTGGTGCCCTCGACCTGTTCATAGGCCCAATATTTGCCATCGGAGACGATCAAACCGGACTTCGTCGTCTTGATTTCCTGCCAGATTTTTTCGAGTTCGGGGATGTTTTCGTAGGTCGCTAATTTTTTTGCTTTCTCGGGGTCAGGCGGATAGGTGAGGACATTACCCTTCTCGCTGAGAATCGTAAAATAACCCCCATTCCAGGACTCTGGGGCTTTGACTTTTTCACTAATCGCGCTGACGTTAATATCAAGTCCCGTCACCCCAATCATCCGATTGTCGTCATCGCGGATTGGCCCCGTGTAGGTCGTCAAGGTCAGACCATACCATTCATAGGGTTCCAACCACATATTTTCGGGCCGCTTGACGATGTTATTATAATAATCCTGTTTCGGATAATTGTCATAGGCCAAATCCGCAAACCGCAGATGGCTATAGGGTGCAGGCATCAGATTGCCCAATTGACCCGGCGTTTTTTGATCGACGTAGAAGTACGGCCAGTACCAGTCGCGCTCCGGCACGATCGCCGATTTGGATTGCCCAAACCCCAAGGCCATCGTTAGCTCCGATCGGCGCTGGAACAGATCAAAGACCATCTTCTCGTAGACGAGCGGATCTTTGATGTCTTGACGGTGCATGACTTTGACGATCGTGGTCAAGTCATTCGCCGACTGTTGGACTTTGCCCAGTTCCCCTTCGACCAATTGGACTTTCGTTTCGAGGTTGCCCCGAATCTCATCTTTTGCCCGATTTTCGAGCACATGGTAGAAGTAATAGGACATACTGCCCAAACCCAATAATGCTGTGCCCAGGACGTAGATGAAGAGGCTCGAACCGATCGATTTGGAGGAGGATTTTTTGGACTGCTTTTGCAACATGATGCGAATTCCTTAGAGTACGTCTACTTGTGTCGATGAATGAATCCGAATGTGAGCCTAGAAGGCCGTCCCCGCTGCCACTGGCGACGCGACTGCGGCCCCAGCGATCGGCTGATCGAGGAAGCCGATCGACTGCCAATAGCCCAGTTGCCGATCGAGGCAATCCGCTTCGACGGGGATACAGCGAATCCCACTGCCCATCAGTCCCGCATCGGTATTTTGCATCCCGACGCGATCGAGGGATAGGGCTTCGAGGTAGGTTTCACCCGGCACCGTTGCCGCTGCGGTAAACAGGGATTTGAATGGGCTGAGGGCGTTATTCGCCGCTGCGGGACGGCATAATTCTGCCAACCATTGCTCGTAGGGTAAGGACTGCACCGGATAACCCGCCGCATTAATCACTGCGACCAACCGATCGAGGGGCAGAATATGCGGCGTTACCAGATGGAAGGCTTGGCCCCACAATGCCGATCGCTGGGAAAGCGCGACGATCGATTGACTAACGTAATCGACGGGGGTAAAGCTCAACGCCAGATCGATCGCCGGAGCACTACCCATTTGGATAAAGCCCTTAATCATCCGCGCTACCAAGTCATCAGACTTGCCCACGCCCGTTTGACTGTGGCCCGTGATCATTCCCACCCGATAGATGCAAGTGGGAATGCCCCGATCGTGCGCCGCCATCATCAGCCGTTCGCCGACCCATTTACTTTGGGAATACCCGTTTTTCAGCCCTTCGGAATGCAACAAGCGATCGTCTTCTAACAATGCTGGCACATCCGCATAGATCGGCGAATGGAATACATCCAAGGTCGAAACAAAGTGAACGGGTTTAATCCGTGCTTGACTGGCAAGTTGCAATATCGCCTGAGTCCCTAAAACATTCGCATCGCGCAACGCTTCATAGGGGTAAATCAGATTGACGAACGCGCCATTGTGATAAATCACCTCGATCGTGCCCGCCAGCATCGCCATTTGATCCGGCGTCAGGCCCATGGACGGCAACGCCAAATCCCCCAGAATCGGCACAATCCGATCGGCGGCGTCATCGCTCGGCAAACCAAACCGTTCCAGATTATCCAGCAACTTTTGTTTGGCTTGGGCGATCGTCGCGCCTCGGGTCAGACAATAAATCTGAGCCGTGGTCTTTTGGTACAGTTCATCCAGCAGGAATGCGCCCAAATACCCCGTCGCACCCGTCAGGAAAATATGGTGGTACGGGCCAGAACTTGCGGATAGCGAATTGATCGGATCAATTTGTCGATCGAGCGTTGCTTCCAAATCGAGGTCAAAGCTGATCATGGCATCGACTGTTTGCCAAGTGCGGGCTTCGATCACCTGGGCATAGGCCGCGATCGTTGGGGCTTGGAACAGATGGGTCAAGGCGATTTCGACGTTAAATTGCGTCTTCAATCGCGTCATCAACTGGGCCACCAACAGTGAATGTCCGCCCAATTCAAAGAAGTTGTCATGAATTCCGATCGGGGAAACTTTCAGTAGATCTTCCCAGAGCGTTGCGAGTTGATCTTCCAGGGCGTTGCGGGGGGCGACATAGGCTTCGCGCAAATTCGGTCGGGTCTGACTCGGGGCGGGTAAGGCGCGTCGATCGACTTTCCCATTCGGGGTCAATGGCAAATTGTCCAGTTCGACGAAAATGCTCGGCACCATGTAGTCCGGCAATTTTGCCTTGAGCCACGATCGCAGTTGGGCCACCAAATTCAACGCCCCACTCGCTTGCAAGGGGTTGTTGACATAATCCGATAACTTGGCCGCTACCGATGCTGGGCGATGACCAACCGTCGGTCGTAGACCATCGGGTTTGGGAATAGCGAAGACTCCTGGGGCGGCATCCGCTGCCCGCCGCTTAAACCAAGCGTCAAACTGTCCCGTCCCACTCGAATCCGACCAATCGAGCACAATGTCATAGGGTAAATCGGCCATCAGTGCCCAGATTGCTTCCGGCTCTAGACCCACTGGCAGCGAGGTTTCGAGCAAGGTTTTGCGTAGATCGCCCACGGTTAGATTCGTTGCGGGCGCGGCCAATAACTGCATGACTTGCAATTCCTTCAGCATTCGCGCATTACTGATTTGGCGAATCGCGAGTAATTCTGGTGACGTTTCCTGTAACGTTTGCTGGATGTCACTGACGGATAGTGGTTGCGCTGACCAATCGATCACGATCGGGGCGATTGCTGGTGCCGTTACCTGTGCGCCGTAGAGCACCACATCATAGCGGAACTGGGTGAATTCGTTTTGGTAGGTGCCGCGCTTTAACTGAATTTGCACTTGGGCAATTTCGGGCACCGCTGTTTGTAGGACATCGAAGAAGGCGGGATCGAAAATCAATTCCCGTTCTTGCATCATGTACTGCTGAATCCGCTCTGTCAGCTTGTCAGCGGGCAGCGTATCCGGCGCTTGATAGAGCTGCACCGAAGTATGGAAGGCTTCAAGCAACGGCAAACTGCGCACGTCACCCACGAAAATCCGCCCACCCGGCGCAAGTAACTGGGCCGCACTCTTCAGCACTTGCACCAAGTAATCCGCATCGGGGAAATACTGAATTACCGAGTTAATCACGATCGTGTCAAATTTCCCGATCGGCAATTCATGCAACGTATCCGCCGGATGCTGGAACAACTCAATATGGGTTTGATCTGGCAGTTCGTGGGCGATCGTCTGTTGCAGGTATTGAATCGCTTCGAGGGAAATATCCGTCCCCACATAGCGATCGCAATCGGTGGCCAGTTGGAACAGCAAGAGTCCCATGCCACAACCAATCTCCAGGATTTGGCGCGGTTTTAGTTCGGTGATCCGATCGATCGTGTGATCCAACCACTGCGACAGCTCCACCGCTGGGGCTTGCTGGCCCGTGTAGCTGCTATTCCAACCCGCCAGATTAAAGGTCGCGGCTTGATCGTCGGTGTCTTGGGTATAGGCACTATCCCAAATCTGCGCCCACTGCTGGGCCACATCTTGCTGGACTTCGCTGGTGAGGGCCGGATCGATCGCGCTGATATCCGCATTCTCCGTCACATAAGCGACGAGATGCTTCTCCCCGGATTCGTCTTCATGCACCACCACAGCGGCATCGCGCACCCAGGGCGATTGGCTCAATGCGGCTTCAATATCGCCGAGTTCAATCCGGTGACCCCGGATTTTGACTTGGTGATCGACGCGGCCCATGCACTGCAACGTGCCATCGGGCAAATAGCGGGCCAAATCGCCCGTGCGATACAATCGATGACCGCTGGTCGGTCGTAGACCATCGCCACTGACCGAATTCGCGCGATCATCACTAAATGGATTGGGCACAAAGCGTTCGGCGGTTAGATCGGGGCGATGTAAGTAGCCGCGTGCCAAACCATCCCCCCCGATGTAGAGTTCGCCCGCTGCGCCCGCTGCGACTGGGGTTAAGGGATCATCCGTGCGCCGGGAGGGTTCATTCAGCAGATAGACTTGGGTATGGGCGATCGGCAGGCCGATGGCGATCGGGGCCTCAGCCGTGTGAATTTGCTGAATCGTGGACCAAATCGTGGTCTCCGTCGGGCCATACATATTCCACAGGGACGCCGATCGGGGCAGCAATTGGGCCGCCAGACTTTGGGTAATCGCTTCGCCGCCCGAGAGGATTTTTAAATCCGATTTACCGGTCCAATTCAACGCCAGCAGCATCCGCCAAGTCGCGGGGGTGGCCTGCATAATCGTCGGCTGTGACTGTTCGAACAGGCGTTTCAGCTGTAGGGCGTCAGACACAGCGGCCCGATCGGCCAACACAATCTGGGCACCCACCGTTAGCGGCAGAAATAACTCCAATACCGCAATGTCAAAGGAAATCGTCGTGATCGCCAACAGCACGTCTTGGGAGTCGATTCCCGGCGCAACCTGCATCGATCGCAGGAAATTCACCACGGCGCGGTGTTCGATTTGCACGCCTTTGGGATTGCCCGTCGAACCCGAGGTGTAAATCACATAGGCCAGATTGTCCGGCGTGGCGGGGTTGGGTGGCGTCTGGGTCGGTTGCTGGGCGATCGCGGCGGCATCCTGCACCAGATCAACGATGTGGGCCGTGGTCGGTGGGAGCTGATCGCGCCAGGCCGACTGCGTAACGAGAACGGCGAGCTGAGAGTCTTCCAGCATGAACGCAATCCGATCGGCCGGATAGCGCGGATCGATCGGGATATAGGCTCCCCCGGCTTTCATAATCGCCAGGAGGGCGACGAGCATTTCCACTGATCGATCAATGCAGACGCCCACCAACGTCTCGGCCTGAACACCCAGGGTTTGCAAATAATGGGCGAGTTGATTGGCCCGATCGTCCAGTTGACGATAGGTTAAATATTGCGTCTCAAACCGGACAGCAATGGCATCCGGCGATTGTGCGACCTGCTGTTGAATCAGTTCAGGGACACACAAATTTTCAGCTATCCGTAACATCAAATAACGCCTCGCAAATTAGCCGACACATGGATCATTTCAAGCAACCAATGGTGATGCGATGGCAGATGTGATTGCACCGGACAGTTGATCGGTGACGGCGATCAACTGTCCTATCCTTTCAATACCCAAAACAGAATTTCTCAAGCACAGTAGATTCCCGGAATCTCAAACGATGTGGAACTACTTGCGTAAATGCGGTTAATTTAATACGATCGAACAGTATAGATGGATTAATTGTGCCCAAGTTTTGTGGGAACACACACAATCAACCCAAAAATGCCAATTTACCCCATCAATTTTGACAATTACGGGTTGCCCCTATGAAACCGGACATTTTAGCGGGCCGCCCGCCCTTACCCACGACGATTCCGCATGATCCAGGCGATCGGTTGCAACTGACCTTTGCGCCGCTGTCTCTGGAGGACGCCTACGCCCAAGCCGATGACGGCGCGAATGGCGCGATCGTCCTGATGAGTGGTATGGTGCGCAATCAGACCGCTGGCCAAGCGGTCACCTATCTCGAATACCAGGCCTACGAACCGATGGCGCTGCGGGTGTTTCAGCAGATTGCGGCGGAAGTGCGACAGCAATGGCCGGAGGTCACCCATGTGGTGATCGCCCATCGCACCGGGAAACTCGAAATTGGCGAGATTAGTGTGTTGATCGCCGTGGGTTCGCCCCACCGGGGAGCCGCCTTTGCCGCTTGCCAATACACGATCGATACGCTCAAACATCGTGCGCCGATTTGGAAGAAGGAATGGTGGGCGGACGGATCAAGTAGTTGGGTGAATATTGGCGATTGTGAGCGCCATGACGTATCCCCCGAACCCCCATTTACGATAGATTGATATGGCTTGCCATTCTTTTCGGACAAAGTTCCCATGCTGCGCAAATCTTCTTCCCTTGCCCACCTCGCTCTCGTTTTGGCCGTGAGCGCGATCGCGCTGCCGTCAGGACTGATGCGACCCGCTGTGGTGCAGGCCGTCGATCCCGCTGCGACGATCGTCGGGGACGCGGCCAGTACTGTGCGGATTGATGGCGCGGGCAGCATGGCCGCCATCAATACCGCGCTGCAAACCACCCTATCCCAACAACATCCCGCCATCCCAGTCACAGCGGCGAGCAATGGCAGTGCGGCGGGGCTGGCAGCGCTCCGCCAAGGCAAAGTGGATTTGGCGGCGATCGGGCGGGATTTGACCGATGCGGAGCGGGCCGAGGGCTTGGTGGCGATCCCGATCCAGCGGGAAAAGGTGGCGATGCTGGTCGGTACAGGCAATCCCTACAGCGGCAGTATGACGATCGGGCAATTTGCGGCGATGTTTCGGGGAGAAGTCACGGATTGGGCCAAGGTGAGCGGGCCAGCGCTGCCCGTACGGTTTATCGATCAGCCGGAAGCCAGTGATACCCGCATCGCCCTGAGCAATTATCCCGCGTTCAAAGCCGCGCCCTTTGTGAATGGGGCGACGACGACGCGGGTGGCGGATGAAACGGCGCAGTCGATCGCCAGTGCCCTGGGAACCGACGGCATCGGCTATGTCGTCGCCAGTCAGGCGCAGAATCTGCCGGGGACAAGGATCGTGACGATGCACCAAACCCTGCCGGATGATCCCCGCTATCCCTTTTCCCAATCCTCCGCCTACGTCTACCGCAAAGGCCAGCTCACCCCCGCCGCCCAGGCATTCCTCAACAATCTCACCCAACCCGGCGCGATCGTCGCCTTGCAGGGAGCCGCTGCGCCCGGTGCCCAGGTCTTACTGCCGAATAATCCGGCCCTCACCGCCGCCTTAGCGGAAACGCCCGTGGTCGCTGGTGCCGTGGCGGCTGGGACAGTGGCGATCGTGCCCACTGTGGCCCCGCCTGCGGCGATTCCGCCTGTGGCGACTGCGCCCGTTGCCAGTGCGCCATCCGGTGGATTCCCCTGGTGGTTGCTGTTGCTGCCGATCGGGGCCGGATTGGCCGGGTGGGCATTAAAATCGCGGGGTGGAGCCGCACCGATCGCCGCTGCACCGCCCGTCGTGCCCCCGGTTACCCCCCCGCCCATCGTACCTGCGGTCACGCCTGTATCCGGTGGGATTGCGCCCTTTAAGCCGATCGTCGAAGGCGATGCGGCGATCCCTGCGCCTGCCCCGGTTGTTGAACCACCAGTCGTGGAACCGCCAGCCGTATCGACCGATGCCAGTGGCCAACTGAATTTATTGGGTCTGGGGGCGGCGGTGGTCGGTGGTACCACTTTGGCGGCGATCGGCCGATCGGCTGACCCGGCTGAACCCGATGCGGCGGTGCCGGGTCAACTCGATTTGCCATTGACCGCAGCCGTTCCCGCTGCCACTGACTTTGCGCCGATCAACCAATTGCCTGCGCCGGATCAAGCCCCCATCGCGGCGGCGGTTGAGCCAATTGTGGCCCCGGAGCCGATGACCGCCGGTGGGTCACAGGCCATCGTCGCACCGCCAACCACACCTGCGCCGATCGGCTCCAACAGCCCGAATCAGTCCACGGCGACCGGGAGCCTCGATGCAACGATTGCGGGCGTCGCCGCCGTCGGTCTGGGCAAAACCTTCAGCGTCGCGGCGAATATGGCCGATGAGCGGATGGTCGTGCGGCTGAACCAAAGCAATGTGGCGGCGACCAAATACAACGTCGGCCAAGCCGATCCCGAAGTGGCGGCCTCCCAGTTTGCGAGCACTGATACGACGGCGCGGGCCTTGGCCGATGTGGATGCGGCATTGCCCGATTTGCCGGGGGGCTATGGGGCCTCGCGGTTGGTGTTGATGGCCCGTGATCCGCAGTGGGCCTATGCCTACTGGGATGTGCCGGACGAAATGCGCCAGCCGCTGCGCGACCAGGGCGGCAAGCAGTTTGCCCTGCGGTTGTACGATGTGACGGATATGCCCCTGAATCAGCAACAGCCCCACAGTGTGCAGCAGTACGAGATTGATGAATTGACGATGAATTGGTATTTGCCGCTGCCCGTGAGCGATCGTGAATACACCGCCGAATTGGGCTACTTGGCGTCGGGGGGGCGATGGTTAAGCTTGGTGCGATCGAATACCGTGCGCGTTGCACCGATTTATCCGTCGGACTGGGAAGATGACCAAATGGTGACGATCGGCTGGGAAGAAACCCTCTTCGGTCGTCAGTTTGGCCAGCTCAAATCGCCCCAGCCGATCGCCGCCGAGGCGATGCATGAAGCGATGTACCAACGGTCGCGCCCCGTCACGGCACCGATCGCGGGTTCGCTGTTTGGCGGGATGTCGGGCGTGGGCTATGAGACGATGAGTTCCTTTGGGTTGCCAACGACTTCGGGCCAGTCGATGTCGGGGATTGGCCGGGGCGAGGGATTCAACGCCGCTGGGTTCAATGCCGCTGGCCGGAATATGTCCGGGTTAAATATGTCTGGTCTCAATATGTCGGGGCTGAATATGTCCGGAGCGGGCTTGTTCAACGCTCCGCGTCAGCGGCAATTCTGGCTCGTCGCCGATGCGGAACTGATAATCTATGGCGCGACCGAACCAACGGCCAGCCTGACGATCGGCGGCGAACCAATCCAGCTAACGGCGGACGGCACCTTCCGCTTGCAGATGTCATTCCAGGATGGTCAATTGCGGTTTCCGATTATGGCCGTGGCGGCCGATGGCGAGCAGATGCGCCAAGTCGAAATTCGCACTGAACGCCAAACGCCCCTTCGCCGCACGAATACGCGGGAAGCGGCACAGCCAGAACAATTGGATTAAGGCAAGATTGAAGCGAGGCGGGGCGGGGCTATCGGCGGCCCGCACTCGCCCGAATGGTAATTAAACGATCGCTGGATGCGGCGGTATGTTCGCGGCGTTCGGCTACCCGTGGGTAGGTGACGATCGCGAGGGTGAGTCCGATCGCGCCGATCGTCATTAACTGGTGAATCAAAGGGAGCACCGGACTTGTCCAAGGCTGACGAGTGGTAGGGGGCGTTCTGTCCATCGTGATGACTCAAATTAAAAGGGTTCATCAAAGCGTTTAATCAAAAATTCTGGATTAACACAAGGAAATCGGATTAATCCAGATTGTGAAGCAAGAAAATCAGTGTTAAGTGTGTGTTGTTCGGCACGATGTGCCCTAGATGAAACTCAGGTCACGGGCCGGGAGCCTTTGGAGACCATAGACCACATCCCGATAACGGGTGCCCTCAGCCGTTTGCTCGACTGAGTAGGTGGTGCCCCGACAGATCAACGGGTAGGTCGCCTGACGGGTCGGTGCGGCGGCGGCGGATGGGGTAATCCGATAAGCGGTGCCCCGACAAGTCACGGTGTAGGTCTCACCCGATCGGTCAACTGGCTGAAAGGGGAATTTCGCCGTTTGAGCCGGGTCGTAATCAGCGGTATGTCCGCGACAGATACGTTTCATCGAATTTCATGTCCTAGAGTTTAAGCAATATAGAGTCCACCAGATAAAAATAACCCGAGCGAACTGAGGAAATCAATTCGTCATTTGACCCAGTAACTTGTGAACTTGTTTGAATTTTTCGTTAATGGGCTTGTAAATCGGCGGCCGATCGGGGTTAATTAGAAGTGCACCCGAGTTATTGGGTGGGTGTCAGCCGAAAACTCAACATCGCTAGTGTCATAAGATACATCGACTGCGCCGATCGCTCAATTTTTAAGAAAATCCGTCACTTTTTAGACAAATCTGCTTCAAACAATTGCTTCGACGTTTCATTTTCCCCGGTGAAAGCTGACGAACAAATTCTTCAAGTGGACTTATGAAAACTCTATCGCCGATCGATACCCAGCAGCTCAATCAGGGTATCCAGCAGCTCTATGCACTGAATAATTTTGCCACCTTTGGCGTGGATGTACTGACGATCGTCGATCAGTTGGTGCCTAGTGATGCACCGCTGTTTCAGCAGACGGAGACGCGGACTTGCGCGGTGACAGCGACCTTCCTGCCAGGTAGTGGTTGGGAATCCCCGGAAAGCCTGAGATTGATTCGGGATGTCCTGCCGCAGCATTTGGGTGAGCATCCGATTCTGCAAAATATGCCACTGACGCTGAATGGCGCGTACAAAATATCCGATTTTCTCAGCCTGGAGGCGCTGCATCGTCGCGAAGGGATTTATCAACAGTTTTTGCGGCCACTTCAGATTGAAGAACAAATGCAGTTTTTCTTGCCTGTGGCGCAGGCGGGGGATTGGCAGCAATTGGCCCAGGCGAATACAATCCAATCCGGATTTATTCTCAGTGACAGTCAGCGGCGCTTTACCGATCGTGATCGCTTAATCCTGAATCTCCTGCGACCCCACATCTTCCAGGCTTACCAAAACGCCCAAAAGTACAATCAAGCGCAGCACGATCTAGGCGACCTGAAGCAATCGATCCAGCATCAGGGTTTGGCGATTGTCACGCGATCGGGTCAGATCCGCTGGGCCACACCACCCGCCACCCGCTGGCTCGAAACCTATTTTGCCCCACCGACGAGCCGAGGCGATCTGCCCGATGATCTCCGCGACTGGATTGCGGATCAAATTCACGGGACTGAAACCGTCGATCGCCCCATGGCCCCGCTGTACATCGAGCGGGCCACGGAGCAATTGGTGATCCGGCTGATGCGCGAACCGACTGGTGCCCATTGCACCCTGATCCTCGAAGTCCAGCCCCGATCGCCCCTGGGATCACTGAACAGACTGGGTCTGAGCCAACGGGAAACCGAAGTCTTGGGTTGGCTCATGCAGGGCAAGGATAATAAAACGATCGCGACCCAGATGGCTGTCGGAGCCAGCACCATCCGCAAACACCTGGAAAGCGTCTATCGCAAACTCAATGTCCAGAGCCGGACAGAAGCCGTGGCGCAGGCGTTGCGACAACTGGGACGGTTGGCGGACGATCGGTGATGAATAACGGCTGAGTTTGTGGAGTATGACACCTTGTCATACCTCAGATCAGTCTTCAGTTTTTAGTCCGGTTCGCTTATGGAAACTCTATCCCCGCTCGATACCCAAAATCTCAATCAAGCCATTCAGCAACTCTATGCACTCAATAATCTCGATCGGTTTGGGCTGGAAGCCCTGACGATCCTGCATCGACTCGTCCCTAGCGAGGTTCCAGTATTTCATGTAACGAACGTGCGGACGTTTGCAGTTGAAGATACTTTCTTGCCAGGGTTTCCGACTCTGACTCCCGAACTTCAAGGGATCAAGCAACAAACGATCGGCGAACATCCGATCGCCCAAAACATGATCACCGCCCTGAGTGGCGCTTGCAAGATTTCCGATTTTGTCAGCCCAGCGGAATTGCACTTCCGGGAGGGCATCTATCAACAGTTTCTCCGGCCACTAGACACAGAAGATCAAATGATGCTGTTTTTGCCGCAGGATCGTGCGGGGGATTGGGTGCAACTGGCGGAGGCAAATGCGACCTTAGTTGGCTTTGCGCTCAACCGCGATCGCCGCAGCTTCACCGAACGCGATCGGCTGATCCTGAATCTCCTGCGCCCGCACCTGTTCCAAGCCTACCAAAACGTCCAAAAATATCACCAAATTGCGGATGATTTGGGCCAACTTCAACAATCGATCGATCACCTCGGCTTGATCGTGCTCGATCCAATGGGCATTGTCCAATGGCTAACGCCCCAAGCGGAAACTTGGTTGGCCACTTACTTTGAGCGATCGACCGCCCTGGGCTATCTGCCCGAGGATTTGTGGATGTGGGTCAAAGATCAGACCAGCGGCATGATCACCCATCCCCACGCCACCGAGGTTGGCACCCCATTCACGATCGAACTGGCCTGCAAACGCCTGATCATTCGGCTCGTAATCGAACCCGGTCACAATCGCTACAACCTACTGCTTGAAGAACAGCGCCGATCGAACTTCCAATCCCTGGAAATGCTGGGTCTCAGCCAACGGGAAACCGAAGCCTTGGGTTGGCTGATGCAGGGCAAGGATAATAAATCGATCGCGCTGCTCATGGCAGTCGGAGCCAGCACCGTCCGCAAACACCTCGAAAACATTTATCGCAAACTCGGTGTCCAAAGCCGCACGGAAGCGGTTTCCTATGCTCTGGAAAAGATCGGATTATTCCAACCGCCAACCTGATGGGACGATTCTGGACATGGTGCAGAGCCAAAACGCCTAGAACTAACCGAGACCAGCTCTAAGCGAAGTCAAATTGTACCTGCTGTGATCAGAATATCGCGCTGACCGTCGAAAAACAATTCGTCATTTGACCCAGTCGATCGACCTACACGAGACCGATCGTTCCTGTGTAGCCTTGGAGTATGCCGATCGCGCTGCCGCCAGAGCTGATCAGCGTGTCACTGCCACTGCGGGTAAAGCTGGCATTTAAGCCCGTGACATCGAGCCGATCGTGGTGGCTAAACCCGCGAATTGAGGCGAAGCCGCCGCTACCGAGGATCACCGTGTCATTTCCCTGTTCCAGGTAGACCGTATCGTTGCCACCGCCCGCGACGACTAGCAGACTGCCACCAAAGATACTATCTACCAAATACCCCGTGATATCGGCGTTTCCGCCCCGCAGGTTAATGATATCGTTGCCCCGCCCGTCGTGGATCACATCATTGCCCAAACCGGACAGAATGATATCGTTCCCGGCCCCACCGCGTAGGATATTGCTGCCCATCTCACCGAAAAAGTTGGGTGTCAGTAACGTGTCATTGCCCGCTCCGCCGTCGGCGGTACCAAATCCACTCAAAGCATTCAGCCCGATCGCGATCCAGTCATCCCCCGCACCCGCCCAAATCTGCGCACCCGCCTCGGCCGCCAACAAGAAAATCTGATCGTTACCACCACCAGAAGCCACCGTACCTGTTTTGACAAATGCCACAATACTATCGGCTCCATCGCCTGCCGTGGCCATTAACTGCGTGGCACCGAGATCAATGATATTATCACCCGATCCGGCATTGACCAGCACCGCACTAGTATCATTGGCAACGCTGATCCGATCGTTGCCAGCGCCCCCATCAATGAAGTGATGACCGCTAAAATCCGGACTATCCCGGATGTCGATCACATCATTCCCCGTGCCACCCCAAATCGTCTTGTTCCCGCCACCCCAAGCGTAGATCGTGTCGTTCCCTGCGCCACCATTGATCGTGTCGTTGCCCCCTGGAACGGAAAAGAACGATCCATCATAAATATCGTCGCCCTCACCCAAATCCACATAATCATTGCCCGATCCGGTGACGACGTAGTCATTCCCCGCCCCAGCGAAAATCCGCTGATCACCCGCATCGGCCAGTGGCTTAAAGAACACGGCTTCACCGCCATAGGGGGGATAATCGCCAGTACTTAGGAATGTGGCCCCAGCCAGGATCACGTCATTGCCTGCGCCGGTATTAATCTGATTGTTGCTGCCCGTTACTTCGAGCCAGTCATTCGTATGGCCACGCTTTATTTTCTTGCCACCGCCGAGAATTGACTCGATCGTATAAGTCAGGCCCCGAAAAGTTCTGGTTGTCATAATACTGCTCCGATGTGATTACTGGATTTGGCTGAAACCCATGCACCCCATCGACCAATAATATTATTTTCTCAGCAGAAAAACAATTCGTCATTTGACCCAGTCGATCGACATGGCGATCATGACTGTAAAACTTCAAACCCGGCCTGCGTAAAGTGACGATCGAAGGTCAGTGCTTGGTTGATTTTATGCTGCTCCATGGTGATGAAAGAGAAGCAATCGACCAACCCCCATTGTTTATCGGGATACTGCTGGTAGCGATCAAAGGCACGGATCAGCGCTTCGGGCGTGAGATGAATGATGGTGGTGTGATCGTCATCAAGCAGGTGACGCAAAATCTGCTCGGCCTCGGATTTGTGATTGCGCGCTAGGGCATTCCCGATTTCGAGCAGGACAGCACTGGTCGCCAAAATCGGGAAACCGTCATAGCGATCGGCCAGCGCGATCGCGCTGGCATGGTGCTGATCCTTGGTATTGACCAGCGCAATGATGTATCCAGTATCAAGAAAGAGCGTTGGCAGCATTGTGATCTTGATTCAGATATTGGTCGAGATTTTCGGCAAAGTCAGCGGGTGCATCAATCTGAACTTGCCGAAGTTTGCTGAGGATGCCTGGTTTAGCTCTTGTGGCGGCCGATGCCGGGAGTGCCTGGATAAAAGCGTAAATTTGTTGGAGGTTGGATTCGTCCAGTTCTGGGAGTTGAGCCTGAATCAGTTCAAGAGTACTCATGGCGATTCGCCTGCTGAAATTAGTTCTTCGATTTTAGCACTCGGCTTATGTGGCAGTCGATCAGCCATTAATCGATCGCATAATCGTGATGATGGCGCGATCGGCGTTTGGCGGGTGCAATCGATCGGGGCGGGGCATCGGGATTCACCATCAGACGTAGCGTCAGGCCCGTCCGACTATCCCAGAAGGTATGCTCACCATATTCCGCCAACCGCACACAGCGCTGACCCAAAAAAACTTGCTGAAACTTGGCGTATCCCGCCGCATCCAGTGCTAGTTCCACCATTTCCACGGAATCGATCGGGGCGGACGAGTGCAGCGGCATTCCGGTCAAGACCGTACAGTGAATATCCGCCTGATTAAAACTATCCAACAACCGGGGCAGATTACCAAAGCAGGTGCTCTGAAAA
This sequence comes from Cyanobacteria bacterium VAR_4_metabat_243, assembly GCA_031415035.1. Lineage (GTDB taxonomy): Bacteria > Cyanobacteriota > Cyanobacteriia > Leptolyngbyales > Leptolyngbyaceae > Romeriopsis. The sequence continues at coordinate 27,283 of JANOQX010000096.1, forward strand.
TACACCGACTGGGAAGAAGAGACATTGAGCATGAGTTAATCCAACAAAAAGCGTGCAACTGATCCTGACTAAGTCAAAGTCGCTCAAACGGTTTTGAGCCAAACCATCCGGGGCAGCAATTCAGAAACTTGTATGGAGTGTCAATGCGTTGATCCGCTAGCACAGGGCCGCAAAATCACCCATGACTGATGCAATCGATCGCGAGCATTGTTTGTATATAAACACTATTTGCTCAAATGATCACTACAACTTTAGCAGGGGTGACAGTCCGCAACACTCATCCGATCGGATGATTTTGGGCAGCATCGCGGAAAATCATCCGGGCAGACGGATAGGCCGGACGGGCGGCACCGCGACTGTCCATGGTATTTTTGATCCCAGGTAAAGCAAGATTTGAGAAACTCTCCCATGGCTGATCTCCAAGCTGTTAGTGCTGCGGTTGCGGCCCTCTACAATACTTATCCGTTTCCGCCCGAACCGCTGATCGACGAAGCCCCGATCGGCTACAACTGGCGTTGGAGCTGGAATGCCGCCTATCACTTCTGCGCCGGACAACTGCCCGATCGACAAACCATTCGGATTCTCGATGCGGGCTGTGGCACGGGCTGTGGCACCGAATACTTAGTACATTTGAATCCTGAGGCCGAGGTGATTGGGATTGACCTGAGCGAAGGGGCCTTGGCTGTGGCCCAGGAACGCTGTGAGCGCAGCGTCGGGGGCCGGGTGAAGTTTCAGCATTTGAGCTTGTTCGATGTGGCGGCCGTGCCGGGGCAATTTGACCTAATTAACTGCGTGGGCGTCTTGCACCACACCCCCGACCCGATCCGGGGGATCAAAGCCCTGGCCGCCAAACTGGCTCCCGGCGGGATCATGCATATCTTCGTCTATGGCGAGCTGGGCCGCTTCGAGGTGCAGTTGATGCAGGAAGCGATCGGGTTGCTTCAGGGTGACAAACGCGGCGACTATCGCGACGGCGTTCAGGTCGGGCGACAGGTGTTCGCCAATCTGCCGGAGAACAATCGCCTCGTCCTGCGCGAAAAAGAACGCTGGGCGATCGAGAATCACCGCGACGAATGCTTTGCCGATATGTACGTCCATCCCCAGGAAATCGACTACAACGTCGATACGCTGTTCGAGTTGATTGAGGCGTCGGGGCTGGAATTTGTGGGGTTTTCGAATCGGCAGGTGTGGGACTTGAACCGACTGATTGGCCAGTCGCCGGAGCTGCTGGAACGGGCCGTGAATTTGACCGATCGGCAACGCTATCGGCTGACCGAAGTCCTCGATCCATCGAGCTTCACCCACTACGAATTCTTCCTGTCCAAGGGGCCGCTAACACCGCCGAATTGGGCCGATGATGCGGTGTTGTCTCAGGCGATTCCGTTGCGGAGTGGCTGTATGGAAGGTTGGCCGAGCCAGACGTTCTTCAATTTTGAATATCAGGTGATGCAGTTGACCGATCCGGAATTTGCCTTTGTCCAAGCGGCTGATGGCAATACCACGCAGACGGTGGGCGCGTTGGCCGCCGCGAGTGGCGTGGATTTGGACACTGTACGACGATTGCAGGTGGCGCAGGTGGTGCTGTTGAGAATTGAGAATTGAGAATGTAGAATTAAGTCATATTGTTGTGTTGATGGATTTCACCCGATGAGTCAATTACCCCATCACCGTCCCAAACACCTGTCCCTCGGCCCACTGGAACGGGAAATCCTCGAAATCGTCTGGTCGATCGGCCCGGTGGTGGTGCGGGATGTGCATCAGCGGATTTTGGCTGACCCCGATCGGGAGTTGGCCTATACCTCGGTGACGACGGTGCTGAAGCGGTTGACCCAGAAGGGATGGCTGGGGTGCGATCGGGAGGACAAGAGCTTTGTGTGGCGGGCGTTGATTAATCGGGGTGAGGCGCAAGCGCTGTTTGCCTATGAGCAATTGCATCAGTTTTTGGCGGTGGGGAATCCCGATATTGTGGCGGCGTTTGCGGATCAGTTGGATCAAAGCAGTGTGGATCAACTCGACTCGATCGCCCAGAAGCTCCGTCAGGCGCGGCAGCAACGCGACACCTTGGGGCAAAATTCAGCGGATCAGGAGGGTTGAACCATGGCGCATTTACTCATGCTGGTGGGCGGTTTGAGCTTGGCGATCGGGCTGCGGTTGAGTTGGCGACGGCAATCCCAGCATTCCTGGGAAACGCGCTGGAATACCGCGTTGGTTGCGTTTGCGGTGCCGCCGTTGGTGCTTTTGAGTACGGCGATCGTCCTGTTCTGGATGGGTCCCGTTTGTCACATGGGCGGCGTCGCGATTGAGGGTGGGGCGGGGCAGTTCCCCCACGTTTTGGCCGGGGGATATTTGGTTTTGCTGCTGGGATGCGTGGGCCAATTGCTGATCGATGCGGGGCGATCGGCGCGACGATTGCGCCAGTACGGCACCATCGCCTTGGTGGCGGCGACGCCGACGACCACGGCCCGGTTGATTCCAGCGCCGATCCCGTTTATTGCCCAGATTGGTCTCTGGAGAACCCAATTGGTGGTCAGTCAAGGCTTGCTCGAACAATTGGATACCGCGCATTTGACTGCCGTGCTGAATCATGAAGCGGCCCATCGCCACTATGGCGATACGGTCTGGTTTGCGGTCTGGGGTTTGCTGCGGCGTAGCACTAGCTGGTTGCCCCAAACCGCTGTGCTTTGGCGCGAATTGCTACTGCTGCGGGAATTGCGGGCCGATCGGTGGGCGGCCCAACGGGTTGATCCCCTGCTCCTGGCCGAAGCGCTCTACACCGTCGTCAGTGCGCCCCGATCGATGGCCTTAAGCGTCGCCTTTAACGAAACCCTCGTCCACGATCGGTTGGGTGAGCGGGTCGATGCGTTGTTGGCCAGCCATTTGACGGCCACCCCCGAGCGCGATCGACCGATGACTTTGTCCTGGTGGGGGCTGGCGTGGGGATTGGCCTGGTTGCCGCTATTGACGATCGTGCTGCATCACTAATTGCACAGAAAGCGATGTCACAAACCCTCTATGATGGATCGGATTTGACGCGTTTTTCAGTGAACTCACCATGCCACGTCGCAACGACATCAAGAAAATTCTGCTCATTGGCTCTGGCCCGATCGTCATTGGTCAAGCCTGTGAATTTGATTATTCCGGCACCCAAGCCTGCAAAGCCCTCAAAGATGAAGGCTATGAAGTGGTATTGGTGAATTCCAATCCGGCGACGATCATGACGGATCCCGAAACCGCCGATCGCACCTACATTGAGCCGTTGACCCCGGAATTAGTGGCGCAGATTATCGCGCAGGAACGCCCCGATGCCCTGCTCCCCACCATGGGCGGCCAAACCGCGTTGAACTTGGCCGTGGAGTTGGCCAAAAACGGCACGCTGGAAAAATACGGTGTGGAATTGATTGGCGCAAAACTCCCGGCGATCGAGATGGCCGAGGATCGCAAATTATTTAAGGAAGCCATGGCGCGGATTGGCGTCCCCGTCTGTCCGTCGGGGCTGGCCGAGACGATGGAAGAAGCGAAGCAAATTGGGATTGAAATTGGCTCCTACCCGCTGATCATCCGTCCGGCCTACACCATGGGCGGCACGGGCGGCGGCATCGCTTACAACCAAGAGGAATTTGAATACATTGCTGGAACGGGTTTGGATGCCAGTCCCGTCTCCCAAATCCTGATCGAAAAATCCCTGCTCGGCTGGAAGGAATACGAGCTGGAAGTGATGCGGGATCTGGCTGATAACGTCGTGATCATCTGCTCGATCGAAAACTTTGATCCGATGGGCGTCCACACGGGCGATTCAATTACCGTCGCACCCGCCCAAACCCTGACGGATAAAGAATACCAACGCCTCCGCGACGCCTCGATCAAAATCATCCGCGAAATCGGTGTTGAAACGGGCGGATCGAATATTCAGTTCTCGGTCAATCCGGTGAACGGCGATATTGTGGTGATTGAGATGAATCCCCGCGTCTCCCGATCGTCCGCTCTCGCTTCCAAAGCCACCGGATTCCCGATCGCTAAGATGGCCGCAAAGCTGGCCGTCGGCTACACCCTGGACGAGATCCCCAACGACATTACGAAGAAAACGCCTGCTAGCTTTGAACCGACGATCGATTACGTCGTGACCAAAATCCCGCGTTTCGCCTTCGAGAAATTCCCCGGTTCGGAGCCTATTTTAACCACGCAGATGAAATCCGTGGGTGAAGCGATGGCGATCGGCCGGACATTCCAAGAATCATTCCAGAAAGCGTTGCGATCCTTGGAGGTCGGGCGATCGGGCTGGGGCTGTGATCGGGCCGAAGAACTGCCGTCCATGGATCAAATTCGGGCGGGATTGCGGACACCCAATCCCGATCGGGTGTTCACGCTGCGTCATGCGATGCAGTCCGGCATGAGCGTTGAGGAAATCTTTGAAATTACGTCGATCGACCCGTGGTTCTTGGATAAATTAGCGGATCTACTATCCACCGAAGATTGGCTCAAAACCCAATCACTCCAGGCGTTGACTCAGCCGCAAATGCTGGCGATTAAGCAACAGGGCTTCAGCGATCGGCAAATTGGTTTTGCCACCAATACCCACGAAGATGTGGTGCGAACCTACCGCAAATCGCTCAACGTGATTCCGGCTTACAAAACCGTGGACACCTGCGCAGCGGAATTTGAAGCCTTAACGCCCTACTACTATTCCACCTACGAACCCGAATCGGAAGTGCTACCTTCAACCAATCCCAAGGTAATTATTCTCGGCGGTGGCCCGAACCGGATCGGCCAGGGGATTGAGTTTGACTATTGTTGTTGCCATGCCTCCTTTGCCTTGCAGGCCGATGGCTATGAAACAATTATGGTCAACTCGAACCCGGAAACCGTTTCCACCGACTACGACACCAGCGATCGGTTGTACTTCGAACCTCTGACCAAAGAAGACGTGCTGAACATCCTCGAAGCCGAAAATCCCGTTGGTATTATTATCCAATTCGGCGGCCAAACGCCATTGAAACTCGCGGTGCCATTACAGGCGTATTTATCCCACAATCCCCCGGTGCAAACCAAGATTTGGGGTACTTCCCCCGACTCGATCGATGCCGCCGAAGATCGCGAACGCTTTGAAAAAATCCTCAACGAACTCAACATCAAACAACCGCCCAACGGCATCGCCCGCAACTACGCCGAAGCCGCCCTAGTCGCCCAACGCGTCAGCTATCCCGTCGTTGTGCGGCCTAGCTATGTCCTCGGCGGACGCGGCATGGAAATCGTCTACTCCGACGCTGAACTCGATCGCTACATGACCGCCGCTGTATTGGTCGAACCCGATCACCCAATTTTGATTGACAAGTTTTTGGAGAACGCGATCGAGGTTGACGTGGACGCGATCGCCGATGCCACGGGAGCCGTCGTGATCGGTGGCGTCATGGAACATATTGAGCAAGCGGGGATTCACTCCGGCGACTCGGCCTGTTCCCTGCCCACGGTGTCGTTGCCAGAACCCGTCCTCACGCAAATCCGCACTTGGACCGTAGAACTCGCCAAGGCCTTGAAAGTCATTGGTCTGATGAACATTCAATTTGCGGTGCAAGGCGATCAGGTTTATATCCTCGAAGCCAATCCCCGCGCTTCTCGCACCGTGCCGTTTGTCTCAAAGGCGATCGGTGCGCCCCTCGCAAAAATTGCGGCAAGGGTAATGTCGGGTAAAACGCTAGCGGAATTAGGTTTTACAACGGAAATCATTCCCACCCATATCTCGGTGAAGGAAGCCGTTCTGCCCTTTGCCAAATTCCCTGGCACTGATACGATTCTCGGGCCTGAGATGCGATCGACGGGTGAAGTTATGGGCATTGATGTGGACTTCGGGCGCGCCTACGCCAAAGCCGAACTCGGTGCCAGTCAGTCCCTGCCACAATCCGGTGCCGTGTTTATTTCGACGAACGATCGGGACAAACAAGCCGCCGCCGCCGTGGCCAAAACCTTTGTGGATTTGGGCTTTACGATCGTTGCCACCAGTGGCACCCGATCGGTATTGCAGGAGCATGGCATTGCCGCCGAACTGGTATTTAAGCTCCATGAAGGCCGCCCCCACGTCTTGGATGCGATTAAGAATCACAATGTCCAGCTGATCATCAATACGCCATCGGGTGAAGAAGCGCAGTCCGATGGTCGCGCAATTCGACGGGCCGCGATCGATTACAAGGTACCGATCGTCACGACGATCGCGGGGGCGAAGGCCACGGCGGCGGCGATTCAGGCGATGCAACAACAACCGCTCACGGTGAAAGCATTGCAGGATTACTTTGGGTAATCGATCGTCGGGCGAATTCGTAATTTGTCCGACTCCGGCATCGCCCACCCCGCGGGTCAACGGCGTAGTCAATCAAATCTTCTAAGCAATACTCCCCCGCTTCCGCGCTTCCTTATACGAAGTCCCCACATTCCGCAATCCCGCCTTCACCATTTCCCGTTCCAACAAGGCAAAAAATCGGGTACGATCGCCCCCCCTGACCACCGCCTGGTTATGCGCCTCCGCCAATGCCACCGGATATCCATACCCCTTCTGCACCTGCGCCACCACCAAACTCAACGTCATCGCCAACACATCCGCATCCAATGCCACCCAAGCGGGCACTTCCACCCGCGCCACTTCCGCACCGACATTCACATAACAAAAGTGAATCGCATAATCGTCCCCATAAAAATCCTGAATCTTCGCCGAACTGCGCCACAATGGACTACGCTCCCCCGGCGCTAACAATCGCCCCCAAATTCCCGCATCCCGCAGTGGGTCGAGCACCTGGCAAGGCGCTTTATTGGGTAAATCGGCGCAGTGGGTCGCACAATCCGGTGCAATATACGGACAAGTATGCAGCCGCAAAAAGTTTGTCGCTTCGCCGCTGCGCGAGGCACTGATATAACCGACGATCGGCACCCGCATCGCCCGCAGTTGCGCCCAGGATTCCAGAATCGGTTGCAAAATCCGATCGCGCGCTTCTCCCGGCAACGGTTCGAGAAACCAATGCAACAATGAACCATCAGTCATGGCGATGATTGGTGCATCGGTCGAACTGGCAAACGATTCGGCCAATTCGGCCAGTACCGTCGATTCGGCGGACGTGCGGCAGTAGCCCATCCATTCCTCGGTGCGGACGCCCCATTGCCGGGACACATACAGATCTTCGGGCCGATAAAACACTTCCGGCAAGCTATCGAGCAACGGCAACTTGCTCTGACCATAATGCAAAATAATTCGACCAATGTTGAGCAGATAGCAGTAGGCGATTTCGTGGTGGCTGGGGGCGATTTGGGAGCCGTCGGTGGCGATGACGGTGTGGGCTTTGGGGGCCAGGGCGATCGGGGTGCGGGTATTAAGTGGCTCGATCGGGATAGCGGCGGTGAAGATTAAGCGATCGCGCCAGAGTGCTTGCTGATTGACCAATTCCGCCTGCACTTTCTGGGCTGACAGCATCAATTCCTCCGCCCGATTCAGCCGTTGGCGGAGGGCCACAGATTCTTCGACGAGATGCTGGCTGATGCCTTGCATTTGGCGGGCGAGTTGGTTCAGGTCGAGCATGGCTTGCTAGTACAGAAGTGCTGACTTCAGCTTACCGCAAAACTTGGGCGCAATGGTAGGCTACTAATTGCTGAATATGCCGAACCATGATGTCTGACAAACCTGTGCCGCTCACTTGGATCGCGAAATTGGGGGTGGGATTGGCGATCGGGTCATTGATCCCGTGGTTGCTGTTGCCAGTTTTACCGTTTCTGCCGTTGTCGGTGGGCCAGAAGGCGATCGCGGCAGGGTTGATGGTAGGCGGGGCGGAGATCATCTTTTGGATCGGTCTGGTGTTGGCGGGGCGGGAAGTGATTCAGCGGTATCGCGGGAAGCTGAAGTTGGAGCGGATTTGGGCTTGGGTGAAAGGACAGCGATCGGGCTAATCAGTTCGCCTTGCGGTACAGGCTTTTACCGAATCTGGTCGGCCCGCCCATGCGGGTTCGGAGGCGGAGCGGGGATCGGCTATAATGGCAACAATTGCTGAACTCGCGCGCTACAGGATTGCTCGACCATGATCCAAGGACTGTTCGCCAAACTTCAGGATACTTGTCACGATGAAGCCGCTTTTGCTCAGCTTAAACAGATTCTGACGGCGGAAATTCAACCGCTGGAACAGGCGCTGAGTCAGGCGACGCTTGAGGTCGATCGCCAGAAAAACCTATTCGAGGTGATTACGCGCATCCGCAATCCGCTGGATCTGGAGACGATTTTTCAGGCGACGGCGACGGAGGTCAGGCAGTTGATGGCCGCCGATCGGGTGGGGATGTTTCGCTTCCATGCCGATACGGGTGGGAATGATGGGGAGTTTGTCTCGGAGGATGTTGATCCCGAATTCCCGTCGGCGATGGCCCAAAAAATCCATGACCATTGTTTTGGCGACCAGTTTGCGGTGCATTATCACCAGGGCCGGATTCAAGCCGTGGCCGATATTCAGGCAGCGGGTCTGAGCCAGTGTCATATCGATATCCTCTCCCAGTTCCATGTCCGGGCCAATCTGGCGGTGCCGCTGCTCCAAGGTGAGCACCTCTGGGGACTGCTCTGTATCCACCAATGTCACGCCCCGCGTCAATGGCAAGCGACGGAAATCGAGTTTGTCCAACTGATTGCCCATCACCTCGGAGTGGCCCTATCCCATGCCGAACTAATGGCGCAGTTGCAAGCCGAAATCGTCGATCGCCAACAGGCCCAACAGCAGGCGCAGGAACTGAACCAAGGACTCCAACAAGCCGTGATCGAATTGCGATCGGTGAATCAGGAACTCGAAACCTTCAGCTATTCGGTGTCCCACGATCTGCGGGCACCGCTGCGCAGTATCGATGGCTTCAGTCAGGCACTGCTTGAAGACTGTACCGATCGGTTGGATGATGCGGGTCATGATTATTTGCGGCGGATCCGGACGGCGAGTCAGCGGATGGGGCATTTGATTGATGACTTGCTGACGTTATCGCGGGTGATCCGCAGTGAGATGAAACGCGAGGCCGTCGATTTGAGCCGATTGGCCACACAGATTGTCCGCGATTTGCAGCAGAGTCAGCCCGATCGCCGCGCCACGGTGACCATTCAGCCCGGATTGGTGGCCCAAGGCGACAGTCGGTTGATTCAAGTCATCTTGGAAAATTTATTAAATAATGCCTGGAAATTTACGGCGGGGCGATCCCATGCGAACATCAGTTTCGGCCGGGACGAGTCGGCGATCGCCACCACCAATTCGCCCCAAACCACCTACATGGTGCGAGATGATGGGGTCGGATTCGATATGGCCTATGAAAATAAATTATTTTCGCCCTTCCAGCGGTTGCACAGCGTGACCGAATTTCCCGGCAACGGCATCGGCCTCGCCACGGTGCAGCGGATTATTCACCGTCATGGTGGTAAGGTATGGGCCGAAGGGATCCGCGAACAGGGCGCAACCTTTTACTTCACCCTGCCCAGCCAACCAGCCGATGCATCCGGGGCCGATCGATGAAAGAACGTGGACAAAACAAAATCATTCTCCTGGTCGAGGACAATCCCGACGATGAGGCCCTGGCGATCCGAGCGCTGAAACGGCACCACATCGGCAATGAGATTGTCGTGGCGCGGGATGGGGTCGAGGCGCTGGATTACCTCTTCGGCACGGGACTCTATGCCGATCGCGATGTCACCAATCAACCCTCCGTGATCTTGCTCGACCTCAAACTCCCCCGCGTCGATGGACTCGAAGTCCTGCGCCGTCTGCGGGAAGACGTCCGCACCCGATTTTTGCCCGTGGTGATTTTGACCACTTCCAGTGAAGAACAGGATGTGATCAATAGCTACAGCCTGGGTTGCAACAGCTATATCTGCAAGCCGGTCGATTTCGTCCAGTTTTCCGAAGCGATTCGGCAGCTTGGGATGTACTGGCTCCTGATGAATGAGTCCCCCCCCGTTTGAACCAGGTCGCCACTATGGATGCAACGCTCCATGTACTGATTGTTGAGGATTCCGAGGACGATATGCTGTTGCTCCTGCGGGAACTGCGGCGCGGGGGCTATAGTGTCGATTATCTTCGGGTCGAAACCCCGATCGCGATGCAAGCCGCCCTCGATCGCCAAGTCTGGGACATTGTGATCGCCGACTATACCCTGCCCGGATTTAGTGCGCCGGAAGCGTTGAAGTTGCTCCAGCAGCAGTGTGATTTGCCGTTTATCATCGTCTCCGGCACGATCGGCGAGGAAACCGCCGTCGCCGCCATGCGGGCCGGGGCCAATGATTATTTGTTGAAGGGCAATCTGGCCCGGCTCGTCCCCGCCGTGGAACGGGAACTGCGCGAAGCCCACGATCGCCAAAAACGGCACATCGCCGAACAAGCCCTGCGTGAAAGCGAGGAACGCTTTCGCCAATTGTCGGAGAACATGACCGAAAGTGTGTTTTGGATGGCCGACCCGAATGCCCGCCAAATGATCTACGTCAGTCCGGCCTATGAGCCGATTTGGGGCGGGACTTGCCAGGGGTTGTATGACGATTTTGGCCAGTGGTTTGAGCCGATCGGGGCCGACGATCGCCATCGCGTCGAAACCAACTTCTTTGCCCAGGCGTTGCTCGGCCAGTACGACGAGGAATATCGGATTACCCGGCCCGATGGCACGACGCGCTGGATTCGCGATCGGGGCTTTCCGATGCAAAATGCCACGGGCGCACCCTACCGGGTCGTTGGCGTGGCCGAAGATATCACCGATCGCAAACTGACCGAAGCGGCCCTCCGCCGTACCGAACGGCTGGACAGCCTGGGCACCTTAGCCAGCGGCATTGCCCACGATCTGAACAACGTTTTGACCCCGATTATGGGGATTGTCGAATTATTGCCGCTGAAGATTCCAAACATGGACGAATCGACCCAGGAATTGCTCGAAATCCTCCATGACAGCACCCATCGCGGCGCGGATTTGGTCAAACAAATTCTCTCCTTTACGCGCGGCATCGAAGGCAAACCCACCAGCACCCAAGTCACGCATTTACTGGCCGAAATCCGCAAAGTAATCAAACAGGCCTTCCCCAAAAATATTGAACTGGTGACGGATTTCGCCCCAGATTTGTGGCTGATCGCGGCCGATGCGACGCTGCTGCATCAGGTGTTTATGAACCTCTGTGTGAATGCCCGCGATGCCATGCCCAATGGCGGCACGCTGACGATCGACACCGCAAATCTAACGATCGACGAAAATTATGCGCGGATGCACGTCGATGCCCAGATTGGTTCCTATGTCATGGTGACAATCACCGATACGGGCATGGGCATTCCAGCCGCTGTGATCGATCACATTTTCGATCCATTCTTCACCACCAAGGCGATCGGTAAAGGGACGGGATTGGGATTAGCAACGGTAATGGGCATCGTCAAAAGTCACCACGGATTTATTAACGTCTACAGCGAACTCGATAAAGGCACTCGGTTCAACATCTATCTGCCCGCCACCGCCACCGATCAAGCCGAGGCCCAAGCCAACGCCGCCCCCCGATCGGGTCACGATGAATTAATTCTGATTGTCGATGATGAAGTCGCCATCCAGGAAGTCGCCAAGGCCACCCTCGAAGCCTATAACTATCGCACGCTCACGGCCAATGATGGGATCGAAGCGATCGCCCTGTATGCCCAACACAAACAGCACATCCGCGTCGTCCTGCTCGACCTGATGATGCCGTCCCTCGACTCAATTACGATTATTCGCACATTGCACAAACTTAATCCCGCCGTGCAGATTATTGCCATGAGCGGACTGGCCACCAATGAGGCAGTCAAAACCACGATGAAAGAACCGGTGCAGGCATTTTTAGCGAAGCCATTTGCCGCACCGGAACTGTTGAACTTACTGGCGCGACTCTGCGGTCACGGTTAAACCGTTAGGCCACCATGGCATGGCTCAATACGTACGCCGCCACGTTGCGCCCGGCCATCACACCATCGCGATTTGCCGCCTCAATATGCACCCCGCCATAAATCCGGCTAATCCCATTTTCGTCTGCCGCCGCCGCAAAACTATCGAACGATCGATAGACTCCCGGCATTTCCTGTGAGGTCATACTAAAGGCGTAGTTTTGGCCAAAGTACGCCTCGAGCACCGCCGCTGCCGCGCCCCCAAAGGTGGCATGGCCCGAAATATAGTCCGGGAACGGCGGCGTGGGCAGGAAGGACTGCCAATTGGGATCAGCGATCGTCTGGTCATTCCCATCTTGATCGGCGATCCGGATGGCGGTAATGGGCCGCAGTTGGTTATACACGTACTTGGTTTGCCAAGCGACAATCCCCGCATCGGCTTGGGCGATATTCAAATGGGCGAATAGCCGCGCATTGGTCAGCAACGAACTGCCTTCCTTGATGGCGATCGTCTGGGCAATTTGATCCCACTGGGCCGGTGGCCGGAAGGTATCGGGTCGATCGTAGCCCCAGAACAGGGCAATTTCGGCTTGTTCCCCAGTCTGATCGGGACTGTCAATGCCACCCAAGCGCTGCACTTGGTTCAACTCGACGGCATACTGATCGCTACCGTATGCGGGTAACCCATTGGGGACAAAGTGGTTGACATCATCCATCACAAACGGGACGACTTTGCCAAACTTGGGCAATGCGACAAAGTTATCCGGGCGGGTGAATTGATAGCTACCGGGTGCAGTGCCGGGAGTATAGACATCCTGGGCGGCAGTAATGCCATCATTGCGGCGATCGGCGAGCATTTGATCGCCCACCCATTGGCCGATCGCGATGCCACGATCGGCCGCTGCCCGATCAGTCACTTCCGATAGTGATCGGGCCAACTGCATCGCAAATTCCGATCGTTGGGTCGGATAGAGATCGACCAAGACTTGGTAAGCCGCCTGTGCTGCCGCCGCGATCGACGATGCGCCCACCGCACATTCCGGATGCACATGAGACAAGAACGGACTGTAGTGACCTTCAATCCCATTCACCGCATCGAACATCGCCGCATGTACCATCGCTTGGTGACGCGCCGCGATCGCGGGGGAAGTCTCCACGGCCTGGATCGCATTCAGCAACATCGCATTCCAATCGATAATCACGTCCGTCCCAGGGGCCGATACGACATAGCGGGCATCGTTGTTTTGCTCGTTGCTTTCGCCGATCGCGTTGGTGCTATCGACCCGCGCCACGAGGTAATACATGCCCGGAGCCACACCCGTCGGTGCGCCAAAGTGGAAGTTGACTGATTGTGACTGACCTTGGCGCAGATCGAGATGCAGGGTTTGGCTCCCGAGCAATTGATCATTCGCATCGATCGTTGGATTGGTCGAAGCGTACAGATTCACCCGCACCGGGCCACGCGCCTTGCCCAGTCCCTGATTGGTGACGTTGACTTGGGCTTGGCCGCTACTATCAGCCAGCCGGATATCGGCGGCGCTGACATGGCGAATTTCTCCCGTCAAGTCCGCCGGGGCCTTGCCGTGACGCCCGTGATGCCCATGCCGCCCGCGATGCCCCTTAGCCGTTGGCGTGACGTTAATCGCCGCTGGTGTCAGGCCCAGGCGGTAGTGGGTATCGCCCGTCACTTGCTTGACTTGAATCAGGTATTCACCCGCTGCCAAGGCCGTGGTGCCAGAGCGATTCAACGACTCAGCCAGGATGCCCGCCCGCTCCGATCGGCCGATTTCCTCGCCCGCATCGAAGACCCCATTACGGTTGCGATCGGCCCCCAAGACTAAACTCGCATCGGCATTCAACGCCCCCAGATTAATTTGGAGGTCACTGCGCTGATCGAGCCGGAAACGGTACAGATCGATCGGATTCGGATTCCCGATCGTCCCGGTAAAAGTCTGTGGCCCAGACAATGCATTTACATCGTAGATCTGGCCCGGATTGTTGGTCGAGAGCTTAAAACTGTAGTCAATTGACCCACTACTAGCATTCGATACCGTAACAATGTAGTTGCCAGATGTCAACGTTTGGCTAATGCTTTGATCGGCCCCGTTGGAGCGCGTTGATTGAGCAATTAACTCGGTGGGTGCAAGTTGAGAATTCAGTACATTTGCCCGACTCAGCGCGAGATTGGCACTCGCACTCAGTCGGACATTTTGGGTCGAGCTGAGGCTAAAACTCAGAGTGTCATTGGGATTAGTCAGATTTAACTGATTTGTAAAAGTGCGATCGTCGATCAATGCACCCAGGGAAACTTCTACAGCCATAAATTCAATTCCTTCCGTAACACGAGTGGATATTCGTCTATACGGTGATCAAGAAATAATTATTCATTTGACTATTTTCTGTGATTTCCTGATGTGACATTTATCACGTTATCAACTTTAAACCGTCAGGGTATTTGCTAACACGTAGTCCGCGACCCGCACCCCCGCCGTCAAGCCATCGCGATTCGCGGATTGGACATGCACCCCGGCATACACCCGACTGACGCCGTTTTCTGCTGCCGCTGCCGCAAAGCTATTGAACGATCGGGCGACACCCAGCATTTCCTGCGACGTCACACTAAACGCATAGTTTTTGCCAAAATAGGCTTCGAGCACGCCCGCCGCCGCTGCGCCAAAGGTGGCATGGCCAGAAACGTAATCCGGGAACGGCGGGGTCGGCAAGAACGACTGCCAATTCGGATCACCGATCGTCAAGGCATTGCCATCGGTATCCGCCGTGCGCACAGCAGTAATGGGCCGCAGTTGGTTGTAGGTATATTTCGTCTGCCAAGCGACGATTCCGGCATCGGCTTGGGCCAGATTCATATGCGCAAACAACCGGGCATTGGTCAGCAGCGAAGTGCCTTCGGATATGGCGATCGTCTGAGCAATCTGATTCCACTGGGCCGGTGGTCGGAACGTGTCACCGCGATCGTAGCCCCAGAACAGGGCGATTTCGGCTTGATCCGCCGTCCGGGTGGCGCTGTTCAGGCCACCCAACCGCTGCACTTCATTCAGTTCGGCGGCATATTGATTGCTGCCGTAAACGGGCAGGCCATTGGGCACAAACCGATTCACATTATCGATCGCGAAGGGCGTCACACGGCCAAATCCCGACAGCGCCACAAAGTTATCGGGCCGCGTGAATTGATAGCTACCGGGCGCGGTGCCGGGGGTATAGCGATCCTGGGATCCCGCCACACCGTCATTCACCCGATTGGCGAGCATCCGATCGGCGACAAACTGACCCACCGCAATACCCCGATCTTCCGCCGTCCCATCGGCCACTTCGGCCAGCGATCGGTCTAACTGCATCTGGAATTCGGCCCGCTGCGTCGGATACAGATCAACCAACACTTGATAGGCCGCCTGGGCCGCCGCCGCGATCGTCGAAGCGCCCACCGCATCCTCCGCACTGACATTCACCAAAAAATTGGTATAGCGCCGTTCAATTCCATTCACCGCATCGAACATCGCCGCATGGACGATCGCTTGGTTGCGGGCCGCGATCGGGGGCGACGTTTCCACCGCTTGGATCGCATTCAGCAGCACCGCATTCCAATCGACAATTACGTCCGTACCGGGAGCGGAGACGGCATAGCGCGTATCGTTATTGAATCGTTCATTGGTTTCGGCGATCGCATTGGTGCTATCGATCCGCGCCACTAAGTAATAGGCTCCCGGCGCAACGCCTGTAGGCGCACCGAAGCGAAAATCCACCAACTGCGTCTGACCTTGATTCAGATTGACATTAATCACTTGGCTCGTGAGCAATTCGTCGTTCGCATCAATATCTTGATTAGTCGAGGCGTACAGATTCACCCGCATCGGGCCACTAGCCAGTCCCAGTCCTTGATTGGTCACCGTCAGTTGCGCCCGTCCAGTGTGATCGGCTTTGCGGGTGTCGGGGGGAGTGACATTGCGCAGTTCCCCGGTCAAGTCCGCTGCGGGCCGCCCCGTAACAGGATTCGTCGCCACATCGATCGACTTGGGTGTCAGTTCCAACCGATAGTGCGTATCTCCGGAAAATTGCTTGACCTGAATCAGATATTCCCCGGCAGGCAAGGCAGTCGCGCCTGTGCGATTGAGCAATTCATCGAAGTTGCGATAGCGATTCGATCGGGCCAGTTCTTCCCCGGCATCGAATATGCCATTGCGATTCCGATCGGCCCCCAGGATTAAATCGGCGTCGGCACTCAGACCGCGCAGGCGAATTTGCAAATCACTGCGATTGTCCAGACTGAGACGGTAGAGGTCGATCGGATTGGTCGTACCCACGGTGCCCGTGAAGGTTTGGGGCGTGTACAGGGCATTGATGTCATAAATCTGACCGGGATTATTGGTCGAAAGGCGCAGGGTGTAATTCGTCGTCCCGGTGGTGGGTTGGGCGACCTTAATAATATAGCTACCTGCCGCCAGGGTTTGGCTGATGGCTTGGTTGGTGCCGCTGGTAATCCGCGATCGGACGATCGCCTCCGTTGGCTCAAACGCCCCATTAATCGCGCTGGCCCGGAATAGGGTGAGATTCGCATTGGCACTGAGCGCGAGGTTTTGGGTCGAACTGAGGGTGAAACTAAAGGTATCGTTGGGATTGAGCGCACTTAAGGTATTGGTAAAGGCGCGATTATCGACTAACGCACCGATGCTGGTTTCTACTGGCATAACGTCGAACTCCTACGGATCAAAGCGGTACTGAACCCCGACTCTGGGGGTATGCCCGTATATCGTCCGGGCACAATCAAACTTATGCAGTTTTTCGAATTTTCTTTGGGCACGGCATGACTTTGGTCATGCCAGGTCATGACTCAAACCACCAGTCACCAAGCAGTCGATCGATTATGCTAGAACCATAAATTGCGGTGATTTGAGAAAAATATGTGCAGTCGATCGCGCCCACAATTCCGTGCAATCACCCTTGGCTCGACCTTATTGATACCCTGGCTGCTGGCGGGCTGCAATCCGCAGTCTGCCGCCCAGCCAACGCCGACGCCATCGGTATCGCCCGCACCGGTGAATAGTGTGGTGGCGCTCGGACGACTGGAACCGGAGGGGGAAGTGATCAAACTCTCGGTGCCCAATGCCCAGGATAGCCGGGTCAACAAAATCCTGGTCAAAGAAGGCGATCGGGTCGAAGCGAATCAAGTGATCGCCATTCTCCAAGGGATCGAACGACGCGAAGCGGATTTGCAGGATGCCGAGACGGATGTCCGACTGCGCCAAGCCGAACTCCTCAAAACCGCGCAAGGTGAATCGAAACTCGCCCAAATCGCCGCCCAAACCGCCGCGATCGAGAAACTCAAAGCCCAACTCAGCTCCAGCCAAATCCAACAACAAGCCGCGATCGACACCGCCAATGCCAATCTGCATAATGTCGAACTGACGTACCAACGCCGCCAGGAATTGCATGGCAAGGGGGCGATCGCCCGATCGTCCGTGGATGAAACCCAACGCGACTTAGACATTGCCCAGGCCACAGTGCGGGAAAAACGGGCCAGCCTGACCCAAACGATCGAAACCCTAGAAGCCGAAATCAGCCAAGCCACCTCGCAGCTAGTCGCGCTCAGTGAAGTGCGACCCGTGGACATCGAAATCGCCCAAGCCCAGCTCGAAAAAGCACGCATTGCCGTAAACCAGAAGCAAGCGAATTTGCGCGATGCCGAAGTCCGGGTGCCGATTTCGGGTCAAATCCTCCGCATCAATACCCGCGTCGGTGAGCAGGTGAATACCCAGCAAGGCATCGTCGAACTGGCCAAAACCAACCAAATGTACGCGATCGCCGAGATTCCCGAATCCAGTATTGGCAAAGTCCGTCAGGGCCAGAAAGCCACCGTCAGCAGCGAATACAACAGTTTTAACGGCGAATTGCAGGGCATCGTCCAATCGATCGGGCTGCAAGTCGGCAAGAAAAACCAGCAAGATGCAGGGGGCAGCACACCCACCACGGATCAGAATGCGCGGGTCGTGACGGTGAAAGTGAAAATCGATCCGAAGGACAGTGAAAAGGTCGCCAGTTTTACAAATATGCAGGTGCGAGTGAAATTGGCGATCGAGGAATCGAAATCGTCGGGACTACGCAACTGACCCGCCCCTCGACTATAAGTCGGGGCTAACAGCAAAAGTCCCTTGGGGACTGCATTTCCTAGTCCGCCAGGACTTGCGCCTGTAGCCCCGACTTATAGTCGAGGGGCGATTGGGCAGCGGAGTCGGACAAATTCTGAATTCGCCATGCAGTACTGCTGAATCCAAGATGGGGGTG
>JANOQX010000097.1:0-6770 GCA_031415035.1 Cyanobacteria bacterium VAR_4_metabat_243
GTGAATGCGATGAACGAGTGGCCAGATCTGGTAATCCAGCTTACTAATCTTAAGCCTAATAAGCAAAGGAATTTCAGAGAAGGACTGAATGCTCTATCGATTATACAGTCTGAGTCCTGACCTTGTTGTCATCCCTTAAGAGCGGAGCTATCGAATCGGGAGTGAGCGGGGGATTGTGGTTTTGGAATTGCTGTGATCGATCGGCGATATCGCAGCAATTCCAAATTCAAAACCAGTTTAGGTCGTTCCAGCCATTAGACAACCATTGGAAGAGATCATTTAGCATGAAGGCTCGACGTTTCAGCCCACAAAAATTTTGAATTTGGAATTGCTGGCGATATCGTTGGATGTTTACTTTCGAGCTATCGATCGCTGTTGAAGTTGGTGGTGTGCCGGTGGTGCCGAGACGGGTTGTCAATCGTTTTAGGGTCAGGGGTTTTGTTGAAGGCGATCGAGGTTCTGAGGGGGTTGGGGTTCGATCGGCTGCGGTGGATTCTCGGCGCACCGGACAACAATATACTTTGTATCATAAACGATTAAGTAACAACGTTCCGAGTACAGCCGCTTGTTAGGTGGCGGGTTTATGCTACCAACTAATGACAAGCGGCAATCTAGGGCGAAAATCTATTTGATGCCCCTGCACTTCCCCATCAAATCCAAGCTCTACGCAATAGTCTACTCCTACTCTTACCCTGACCTGATTGGTGTTGATCGCCGCTTGCAATTCTGGCGATAAATTATTTGTGGCAGGACTGACCAATTGTACGCGGGTAATTTCGCGTAAACCCATACCATGCTCCAGAGGCTTCAACTTCTGAACAGGCGATCGATCTGGGCGTTGACCAAAAGGAGTCTGGAACAGCAGTGGCTCCGTCAAATCATCGCTATTATTTCCTATCTCAATGTTTAGTTCTTGAGGTAAATAGGGTGGGCGATATGGCCAACTGGAGAATGCAACCGTGTTATTAAAACCTGGGGCTGGACGTAAACAGATCCCAAATGGGCAAACTCCGTTATTGCGATTCTCCCATCGCTCCCAAAGCCGAGTGGGACGAATGACCTCGGATTTCGCCTCTGCCGGATCGTGAACCCATAACAACTCCAACATTGCATTGTGGAAAAAGAAACAGCGATTGGTTGTGCCCTGCCCTGCATGAGTATTAGAGCGACCCTCCACCAAGCCGAATGATGCTAGGCACTCAGCTTCGGGAGCGCCGATATCAGTCAAGATAAAGAGATGATCTAATTCAAATGCCATAGCTTTAAAGCAATCTTGAGGATGAGCTTACTCAACTTCTTAAGTTTAATGAATCCAACAGAAAGTTTTCAAGCACTGCCAACACCGATCACTAGAGCCACCTAACCTAACCGATCGATTTTCGGTTAGGTTAGGTGGCAACGTTATGCAGGAGGCACCATTTAACTTCTGGCAGAATTAAAGCTTTGAGCGGAGTGAACGCATTCATTGGCATTGATACCTGAGAGCAGATCTCCAAAAGAACAATCGAGATAACAATATTGAACATCCACTTACGATCTCGCGGTTTCTCCTAAATCAAACCTGGCTTTTAAACCACTCTTGAAGGCGATCCCAACCATCATTGGCTTCTGTTTCACGGTAGGAGGGGCGATAGTCAGCAAAGAAAGCATGAGGTGCCTCTGGGTACACAACAATTTCCGATTTGCTTCGACCTGACTTCAGGATCGCGCAAACTTTCTCCACTGATTCTAATGGAATTCCGGTATCCTTCCCGCCATAGAGTCCGAGCACCGGAACGCTCAAAGTAGGTGCGATATCAACGGGATGCTTAGGCGTTAAGGGCTTAGATTCTCCCACTAGTCTGCCATACCAGGCAACTCCAGCCTTGACCTTGGGGTTGTAGGCTGCGTAGAGCCAGGTGATGCGACCACCCCAGCAAAACCCTGTGATGCCGACTCGATCGACATTGCCCTTCGATGACCTAACCGCCCAAGCCAATGTTGCATCGAGATCCGCTAAAACTTGAGCATCAGGCACCTTGGCCACAACAGCGCGAATCTCTTCGACGTTGCTTAGTTTCAATACATCCCCCTGACGCACAAATAGCTCTGGGGCGATCGCCAAATAACCCAGTTTGGCAAGGCGGCGCACCACATCTTGAATGTGTTCGTGCACTCCAAAAATTTCCTGAATGACCAGAATAATCGGAAAATTATTACCTGAGGCGGGTTTTGCGCGATAGGCCGGAATTGCTCCATCTTTGACAGGGATTTTTACAGCCCCTGCACGTAAGCCTTTGGTATCGGTGATGAGGGTTTTGGCAGCAACTGGACTGGCTGCCATCGCAAATCCAGTTGAGAGAGAGGCAGTAATCATAAACTCGCGCCGGGTCAAATTTTGCATAGATTTCTCCAAGTTTATTCATGTAAAAAGTAAGCACTGTTCTCCAGAAAACCCGGTCAAACTGGATTAAGCTTTGACCGAAGAAACTGCCGGAACCGCCGCCAATTTGCCCGCACTACCTTTCGTTGCTCGATCGTATGCAGCACGACAAATGCCAGAAAGGTATAGGATAACCAAAAATGTAGATTTCTGCCTAGATCTTCCATTGCTGAATTCTGGGGGAAACATCCGGTAAGACGAAGCCAAAAAACTTCACATTATTCGATCGAAATGAATTTGACAATAAGTATCCTGATACTGGGACTGCCCACATAAAAAGAAGTACAGCAATTCCAAATTCAAAATTATCAGAGGCTGAAACCCTTGATTTCTCGTTGAAATTAAGCTCTATTGAGGAGACATGATCGGCTGAAGCGACGTAAATCCGTTCTGAATTTGGAATTGCTGTGCGCAATCGCTGATTAGCGCTTCTGTTCTGGAAACCTTTAGTTTAGGGTTTTGGTGTGATTTTCCAAAGCTCTCCGTTAGTCTCATCGGTAACGATATAAAGTTCGCCATCAGAGCCTTGACGGACATCGCGGATTCGTTGTCCGCGATCGGTCAGCAGATGTTCTTCGCCAATGACGCGATTGTCTTTAATGATTAGTCTCACAAGTCTTTTTTCTCTTAAAGCGCCGACAAATAGACTCCCGCGCCAAGCTGGAAAAGCTTTGCCTGTGTAGAATTGCGCCCCCGAAGGCGCAATCACTGGGTCCCAATAATAAACCGGATGCTTATAACCTTCGCGCGCCGTGACAGCACCCGCAATCGCATCGTCTGAATATTCTTCGCCAAAAGTGACAACTGGCCAACCATAATTTTCACCTTTTTCGATTAGATTCAACTCGTCGCCGCCTTGCGGACCCATTTCCACCGTCCACAATCGTCCCTGTTTGTCGAACGTCGCCGATTGAATGTTGCGATGTCCGATCGTCCATATTTCGGGCATCGCACCCGACTGCTTAGCGAATGGATTATCGGCTGGCACCGAACCGTTCCGATCGATGCGAATGATTTTGCCAAGATGGGTATCTAACTGCTGCGCTTTCGGGCGATTTGGTCGGTCGAAGCGATCGCCGAGCGTGATATAGAGCATCTTGTCCGGTCCGAAAGCGAGACGGGAACCAAAGTGCAAGCCGTTGTCGTAAGTCGGCAGGGCGCGGAAAATGACACGAACCTGTTCTAGATTCTTCCGATCGTTGGTTAGTCTACCGCGCGCGACGCTCGTGCCGCTGCCGCCTTTTCGCTGTTCCGAAAAGCTCCAGAAAATAGTCTGATCGCTGGTAAAATCGGGGCTTAAAGCAACATCAAGAAGTCCACCTTGTCCGCGCGCGGTAATCGGCGGCAAACCGCCCTGCCCGCTGGCCTCCGACAATCCGCCAAAGCCGACGGGCAGCAATCCACCGATCGGTTGCCCGATGCCGCCTTTCGCCGAAACAATGCGAAGCTGTCCCGTTTTTTCGGTAATTAAGAGATCACCGTTCGGCAGCGGCTCGACCGCCCAGGGTTTGACTAAGCCTTTCGCTAACACCGTTACCTCAAAAGCGACGTTAGACTTTACAGCACAAGTACGTGTCTGTCCTTGGAAAGTCGGTTGCTGTTCTGACGCATTTGCCCTTCTGGTTTCGATCGGCTTGCATGATGCCGATGAAACCGTCGTTCCGGCAGCACTAGAAGAGGAAGTTTCATTTGCCGCTTTGCGCATGTTTTGTATGCAAGCAACGCCGATCGCGATCGATAAAATGGTCAGAACTAGCCAAATTTGATTTTTGTACATGAATTCATACTCCAGTAATATAACACCACCGATGAGCTGAGCAGGCCACCGAACTAAGACCTCGTACCAAGACATTACTGCGTCGTCTCTATTGGTTGGTTAGGCAGTATCGTAGGAAGCAGCGGCCTTTTGGTCGAATAAAATAGGTAGCTGTTGATTTTGCATGATGAAAACAAATGGAGCGGCGATTCCTAATTTTATAGGTTGAATGTTGCGATAATATTCAAGCCGCGCGCTGCCGCCGAACAACTGATTAGACCGACAGATAAGTCTGATACACCATTTCGGGTGTTTAGATCTACAAACTTCAGCCTATCTCCCCAAAAATAGGGTGTTAGGCTGACAAATTTCCGCACAGTACCCCGAATTGGATATTTAGACAGACTGTTTTCCATCTACCCCCACTCATTCATCAAGCCCGATCAATCCCCAGAACCAAAATCCCACCGCACCTCTAGAATCACTCGTCATCCCCGATTCCACCGTGCTGCAACGGAGTTAGTGAATTCGCGGTGAGCCTTCGATCGCTGCTGAAATTGGTGATCCCGAGGAAGGTTGTTGATCGTTTTGGGGTCATGGGTTTTGTTGAAGGCGATCGAGGTTTGGTATTCACACGAATACGTGTACGTGCTAAAATATGATAGTAGATTGAGTAAAAATGTCATGCAACAAAAAATGACCATCACGATCGATAGAGAAGTTTACGATGCTCTCTATCGGGTTGTCGGTAAAGGTAATATCAGTAAATTCCTAGAAAACTTGGCGCGCCCACATGTCTTGAAAGAAGATTTGGCATCGGCGTACCAAGCAATGGCAGCAGACACAGAACGAGAACTCGAAGCATTGGAATGGAGTAACGGACTAATTGGGAGTGTTAATGATGCTTAGGGGTGAAATCTGGTGGGTGGATTTTGACCCGTCTGTGGGTGGAGAAATTCGGAAAACTCGACCAGCGGTGATTATTAGCAATGATGCAGCAAATTCGGCATTAAATCGAGTTCAAGTCATACCACTGACAAAAAACACTGGTCGATTGTACCCCAGTGAAGCAATAGTGGTAGTGGATGGAAAAGAAAGTAAGGCAATGGCAGATCAATTGACAACAGCATCCAAAGAACGGTTGGTAAATAAATTGGGATCGGTGTCAGAAGATGAAATGAAGTCGATCGAACGCATAGTCAAAATCCAACTTGGGATGCAGCTTTCATAAAATCTCAAACTTTTGATATCGTTCCTCCATCACCAAGGTCGATAGCTTCGCTTTTGGCACAAGCGAAGCTATCGACCCCCAACAACCAAAATCTCACCACGCCGATAAAACCCCTCGTCACCCCCAGCCCCACTGCGTTCCATAAAAGCCCCAGAACCCAACAACAGTCCTAACCAAACCTCGATCGCCTTCAACCTCGTAACCTCAACGATCGACCAAAACCCCATCGAACCTCCAGCCTCCAACAAACAATCCCCAATCCTGGCACTCCAACAACCAATATCCTCATCATGCGCCAAAGCAAACGGTGACTCCGGCTCCTCATCATGAATTGCCGCAATCACTTCAGCCATCACCTGCTCCTCACTCATCGGCTCCACCACAGCGGATCGAACATAACCCCGCTCCACCTCCGGCAACTCAGGAGCCGCACAAAACTGTTCCAAATCCACCACCATACTCTGGCGCACATACCGATCGAACACATCCAAAGCCATCACCGGCTCCTGCTCCGGGTGCAACAGATAATTGATCTCCTGAAGATGAATCTCAGCCCGCAAACCAACAATTTCCCCGACCCGCGCCAACCCCTCACCCGCCACAAAAATCTGTTGATCGATCGATAGATTAGCGATCGCCTCATCCAAATCATCAAAAAGCATCGACAACTCAGCATCCAAAGGTACCCTAGTTGCTTCCGCTAACAGATCCCAAAACGACAACTGAAGAATGGAGGGGGCATGGCCGGATGGCACATTGCTCTGGGTGTTCGATGATTTGGGAAGCGAATTTTTGGAAGCCATAAGCATTTTCTAAGATATTAAGTGTTTGCCGAATATAGGAATGAACCTGACTTGGCAACCACCCCGCACAATGATTTGGCGTAACCACCGCCAACCGCCTCTCACCATCCCAAATATCCGCCCCGATCGCATGAATCGGCGAATCCTGGCGTAGCTCCCGCCAAATCAACAAATTGCCATAGACCACCTGGGGCACCACAACTTGATGAACTACCTCGATTCTTTTCTTGCGGCGCTGCTGGCTAATTCCTTCACGGTTTTTGATGTAATGCCGTTTACTCGGACAAGTCGCCGACACCCAACAATCATGGGTACTCTTCGCCGTCTCTCCACTCAAAAGGGCACAGCGAACACACTTGGGATCAATAGTTTTAGACTTCGTTGCCATGATTTTAGCTTTGAGGTGTCTGAGATAAAGCTTAAGGGATGACAACTAGCCTCAAAGCCATGATAGAGAAGGGTTGGTGACAAGTGGAACAAAAAAAGAATAAGGTTGCTTTGACGCAACCAAAAAAACAAAAATGTTTCCACCATTCTACCAGACTTGTTTACGAGCTA
>JANOQX010000098.1:0-11325 GCA_031415035.1 Cyanobacteria bacterium VAR_4_metabat_243
AGGGAAGGCGCGATGATCTACATCACAAACTCGTTGAGTTTACGGTTGGGTCCTGCGTCTCTTCCCGGTTTCCCGCATCGGCGGCTCTCTTGAGCTTAGCGAAGATTTTCACCCCCGCTCACATACAAGGTTGGGTGAAACGGAGTGTAACCCAACATCCTGGCCCGTTGGGTTCCGCGTTGCTGCACCCAACCTACAAAAATCACTCATGCTCCCCCAGAATTGGGGGCCGGGGGGCGGTTCGGCAGGGATTACTTAATCCTCATCGTCATCCTCGTCATCAAAATCATCGTCGTCATCCTCAACGATCGCGTTGGCCGCTTCCACTTTCGCCTCCTCATTCAACCAATCTTCAACACCGGATTCCTTCCGCTCATTGGTCAATTGGTTGATCAAGCTCAACATACTGGTGCCACGCTCCAGCGATCGGTCTTCGACAAACAAAACTTCCGGTGTCCGGCGCAACCGCACGCGCTGACCGATTTCCCGTCGCACAAAACTGGTGGCCGAGACCAGTCCCGCCATGGTTTCGGCCCGAACTTCGTCGGTGCCGTAGATGCTGACAAAAATCTTCGCATGTTGCAGATCCCCGGACACCTTCACGTCCGTGACGCTGACCATACCGGAACCGACCCGATCGTCCTTAATGCCAGACATCACCATCTGACTCACTTCACGCTTAATTTGCTCCGCCACACGGGCGACACGACGATCGTTGGGCATAGTCGGGGATTGACCATCGGAGTCAATGGTTGAATATTACAGATATTGATCATACGGGATCGTGCCCCCCACCAACGGCGGCTGGCCCGATCGATTTCAATTTGCACTGGAAGTTTGGATCAACGACGTTGCTGACAGAGATAGATCGCCCAATCGATCGCGCTGACCATACTTTGGGCACTGGCACGGCCTTTTCCGGCAATGTCAAAGGCCGTGCCATGATCCGGCGAAGTCCGGACAAAGGGGAGACCGATCGTCGTATTCACTGCCCGATCGAAGGCCATCAGCTTCACCGGGATCAATCCCTGGTCGTGATACAGCGCCAGATAGGCGTCGGCCGTTTGAATGCCCCCATCCCGGAACCAGGCTTGGCCGGGTTTGACCCACATCGTATCGGGTGGGATTAAACCCTCGAACTGGACGTGGGGATAGCGCGATCGGGCATCCTCCAGCCAGGGTTGCAGCCATTCCACTTCCTCCGTGCCGAGTTGGCCGCGTTCGCCGCTGTGGGGATTGAGTCCAGCGATCGCGATGCGCGGCGTCGTCAGCCCAAAATCCTGCACCAAACAATCGAGCAACAACTCCAGCTTCCGGCTCATCACGTCTGGGGTGAGTGCCTTCGGCACTTGGCTCAGGGGAATATGCACCGTGGCCAGTAACGCCCGCAGCACCCACTCGGTATAAGGCGATCGGCCCACAAACATCATGCCAAACCGATCGACCCCCGCTTTTTCGGCCAACAACTCCGTTTGGCCGGGATATAAATGTCTGGCGGCTTTCCAAGCGGACTTAGCGATCGGGGCCGTCACAATGCCATCGAATGCGCCCGCTAAGGTCAGGTCGATCGCGGTATTGAGATCGTCGAAACTGGCGGCTCCACTGGCGGCATTGCCAACGCCGATTTGGATCGGTTGGGAGTGGGGCCGATCGATGATGCCGATCGCCCTGTCCAACGGCGCAAAACCCAACTGCGTGATCGTCTGCTGGATGAGCAACTGACTGCCGACGATCGACAGATCGGCTTGAGCCAGCCATTGTTCGCGCTGTGCCCGGTCAGTCAAGGCCCGCAAAACCACCTCCAGGCCGATTCCGGCTGGATCCCCGATCGTGATAATCAGTCTGGGTTTTGGCATGATGATGGGAGTTGTGCGCGATCGGCGCCGATGAGCGCGGTCAGAATTGGTTTACAATTGTGTGAGCCAGTTTCGGATCGACTCCGGCCGAGTATTTATTTCACTTGATTTTTAAGAGGAGCGATTTTCATGGGAGAAATTTTTACCACCGCCTTATTGTCTTCTAGTTTGATTCTAGTCGGCTTAGTTTTGGGGTTCGCCTTGCTGAAGATTCAAGGCGGCGAAGAGTAGGATGCGGTGCTCGCCCTAGGCGAAAACGCATCGCCAGCCATCCGCATCACCCACGATCGCAGTATTGCTACAGGCCACCATATTTTCGTAGAAGTCAAGGGTTGAGTGGATCACCTTTGACTTTTTAGTAGGAAGTTTTGTAACGGGCTGGGCCTAACTGAGAAGCCCCACCCGCACTGCAAATCCGACAAAATCCCCCCCAACCTTGCCCCCCAGAATTTTGACAGTTTGAGCCGATGGCATGATCCCCGGTGCTTTTCTGATAGAATGCAGCAGAGAAGTTAACATTTTGTCACATAGTTCTCGCGGAACCTCCATGACCCTATTAATTGTGGGTGCCACTGGCACGCTGGGCAGACAGATTACTCGTCGGGCATTGGATCAGGGCTATGAAGTCCGCTGTTTGGTGCGGAATCAGAAACGGGCGGCTTTCTTGAAGGAATGGGGTGCCCAACTTGTCAGCGGCAACCTCCTCGATTCAGAAACCCTCGACGATGCGTTGGAAGGCGTGACCGCTGTGATTGATGCGGCGACGGCGCGCGCGGCGGATCCCTTGAGTATTAAGCAAGTGGATTGGCAAGGCAAGCTGAATTTGATCGCCGCCATGCAGCGGGCGCAGATCGATCGCTATGTATTTTTCTCGATCTTGGACAGCGAGCAGTTTCCGAATGTCTCGCTGATGCAGATCAAGCATTGTATGGAGCTGTATCTGGCGGAGTCGGGGCTGAATTATACGATTCTGCGTCCGGCGGGCTTCATGCAGGGGTTGATCGGGCAATATGCCATTCCGATCTTGGAAGGGCAGTCGGTGTGGCTGACGGGCAAAACTTCGCCAGTCGGTTATATGGACACGATCGACATTGCCAAGTTTGCCGTGCAGGCGCTCAAGGTGCCCGCAACGATCAAGCAAACCTACCCGATCGTCGGGACGCGGGCTTGGGCCGCCCAGGATATTATCAAACTCTGTGAACGCTGTTCCGACAAAACCGCCAAGGTGACCACCGTGCCCCTGGCACTGGTACGGGCGACACGCAGCACATTGCGGTTCTTCCAATGGGCTTGGAACATTGCCGATCGGCTGGACTTTACCGAAGTCATGGCCACCGGACGCGAACTGAATGCGCCGATGGACGATGTCTATCAGACCTTTGGCTTCGAAGTGGGGGAAATGTCCACGCTCGAAGCCTATATGCAGGAATATTTCAGCCGGATTATGAAAAAACTCCGGGAAGTCGAAATGGCCCAGGAAAAGCAGAAAAAGAAGCAGAAAAAGCGCAAAACCGATCGCGCCTATCCGAAATTCTAATCACGTTGGGAGTGACCGATCGTGCCCAAAGCTGGCATCATCTACAACGATCAAAAGCCCTCGGCTTGTGCGGCGATGATCGTGCTGCAACAGCAGTTAGAAGCCAAGGGCTGGGAAGTCGTCACGGCGACGGGGGCAGGGGGAATTTTGGGCTATGCCGCTCCGGGCAGTCCGATTTGCCATACGCCGATCGAGCGGATTTCGCCGCCAGGGTTTGACAAAGATATGGTGTTCGCGATCGTCCTGGGGGGCGATGGTACGGTGCTGTCGGCCTTTCGGCAGGTAGCACCCCAGCATATTCCCCTGCTGACCGTGAATACGGGGCATTTGGGCTTTTTGACCGAAGTGTTGGCGACGGATTTGGCGACGGCGGTGGATACGGTGCTGGCGGGCGAATATGAAATCGAAAACCGCGCCATGCTGATGGTGCAGGTGTATCGTGACGGCACGATGATGTGGGAAGCCCTGGGGCTGAACGAAATGGTGATCAACCGCGAGCCGTTGACCAGCATGTGCCACTTTGAGGTACAGATTGGCAGCTTCAGCCGGGTGGATATCGCCGCCGATGGGATTATCCTCTCGACGCCCACGGGATCAACGGCCTATTCGCTCTCCGCTGGTGGCCCGGTGATCACGCCGGGGATTCCGGTGATGCATTTGATTCCGATCTGTCCCCATTCCCTGGCCTCACGGGGTCTGGTGTTTAGCAATACGGAACCCGTGACGATTTTTCCGGCGACTTCGGCGCGGTTGGTCATGGTGGTGGACGGCAATGCGGGCTGCTACGTCTTCCCCGAGGACTGTGTGCATATTCAGAAAGCGCCCTATCCGGCCCGATTTATGCGGTTGAAGCCGGGGCAGTTCTTTGATCTGTTGCGGGATAAGTTGGGCTGGGGGATTGCCCATGTGGCGAAGCCGGACGGGCGATGAGTGATGCCGCCAGCGGCGGCAATGGTGGGTGCCATGATTGTTGAAGAATTCTGTCGGTTTTGGTGGGCCATTGCCAATTTGATGCATTCTATGGGGAAGGATAATGCCCCCTTAGGATGGTCTTCGTATGAGTAATCCGGTGACTGAACGCACCGCCGATCGGACGATCGAGGCCGCGCCTTGCATCTTGATCCTGAAGTCGGATGAGGCGATTGGCCAACACGTCAGCGATGACCTTCAGGAAGCGGGTTATGCGACGGTCTTGGTGGATGATCCGCAGACCGCCTTCCAGCAAGCGATCGCCCAAGCCCCGGCGATGGTGATTATCGATCGGGGATTAAATAACGAAGATGCGTTGACGTTCTGCGAGCGGCTGCGGCAACAGGGGCTGCGCCTGCCCGTGCTGCTGATGATGCATCGGGACGGCGTGGACGATCGGGTGATTTGTCTCGAAGCGGGGGCGGATGATTATTTTCTGAAGCAGCCCTACCGCAGCGACGCGCTGATCAAAATGGTGCAGTTTTATCTCAAAACCGAGGTCGTCAGCCAGGAACAACTGCGGTTTGGCGATTTGGTGTTGGATTTGGGCAGTCGTCAGGTGTTGCGCAGTGGCCGCGCGATCGATCTGACGATGAAGGAATTTGAATTGCTGAAGTACATGATGGAGCATCCGCGTGATGTGTTGTCGCGGGAGCAAATCCTGGAAAATGTCTGGGGTTTCGACTACGTCGGCGAATCGAATGTGATTGAGGTGTATATTCGATATCTGCGCCTGAAGATCGAAGATGAGGGCGGCAAACGATTGATCCAAACGGTGCGAGGCATTGGCTATGTATTGCGAGAAAGTTAGCATGCGATCGGTGTCAGCGCTGTTCGCGCTGGTAGTATTGCTTCCTATGAGTGTGGCCCTCCTCGGCTGTACCGACGTCAACTCGAAGCCTGCCCCCGCGCCCACGCCGCCCCCCACTGCCAGTGTGACCCCCACGCCCCAAACCTTGCCACTCACCCGCCTCGCGACGATCAATCAAGTCAAACTTAAACTCGCCGTCGCTGCGACGCCAATGCAGCAGCAGATTGGCTTGATGTACCGTCCGTCCCTGCCGGACGACGAAGGGATGCTATTTAACTTTGAGCCAGCGCGGCCCGTGGCCTTTTGGATGAAGCAGACGTTGATTCCGCTGGACATGCTCTACATCCGATCGGGCATCGTGCGCGCGATCCAGGCAAATGTTCCACCCTGCAAAGCCGATCCCTGTCCCAGTTATCCCTCCAAGACGACGATCGACCAAGTGATCGAGATTCGGGGTGGCTTGGCCGAAAAGTTGGGCATCAAAGTCGGCGATCGGGTGGTGTTGACCCCGATTTCCCCATAGCGGCGAGTTTTCCCCTGACAATTTGCAACATTGGGGCAACAGTTTTTTAAGTTCTTCAGGCTGCCGATCGACTGACCCGATCGGTTAGCCCGTCTGCGTGGCGACCAAAAATGAATGTAGTCTACAATACACCCACTCCGGCGAATTGTCATCCGTAGGCCGATCGCTCAGTCAAACCAAATGCCTCATGTTGTTTGGTTTCAGATCTTGCGGGGTGAAACCCCTCGGGATGGTTAGCCCTGACTGTGATGCACCCTACTTACGATCAGCCCTAACTCTGATCGCCCCCCACGCCGTTTGTGGAATGCTCGGTCAGAATACATCCGTCCACCCGCGATCGGCCCCAAAAAACAATTTTGTGTTCGGCGATCCAACATGAAGCAAACATTAGGTGATATACTTCCCCACTAATCCGGTCATCAGTGATGTCACGGAGATTGTTAAGCAGGGTTTCTGATCGCGTACGTATTTTTTGGCAGAAGCACTTTAGGTTTGTAGGACGTGTGTGCTAGTCTGATTTGCGATTGATCGATACCACGGGGATGGCTGGGGTCGGAAAGCCTTGAAGGTTCTGTGTTTTTGCTGAATTTGCCGTTTTTCTAGACGGGAATGCTAGCGGGTACAGCGACCTTTTACGGCATCACCCAATCATCTGTGTTGTCGCCCCGATCGTCAATTACTCAGCCCTTCACCGTTTGGTACGGCTAGTCCACATGAAGGACTGTCTACTGAACCCGGTAAATCTGATCAACTTCGCCAAAATAGAGCTGAATTAGGAGGTGATTTGTCAGTGGCTCCAGCAACTTATTCAAGATTTATTCAGTTCCTCACCGATGAGATGGCCGTGTCCAACTCGTCAATCGATTTCGCCCTGCGTCATCGGGAGAATGCCTGTGACCCGTTGCCGATGATTCTTTGGCAATATGGTTTGATTTCTCTGGAACAACTCGATCGGATTTTCGCTTGGTTAGAGACGGCTTAATTGACCTTGCATTTAAACTAGATATAAGCTGAATTCATCACCACGGTCGCGTTGCCCTTGAATGCGTTGTGATTGAATATCTAGTTTCGAAATGCCGTGAGATTTTTGGTGGGGTTAACTAAATGGGGGATCTCGATCGCAGTTATCAGATTTTGGGCCTCAAGTCGGGGGCGACGATCGAGGAGGTCAATAAGGCCTACAAAGCCCTTGTGGTGATCTGGCACCCCGATCGCATTCCCAAAGAGAGTGTCGATCTGCTGGCCCGTGCGGAGCAGAAGCTGAAGGATATTAACCAGGCCCGCGATACTTTGCGGGAATTCGTCCGCAATGGATCGAGCAGTGGCGCAACCACTGGCACTGCGGCCCCCGCGAAACCCGCCGAAAAACCGCGTCCCCATCATCCCTATGCCGCCTATCGAGCGGACTACGAAGCCCGACATCGTGGTGCCGCCCGCAACCCCGCCGCCGAATCGACTTCCCGGCAAGCATCGCCCCAGTCCGACGGTCCGGCCAAAGCGTCGAACTATGACTATTACCGATCGGGCTATGGCGCTTACGGCAACTATGGCGCAGGCCGATCGGGCGGTGAACGATCGAGCAGTGAACGATCGGCCCCAGCGAGCGATCGGCAACAAACCGCCCAGACGCCGCCCCCCAAGCCGCCCGTCCAGGACTACTACGCCCAATCCCGCTACAACCCCGTCTACGATCGGGCCAAACCCGACGCGGCGAAACCCGACCCCGACCCCACCGCCCCGCCATCGCCGCCCACCCAGGCCGCCCCAAAATCAGCGCCATCCCCGATCCCTGAGCCGCCCCGGCCCGCGCCGCCGCCCTATTCCCCGCCGCCGCCCATGGGCTACTCGCCCCCGCGCAATAACTATCACCCCCCCGGCGCTCCAGTGCAACCCGATCTGTCCGGGGCCGACAT
This sequence comes from Cyanobacteria bacterium VAR_4_metabat_243, assembly GCA_031415035.1. Lineage (GTDB taxonomy): Bacteria > Cyanobacteriota > Cyanobacteriia > Leptolyngbyales > Leptolyngbyaceae > Romeriopsis. The sequence goes on from JANOQX010000098.1 coordinate 7,610, forward strand.
GGCCGGTCAAAACCTCAAAGAAAAGGATCTCTCAAGTCGGAATCTGGCGGGCGCAAATCTCAGTCGGGCCGATCTGAGTGATGCCTTTCTGCATCGGATTAATCTGGCCGGAGCGAACCTCGAAGGCGCGAACCTCTTTCGGGCGAACTTGCTCCAGGCGAATCTGAAGGATGCCAATCTGAGAAATGTGAACTTGATCGGCGCGGATCTGAGTGGCTGCGATCTCAGCGGCGCGGATTTAACTGGGGCAAATGTCGGATTCGACGATCGGGTAATGGTCAAGATGACGGGTGCGAAGCTCACCGGGGCGATTATGCCGAATGGCAAAGTTTACGGTGGGTGAGTGCGCACTCCGTGTTTGTGAGAATTATCGAGATACTTCTTTACATTGCTTAGTTTTACTGTTACATTTATGAGCGTAGGGCAACCTACACCATACATTTCTCCGAAATTATAAAACCATGACAACTACACTTCAGACGCGCGAAAGCGCCAATCTGTGGGACCAGTTCTGTGGATGGGTCACCAGCACCAACAACCGCGTTTACGTCGGTTGGTTCGGTACTCTGATGATCCCAACACTGTTGACTGCAACCATTTGCTACGTCATCGCCTTCATCGCCGCTCCCCCGGTGGACATCGACGGCATCCGCGAGCCTGTTGCTGGTTCCTTGATGTACGGCAACAACATCATCTCCGGTGCAGTTGTGCCTTCATCGAACGCGATCGGTCTGCACTTCTACCCGATTTGGGAAGCTGCCTCGGTGGACGAGTGGCTTTACAACGGTGGTCCTTACCAGTTGGTGGTATTCCACTTCCTGTTGGGCGTCGCTTGCTACATGGGTCGTGAGTGGGAACTGTCCTACCGCCTCGGCATGCGTCCTTGGATTTGCGTTGCATTCTCGGCTCCTGTGGCCGCTGCATCCGCCGTCTTCTTGATCTACCCGATCGGTCAAGGTTCGTTCTCCGACGGGATGCCCTTGGGTATTTCCGGTACATTCAACTTCATGTTGGTGTTCCAGGCGGAGCACAACATCTTGATGCACCCCTTCCACATGATGGGCGTTGCGGGTGTGTTCGGTGGTTCGCTGTTCTCGGCGATGCACGGTTCCTTGGTCACCTCCTCGTTGGTGCGTGAAACGACGGAAGTCGAATCACAGAACTACGGTTACAAGTTCGGGCAAGAAGAAGAGACTTACAACATCGTTGCGGCCCACGGCTACTTCGGTCGTTTGATCTTCCAATACGCTTCGTTCAACAACAGCCGTCAGTTGCACTTCTTCTTGGCTGCATGGCCTGTCGTTTGCATCTGGATGACCGCCTTGGGCGTGTCCACGATGGCATTCAACTTGAACGGTTTCAACTTCAACCAGTCGATCATTGATAGCGAAGGTCACGTGGTGAATACTTGGGCCGACGTGATCAACCGGGCCAACTTGGGTATGGAAGTGATGCACGAGCGGAACGCGCACAACTTCCCGCTTGACTTGGCGGCGGGCGAAGCGGCACCTGTTGCACTTGCTGCTCCTGCCATCAACGGTTAATTCCCATCGGGTCTTAGTCGAAGATAGTTAAGCGATAAAAGCCTCCCGGATCCTTGGATCCGGGAGGCTTTTTGCTGGGGTGAGATTGAGGTGTTTTGACTACGGATAATGTTTGTTATTTGTAGTCGGTGGTAATCTGACTGCTCGATCAGAGTCGGAGATCTGGGTTGGGGCGATCTGCCGATCGGCCTTACGGGATCGCCGCGATCGACCCAGATCGGTATGCCCGATCGAGCATCATTGCCATTAGCGATCGAGCAAAAAGCCCCGGTGCGTTGAACGCACCGGGGCTTTTTGGATTGTCTATCCCATCACTTTAGCGATTAGCTGAGTGTGTTGATAGCGTAGTCGAGGTAGGAGTTGGCTTCGTTCTGCGAGTCGCCAGTCAAGCCATGGTTAGCTTTGATGTACTTCAGGGCTTCGACGTACCAGCTGGGGGAGAGGTCAAAGGTCTTGTTGATTTCGGCGATACCGGCAATCAAGTAGTCATCCATGGGACCAGTTCCACCCACAACGAGGCAGTAGGTCACCATGCGCAAGTAGTAGCCGATATCGCGGACGCACTTGGCTTTGCCAGTGGCAGTCGAAGCGAAGTTCGGGCCGCTCATGCTGGTGGTGTACGGGAATTTCTGGTAGACGGCAGCCGCAGCGCCATCAGCCAAGCTCGAAGCTTTCTCAGTCAAGACCTTGGCGGCGCTCAAGCTGGCAGCGGCTTGGCGATAACGCCCAAACGCGGTTTGAATTTCAGTGCTGCTCAGGAAACGTCCCTGAGAATCAGCGGTAGCGACGGCTTCGGTTAACGGTGTTTTCATTGGTTGTGCTTCTCCCAATAATTTTTACAAAATCACGTGAGCGAACTGACTTGAGTTCGCTCGGAGCAAATCATTGCTTAGCCGACGGAGGATGCAGCTTTGTCGAAGTAGCTTGCAACTTCAGCCATCAGAGCGGAGCAGTCACCTTGAGTGATGCCATTGCGATCGCCCACGATTGCGAGTGCCGCATCCTTCATTTTGTTGACGCCAACCGCAACGGAGGAACCAGGAGTCCCAAGTGCCAAGTAGGTTTCGCGCAAACCATTCAAGCAACGATCGTCAAGGACGGAAGCGTCGCCCGCGAAGATTGCATAGGTGACGTAGCGCAAGATGATTTCCATGTCGCGGAGGCAAGCGGCCATCCGACGGCTGGTGTAAGCGTTACCGCCAGGAGCGATCAGCTGAGGCTGTTCGGCGAAGAGGGAGCGCGCCGCGTTCGCAACAATGGCAGAAGCGTTGCTGGTGATGCGGTTGACGGTGTCCATCCGTTTGTTGCCGTCGGAAACCATTGCGCTCAGGGCATCCAGTTGAGCTGTGCTCAAGTACTCGCCCCGCGCATCAGCTTGGGAAACAACCTTGGCAAATGCGTCTAGCATTGCTTAATCTCCTAAAAATGCTGGTTGACTATGTTTGCTTCACAACGGGTTTCGTTTATTAAACTTTGAGTTTATATAATTATGAGAACCCAGTTGATATCAGCCTGCTCGAGCAGTCTGGAACGGTCTAAGGCCAGTCATATAACCGACGCCACTCCGCTTCTACCTTGTGCACGAGTTGTTGACTAACTTCGGAAAGATCGTCGAACTTTCTCATTCTAAGGCATCACTCCGGCTCAGGAATGAGTCCTGATTGGAATAAAAAGCTCAAAGTGGTCATTAAGGTCACATGTTGACTTGGCTTAATACCCTTCAAAACTCTTTATACAATGCCGTTGGAGCGTTATTTGTTAAAATTTGTCCGATCTTGAGAATTTGTTACATATCTTTACGGCAAAGAATCGACTGAAAATTGTTGATGCTGGAAACGACTGCGGATAAGGCGTTTTGTGAACCGATCGATTTTGAGCCAATCGTAACTTTGTTGCGGAATGTTACTGGCTTGTCTTGCCTGGGGGGTGTTTAGCGGGTTTGTTGACAAATATCGAATATCGTCCCAACGCTGTTGCTGAAATCTATCGTGGGAAGGAGGTATTTGGGGCGGTAGTGCGGTTTTACTGGAAAGAGCGCCGATCGGGCTTACGCAAACAAACCCGATCGGCTGACCAATCCATTGAATAAACCAAAGGACGGCTAATCATGACTATGACACGGACAGTAATCGACGGGGTTGAGTTCTTCGTCAATATCAAGACCGGCGAAGT
>JANOQX010000099.1:0-58334 GCA_031415035.1 Cyanobacteria bacterium VAR_4_metabat_243
CCGGGGCCGGGTTGTCGGGGGTGTGCGGGGATGTCCGTTGGGGACTTATTGCTTGTGATTAGCCCCACGGGGATTTTCGCGTGTCGCCCGGACTACCAGTCCAGGGCGATTGCCGCGATCGGGCGGCATTTTTTGGTCAGATCGATCGGCGGTATTACATTCCCGGATTCTGCTGAAACAACGTCAAATACGCATCCAACAAACCCTGACCGACAAACACCGACAACGCCGCCCCGATCGCCAAACAAGGCCCAAAGGGCATCTTCTGAAACCGTTGCAGTTGGCCGAGTAGCCGACCGCCATAGCCGACGATCGTCCCCACCACCGCCGCCAGGAAAATCGCCAGTAACAAATATTTCCAGCCGAGCCATGCGCCCATCATCGCGGCGAGCAGGGCATCACCATCGCCCATCGCCTGCCGCCGCAACAGCGCTCCGCCAAAAATCGTAATGCTATCCATTAACAAAATCCCTAACACCATGCCGATCGCGCCACTGGACAGACTGACGATGCTGCCGCTGAAACCGTGGAGCGCATAGCCGATCGCGGCTTGGAACAACAGTCCGGTGATTACGCCGAGCTGCATTAGGGGATTCGATAAGGTCATCGTATCGAAGTCGATTAGCGCCAAGGCCAGGAGCAAACTGAGGAATAGCCAATAGGCCGGGGTCTGAAGCGATAACCCAAAGGCCAAATAGGTGATTAAAAACAACGCCCCCGTCACCGCTTCGACCAAAGGATAGCGGGGTGAAATGGGCGCGTTGCAGTGGGCACAACGGCCTTTGATCTTGAGCCAACCGACGATCGGCAGGTTATGGCGCTTTTTGATCGGCGTGAGGCAATGGGGGCAGCGCGAGGGCGGGTGCAGTAGCGACAACCCAGCGGGCAAGCGATAAATCACCACATTGAGGAAACTGCCGATCGCGCTGCCGAGGCAAAATACGATCGCACCATTAAGTAAAAGCGAATAATCCATCGATCGTGCAGTGGGTAGACAACTAGCAGCCGGTGAAATCACTTGTCGGGAAATCACTTGACTAATGCTAGCTTGCCCGCTGACTTTGGCGAACTTAACCCAGTTTCCGAAGTTTAACGATCGAAGATTTCGAACGGAATAAACGTTTCCTGGGGCAACAGCGCCGGAATCCGATTAAAAATCAATTTACCGCGATAGGAATAGCGGTCGATCGCCACACCGAGCGGATCTTCGGCCACATCCGGGTGGACATCAATGAACGTGTGATAAATCTTCCGGGCCGCATGAACCAACGCGGGTTCGTAGCGAGAATCTCTGTCCACAGGCAACTCCGTGGGTCTATCCAAAACGACGACATTAACCACCCAATGATCTCCTAACACTCAAGTCCTCGATTTACCGAGGTTTGCGCGCTTATCGTACTGCACAAATCTCCAACGGTACGAAAATCTTCGGAGGCGCTTCCCTAGATTTTTACTTTTGCGGTCGGTTTGATGCTTGACTGTCCCCGATCGGATGCAAACGCCCGCGATCGGCTGCCGATCGCGGGCGTTTGTGAAATATTCTGACAATTCGATCGCGCGGGGCCGGATTTAACCGATCGCTTTGAGGACTGCCGCACCGATCACCTGACAACCCACCACCGTTTCCCCGGCAGCGGCGATATCGCCCGTCCGGTAGCCTTGATCCAATACCTGCGTCACCGCCGTTTCCAGCGCGGCGGCGGCAGCGGGTTGATTCAGGTCATACCGCAACATCATGGCCGCGCTGAGGATTTGGGCCAGGGGATTGGCTTTGTCCTGTCCGGCGATGTCTGGGGCTGACCCGTGAACGGGTTCGTAGACCCCTGGCCCATCCGCGCCGAGGCTGGCCGACGGCAACATGCCAATGCTCCCCGTCAGCATCGCCGCCACGTCGGAGAGAATGTCGCCGAAGAGATTGCTGGTGACGATCGTGTCGAATTGCTTGGGATTGCGGACGAGTTGCATGGCGGCGTTATCGACGTACATGTGGGATAGCTCGACGTCGGGGTAGCTGGGAGCCATGGCATTCACCCGATCGCGCCAGAGCTGCGAAACTTCCAGGACGTTGGCTTTATCGACAGAGCAGAGTTTTTTGCGGCGTTTTTGGGCGGTTTCGAAGGCGACTTTGGCGATCCGATCGATTTCACTGACGGTGTAGGCCATGGTGTTCACCCCGCGCTGTTCGCCGGATTCCGTGGTGAACACCCCACGCGGCTGCCCGAAGTAAATGCCGCCTGTGAGTTCCCGCACGACCATGATGTCCACGCCTTCGACCACTTCGCGCTTCAGGCTCGACGCATCGGCAAGTTGCGGCAGAATTACGGCGGGGCGGAGGTTGGCGAACAATTGCAAGCCCGATCGCAGGCCCAAAAGTCCAGTCTCGGGGCGTTGGGCGCGGGGCAGATTGTCCCATTTGTAACCGCCGATCGCGGCCAGGAGAATCGCATCACTATTGCGGCAAGTGGCGAGCGTTTCGTCGGGGAGGGGATTGCCCGTGGCATCGATCGCGCTACCGCCGATCAGCGCCGTTTGAAACTCAAAGCTGAGGTCAAATTTTTGGCCGATGGCGTTCAGCGCCTCCACCGTCACGGCCATAATCTCCGGGCCAATGCCGTCGCCGGGGAGCAAAGTGATGCGATAGTTCTGTGTCATGCCGCAAGGTTCCATCAAGACTGCCAGGGAGTCATTGTAGCAATTGTCGGGTGACTTTTGCCGAAGGCAACGCTGCGCGAACGACTGACGCTCAGCCACCCTGATTGGTCGATCGGGCCAGTCGATCGAGGGGTGAGCGAAGTCGAACCCCGTTGCGATCGGCTTGGCATTTCTGGTAGTTGAGCCTGTCGAAACTAATTCCGGACGATCGACACCTCTTCAGCTTTCGGGAAGGGCATGTCTTCCATCCCCGGCATCTGGTCGGCGCTGCCGGGGGTGATCGCCATGGGGACGCCATTGATTACCGCACCCAGGAGGCGGGTTTGATCGGAGTCCATGAATTCGTTGATGGTTTCGTTCAGGAGGCTGCTTTGGGTGATGCCGGGGCGGGTCACGAGGATCAAACCGTCGGTATAGGGTTCCAATAGCAGGGCATCGTTGCAGAGGCTGAGGGCGGGCGCATCGACCACGACGAAGTCAAATCGACCGCGTGCATCTTCCAGCAATCGCCGCATTTCGTTCGATTCCAAAATCGAGGCGGATTGCCGCTGGGGGCCGACGCTGGGGGCGAGATAGAGGTTCTCGGCCAAGGGGGCAATCCGAATGCATTCGCTCAATTGGCCGTAGTAGCGCAACGCATCGTCCTGGGCGTTGACATCGGCTTCGACCCCGACGTAATAGCCGATCGAGGGTGATCGTAAGTCCCCTTCCACGAGCAAGGTGCGTTTTCCGGCGCGGGCGGCGGCGATCGCCAGGTTGTAGGCCGTGACACTTTTACCCTCGGAGCTGACGGTACTGGTGACCAACACCATCCGGGGCACGCCGCCTTCCACCCGTCGCAAGCTACTGCGGAAGCGTTCGTAGTATTCCATGTAGGGCGAATCCAGGGCCGTGAGGATCGAACCCAAGCGGGGATCCCATAGCTCCACCAGCGGCAGGACGCCCAACAGTGGGACTTCCTGTTGCTTCAGGGCTTCGCGGATATCTTCCTCGGTGTAGAACGTGCCTTCCATCGTGTCGAGCAAGAAGACAATTCCACTGCCCAGAATCAAGCCCACCAGTCCGCCGATCGCCATCATCAGGGGAATATTCTTCGGGATGATCGGGAGGACGGGTAGTTGGCTGACACTGCCGATCGAGAGACTGCTGACGGTCTCGGCTTCGGCGGTTTTGGCATCGACGAGTTTGGCCTGCATTTGGTCGTGCAGGGCTTTTTTGAGTTTGAGCTGGTCTTCGAGCCGGGTGCGGGCCAGTTGTTTGTTGGGGATCTGGGTCAGGCGATCGCGCGAATTTTGCTGGAACTGGACGAGCGCTTGGTATTGCTGCTCCAGGCGATCTTTGCTGGTGGTGAGTTCGACCAGGCGCAGGGCCATGCGTTGGCGTTCGGGGTCGAGGTTGCTGTCCTGGCGGATATTCGCGGCTTGGAACGGCGCGGCAAAGCCGCCGCCGCTCATCACTTCCTGGGCGCGGGATTGCAGTTGGGCTTCCATTGCTTCCAGCTTTTTGCGTAGCTCGATCATGGTGGGATGTTCGGGGCGCAGATCCTTGGCGGCGATCGCCCGTTGGGATTCGAGTTGATAGATCTGGGCGCGCAAGTCGGCGACGATCGGATCGGCGCTCAGGGCCGAGGAGACATAGGCTTGGTTGGCATTCAGGCCGAGGCGCTGCTGCAAGCTGCCCAGTTCGGACTGAATCCCCTGAAGTTCCAGCAGCATTTGCTGTTGTTGGTTGTCGCTTTGCTGGATTTGGCCGACGAGGCTGCCGTTTTGGGCGGCGAATAGGGCCGGGCCTTCGGTGCGATCGTAGGTTTCGAGCGATTGTTCGGCCCCGGCGAGTTCATTTTTGACCTGGGGCAGGCGTTGGTTCAGGGAAGTAATCACCTGTTCCAAACGGGCTTTGTTGGTTTTCTCGCTCTGCTCGACGACGCGGGTGACGATCGTCTCGATCACCTGCTTGGCGCGACCTTGATCGGTGTCTTTGTATTCCACTTGGATGCGGCTGGGGGCATCGGTGGCGGGCTTCTTCGCCCCGGCGGCTTCGGGGGCACCGCTGAGGCTGATTTTGATGCTTTGGGCCAGGCGCTTGGGTTCGACCCCGACGGACTTGGCGGTTTCCTGGATGATCTGATCCGTCAACAGGGCTTCGGGCGTATAGCTGCCGATCGGCACCCGCACTTCCAGTCCCGTCGCCGAAAATGTGGTGGGCGGCGCATTGCCCACGAGACTGGCTTGCATCGTATAGCTGGGCGGCGCGTCGGGTTGGGAAACCACCAGACCAGATGCGGCCACGCCCAGGACTAAGCCTGTGGGGATGACCCATTTGTAACGGCCAATGGCCAGTACGTAGCGTTTGAGGATTGGGGGAGCCATAGGAAACTAAGTCTGAAACGACGATCGGGGGGCGGGGGGAACGGCAGGCGGGCTAGCGATTTGGCCCGAATAAATTCGAGGCATTGTCGCCCAGTTGGCGGAAGAACAGCAGGAAGCCAAGCACATCGCGGAACGGCTGGGTAAAGACGTTCAGGGTTTGGGTAATGCGTCCGACCAGATTGCGGCCAATCACGATCACGTCATTGTCCTGGAGCGGGACGTTTTGGCTGATGTCACCCATCAATGCCGCTTTGCCATTCAGGGTGACGGCCACGGCTTTCTTTTGCTGTTCGTCAAACCGCACCAAGGCGATCTTCTTCATATCGACTTGATCGGGATTGACGCCGACGGTGCTGAGGGCATCGAGGAAATTGCTGCCATTGGCCAGCGGGATTTGGCGCAGGCCGCCGCTGGCATAGCTCAAGACCCGCACGACAATCTGGGGTCGGACGAGGGTGGAGCGCGAGGCGATCGTCCGATCGTAGTCCTGCTCCCCCAGCTTCAGCTTCGGAATGTAAATCGTGTCGCCATCCTGCAAATTCGGATTGGGCAGGGCCGTGCCTTCCTTCAGGGCGTTGAATAGGTTAAACGCTTCTTCCTTGACGCTGCCATCGGGCAGCAAGCGGCGCACCACAACAGCGCGCAGGTCGGCGTTTTCCCGCGTCCCGCCGCCGAGTAACAGGGCAGCGGAAAGTTGGGGTGCTTGGGTCAGGGGATAGAGTCCGGGCTTGGCAATTTCGCCGACGATCGTCACTTGGACGGGCCGTTGATTGGTCAGGGAGACGAGGACGACGGGATTGATGATGAACCGATCGACCTGTTGGCGAATCCGTTCTTGGGCCTGTTCGATCGTCAGCCCTTGGATGGGCACCTTGCCGAGAATCGGGTGGGTAATATTGCCTTCCGCGTCGATCACCGCTTGCACATTGAAATCGGCAAAGCGTTGGACGACGATGGCGATCGTGTCGCGGGGACCCAGCCGATAGGCGGCGAAGGTCTGCACCACGGGCGGCAATGGCAATTCGCTCGGTGCGCCCAGCATTGGCGGCATGGGTGTGGTGGAGCGATCGGAGCCGTTGGTCGCTGGCGTGGCGGCGGGCAGTTCCCCCCGATCGCGCAGCTTTTGGCGGGCTTCTTCAATCAAGTCCATTGCCGTGGGCCGTCGGTTCACAGGCGTTGGCGGTCGCTGGGGTGACTGGGCGGTGGTGACGGACAAATCCATGGTGGGGGACGACTCCAGGATCGGTAGGACACCTTGGGCCTGAGCCACGGATGACTGCGATAGCTGGTACACCGCGATCGTCGCCAGAATTGTCGCGCTGGTGTGCAGCAGCGTCAGACTGCTGGCCTTCAGTTGGCGGTGGTTGGGGGGGACAAAAACCAATTGCATAAATCGCTCAACCCAAAACCATTCTAAGTATGGTTTAAAATTACTAGTGGTCAAAGTTACATCGAATGCGATACACCCCATCCTTCGGCGGTTGACCAGCGGCATCGGGATTCGTGCCGCTGATTTGGCCAAAGATTAGTAGATTTACGGAGCCGTTGGCTGGAAGATGCGGCGCTGGAAGCTGGTTTGGATATCCTGCGCCAGGGCGATCGCCCCCGTCTCGTACTTGCTCAGATCGTCCAGTGGCTCCATGGGCATCTGGACGCTGACGGCCACCCAGGGCACCCGTTGGCGCTGCCATTGGGCGATCCGATCGGCGACATACCAGCGGCTGGGGATGGCGCTGCCGCCATTCGACTGGGCGTACCACTGGATCACTGCGTAGGTGCGGGTCGGTGTCCAGGCGCGGAACAGGTGCGGCGTGAAGGCGGGCATCCCGGCGGGCGCGATCGTCAGGGTTTTGTCCGAGTCCCGTTGCCAGCGTTGAATGCTTTGAATGTCATTCCATTCGACTTGGGGCTGTTGGGTCGGGCCACCCTGGGGCAGCAGCAGCAGGTGGGCGGTTTGGTTGCCTTGGCCGATCGTTTGCTCGTACCACTGGTGTTCGCCCAGTTTGAGCGGGCTGCCTTTGGTGGTTTTCCAGTTCGCGATCGGCAGACCGACTTTGCGAATCGCCCGCAATTGCGTCAGCTGGGCCACGGGTGGCGGGGCTTTCCAGGGCCACTTTTGGGTCAGGTAGTGGGGCATCGCGCCGACGAGCAGCAGGCCCAGAAGGAAGACCAACAGCACCAGCTTGGCGCGGGATAATTGCCAGGAACGGGGGACAGACAGCAGCATAGGACAAAAAACAAAGAGGGGGATTTTCGGATTTTGTAGGTTGGGTAGAGCAACGCGGAACCCAACATTCATCGGGGTATTGGGCGTTGGGTTTCACTTCGTTGCACCCAACCTACGGGGGATGCTTAGGTTGGCGCGGGGTCGTCATCGGGACGCGGCAGCAGCCAGTCTTCCAGTTGATTCAGGATCAAGACCAACATCCCGAGGGTGATCGCCGAGTAGGCATCGCCGCCCCAGCCATCGTGCAGCCAGGTGAAGCCGCCCGTGTTGCCCGTGCCGTGGAAGTAGGTGAGGATCGTATTGCGGATGATGTTGCCGGAGACGCTGAGGACGATCGTCAGGCCGATCAAGCCGAAGCGAATTGGGCGATATTGCCACCGATCGCTCCAGTGCAGCAGCATCAAGGTGACATACAGGCTGGTGAACAGCATCTTCAGTCCGGCGCAGTAGGGCGCGACTTCCACATGCCGCCCGTTGATAAAAATGTTAATCCCGTCCACCGCGACGTTGAAGCCCAGCAGATTCAGTAAGATTCCGGCAGTGCCCGCGATGAAACTCTGAAGCGGCAGCGTCAACGGGGCGATCAAGTAGGGGATTTCGTTCGGGGTCGCCAGCCAGACAAAGACCAAGGGCCACACCATCAGTCGTAATCCGGAAACGCCCTTGAGCCAGAGCACCAGTCCCGTCAGCATCAACGGGAAGGAGAGATTCACGGTTTCGGGCAGGCCGTGGCGATACAACACCGCACTCAACAGCAACACGCCCAGTCCGGCCCACCGATCGATCCCATCAAACGCGCCCTTCCCACCTGGGATGGCTTGCCATTGGGGGCGACTTTTCCAGACGATCGACACCGCATAGGGCAACCCAATCAACCCGTGACTAAAATACTCATGCTCAATGCTGATGGATTTACTCACCCAACCGTGGGTCCAGTGAATCAGCAAGGGCACATACAGCAAACTGAGCAGACCCAGCAACGCAAGGTCACTCCAGGCAGCACGATCGAAGGAAGGGAGGCGGCGGGTTTGAATCATGATGGGGGCAGTCAAAAGAGGGGGGGCGATCGATCGGGGGGCGGTCAATCAATCGATTGAATCTTAGGCAGAGAGGACGAGCGGCAGAGCCAACGCCTGCATCAACGCCTCCACCACTTGGTGAATCTGGGCATCGGTCAGCCCCGGATACATCGGCAGTGACAGAATTTCCTGGGACATCAGTTCGGCCACGGGAAAGTCCCCGGCCCGGTAGCCCAAGCCCGTGAAGGCGGGCTGGAGATGGCAGGGCAGCGGATAGTGAATCCCGGTTTCGACTCCGGCGGCGGTGAGTCGGGCTTGCAGGGTGGCCCGATCGACGGGGCAGGCATTCAGCTCATCGCCCGTGGTCACGCGCAGGGTGTACAGGTGATAGACATGGCCCGTTTCCGCTTGGTTCTGGAGTGGCACGAGGCCCTGCGCTTTCAGCGGACTGAGCAGAATGTTGTACTGCTCGGCGATTTCGTAGCGGGTTTGGTTCCAGATGCCGAGGTGGGGCAGTTTGACATTCAAAATCGCGGCTTGGATTGTGTCCAGGCGGCTATTGGTGCCCATTTCGGTGTGGTAATACTTGCGGGGTGCGCCGTAGTTGCGCAGGGCACGCAGTTGGGCGGCGACGGCTTCATCGCGGGTGACGACCATGCCGCCATCGCCTAGGGCACCGAGGTTTTTGCTCGGGTAAAAGCTGAAGGCTGCCGCCATGCCGATCGACCCGGCTTTGTAGCCTTCGCGCTCCGCCAAATGCGCCTGGGCCGCATCTTCAAAAATAATTAACCCGTAGGTGTCGGCCAGAGTCAATAGCTGGGATGGCGAAACCATCTGACCGTAGAGATGCACCGGAATAATCGCGCGGGTGCTGGGCGTAATCGCCCGTTCCGCTGCCACTAGATCAATCAGGCCCGTGAGCGGATCGCAGTCCACCAGCACGGGTTTTGCGCCGCAGCGCATGACGCCGATCAGCGTGGCCACGAAGGTATTGGCTGGAAGAATTACTTCATCGGCGGCTTGAATCCCACAGGCTTGGAGACCCAGGGCGATCGCGTCGGTGCCGCAGGCGACGCCCACTCCGTAGGGCGCGTCACTGGCGCGGGCAAAGGCCGCTTCAAAGTCCGTGACGGCTTGGCCGAGGACATAGTCCCCTTGCATCAGCACGGCTTGCATGGCCTGCAACATCTCGGTCTGCAACGCATCATGTTGCAAACTCAAATCAACGAATGGAACGGCGGTCAGGCTAGACATAGAACGTAGGTTAGGAGTTCTGGCTTCGTAACCTAAGAGTACCCAGGTGCTTTAGCGAGAGAGACCGCCGGTCATAAAGTTCCGTGAATATGCCGAACCCCACCCTTTCATCCGGAAAGGGTGGGGTTCAAGATTGGGCGCGATCGACGAAAAACGTCGGCCCGGCTTACTGGGCGATGAAGCCCAGCCAAGTCAAGACGCCTTCATGGGAAATCGCTTCGATCGCCAACGCGGCGACGAACCCGATCATCGCCGCCCGACCATTCAACCGCTCGGCATAGCCATTAAAGCCAAATTTGGGGTCTTCCACGGTGGGGGAGACGGTGGGCTTGGGCGCGGGTGATTTGGACTTTGAGGTCATGGGGCGCTCCTGGTTTACATTTCTTTACGTTTCTCAATTGATTGTAACGAACATCGTCGGGCTTTGGATCGAATCGCCGATCGAATCGGCTGGATTGACTAATAGGCCTGATAGAAATTTCCGGCCTGATAGTTGGGGATGGCGGGGGCGAAGGCGAGCCAAAGGGGGAACTGGAGCACACCGAGGTTTACGGCTTCTTCCATTTCGTCAATGATGATCAGCGGCAGTTTGCCATCCTTTTGGGCGCGTTCGGCCCGTTGGACGAGGGGTTCGGCGAATTCGAATAGGGCGGGACCGCGATCGTTGCCGAAGTCGTTCCGCGTCAGGCCGAGGCAATCCTGGAGGCCGCGTCGCCATTCCCCCAGGCGTTCGGGGCTATTGGCCAGGATCAGCGGCCGGACTTGGTCGCCGTAGAGGTTGTAGAGAATCGAGATCACAGCGGAACCGACGAGGATGTTTTGCAGCCGGGAGCCGAGGGTTTTGACCGCGCCGCGTCCGCCTTGGTTGAAGAACCAGTCGGCGGTGCGTTCGGCGGGGATGCGATCGAAGGTGCGGCGCAGTTTCCAGGCGGGGCCGTAGTAGTCGGGGTCGGATTTGAATACTTCGATGACCTGGCGAATCCGATCGTTCTTCTTTTGGTAGTTGGGTTCGGCGAAGGTCAGGTCGCTGATGGCGAAGGTGTTGCTGACGGGTTTGGGACTGGATGGGGATTCGGGGTTTGGGCTGGCGGCAGGGACTTCGATTTGGCGCACTAGTTCGAGCCGATCGGCGGCGACGACGAGATCCTGCAAACTGCCGAGGAGGTATTCCTTAAAGCTTTGGACGCGCACGGCGATTTCTTCGGAAGTGCCCGCGAAGTTGGTGCGCATTTCGGCTTGGAGCCGGATTTGGCGTTGTTCGAGTTGGGCGATTTCGGTTTCGAGGGCGCGTTTGCGATCGCTCAGGGGGCGGAGGATTGAGTCGATCGTTGCGGCGTCGGTTGGGGCGTTGGCGCTAGCCTCCCGTAAGGGAAACGGCCGCTCCACTGACGCGGGGCGATCGCCAACGCCCGTACCCATCGCTTCAGGGTCGTTTAATCCTGCATCGATCGCAGATTCATCAGGATTTAGTGGCGCATCGGAGTTGATCATGTCAATCGGGGGTGTCGCGGGGCAAATATTGTGGATTTAGGCCTTGGGTTCGATCCGAGGGCAACGTTGTTCGAGGCAGAGGCGCAACATTGTCGGATCAAAGATAATCGGCAAAAAGTGAATGCTCTTCACTTCCCGAAAGTAAAACAAAATCGGCACCGGTGCCCAGAAGATTTCCCAATTCGACCATTCCGCATAGGGAAAACTCCGAATCAGCGTCTCCCCCCGATACACATCCAAGGCCGTGGCCGTGAATTGCAGCTTCAACAACACGCATTGGAGTAACAGGAATAGCCCAAATACCCCGATCGGCAATCCCACCCACCATTTCACGCCGATCGTCAGCCCGATCGCGGCGACAATCAGGACGATCGGGATGTTGTAGCTGGGTTTGAGGGTGATGGTTTCGGTGGCGGTTGGAGAAGTGGCGCTAGTCACGATGATCGGTTAGGGCATAAAGGTTAGTCTCTATTTTAGGGTAAGAGCGGGGAAGCCGAACCGATCGCCGTCGTCGCAGTGCGTGAATCCGGCCTAGCCGATCGATCAGGTTTATTTCTATGATGAGCGTATCGAGCAATTTCTATGACAAGGGGCAACGGCAATGGGTCTTGGCGATCTGGTTCAGAAAGCGGTCTATCTCGGCATCGGCGTCGCCTCCTACGCGGGCGAAAAAGCGGGCGATAAGCTGAACGAATTGCGCGATCAGATGCAAAAAATGGCCGATGAAATGGTCGAGCGCGGTGAAATGACCGCCGATGAAGCCAAAAAGTTTGTTGATGACACGGTGAAGAAGGCCCAGCAGCCCGGAACGGCGAAGCCGTCGGGTGAGTCCACGGTGCCCCGTCCGATCAAGATTACCGACGAGACCGATCCCGCGCCGACCGCATCGACTGTGCCGATCGATCCTCAGCCCGTGGCGTCGAAGTCCGATGACATCGATATTGCGACCATGCGGCGGCAGGTTGAAGAACTCCAGGATGAACTGCGCCGACTGCGGAAACCGTAGTGGGTTGCGCGGTTCCGCCTTGGGATCAATCCCAAGGCTCATGGCGAAAACCCGTTGAAACGGGTTGAAATGGGCTAAAATACCTGCGGAATAAGCTCTTCAGTCCGTTTTAACGGACTTGTGCTGTTAGCCTTGGGTTTGAACCCAAGGTGGTGCTGATGCGAAGTCGAAACCCGGACTATTCCTTCGGCTTGACGATCGTTGAATAATTGGCAAACCAACCTTTGCGCCAGAATAGGGTGAGTTGGACGCTCGCCACGGCGAGCATCACGGCTAAGCAAACGAAATATCCCAAGCGGGTCTTGAGTTCTGGCATGTGCTCGAAGTTCATCCCGTATACCCCGGCAATGAAGGTGAGCGGAATGAAAATACTCGATATTACTGTGAGCACCTTCATAATCTCATTCATCTTGTTGCTGACGGAGGAGAGGTAGATGTCCATCAGACTGGAGGCGACTTCGCGGTAGGTTTCGACCATGTCCAAGACCTGAACGGTGTGGTCGTAGCAGTCGCGCAGATAGATTCGGACGTCGTGGCTGATCAGGTCGCTTTCGTCGCGGATCAGGACGTTGATGGCGTCGCGTTGGGGCCAGATGGCGCGGCGCAGGGAGAGCAGTTCGCGTTTCATCCGGTGGATGCGTTCGAGGGTTTGGCGGCTGGGGTTGGCGACGACTTCGTCTTCGAGCAGTTCGAGTTGTTCGCCATATTCTTCTAAGACGGGGAAGAAGCCGTCGATGATCGCGTCGATCAGGGTGTACATCAGGTAGTCCGCGCCCATTTTGCGGATGTTGCCTTTGGCGGTGGTAATGCGATCGCGCACGGGGCTGAAGCAGTCGTATTCGGCTTCTTCCTGGATGCTCAGGAGGTAATGATCGCCCAGGATAAAACTAATTTGTTCGCTGCTGAAGCTGGTGCTGCCCGATCGGGCATTGAGCATGACCATGCGGGTGACGATCAGCAATTGTCCGTCATATTCTTCGACTTTGGGCCGTTGGGGCACGTTGACCACATCTTCGAGCACCAACGGGTGGAGCTGAAAGATCTGGCCGATCGCTTGGAGGGTCGGCTCGTTGCCGAGGCCCTGTAAATCCACCCAGGAAACACTTTCGCTGTCGAGGTAGGGCACCAGCTCGGCGGGGGTGAGCAAATCGATCCGTTCGCATTCGGTGGGGCTGTAGTCGATCAGGGTGATGTCGGTGGGGCCGTCATGCTTCAGGTGCAGGGTGCCGGGAACGCTGCCGGGGATGTCCTGGAAGTAGTGGATGTGGTGGCTGGGGGGGGCTTTGGGGCGGCCCGATGACTTGCGGTCGAGGGTGGACGATCGGGCGTGTTTGGTGGCTGGGGCGGCATGAGGATGTGTCGGACGCCGCCCTGGGGCATTACTATGGTCATGGCTGGACATGCCGATCGGCCTCAATATTGCTGCAATCTATCGCATCCTAACCGATTTCTCGTTGGACAAATATGGCTTCTTCCTCTCTTGCTCGTTGGGGTGCCCGATCGTGGGCTGGCTGTCTGTTGATGGGCCAAGTGGTGGTGCATCTCTGCCAGGGCAAAATCCATCGCCGCAATACCCTAGAACAAATGTCGATCGTCGGGCCGGAGTCGCTGCTGATCGCGCTGCTGACGGCGAGTTTTGTGGGGATGGTGTTTACGATCCAGGTGGCGCGGGAGTTTGTTAATCTCGGCGCGGGGACGGCGGTGGGCGGGGTGCTGATGATTTCCTTGGCGCGGGAGCTAGCGCCGGTGCTGACGGCGGTGATTCTGGCGGGGCGGGTGGGTTCGGCCTTTGCGGCGGAGCTGGGCACGATGCGGGTGACGGAGCAGATCGATGCGCTGTATATGCTGCGGACTGACCCGATCGATTATTTGGTGATTCCCCGCGTGATTGCTTGCTGTTTGATGTTGCCGCTGTTGACGGTGCTGTCGCTGTTGACGGGGATGTTTGGTGGGATGTTGATTGCCGATGCGATGTATGGCATTTCCCACACGCTGTTCATCGATTCGGCGCGGCGGTTTATTACGGTGTGGGATTTGTGTAGTGCGCCGTTGAAGGCGATCGCCTTTGGGATTTTGATTGCGGTGATTGGCTGCAATTGGGGGTTGACCACGACGGGCGGGGCGAAGGGCGTTGGGCAATCGACGACGACCGCCGTGGTGACGGCGTTGATGGCAATCTTTATTTCCAATTTCTTTCTATCCTGGGTGATGTTCCAGGGGTCGGGCAGCGCGGTGTTGTAGGGTGGGCAATGCCCACGATTTCCATGATTAATCGGTCAACGGCAATTACGGTGGGCATTGCCCACCCTACGGTTGATTGTCCGCCGGGGCGAATTGTGGGGCAATGGGGATGCCGATCGGGTGTTTGATTAACCCTGAAACTGCTGCATCAGCCAAGCATTGGTGGCCGCTTGGTTTTCCTGGCGACTCCGACCCAAGGCTGTTTCCAAGATCTCTAGCTTCAAACCTGGGAATACCTGCGATTCCTGAATCCGCCGCACCGTGCCATCGGGGGCGATCGCGAAGGCGAGAATCTGCATCGTCTGGACATTCACAATCCAATATTCCGGGATGCGCAAATCCTCATACTGCAACCGCTTCGTGCCCAAATCATCCGAAAGTGAAGAAGTATCTGAAACTTCAATTACCAAACTCGGAATTGGATATTGATCAAGGTTAACCACCCCCCAGGTGCCCCAGGGAACCGCATCAGCGATCGTGCCAACATAGCAAGAGATGTCCGGCTGAAACTCATCAAACCCATTCTTCGAGTAAGAACAGCGATTTTTGATGGTGATCGGTAGACCTTGTTGAGGCGCTGCAAAAAACGACAGTGCGAAGAGCACTAATGCATGGTCTTTGGAGTGATCGGATCCAGTAGACATGGGTTCGAGCCTCATTTTCCCATGGGGTTAGTACGCCTGAGTCATATTGGCCCCTTCTACAAGATCGCGTCTAACGCCGCCTGGAATTCCTCATATTTCTTCACCCCGACCAATGTGGTGCTCAGTTCGCCCGCTTTGAAATACATCACGGCGGGGATGCTGCGGAGTTCGAAGCGTTTGGCGATCGCTTTGTGGTTGTCCAAATCCAGCTTCATGACTTGCGCTCGATCCTGGTAATCAGCGGCAAGTTGGTCGATCAGGGGGCCAATCAATTTGCAAGGGCCGCACCAACTGGCGGTGCAATCGACGACCAGCGGCGTTCCGGCGGCCAGTAAGGTATCGAATTCGGCTTCGGTTTCAATGTAGCTGGCGGCCATGGGAAATTACACAGTAAAGGATTTAAGAGCAGCCTACAGGATTGTGGCGATCGGTGATCTTGCGCCCGTGGAGTTGTTGGTTGCACCACCCACCCACCCGCGCGTCAAGGTTGGGCTAGTAAGGAAACCGGGCTAAACCCCGCTCAGAAGTTGGCTCAGTCCCCTTTAGGGGAGTTTCCTTACTAGCCCTGTGCTTGAGCTACGGGCGGGCGGCGCAACTCATCCGAGGATCATCGCTAACGAATCTCTTCGTAAATCGGTTCGAGTTCCCGTTCCTCAAGGGCGATCGGGATTTCTGGCGTATCCAGCCGCAGGGGTTGGCGTTTGGCTTCAGCTTGGAGCGGTTGGGGCGGCGGGATGTCCACCACAATTGCGGGTCGCCCAAGGTCAATGATCGGTTCATGGGGCGTCACTGCACTCGAGTTGGCGGATTTCCGACCGATCAAACTGGGGGTTTCGGCGGTCAGTCGATCGGCCACCTGCCGCACGAATAACTGGAACACCGCCGCCCGCTGATTTTGTTGAAACACCGATTGGAGAATGGTTTGGAGCCGATCGACGTGGGGGCGCTGGGGCTGATCCGCCGTTTCAAAATATTCGATCAACGTCAATCCGGCCAACCGACTGAAGTAAGCCCCGCTGACCCCTTGAGCCAATCCCCCGGCGGCGTAGGTAATGGCATTGGTTTTGAGCAAGGCCCCGATCGCTTGGGTGGCGGCTTCGACCACGCCGAGCTTCAGCATCAGGGCGGCCAGGGCTTTGGCGATGACTTGGGCCTGCTCCAGGGTGAGCTTTTGCTGATACAGCTGGCTCAACTCCATCACCAGTTGGGCGTTAATTGCTGCGGTGGCCAGTAGATCCAAGGCCGGAAATGGGTTGGCAAAAGCGGTTCCGGCGACGAGCCATTGGGTGCGTTCGATCAGCGGCATGGCCCGATCGCGGCGGAGGGCATTGAGCTGCGATCGGGCGGCGGTTTTGAGGGCTTCGGCGTTGCCGAGGGAGCTGGCGAGTACGAGTTTCTGGCCTTCGGTTAAGAGGATTGCGGTGAGTCGATCGGTGAGGGGCGTAATTGCGGTCAGGGGTTCTTCGAGCCATTCTCGGACGGAGCCATCGGCCTGATGCTGGCGGACTTTGATTGGTCGCGGGTGGGTGGCAATGGCGATCACATCGGCGGGCTGGATGAAGGCGGCCACCCGATCGCGCAGTTGGGCCAGGATCTGGGTTTGTTCCTGGGGGAGATATTGGTCTTGTTTGTTAAAAATCAGGACGGTGCGTTTGTGCAAGTCAGTGAGTTGCTGAAGCACCTGCATTTGCGACGCCGTCAGGTCGCCATCGGTGAGAAACATCACCAAGTCCGCCGTGCGACCCAATTGCCAAGCGCGATGGTCGGGAGTGGCGGCATCCGCATCGGCCTGGGGCTGGAACAGCGCGGGCGTATCCTTCAAATGCAACTGCTGGGGCTGGGCGATATTGGCAATCCAATCGGTTTGCAGCAAGTTCGTGAGACTGGTTTTGCCAACGCCTTGGCCACCCATCACCGCTAGTCGGATTTCCTGCCGATCGAGTCCCTGGAGCAGGTCATGAATTTGCAACCGCAACGCCGCCAAATTCGCCGCCGTCCCCGTCCCGTCCGCCATCGCCGTCGCCAATTGATTCACCACGCCTTCGGCTTCCGCCACCGCCACCTTCACCCGATCGACGGTAATCGGCTTGGCACTGATGGGCGGCCCCCCCGACGGCAAGCCATTGAACTTGAGATAGCCCCAAGTCAGCCCACTGCCCATGACGATCGCGGGCACCCAATCACCGAGCCAATCGGTGATCCCATCGAGTACCCAGATTGACCCCGCAAGGCCCAATCCACCGATGATCCAAGGACGCAAATTGATCGACATGGTGACGCTGGCGGGTGAAGATGTGGCCAATGATTTCAGTAATGCTCCTAAGCCCTAGCAGGATAGCGCATAAGTTGAGATTTTTGGCACATGGTTCGGGCATATGCGTCGGGTGGGCACTGCCCACGGCAATTTCCGCCTCCGTTAATGGTTGTCAATTGTCGTCAATGGTTGAAAATCGTGGGCAGTGCCCACCCTACACCCCTACTGCCTCCGGCTGTTTCACTAACTTGAGAATCGTCTCCGACATCTGAGCCGGAGTCAGACCCAGCGAGGCTTTCGACTCTTCTGGTGTGGCATGTTCCACCAGCAAGTCCGGTACGCCGATCCGCTTCACGGGGACGAGGATATTCGCTTCCATCAGTGCTTCGATCACCGCTGTCCCAAATCCACCATCGATGCAGCCTTCTTCAAATGTGACCACTCGCCCAATCTGTTTGGCCAAGGGCAGGATCAACTCGGTGTCCAAGGGTTTGGCAAAGCGGGCATTGATCACGGTGGCTTCGATCCCATGTTCGCGTAGTAGCTCGGCGGTTTGCATCGCGGGATAGACCATGGAACCGTAGGCCAATAGCAAGACGTCATCGCCGTTGCGGAGAATTTCGCCTTTGCCGATCGGCAGGGTTTCCCAGCCTTCGTCCATCAGCGGGACGCCGTAGCCGTTGCCGCGTGGATAGCGCATGGCGATCGGGCCGTCATGTTCGAGTCCGGTGACGATCATCCGTTGCAGTTCGGCCTCGTCCTTCGGGGCCATCAGCGTCATATTCGGAATGCAGCGCAGGTAGGCAATGTCGTACATCCCCTGGTGCGTCGGCCCATCGGAACCCACGATCCCGGCCCGATCGAGGCAGAAGAACACGGGGAGATTCTGGATACAAACGTCGTGGATGATTTGGTCGAAGCCGCGCTGGAGGAAGGTGGAGTAAATCGTGGCGATCGGCCGCATCCCATCCGCCGCCAAGGCCGCTGCCAAAGTCACCGCGTGCTGCTCGGCGATGCCCACATCGACGTACTGGTCGGGCACCCGTTTCTGGAAGATGTCCAGTCCCGTGCCCGTGGCCATGGCGGCGGTGATGCCAATGATGCGTCGATCGTTCTCGGCCAAGCTCGAAAGCGTCTCCCCAAATACCTTGGAATAGCCCGGTGGCTTTGGCCCGCCGGAGGGTTTGGATTTGCCCGTGGCGAGGTCGAAGGGGTTTTGGGCGTGGTAGCCGACTTGATCCTTTTCGGCGATCGCATAGCCTTTGCCTTTGGTGGTGGCGACATGCACCAGCACTGGCCCGGTGTGCTTGTGGGCTTCTTTGAAGGTGGCAATCAGGTCTTCGAGATTGTGGCCGTCCACAGGACCCATGTAAGTAAAGCCCAGCTCTTCAAATACCGCCCCGACTTTGGGCACGGCCAGGCGTTTCATGCCCTCCTTCACCCGACTCAGTTCCGGCGAGAACGGCAGATTGCGGACTTGCTCTTCGATGTTGTCGCTGATGAACTGCATCGGTGGACTGAGCCGGATCTTGTTGAGGTAGCGGGGGATCGCACCGACGTTGGGCGAAATTGACATTTCGTTGTCGTTCAACACCACCAGCAGATTGGTATTCGGCAAATGCCCCGCGTGATTGATCGCTTCGAGGGCCATGCCGCCCGTGAGGGAGCCATCGCCGATCACCGCCACGCACTTGTGGGTTTCGCCTTTGGCATCCCGCGCCAGGGCAAAGCCCAAGGCGGCGGAGATACTGGTGGAAGCGTGGCCCGCGCCGAAGTGGTCGAAGCGGCTTTCGTCGCGGTTGAGGTAGCCGGAGAGGCCGTCTTTCTGGCGGAGGGTGTGGAAGTCTTTGTAGCGTCCGGTGAGTAGTTTGTGGGGATAGGCCTGGTGTCCGACGTCCCAGACAATTTTGTCACGATCGAGATCGAGGGTTTGGTAGAGTGCGAGGGTGAGTTCGACCACGCCGAGTCCGGGTCCAAGGTGCCCCCCACTCGCTGCCACCGTATCTAAATGCTTTTCACGAATCTGCCGACCGATTGCTTGAAGTTCTTTAATCGACAGACCGTGCAACTGGTTGGGGTGGGTTAACTCACTCAGATGCATGGGATTCTCACCTTGCTAATGCGGTTAGGAATTAAGGCGAGTCGTGAAATCCGGATTCACAACTCAAAGATCTGGCAGCGCCCCGATGTCTCTACTGTAGGTTCGTTCGACTGGGATCGCCACACATCACCGACGTTTCCGACTTTTCCGCCACCGTGTCCGGCGGTGTCGAACGCGCCGTTGGGGCTTCAGGGCCTTTCACCACTGTAGTTCATTCGGCGGGCGCGAAGTGCATAGCGTGGGCGGTTTTTGTGGGCGATCGGGCAAAATGCCTCGGGTTGTCCGGTTTGGGTAAAGATGTGCAAAGATGTGCAGTGGTGCTGGATCGTTGGATCAGCGCGCTGGCTGTGCCAGGCCCGATCGACCGCCCTTAATAAACATTCTGACGGGATATTCTCTATGGTGAAGATGCTGCAAACGAATCGGGCAATGCGGGCGATCGGCCAACTGCCAGTCGGTTTGGCGACGTTGCTCCTGCTCAGTCCGCTGGCGATCGGGGTGAATCCCGCCCAGGCGAATTGGTTTAAACCGAAGTCCGTGGAAAATGACTACAAGCTCTGTGGGATGCGGCTGGACAAGGCGGGGATTGGCAAAGATGTGGCGGCGGCGGCCTGTGCTGAAGTGCTGCATCCTGAGGAATTGGGGACTTGTGTGGTGGATTTGATCCCACTCAAACTGGATGCGGCCACCACCTTAGCGGCCTGTCGGCGGGTGCGACGGCCCTTGGAACTGGCGACCTGTGTGCAGGATGTGCAGCGCCAGGATGCCAAGGCGGTGTTGCCGAATGTGCTGGAAGCCTGCCGCCGCAGTCTGTTGCCGGAGCGCTATGGCAAATGCGTCGTGGGGCTGAATCAATCCTTAGCAATGCCGACGGCGATGGGCTTGGCCACTTGTCTGGATGCCAGCGATCGGCCGATCGATGTGCAATCGGGCTTCGTGCCGATCAATGATGTCTGTCGGTTGGAAGGCTTTGTGTCCGTGGCCGTGCCGAAGGACTGCGACAAAAACCAGCCCCAAACCGCCGCCCCGTTGAATTCCACCGTGACGCCGGGAGCCACGCCGACCCCCGAGGTGACCCCCGCATCGTCGCCACCGGCGCAACTGTACTAAGCGGCGCTGAGTGGCTGTGGCTTGGGCTTGAGGGTGCGGCTCCAGGCCATGGCGGGGCGTTCGAGCAGGTACCAGCCGCTGAAGGCGAGCAGTCCGGCGAGAATGATCACCCAGATCATTGCGCCGAGCTGGTGCTGGAAGCTGGGAGCGGCGGGGTGAAATACCATGGTGTAGCTATTTGCTCCCAGGTCGATCGCGCTGCTGTGAAACAGATACAGGCTGTAGGATAGGCGTCCTAGCCATTGAAAGATCGGGTGTTTGAGCCATTGGTCGAGTTTTTGGGCTTCGGCGACGGCGAAGATCAGGCTGGCGGTGAGGGCGGTGGTGACGGCGATCGCGGGCTGGATCGTTTTGGCCGCCAGAATTAGGGCCACACCCGCATAAAACCAACCTTTGGGGACTTGGCGCTGCCAGGCCCAGTAGGCCCACGCGCCAATCAGGAAGCTGAAGATCCAGTAGGCGAATAAGGGTCGCCAGAAGGGCCAGCCGCTGCGATTTGAGGCGTAGAAGATGGCCGCAGCGGTGAGCGGGACGAAGATGGCGAGGCGGCTCCAGGTGATTTTGAACTTCTGGGTGAGGCCCTGGGCGACGCCCAACATGACGCAAAACACGAAATAAAACTGCATTTCGAGGCAGAGCGTCCAGTAGATTGGCTCAAAACTTTTGAAGCTGAGGAGTTCTTGGAAGTAGAACAGGTGGGCGATCGTTCGCGCTGCTGCCTGGGGTTCGCGAATTAGGATGGGACTGGGCTGCCAACCGATGCTGGCCAGCCACCAGGAGACGAGGCAGGCCAGGACGATCGCGCCGTAGTAGGCGGGGCTGAGGCGGAGCCAGCGGCGCAGACTAAAGTTGAGCAGATACTTGGGGGTGATGACCGCGTGCTGGAGGGAATGGGCCATGACGAAGCCGCTGAGTACGAAGAAGACCATGACGGCATATTGGCCCCACTCGAAACCGATGACTTTGATCCAGCCGGGGAGCCGATCGAGTACGAGGTTGAATTGGTTCCAGGCTTTGAGATGGTAGATGAAGACCCACAGGGAGGCGATGCCCCGGAGGGCGTCGAGGAAGAGGAAATGTGGGGTTTGGGGTTTGGCGAGTGGGGCTTGGGTCATGGGGCGATGCGGTCGATCGGGTCGATGTAATTGTACCCAGGGGGGGATTGGGGGTGACACGACTCGCCATTCGCCCGATCGAGCCGCTTATCCCGGCCGAACCGCCCCCCGGCCCCCAATTCTGGGGGAGCATGATTTAGTTCATTCACCAGTTGATCGAAGGCTATTGGCGATCGCGATAATCGCATTAATGACCGATGCGCGATCGAATAGAACTTGTGCGTTGGAGAAGCGGATTACGCGATATCCATGATTTTCTAATTCACTGGTGCGGGCGCGATCGTAGTCGGCTTGTGTATCGTGAATTTCACCATCGATTTCGATCGCTAGCTTGATTGCTGGACAATAAAAATCGAGAATGAATCGCCCGATCGGGTGCTGGGAGCGAAAGCGGAGTCCGAATACCTGTTTGCATTTGAGGGCTTCCCAGAGGTGCGCTTCGGCGGTGGTCATTTGTTGCCGGTGGGTGAAGGCGGCTTGTTGGATTTCCGGGCTGGTGCCACGGATACGGGGTTTGGGGGCGCGGGGTTGCATGGGGTTTTGGGAAGGAAGTTTGGGTTTAGAATGCCCGAATGTTGTGGCGATGAGACGATCCGGTTCCCCCAGAATTGGGGGCTAGGGGGCGGTTCGGCGGGGACTCCGCCTCAATCCCACCACACCCGATCGAGCCGCATCATGTATGATCGTTCCCTGGCATCCTGCACGCAAGAACGATGAACATCCCCCAATACCTCGCCACCGAACTGTCCCTCCGCCCGACCCAAGTGGAAGCCGCCCTCGCGCTCCTGGCCGAAGGCGCGACGGTGCCGTTCATTGCCCGTTACCGCAAGGAACGGACGCAGGAAATGGATGAAATCCAGTTGCGGAATTTGTTCGATCGATTTGCTTATCTGACCGAACTCGTCGATCGCAAAGCCACTGTCCTCGATTCGATCGAATCCCAAGGCAAACTCACACACGAATTAAAACAGCAAATTACGAATTGTTTGCACAAAACGGAACTCGAAGATCTGTATTTGCCCTATCGGCCCAAACGTCGTACCCGCGCTACGATCGCCAAAGAACGTGGACTCGAACCCCTAGCCCAATGGCTGCAAGCGCAAAATCAATCGGGGGCGAAGGTCGATGCGGGGGCGATCGCGGCCCAAGCGCCACCCTACATTACGGGCGAGAAAGGGCTGGAAACCGTGGCGGATGTGTTGCAGGGCGCATCGGATATTCTGGCGGAAATCGTGGCGGAACAGGCTTCCCTGCGGGCGTATCTGCGGGAATATTTGCTGAATCACAGCCAAATCACGGCCAGCATTAAGGCCAAGCATCCCGAAGGCAGTACGAAATTCGAGATGTACCGCAGTTATCAAACGGCGACCAAATCGATCGCGGCCCACAATCTGCTGGCGCTGTATCGCGGCGAAACCGAAGGCATTGTCGATTTTGATTTGGTGTTTGATGAAGATTGGGTTTTGGATTATCTGGTGAAGCAGCAGGTGAAGACGCCAGCGGCGGCGGTGCGGGAGTTTTACCGATCGATGCTGAAGGATGCGTTTAATCGCTTGCTCAAACCGTCGCTGATTGGGGAAGTGCGATCACAGAAGAAGCAAATGGCGGATCTTGATTCGATTAAAACCTTTGAATCGAATTTGCGGGAATTACTTTTATCCGCACCAGCAGGGATGAAACCGACCTTGGCGATCGATCCGGGATTTCGATCGGGCTGTAAGGTGTCGGTGCTGGATGAGACGGCGAAGTTTTTGGAATATCAGGCGATCTTTCCGCATACGGGGAAACCGGATCAAGCCAAGGCGACACTCAAACAGTTGATCAAAAAATACAACATTGCGTTAATCGCGATCGGCAATGGTACCGCAGGCCGTGAAACCGATGAATTCGTCGGGGCAATCCTGGCGGAAATCCCGGAACCCAAGCCGATTAAGGTGATTGTGAATGAATCGGGCGCGTCGATTTATTCGGCTAGTGATTTGGCGATCGCGGAGTTTCCCGATCTCGACATTACAGTTCGAGGCGCGATCAGTATTGGGCGGCGGTTGCAAGATCCACTGGCGGAGTTGGTCAAAATCGATCCCAAGTCGATCGGGGTGGGTCAGTACCAGCATGACGTGGATCAGAAGTTATTGAAAAAACAATTAGATGAAACTGTGGAAAGCTGTGTCAACTTCGTCGGTGTGGATTTGAATACCGCATCGCAGCAATTGCTCACGTTTGTTTCCGGTATTAATGCCACCGTTGCGAATAATATTGTGCAATATCGCAATGAGAACGGCGCGTTTGTCGATCGGAAAACGCTATTGAAAGTCCCGAAGCTCGGCCCGAAGGCCTATGAGCAAGCGGCGGGGTTTCTGCGGATTCGCGGTGGGAAGAACCCGCTGGATAATACTGCCGTGCATCCGGAGCGCTATGCGTTGGTGGCGACGATCGCCAAGGATTTGGGGGTGGATTTGCAGCAAACTGCCGAGGTGGCGCAGAAATTGCAGGAAAATCTGCGGCGGTATGTGAATGAACAGGTGGGCGAACCCACCCTACGGGACATTGCGAGGGAGATGGAGAAGCCGGGCCGCGATCCCCGTGCGGCGTTCCAATATGCGACGTTCCGCGAAGATATTAAGGAAATGCGCGATCTGCGGGTCGGACTGGAACTCGAAGGCGTCGTGACGAATGTGGCAAATTTTGGGGCATTTGTGGATATTGGCGTGCATCAGGATGGATTGGTGCATGTTTCCCAATTGGCCGATCGATTTGTCAGTGATCCTAAGGAAGTTGTCAAAGTCGGTCAAGTGGTGAAAGTCCGCGTTTTGGAAGTGAATGAAGCGCTCAAACGGATTAGTCTGTCGATGCGGGCGGGCGATGCAAAGGTCGCCCCAGCCGCCGATCGGGTCACCGCCGTGCCACTGCCGCAACGATCCACTGCCCTGACGCCCAAAGCCCCGCAACCCACTCCACCGCCGACTGAAGCCGCAACATTGGCGGACTTGCAGGCGAAATTTGGCAAATCTAAGCGCTAGATCGCGTCCGTCTCAGAGAACTCCCGGAACTTTGGCGAATTTCTCTACTTCTTCTCCCTGGTTTCGACAGGATGAGGTGTAGAGCAAATGCTTTGTTGAAGTTTTCTGACCTGATAGCGTTACCGCGATGAGCCAATGTGATGAAGAATATTCTTGTAATTGAAGATGAACCGCAAATTCGCGAGAATTTGCAGGAGATCCTTACCCTCTGTGACTTTAATGCAATGACGGCCTGTAATGGTGCCCAAGGGCTAGAAGTCTTGAAAATCAGCTTGCCGGACTTGATTTTGTGCGATGTGAATATGCCGGAATTGGACGGGCATGATTTGCTGCGGATGCTGCGCATGGATACCCTGACGGCGAATATTCCGTTTATCTTTTTGACCTCCAATGGTGAACGGCCCGATGTCCGATCGGGGATGGAAATGGGGGCGTCGGATTATTTGACCAAACCGGTTAGTGCTGATGAATTGATCAAGGCGATCAACATGCAAATGGCCAAAACTACCATCGCCAAACGCCAAGCCGATGAAACGCTGAACCAACTGCGCAATAACATCAATCTCGCCTTGCCTCATGAGCTGTACACGCCGCTGAATGGGATCTTGGGTTCGGCTGATTTGTTGATTCGGGATCATGGCAATCTGGATGAGGCAGAGCGGTTAGAATTGGCGGAGCAGATTCGGGAATCGGCGATGCGGCTCTATCACCTGACCCGCAATTTTTTGCTCTATGCCGAATTGGAAATGATGTCCACATCCCCCGATCGTCCCGGTTTAATTCGCCAAAATCGGCGGTTGCGCACACCCTGTGAACGGCTGATTGCCCATACGGCGGATCAACGGGCGCAGAAGTGTCATCGATCAGCGGACTTACATCTGGCGATCGAAGCGGCGGAATTGCCCATCAGTGAGGCGAAGCTGGTGAAGCTGATGGATGAGTTGTTGGATAATGCGTTTAAGTTTTCGGAAGTGGGACAGCCCGTGCAGATCTTTGCCCGTTGTGTCCAAGGGGCGTATCAAATCGATCTATTGGACATGGGGCGCGGTTTGACGCCACAGCAAATTGCCCAATTGGGCGGCTATATGCAATTCGATCGCGATCGCTATGAACAACAGGGCGGCGGGCTGGGTCTGACGATCGCCAAACGCTTGGTGGAATTGCATGGCGGCGAATTGGTGATTCATAGTATCCCGGAACGGGAGACGTTGGTTTGTATCACGTTGCCCCTGTAACGGGATCGGGCGATTCTCGGCTCCTTTACTTTTGTGCACTATTAAACAGCAGGCGCGAATTGATGTCGATCGCGACTTCGATGTATGGCTGGCTGTGTTGTCCTTGGCATTACCCCTTACGCATCATCTCCCATGAGCTTGAATTTCCATTCGGAGTTGGTGGCCGAAATCTACCACCACCAGCAAACCAAAGAACAACTCCATGCGGTGCTCGATGCGATGCCGGGGACGGTCTCCTGGCTGTCATCGGACTTGATTTATCTGGGCGTCAATCGGATGCTGTCGAATTATTGTAACCTGACGCCGGATTGCTTTGTGGGGCGATCGTTGGGATTTCTCAATCCCGAGGGCAATCAGTTTACCGAGTTTGTGCGGCAGTTTTTTGCAGGGCCACGATTGTCGGCTCGAATGGAGATTACGCGGGGTCGATCGACCTTCCTCACCGTCGCGCAGAAGTATAACCAGGATCAGTCAGCGGTCTTTATTGAAATCGACATCAGCGATCGTAAAGCGATCGAAGCCCAGCTTGAAGCGGCGAATCATCAGTTTAGCCAAGCGAATCAGGAACTCGAACGGGCGACGATGATCAAGGATGAAATGCTGGTGAATATGGCGAACATCCATGCCGAACTGGCCCGCGCCACGCGGCTCAAGGATGAATTTCTGGCGAGTATGAGCCATGAATTGCGGACGCCGTTGAATGCGGTGTTGGGTATGTCGGAGGCGCTGTTGGATGAGCTGTGTGGGGTGCTTGATGAGCGGCAGCGCCAGGCCGTGGCGACGATCGCCCAGAGTGGGCAGCATTTGTTGGCCTTGATTAATGACATTCTCGATTTAGCCAAAATCGAATCGGGCAAATTGGAGTTGCACTATGAAGTGGTGCGATCGGATCGGCTGTTGCAATCGAGTTTGGATTTTGTGCGGCAACTGGCCCACCAGAAGCAGATTAGCTTAACCTCGGTGATCGAACCGGGCCTGTCGCAACTGCGGCTTGACGATCGGCGCTTTCGCCAAGTGCTGATCAATCTCCTCAGCAACGCGGTTAAATTCACCCTCCCCGGTGGCGCGATTACCCTGCGATTGACGCGACTGAGCGATCCCGATCGGGTGTGTTTGGTGGTGGAAGATACGGGGATTGGCATTGCGCCGGAGCATTTGCCGCAGTTGTTTGACCCATTTGTCCAAATCGATAGCAGCCTGAATCGGCAATACGCCGGAACCGGGATGGGCTTGGCCCTGGTGCGCCGGATTGTGGAATTGCATCAGGGGACGGTGCGGGTGGTGAGTCAGGTGGGCCAAGGCAGTCAATTTATCATTGAGGGTCCCTGGTGTTGTGTTGAGCCGATCGACCCGGTGATTATTGTTCCGGATGTGCCGCCGCTGCCGGATCGCCGATCGCCGATCGTGCCCTGGCCCAAGCGGATTTTGCTCGCTGATGATAATGCGTTGAACCAACTGTTATTTTCGGAATATTTGCAGGAGGAAGGCTATCAGGTGGTGCAGGCGCGCAATGGTCAGGAGGCCTTGGACGCGGCCCTGGGCAGCACCCCGTTTGATTTGATTTTGATGGATATTCAGATGCCGACGATGGACGGCTTGACGACGATTCGTCAGTTGCGCCAGCAGTCACAATTTGCGCATTTACCGATTATTGCGGTGACGGCCTTGGCGATGCCGGGGGATCAGCAGCGCTGTCTGCAAGCCGGAGCCACCGAATATATTCCCAAACCCGTCCAGCTCAAGCATTTAATTCACCGGATTCAGCATTGGCTGGCCTGGATTCCGGTGGTTTGAATCCCGTGATTGGCGTCCGGTTGAATATGTTGTTAATTTAATGTTTACGCCTGCGAGATGTTGTGATGATTCAAGCTTTACCGAGACCGACAACGACCACCCCACAAGATCATCAGCCTTACCAGCTCTGGGTGGTGGATGATGAAGCGAATAATTTGACGGTGATTGAATTATTGCTGTCCCATGTGGATTATGAGCTGGCGTATTTCGATCGGGGGATCTTGCTGCTCGAAGCCATGCAGCAGCGATTGCCCGATCTGATTTTGCTCGATGTGATGATGCCGGGAATTGATGGAATTGAACTGTGCCATCGACTGAAACGCGACGATCGGACGAAACATATTCCGATCATTATGGTGACGGCGCTGAGTAGTCGGGAGGATCTGGCCCGATGTTTGGAAGCAGGGGCGGATGATTTTATTAGTAAGCCGTTGAATGGCTTGGAGCTGCGGGCCAGAGTGCGATCGCTGTTGCGGATCAAGCGGCAGTACGATGAACTGCAAGAATTGCTGCATGTGCGGGATGAAATGTTGCAGTTGCGGATGGATCTGTCCCATATGGTGATCCATGATCTGCGGAATCCCTTGGCGAATATTTTACTCAGTTGTCAGATTTTGCAAATGCGGGGACTCGACGATCGCACTGCGCCCAAGATCCAACAAATTGAATATGCTGGACATCGACTGGAAACGATGATTGATGGACTATTAATTACCGCGAAGTTGGAATCGGGCAAGTTGGCCCTGCATCCAGCAGCGGTGGATCTGCCGGAATTGCTTCAGACCGTGGGGGCAGAATTTAGCGCCATCGCGACCCAACAAGGCGTGAACTTGGTGCAGGAAATTGCCCCCGGCCCGATGACCATCCAAGGCGATGCGGCCCTGCTGCGGCGCGTGTTGGACAATCTGCTGTCGAATGCGTTGAAATTCGCTCCGGCCCAAAGTGATGTCACCCTCGCGGTGCTGCGTCACGCCGATCGGGTGCTGCTGCAAGTGCGGGATCAGGGCCAAGGCGTCAACCCCGCACTGCGCGAACAAATCTTTGCCAAATTCGAAATTGGCCAACATTTACCCCAGGTGAAACAGATGGGCTTGGGCTTGGCATTTTGTAAGATGGTGGTGGAGGCCCATGATGGCCAGATTCAGGTGGGTGACAATGATCCGACGGGTTGTGTATTCACGATTACCCTGCCCTGCGGGGATGGCTAGATGTGGTTCCGGTGGATCGGCTATGATGATTCAGCAATTGCATCGTCCCCGTTGCGGGCGCTGTGGTTTTGGGATTACTAAGATTAACTTTCCGCTGATTATCTGCCCTTATGCCAGTTCGCGATCGCCTCAAACGGGCCTATTACAAAGTCACGCTGCTGTTGCATCGGGCGCGTCATCAGGCGCAACCGAATGATCCCGGCACGCTCCTGAAGATGGCCGCCGCCCATGTGGAGCGGCAGGAATGGCCGCAGGCGATCGCCCGCGTCGATCAAGTCCTCCAAGCTGATCCCCACGAGTCCCATGCGCTACGGATATTGGCTCAAGCCCACCTGGGTAAAGGCAATCGCACTGCCGCTCTGACGGCGATCCAAACCTCCCTGAGCTTGGATCGCAATGCGGGTTGGAGCCACCATGTGCTCGGCCAAATTCATTTGGCCAATCAGGATTATGCCGCCGCGATCGCCGCGATCGAAACGGGCATCGCGATCGATCCCAACGTCAGTTGGCTGCATTTCAATCTGGGGGAAGCCTACCTCCTGGCAGGGGATTGGGCCAAAGCCGTGACCGTCCTGCAAACGTCGATTCGGCTCAATCCGATCTTCCCTTGGGCGCATTATTATCTGGGCAATGCCCAATTGGCCCTGGGCAATTTCGCAGCGGCGCAGCAAGCCTACCAAAAGGCGCAATTGTTTGGCCCGGATGTCGATCATGTGCGGGGGAATGCGGCCTATGTCGATCATTTACAAGCCCAAGGCGCGGAAATCGACACCTACATCCAGCAGACCCATGCCCAAGATACGTTGGGTCTGCGATCGCGCCCCAGAGTATTGCTGATCCTGCCTGGCCCGGCTTATCCGCCCCGTAGTGGGGGGGCCGTCCGATCGTTTTATGAAATGAAGGCATTGCACGGCAAAGTCGATTTGGTGGTGGCGAGTTTGCTCTATGACAAGGCGAATTGGCGGGTCAAGGATGACTTGGCTAACTACGCCCAACTGGCTTTGGTGATGGATACGGGCGAGCGTCCCCCCCGCGATCCCGACCAACCGAACAGCATCCATCGCTATCGCAGTCCCGGCTTCGAGACGATTCTGAAGCAACTGGGACCGGTGAATTTTGACATTGTGGTGTCAGATTTTATGTTTATGGCGCAGTATCGGGATTATTTTCCCCAGGCGTTTCATGTGTTGTCCGAGCACAATATTGAATCGCAGATTGTGCGGCGCAGTGGCACCGTCGCCAAAGATCAAGCCGATCAGGATCAAGCCGATCAGCAAGCGGCCTTGGCAATTTTACAGGAAGCCGATCATCTGGCGGCCTTTGAAGATCGGATGTGGCCGCAGTATCCGCTGCGCTTTGTGGTGAGCGAACAGGATCGCCAAATGCTGACGGCCCGCTGCTCGATCGGCGAAACCGTAGTGGTGAATAATGGCGCAAATACCCGTGAGATTAAGTTGTTGCCCGATAATTCACTGCCACGGGTGTTGTTAATCGGCACGCTGAATTATTTGCCAAATATTGATGGCGCGATTTATTTTGCGTCGCAGATTTTGCCCCATGTGTGGCGGCTGAATCCCAAGGTGGAGTTTTGGATTGCGGGGGCGGATCCGGTGCCAGAACTGCGGCGGTTGGCCGATCACGATCGGCGGATCAAGCTGATCGCCAATCCCGAAGTGATGGAAGATGTGGCAGCGCAATGCTGTCTCTCGGTGGTGCCGCTGCGGATTGGCAGTGGGACGCGGATTAAGATCTTGCAGTCGTTGGCCATGGGTTTGCCGACGGTGACCACAACCTTGGGCTGTGAGGGCCTACTCGTCGAAGACGACAAACATTTAATGGTGCGCGATCGACCCGATGACTTTGCCCAAGCGATCGTTGATTTGATCGCCGATGCGGGCAAGCGCGATCGGCTCCGCCAAACGGGTCGTGCTTTAGTCGAAGCCGAATACGATTGGGAACAGATCTGGGAATCGGCGGTGAATTTGATGCTCGATCGGTATGCGAAACACCAGGGCGATCGGCAAATGTAGTCGATGTGCGAATTTGGCCTGAACGATCGCGCCGGTTGCGATCCCCCTAAATCCCCCTTAAAAAGGGGGACTTTTTTCATGTACCCCCCTTTTTAAGGGGGGCTAGGGGGGATCACAACCGCCGCAATGACGAACTAATTTCGCATTGCCACAACGCATCCCAAAATCACGCCTACATCACACTTTCATGTAAGCAATAGTATTCCCAAACCTTATCGCAAAACGGATTACTAACTTGGTGATACCCAAAGGTTTGCAGCCGCGCCAACATCTTTTCCCAGATCCAGGCATCCGCTTCCACACTTAATGCCAGGAAAGTATATTCATCAAACGGAAATGAATCAATTACTTTATATTCACTCCCTTCAATATCAAACGCCGCAAAATCGATCACCTTTGGCGCATTGTGTTTGCGGAGTAAATCGACCAACGGCACGGCGGGCATGGTGACCGGGCGGCCTGTGGCCGTAACTTGATCCCCTTGCCATTTATAGTTTTCCAGATTTTCTTTGACGCCGCTGATATAGGGCGCGACTTCGGGATCAGCATCCGCAAAGACAAACGTCACCAGTTCTTCCCGATCGGACAAACAAATCGACTCGCAAATGCTATTGGGCCGCTGGATGATGAGTTGCGCGTAGAATTCGGCATTGGGTTCGATGCAGAGACCCCGCCAGCCCAGATCATGTTCCAAGGTGTAGCAACTGCTGCATTCCTTGCCATTGGCCGCGCCCGCTTCGACGAAGTAACCACCCGTTTTGCCGGGGAAGACGTATTCGGCGATCCACCGATCGTTGTAGGTTTCGTTGAAGTATTGATATTTGGGTTTGAGGTGTGGCGCGTTTTGGGCCGTATGTGCCCGCATCCGCTGGCGAGCGCTCTGGCTGGATTCTGGCGATGTGGGTTGGGTCATGGTGGGCCATTGAGTCGATCATTTCTATGATAGTCGGTGGTCCAAGCGCAGTCATCCGCAGCATGATTAACGTTCACGAAATATTTAGCCTGGGTACAATGGCAGGATAAATTTAGTTCAATTAGACAAATCTCCTATGTCACAAACGATCGCGACCAATCTCCCCGCGCCGCTCCAAACCCTGCTTCAAGCACAACCCAATTTCCATGCCGTCTATAACGATGTGACGTTGGTGGAGGAGGATTGCTGTAATTGGTCGATCGATCCAACGATTTTGGAATGGATTTCCCAGAATGTGCAGCCGGGATTTGCCACATTGGAAACAGGCTGCGGCTATTCTTCTGTGGCGTTTGCGGTGGCCGGGGCGAGTCATACGGTGCTGTCCCCGATCGCGGCGGAACATACGGCGATTCAGCGCTGGTGTGCGTCCCAGTCGATCGACCTAAGCCGGGTCGAATTCCTGGCCCAGGCGTCCCAGGATGTGATTCACAGTCTGCCCCAAACACCGCTCGACGTGGTGCTGATCGATGGGGATCACGCCTTTCCGATGCCGCTGATCGATTGGTACTACACGGCGGAACGGGTGAAGCAAGGCGGCATGGTGTTGGTGGATGACACCCAAATCATCACGGGGAAAATCTTGAAGGATTTTCTCGCCATGGAAACCGATCGGTGGAAGTTGGTGACGGATTTTGATAAGACGAGCGTGTTCCAGCGGATTACGTCGGCCCCCGTCACCCGTGGGGTGTGGTTTGGGATGCAACCTTACTGTCAGGAATAATCGCTTGCTCCCCCAGTATTGGGGGCTGGGGGGCCACCGACCAACGCCGGGGCGGATAGAGTAAGGTCTGCTCCGGTGGCGTCCAGCCGATCGTCAGGGGATGAAGATGCCAATGCCCGTCGTAGGTGAAGCTCCAGTCCCCGGCGTAGAGTCCGACGTTGATGAAATATTCGCCGCCCGTCAGATCCAGCCGATCGAGATCGAGGCTAATCCGGTGCGATCCCACGCTAATCGGTAAGTCCAACCCGATCGTCCCAGTATTGGTATTGAAGCAAATCTGCCCGTCCTCGGTGCTGATGGCGATGCTGACGATCAAATGCTCGATCGGTTGCTGAATCGCATATTCGATCGCCACGGTGACGGGATCGCCGCTGTTAATTTCGGTTACGGGGGTGCTGGCCCGATCGCGCAATTCCACCGTCTGAATCATCGCCTTCTGGGAATACTGCTGGCGTTGGGCTTGGGCGTTGTTTGACTTCGCTTCCATTTTGTCGGCGTAGGCTTGGCCGACGACTTCCGGGTCGCCGTAGGCTTTGAGTTGGCCCTGTTCGAGCCAGATGGCTTGGTCGCAGAGTGCTTGGACTTGCTCGGCGTTTTGGGAAATCAGGACGATCGCGCAGCCATCGCGTTTCAGGCTCATGATCCGATCGAGGCATTTGGCCTGAAAGGCTAAATCGCCGACGGAGAGAAATTCATCAATGAACAGCACGTCAGGATTGGCGTGAATTGCCACGGCGAAGCCGAGGCGCATCTGCATCCCGGAGCTGTAGGTGCGGAGCGGATTGTCGATGAAATCTTCGAGTTCGGCGAATTCGAGGATTTGGTCAAAGCGTTTTTCGGCTTCGCGGCGGGTGAGTCCACCGATGATGGCGTTGATGTAGACGTTTTCGCGGCCTGTGAGGTCTTCGTGGAAGCCGGAACCGAGATCGAGCAATGCGCCCATGCGGCCTGTGACGCGGACGCTACCGACATCGGGTTTGACGATGCCGCTGAGGATTTGGAGCAGGGTGGATTTGCCTGCGCCATTGTGGCCGAGGACGCCGACCATTTGCCCTGGCATGACGGCGAAACTGACGCCTTCCAAGGCCCAGAAGGTTTCCATGGCGCGGAGTTTGCGGAATCCGGCCAGGGCCGCTTCCATGATCGTGCGGGGCCGATCGCTGTGCATGCGGCGATAGCGTTTGCCGAGGTTTTCGACGATGACGACGGGTTGACTCATGCTAAATCTCCTCCACGAACCGGGCGCGTTCATGCTTGAAAATGCGATAGCCGATCGGCAGCAGCACCGCCGCCACCCCCACCAGCAACAGCAAACTATGCCAATCGGGTAAACTGCCGCGAATCATCACATCCCGGTAGGCTTCGATCAAGGCCACCATGGGATTCCAGCGATAGAGGGCGACCAGCACTGCCTTGAGGGTGGGATTGGCCTGGGCGAAGGCTTTGGGGTCGTTGAGTGGGGAGGCATAGAAAATCGGCAGCAAATAAAACATCAACTGCAAAACCACACCGAGCGTATGCTGCGTATCGCGAAACTTGACGTTCAGCGCGGCCAGCGGATAGGCCAGACTGACGGTGAGGATAAACTGCAACAGCATCAGCACGGGCATCACCAGCCAAGTGATACTAAAACTGACATGCTCCACCCACATGATCAGCCACAGCGCGGGCAGGGCCAACAGAAAGTGAATTAGTCCCGTCATCACCGTGACGATCGGCAGAATGGCTACAGGAAAGCCCGGTTGCCGAATCAGCGCCCGGTTGCCAGTAATCAACCCCGTCGCCTGAAACAAACTCGCCTGCGTCCAAGCCCAGATCAGCAACCCGCTAAAGGCATAGGACGAGTAATTCGGAATCCCGGCCGCTGCGCTGAGTACGGTTTGAAATACCACGGAGAACACAATCAATTGCAGTAGCGGATTAATCAGTGTCCAAGCCACCCCCAGGGCCGATCGCTTGTACAACACCTTCAATTCGCGCATCACCAATTCCCACACCAAATCCCGGTAGTAGGTGAGCTTGCGCCGACGGCGACCCGCTTGGCGAATTTGGGAGGCATTTTGAATCCGAACGTACATAGGTTGCGGTGTTGGCGGTCGATTTAAGATAGCTGTAGGTTGGGTGCAACGAAGTGGAACCCAACGCCGAGGATTTGTTGGGTTGCGCGTTGCTCCACCCAACCTACAAATCTGTTATAGCTGAACTTCCGGCGACTGCGGCAGTCAAGCCCAAAAGTTCGGCCAATTAACGGGCTTCGGTGAACGATGATCGCGGCTCGATCGGCGACCAGTCGGTCGCCTTCTCCCCCGTGACCGATCGTAACTTCGGGGGCACATAGGGCGCACTGCGACCCAGCCGCTTCACCCGCTGACAACTTTGGTAATAGCCCCAGAAACCCGCCAGATAGCCCGTCACTTCACCTCGCACCACCGACCAGGGGACTTGATGTTTGCCCAGGGCGCGATCGCGGACATAGCTCCACAAATGCTTGGGCAACACGGAAAACAATTGCTTAAAGGCCCGTCGATCGCCTTCCTGCAACCACAGAATCAGGTGGTACCCGGCCCCACTGCGCATATAGCCATGCCACTGCTGGCTAACTGCCTGCATGGTTTGGCGGTGGCGATGCCAAGCGTAGGCTTTGGGTTCATAGACTAGCGTATGTCCGGCCCGGAGGACTTTGTAGACGAGGTGATTCTCTTCGCCGCCGCAACAGGGGGTGCCCGCCCCCAGCACTTCCTCCATCAGACCCACTTGCGGATCGGCAAACAAACTGGCCCGAAACGCCGCATTGGCCGAAACCCCCAGCTCCCAAGTCGGCGGCGAATGCTCAAACCGATCGAACCAGGAACGATCGGCCTCAATCCTCTCCCAGCCCTGCGTCAAACCCCCTTTCAAATCTTCAAACACCCATTGGGCCTCGGTTTCTAGCTCAAAGGGCAGCAGATTCCCCGTCACGGCCATGACATCGGGCCGCGCCAAGGGCAGCAGCAACTTCTCTAACCAATCCGCTGGCACCACCACATCATCATCCACCATGACAATTACCTCGCCCTGACTCGCCGCGATCGCCGTATTCCGCGCATAGGAACTCCCCGCCCGTGCTTCCGGCAGATATATCACCCTCGGAAACTGTGCCACGATCGGCGGTGTAATGCCTGACTGAGGCCGATTGTCCGCCACGATGATCTCGATCGTTCGATCGCTCTGCTGCTGGCACAGATGGGTGAGGCAAGTGGTCAGGTCAGCGGGCCGATCACAGGTGGGAATGATGATCGTGATCCGATCGGGGATGGGTATCGTCTGGACAGCCGAGGTTACGGGTTGGGCGACGGCGGGCGGTAGCGCCGGCAGCCAATAGGTTTGCAGTGCTTGCTCGATCGCCCGTTGAGCGCGGGGGATGTCACCGTCGTAGGCTTGGGCCAGCAGCGGCCAGAGCTGTTGTTCGGCGATCGTCCGGGCGAGTTGGTCGGCGCTGACGGGGATGCCGTGATGCGGTCGATCGACCTTGGCCCCGATGTGGCTGTCCTGTTGGAGGAAGACCCGAACATGCGCGTAGTCGGTGATGTCGGCGATCGCGCTCAAGGGCTTGTCTAGGTCGATCGTCCGCACGGCCATATGTTTCGTCAGTGGTTTTGGTGGTGTAATTGCCAGCGGATTTGGCGGCAGGGCGGCAATATAGCGGAGTCCATCGGCATAGCTGCCCCAACTTTGGCGAGCGGCTTGCAATTCGCCCCAAGACCACGATCGGGGAACGCCATAAGTCCGCACCAACCGCATCAAACTCATTGCGCCGCGCCAGCCGCCTAATTTGAGCCACGACGATCGGAGTTGGGGATAGCGGGTCAGGCCACTTTGCCAGGCGCTGTAAAAACTCCGAATTTGCTGTTGGCCCTGCTGCCGTTGGGCCGCATCGGTGGTGGGGACGTGCCAATGGGCGACGATGCGGGGTTCGTACAACAAGGTCGCGCCGCTCCCCAGGGCACGGACAAACCAATCCAAGTCGCCGCCGCCGTCGGTACGACCGGGTAAATCCAGGGCGGGATCGAATTGCCCGATTGTCCCAAATGCCGATCGGCGCACGGCGAGATTCGCGCCACTGCCGATTTGGCCTGTGCCCAGATCACTCCAATGCGGGGCCGATGACCTGCGGTCGGTCAGAGACCAACGCCACTGGAAATAGCGCGGTTCAAAGCCTCGCTCCAGCGCATAGTGGCGGGAGAATTGGGCCGTAACCCGATCGGGTAGTTCGTGAGGGATGGTCAGCCCGGTGATGGCCTCCACCGTGGGATTTTCGGCAAACGCCTGGGCGATCGCTTTGGCCCAGGCTGGTTCAGGGTGAGTGTCCCGATCGAGAAACGCAATGTATTCGCCTTGCGCCTGGTCGATCGCCCAATTGCGAGCGGCATTTAACCCCGCTTCGAGGACGCTGTGGTAGCGGAATTTGGGAAATTTTTGGGCGACCAATTGGGCCAGTTGGGCATCCACGGGCAACGCTTCCACCACCAGGATTTCCAACTGAGGATAGTCGAGGGCGGCGATCGCGCTTAATTGAGTCAGGCAGTCATCGCCCGTGACCCGATCGCCCAGGCAATAGGCGACGCTGATCAATGGCTGCGCCTGTGGCAATGCGGGGGTGACTGCGAGCAAATCCGCCAATTCCCAAGTCTTCGGCCCCGGCTGGCGCAAATAGTCCCGCACCAGCTCCCGCTCGGCCAGCCAAGTGAAATGGGGGAAGACCCGATCGGCGATGTCCGATCGCCGACAAATTCCCTGTCGTACCGGGATCTCGACCCAACCGAGGGGCTGTCGTCGCCAGCGGACGAGTCCCCGGACTTGGGCATAACCCGCCAGATCCGTGAGGTCAGCGAGCGGTTGGCTCAGGTCAATATCAATTAATTTAGTCGGATACATCGTGATGAATATAAGGAAGTAATAGCGATCGCCAATCGGTCTTGAACGATATCCGATGGAGTTAATAGACTTTACGCGAAGAATTACGGGCGTCGGTGCGAAATTTTATATTCTTTGACGGGCTTTGAGGATGCGGCGGGCTTGCCACCAAGTCCAAACGCCCGTGAAGTTGCCGCCGATTTCGCGCAGGATCAGGCCCAGGGGAAAGTCGATTTGGCGGCGCAGTCGGGCCTGAATCCGCCAGCCATCATACAGCGGCAACCACAGCAACAACTGGATCACACTGCGCCAATCCCCCTCTTCGACTAACGCCGTGAGATGGTGGGCAATATGGCCTTGACGATAGCCCTGGAGCTGCCGGGCAAAGGCCGCGAGGTCGGTGCGATGCTCATGCCACAACCAAGCCGTGGGTTCATACACGATTGTTCCCCCACCTTGCAGCACTTTATACAGGAAGTACGTATCCTCGCCGCCTTTGGTCGGCATCCCGCCGCCCAGGGCTTCATGGAATCCCCCGATCGCCGGATCCTGAAAGATTGTGGCCCGAAAGGCGGCATTCACCGTGGCCCCCAATTCCCAGGAGGGGACGGCGGTGAACCGATGCCGATCGGCCCATGAACGATCGACTTGCCGCCGCTCCCAGCCCCGCCCTAAGCCCCCAAAAACTTCGAATAATTGCTGGGCGTAGGTTTCGACGGCGAGGGGCATGACTTGCCCGGTGACGGCGACCACCTCGGGGTGATTGAAGGGCGCTAGGAGCAATTCGAGCCAGGTGGATGGCACCACCACATCGTCATCCACCATCACGACGATGCCATGGGTGCAGGCTCGAATCCCCACATTGCG
This sequence comes from Cyanobacteria bacterium VAR_4_metabat_243, assembly GCA_031415035.1. Lineage (GTDB taxonomy): Bacteria > Cyanobacteriota > Cyanobacteriia > Leptolyngbyales > Leptolyngbyaceae > Romeriopsis. Next base: position 38,225 of record JANOQX010000099.1, read on the forward strand.
GGCGCGGGAACTGCCCGCTTGGGGTTCGCTCACCAGCCGCACCTGGGGAAATTCGGCGACGATCGGGGGGGTCAGTCCCGACTGCGGATGATTGTCGATCACGACAAATTCGATCGATCGGGACGACTGCTGTTGGGTTAAGCCCGTCAGACAGCGCCGCAGTGTTTCAGGCCGATCGAAGGTCGGCACCATGATCGAAACCGGGATATCCGGACAGAGGGAGGGATCGGTCGGCCTCAAATCCGGTGGTAGTGTCTGTCGGAGGGCATATATCTCGTGGATTTTGATCGGACGAGGCATCGGGGACTTCCTGTGGGCTGACAAATGGGGGCGTTACGAATGGGGACGGGCGTTGCGCGTGTGGCGACGGCGGTGACCAAAGTGGCGGATCGTCCAGTGCAGGAGTCCAGCGAGGCGCAGTTTCAGTTGGATGCGGGCGCGATCGGGCCAAGCCAGTGGCCCTTGCAGCGGGAAATCCGGGGTGTGGCTGGGTGCGGCGAAGGGTTTGGCTTGGTGTTGCAGGTAGCGGTCAAAACTGCGTTCGGACAGTCGCCAGATCCAGGGCCGGAGGTGGCGTTGCCGTTGCCGCCGATCGCGCAGCAATTGTTGATGCCAATAGGCCATGCGATCGACTTTGCGAGAGGCGCTCTGGGGATGTTGGCGATACCCGACATAAAACTGCGGCACCAGACCAAAGGGATATTGTTCCGCCAATCGCAGGTACAGATCCCAATCTTCACAGACGGCATCGCCCATGGCGGCGGGCGACGGCGTGGGATCAAAGGTGCGGCGATAGCCGTCGGTGGGCAGGGATGTCCGGCGGATCACCGTACAACTGCCATTGCCCAGAAAGTAGTGACAGAGCAGCGTGTTATGCACCCAGCCTTCGATCGGGGCGGCTTGGAACCCCCCGGCCCACCGATCCTGGTGATTCACATCCAAGGACCAACAGTAGGTGACGCCGAGTTGGGGCGATCGGCTGTGTCGTCGCACATGCTGGGCCAAAAATTGCGGATGCCACAGGTCATCGGCATCGATCGGTGCAATCAAATCCCCCGTGGCCAAGGCGATCGCCCGGTTGCGGGCGGCGGCGACCCCGGCGTGGGCCTGCTGAATCACCCGCACCCGCCGATCCTGCTGGGCAAAGCGGCGCAAAATTGCTACGGATTGATCGTGGGAGCCATCATCCACGGCGATCACCTCGAAGGCCTCATAGTCCTGCTGCAACACACTGATTAAGGTGCCTGCCAGAAACCGCTCGGCGTTGTACACCGGGATAATCACCGAAACTGTGAGCGAGGGCGGGGACGCCGGGCGAGGGTTCATGCGGTCACGGGCCAGCGAAATATTTATGGAGGAAGGACGCGACTTACCTTAGAATTCTATACCGAGATGATAATCTAATGGCGCAGTTTGGGTCGATCCGTGGCCGATCGGCATGGATGTGATGCGGGGTCATCCGCCATTGATCGGAAAATCTGGCCCGATCACCTTAAACAGAAATTTACAATTCGCGGACTTAATTCGCCGATCGGCCCATCGGCAATGAAGACTCAATGAAGGTGGCCCCGAATTCCGCTGCGCGCGTGGAAACCTCTCTTAGGATAGCAATATCCCCATCCTCCGAACGGGCTGGATGCAGTTGATTAATGGGCGATTGGAAAACTCGCGAATTGGTTTGCCAAGCGGATGTGACTATAATGCGTCGAAGAAATTCATTATTTGCGGGAATGCCGCTGCACCGATCGATTTCGGTGGTGGTGCCCGTGTTCAATGGGGGCGAAGCATTTCAGGCTTGTTTGCGTTCCTTGGCGGCTTGCTTGCCCGATGCGGTGGAAGTCGTGGTGGTAGTCGATGGGCCGGATGCCGCATCCGCTGCGGCCGCCACCGCCTTTGGTGCCCAGGTGATCCAACTGCCCCACAACCACGGGCCAGCCTATGCTCGTAATGTTGGCGCGGCGGCGGCCCAGGGCGAGTTGTTGTTTTTTGTCGATGCGGATGTGGCGCTGCATCCCGAGACGATCGCCGCGATCGATGGAGCTTTCGCCACCCAATCGGACAGTGAGCCGGGATTTGTCGCCTTGATTGGTTCCTATGATGATGCCCCCGGTGCCCTGAACTTCCTGTCCCAATACAAAAATTTGCTGCACCACTACACCCACCAGCAAGGGCGGCGATCGGCCACGACCTTCTGGGGAGCCTGCGGCGTGATTCGGCGGGATGTGTTTTTGGCGATCGGCGGCTTTAATGCGGCCTATATCGATCCTTGCATTGAAGATATTGAACTGGGCTATCGGCTGCGCCGCTATGGCTACCAGATTTGCCTCTGCAAGCATGTGCAGGTGAAGCATCTGAAGCACTGGACGGTGCGATCGCTGTTGCGGGCGGAGGTGCTGTATCGGGCGATTCCCTGGACGGAACTGATCTGGCGCGATCGGACGTTTGTGAATGACCTGAATCTCGATGCCAGTAGCCGCATGAGTGTGGTGTCGGTGTATGGACTGCTGTTGAGTCTGGGGCTGATGTGGTTTTGGTCGCCGCTGGGCCTGGTGGCTGTGGGCTGTGCGATCACCCTGCTGAATCTGAATCGCGCCGTCTATCAGTTCTTTCAGCAGAAGCGGGGGCGACGATTTGCCTTGCAAACGGTGGTGTGGCATTGGCTGTACTACGCCTATAGTGGCTTGTCCTTTGTGCTGGGGACGCTCTCCTATTGGTTGCGGCGCGATCGCATCCCGCCCGTACATCCACGCTTGCCAATGGGGGCGATCGGTCGCGCACAATTTGAATTACCCAGTGACCGGGCGATCGAATTCGCCGCCAAACTCTAACCCGCTGCGGTTGACCCGCTCCCTTGCTTTGACTTCCTCAATCCCAAACACCCAACCCATGAGCATCCCTTCTCCTTCCATTGTTGTGATCGGCGGCGGCCCCGCTGGCCTCACGGCGGCCTACGAGCTGGCCAAGCATGGCCGATCGTCGATCACGTTGGAGGCGTCGGAACATGTGGGCGGCATCGCCCGGACGGAGGTCTACAAGGGCTATCGCTTCGATATTGGCGGCCATCGTTTCTTCACCAAAGTCAAAGTCGTGCAGCAATTGTGGCAGGAAGTCCTGGGCGACGACTTTATCAAAGTGCCTCGGTTGTCGCGGATTTATTACAATGGGCGATTTTTTAGCTATCCCTTGGACCCCAAAAACGCGCTGACGCAATTGGGTGCCAGCGAAAGCGTCAAGATCATGTTGAGCTATCTCAAAATCAAATTCTTCCCCTACAAACAGGAAGATACCCTGGAAGAATGGGTCACCAACCGCTTCGGCAAACGCCTGTTCCGCACCTTCTTCAAGACCTACACCGAGAAAGTCTGGGGGATCGAATGCGACAAAATCGGCGCGGATTGGGCCGCCCAACGGATCAAGGGCCTGTCCCTGCGCACCGCTGTAATGAACGCCCTGTTCAAGGTCAACAACACCAAAACCCTGATCAAAGAATTCGACTATCCCCGCCTGGGTCCCGGCATGATGTGGGAGCGGTTTGAGCAGAAGCTGAACGCCCAAGGTTCCCCCGTGCAACTCAATACCCCGGTGGTGAAAATCCGCCGCGAGGGCCAGCGGGTCACCCATGTCGTCGCCCGCCATGACGGCGAGATTCAGGAATTCCCGGTGGAGCAGGTGATTTCGAGTATGCCCGTGACGGCGTTGGTGCAGCGGCTTGATCCGCCTGCCCCGGATGCGGTGCAGGCGGCAGCGAAGTCCCTCAGCTATCGGGCGTTTATCATTGTGCCGATCATCATCGATCGGGCGGATTTGTTTCCCGATAACTGGATCTACGTTCACAGCAGCGAAGTCCAAGTCGGTCGCATCCAGAACTTCAAGAACTGGAGTCCCGAGATGGTGCCCGACCCGACCAAGACCTGTCTCGGGATGGAATACTTCTGTGACGAAGACGATGCGCTGTGGAATCTAACCGATACCGAGTTGTTGGATTTGGCGGCGAAGGAGATTGGGATTTTGGGTCTGGCTCCAACTGAAGCGGTGGAAGATGGCTGCGTGATTCGCCAACCGAAGGCCTATCCCGTCTACGACAGCAACTATCGCCAGCATCTCCAGGTGATCCAGGACTATCTCGGCACCTTCGAGAATCTCCAAACCACGGGCCGGAATGGGATGCACCGTTATAATAATCAGGATCATTCGATGCTGACTGGGGTAATGGCGGCGCGGAACCTGTTGGGCGATGTCCATCACGATCTGTGGGAAGTCAATGTGGAACGCTCCTACCATGAGCAGTTCACTAAGGAAGAATGGCAACGCCCCGAACGCCCTTCTCAGTTGGTTTCGGAAGCCTTGTAGATTGCACCGCCCATGCTGTATTTGATTGGCGTTTGGTTGGGATTATTGGTGGTGAGCGCGGCGATCGGGACGGCGGTCTTGAATCGGTTGGGCGATGTGTCACCGCTACGATCGGGCGATCGGCTGATCCTGTCACTCTGGCTCGGTACGATGACGATCGCCGTGAGTTTGATGGCGACGTCCTTGGTGGCTCCTTTGACGCCAGGGGTGGGGGCGATCGTGCTGGCTGTGCTGCTGGGGTTGAGTCTGGCGCGATCGGCCGATCGGGATAGCCTGCGGGCGCTTCAGCCGAGTCTTAGCCGCGATCAATTGGGCTTGGGCTTGGCGGCAGTGGCGAGCGTGGCCGCAATCATGAGTCGGCGGGTGAGCTGGCATGACGCGGGCTACTACCATGCCAGTGCGATTCAGTGGTTTGCCCAATACGGCTCGGTGCATGGGATTGCGCTGCTGTTCCAGAATTTGGGTTTTACGTCGAGTTGGTTTGCGCTGGTTGCCCCGTTGAGTGGGCCGGGGGTGGCCCAGACCAGTGTGGTGGGCAATGGGTGGGCGGCGGTGCTGTTGCTGTTGCATTGGCTGATTGTGAGTCAGCGGCTGTGGCGGCGGCGATCGCATTTGTCGGATGGGTTTCTCTGGCTGTTTGGCAGTGGGGCGTTGGGCTTGAGTTTGGTGATGTCGCCGTTTTCCCAGGTGATGTTGTCGCCGTCGCCGGATTTTCCGGTGCTGGTGCTGGTGGGGACGATCGCTTGGGCCTTGCTACTACTGGCGAAACTGTCGTTGCCAGAGCGATCGCGGTTGACCTACTTGCCCTTGATCCTGGCCTTGGGGGCCGTGACGATCAAGTTGACGGCGATTCCCACGGCGATCGTGGCGGGGTTGTTTGCGCTTTGGTATCACTGGCGTTCCTGGCGATCGGTGCTGGCGATCGTGGGCTTGAGCGGCCTGATTTTGGGGCCAAATATCGCTTCGAGTTTGATTACTTCTGGTTGTCCGCTGTATCCGGCGTCGGTGTTGTGTTTGGATGTGTCCTGGGCACCGACGGCGGCGGCGGCGCAGCAGATCGCGGCGGGCACCCATGATTGGGTGAGCTGGTATGGTCAGCCGCCAGCGGGGATGAATGCGTGGCTGTGGGCCTTGAGTCAGTTGCTCAAAGGCAGTCGTGATCGGCTTTTGTTTGTGGTGATGGGGCTGGGGGGATTGGCGGGATTGGGGGTGTTGTGGCAGATGCGGCGATCGTTTTCCTGGCGGCGGTTGCCGGGGGAGCTGTGGGTGATGCTGTTGAGCGTCACGGGGATTGGGTTTTTGTTGATGACGTCGATTTTTTCGCGGTTTTTGATGCCGTATATTTTGGTGTTGTTGGGGCTGGTGGGGGCTTGGGGGGCCGATCGTTGGCGGCGGCGATGGTCGGGGCGCGCGGCCGCACGCCCTTACGGGATGCCAGTGCGGAGCCTATATTTCGGGATGACGGCGATCGCCATTGCCTTGATGTCGGTCAATCTGATCCAGTATCAGGGTCGCAATGCCTTGTTGCCACCGCCGCTGCCCCAAAGCGCGATCGTCCAAAAAACCACCAATGCGATTACCTACTTTGCGCCGAAGAGTGGGGATTTGCCGCTGTATGATGGTTCGCCCTATACCGCTGAGCAAGTCGATCGCTGTTGGGCCGCGCCGTTGCCCTGTGCCTATATGATCGGGCCGGATGTGCAGTTGCGCGATCCAGTGCGGGGTGTGGCGGCGGGGTTTGAGCGGCGATCGGGGCGTTAATCGGCGCTCAAACCAAAGGCATATACTGATCGACCTTTGGGTAGATATTCGCGGTTCTCGCCGACATTAAGCGGCAAATTTAGTACGATAGGCCTATCGATGCTAAAGGTAACGCGGATGTCAAAGTTCCCGCATGACGACTTCGCCAAAGCCTATCTCACTGAATTACTCAGCACGATCGGTAAAGCCACACCCAATCGCCCACTTAAAGCCGAAACCCGGATCGCCGATCTGTGGTTTGAACTCAATCCCAAAGCCACTCATCAGCGACAAGCACTCGGCTTACTCGGACAATTGTTGACCAGCGATGCGCTCATCGAGGTGTTTCGCAATCCTGGTACAGCACTGGAAATTCGGGCCTGCCAGAGTAAACTATCCCATCTCGAAGGGGATCTGCTGCGCAAAGCCAAACGGCGCAAACAAACCCTGACGGAAGTGGATTTACCCGATCTTTGGTTGATTATGCCGACGGCCTCGGCAGAGATGCGTGATGGATTTGGTTGTATCCCCACCTCGATCGCCGGGGTCTACGAATTTCCAACTTTACAGCGCACGGGACTAATCGTCGTTCACCAATTGGCAAAGACTGAAGAAACTCTATGGCTTCGGATCTTGGGTCGATCGGGCGAACAACAACGCGCGATCGAAGAATTTACTGAACACTCAAGTGAAAATGGCCTTCATGCTAGCATTGAAGAATTACTCACTGACTACCGCGCCAACCTTGAAAGTCGTCGCCAACTCACCCCAGAAGATGAGGAACTGATCATGAACTTATCCGCTGCCTACCTGAAAAAACAGCAAGAGTGGAAACAAGCCGGACAGGTGCAAAGCCGTCAGGAAATTGCTATGAACCTATGGCGCGAGGGTGTTTCGCTTGAATTGATTGTGAAGGCAACGGGATTGTCAATGGCCGAGGTCGAAGTTCTAGCCAACACCACTGCCAGTCAATAGCCCCGTTAATTCATCGATCCGAGGTCAAGTTCCATGTGGCGGCAGATAATCAATCGCGGGCGGTGGCTGCTGGGGGTGCTATTGGGTTTGCTGTTGGTGTTGACCCCGGCGGCTTGTGCGGCGAATCCCCCCTTGGGCCTGACGCCCGCGCCCCAACTGCAACCGAAACCGCAACGGGCGGCCCCGCCGCCCAAACTGAAAGCGAAGACCCCCCGCCCGATCGCCAAACCCTCGCCCGTGCAGCCGGACAACATGGAATTTCAGCCATTTTTCGATCGGGAGTCGCAGTCGGAGCAGTTGCGCAGTCCAGTGGGCCGATCGGCGGATGCGACGCCGCCGTTGCCGAAATTGAATAAATTTGATCAATCGGTGTTGGCGGTCTGTGGTGAATTTGGCTCACGGGTTGAGGCGGCGGACGTGCGGCGGTTGTTTGCCGCATCCCCGGCGGTGGTGAAACAAATTCAGCAGGCGGTGGATGGCGAAATCTTTGCTGGTCGCGATCGCCCGTCCGAATTCCTCGATGATCTTGTGCAGATCTGGACGGAGAATCATGCGTTCTCCCATATTTTTTGCGGTGAAATCAAGGGCGCGGGGATTGGTGGGTTGCATTACGTGGGTCGCTACGCGCAGTTGCAGCAACAGGGCCAAGCGGGTCGCCTGGCGGATAATCAATCCGAGGAAGAAGTCGCAGAAGGCGCGGTGTATACCGTGGGGATTGAATTGCAAGTGCGGGGGCGCATTTTGCGCGATCGTAAAAAAGGTTATGCCTATCCCAGCGATGCCGCCGAACTGCTGGAAGACGGCACCTGGGCCTTCAAACAATTTCAGCCGGGACAGACCGAAGGCACGCGATCGTGCCTCTACAGCGTCAATGATCCCGATGCCACCCCCTTCGACATGGTCTTCGTCAAAACCGATCGGGCGATCGTCACGCTCTATCCCGATGCCACCCCACCCCGCAGCCAGCCGCATTGTGAATAGCCGCATTGTGAATAGCCGTTGCAAAATCGGAAACCACGCCGCTGGGCGCTCAAGCCGAGGGTGATAATGCAAGAGCAATCGGCGATGCGTCGGCTCGATGGACGGCATTATGACAGTAGATTCAAAACTGGTAGATCCAAGACTGTATCAGATTGGTTTTTTGAGTAGTTTTTTGATCCTCGGCTGGGTCGCGAATGGGTGGTCGTTGCCCTGGGTGACTTTGCTGACGGCGATCGGGGTCTGTCTCGGGTCGCAATATCTGTGGTTACGATTGATGGCGGCGGATCAACTGATCGATCGCGCCAGTTTTTATAGCCCGATGATTACAGCGTTGGGGTTGTCGCTGTTGTTGCGGGTGGATAGTCCGTTGACGATGGCGATCGCGGCATTGGGCGCGATCGGGGCGAAATTTCTTCTGCGCTGGCAGGGTAAACATCTATTTAATCCCGCGAATTTTGGCATTGTGGTGGCGCTCTGTCTGACCCAGGATGCTTGGGTGTCGCCGGGGCAGTGGGGTGCTTCGTTGTGGCTAGTCGGGGTGTTCTTGATGGCGGGCGCTTTGGTGCTGAAGCAGGTGGGCCGTTGGGATACGACGGTGGCGTTTTTGGGCGGCTATCTTGGGCTGGAAGCGCTGCGGAATGTCTATCTTGGCTGGACTTGGGATGTCTGGGCGCATCGGATGATGAGTGGTTCGTTGATTTTGTTCGCGCTGTTTATGATTACCGATCCGCGCACGATTCCGAATTCGCGCCTGGGTCGGGTGATGTGGGCGCTATTCATCGCGGTGTTGGCGTTTGTATTGCGAAATCTGTTTTTTGTGAATACAGCAGTGATTTGGGCGTTGTTTTTGGCGGCACCGTTGACGCCGTTGTTCGATCGGGTGTGTGCTGCCGATCGGTTTACTTGGGTGACTTCGACTGAGCCGACCGAAGAACTTCCAGTGTTGTCGTAATTGTTCTGTGAGGTAATGACTGTGATTCAATCTGTGATGCGATATGTGATGTCGATCGCGCTGGCGATTGTGATGTTCTTTACAAGTGTTTCTCCGGCCTGGGCCTTCTGCGGATTTTATGTGGCGAAGGCGGATTCAAAACTGTATAACCAAGCGTCTCAAGTGGCGATCGCGCGGGCCGGCGATCGGACTGTGCTGACGATGGCGAATGACTATCAAGGGGATGCGAAGGATTTCGCGATCGTCGTGCCTGTGCCGATGGTGCTGAAACAGGAACAAGTGCATGTGGCGGAATCGACGATCCTCGAACGGCTCGATGCCTTTAGTGCACCGCGTTTGGTCGAGTATTTTGACGCTGATCCCTGTGCGGTGCCCGATCGGTTTGATGCCGAGATGTTGCAAAAGATGCCAATCCCTTCGGCGGCGCGATCGGAACTCAGTCCGGCACGGGATAAATCCTTAGGTGTGACGATCGAGTCGAAATTCTCTGTCGGTGAGTACGATATTCTGATTCTGGGTGCAAAAGAATCCGATGGGTTGCAAACTTGGTTGCAGGAAAATGGCTACAAGCTACCCCAAGGTGCGAGTCAATTGCTCAAACCCTACATTCGCCAAAAGCTGAAGTTCTTCGTCGCCAAGGTGAATCTGGAGAAATTTGATGCGTCGGGGTTTGCGCGGTTACGTCCGTTGCAGATTGCCTACCAGTCGCCGCGCTTTATGTTGCCAATTCGGTTGGGGATGATGAATGCGGATACGGCTCAGGATCTGATTGTGTATATCATGTCGCCGGAAGGTCAGGCGGAGATTACCAATTACCGCACGGTGAAAATTCCGTCGAATTCAGCGGTGCCGACGTTCGTCAAAACTGAGTTTAATGACTTCTATAAGTCGATGTTCAGCACGGCCTACGATCGGGAAAATCGCAACGTCGCGTTCCTGGAATATGCCTGGGATATGGGCGGCTGTGATCCTTGTGCCGCCGAGCCACTGACGCCGCAGGAGATGAAACAAGCGGGCGTCTTCTGGCTCGATCAACCGAATGCGGATGACATGAGTTCGCAACGGCGGTTTGTGCCGCAGACGCGGGTGTTTCTGACGCGCTTGCATGTGCGCTACACGCGGGACAAATTCCCCGAGGATCTGATGTTCCAAGCGACGAATAACCAGTCGTTTTTCCAAGGTCGCTATGTGCTGAATCAGCCGTTCACGGGCGCGATGCAATGCGAACAGGCGAAGCCCTACAAGCGCAGTCTAGTCAAACGCTTCGATGAAGAATCGAAGAATCTGGCCCAACTGACGGGCTGGAATATCCAGACCATTCGCCGCAAACAACCGACGATCGACCTATCGGGATTGCCCTGGTGGGAGAAGTTCTGGGCGATGCGGCGGAATTAGTTGAGTTGGATCGGGGCGATCGGAGTGGAAATCTGATCGCCCCGATCCTTGATCGGCTTTAACCTGGATGTTGGGCGGCTCGGCCTTGGGCGACGCGATCGGCTTCATAAGCGGCGTAGTTGTAGCCGACTTGGGTTTGGTTGGGGAGACGGAGGGTAAAGCCACCATATTGGTTTTCGATCAGCGTCAGCAACGCGTAGGTGAGCGTCGCGAGGCCGGATAGTTGCAATAATTTTTTGGTGCCGACAATTAAGCCGTAGAGGAAGTTCGGGCCAGTGGAAAGGTGGTGCAACAGGCCACTCAGCATTTCAAACCCGATCGCGCCGATGCCGTAGAGGATTAGCGACAGAATCAGCCATTCCCGGATGCTGGCCCGCAATTTAATCACTGTGGGCAGGACGATCGCGGTGAGGATTAAGGCCACGATGCCGTAGGGAATCAGCCAGGCGTCGTAGAGCAAGCCCGCGTCAGTACGGAAGAGCTGGTGGAGGGATGGGCTGAGGGTTTCGTGGAGGGCGCTGAATTCATCGATCGCCAGGTAGGCGAAGGTGGTGCCGAGGACGGGCCAGATGAGACGGCGTTCGTGAAAGGTTTTGCTATTGCGATGGATGATGAAAAATAGGGCGGAATTGAGCAGCAATAGGCCGACGGCGAATAGGGTCGGAAGGTTTTGTTCCCGATCGAGATTGACGAATTGGCATAGATTAAGCACGATCGGCTGTGGGATGAGGCAACTGATGGTGAGTCCGATCAGGTGAGCGATTCCGAGGACGCCGATCGCGCTGAGCAGGAATCGTGTGAGGCGCTTGGCACTGATGGTGGTGGTGAATGAGGTCATAGAGACTAAACTATCCAACGACGATATACCTCAACCTACGGGAATTTACGGGGATAGCCGGAGACGATGTATCAACTCATGTAAATCGTCAAATTGGGTGGTGTGGGATGAAGTTTTGGGTGGTTTTTGGGGCGGTTTGCTGGGTGGGATTGCGGGGTGGGCGCGATCGGTCTTTCGGGGGAGGTATGTCTTTTGGGGGAGGGGGAATTGAGCCGATGATGTTGGCGAATTGACGGACTACGCAATTCGCCCGCCCCGCGCGTGAACGGCCGGGCTAGTAAGGGAACCCGGCTAAACCCGGCTAAGATTTGGGTTGAGGCCCCTTTAGGGGGCTTTCCTTTCTAGCCCAACCTTGACGCGCGGGGCGGGTACGTTACGTAGTCGAGTAAATTTGGCAAATCACTTTAGGTATACGGTCATCCTGAGACTTCCACCAACTTGGGCTAGCCGATCGATTGTCGCCGCTGCCAACTCGCTCATGACCCCACTTTTGGCCATCGATTCCAGCCGATATCCGACATCGAAAACCCTTCTGTCTGCTGCATCCCAGCTTTTTCTCGCCGCATTGGGTAACGTCTCAATTAGGTCGCAAAACTGCTCGATCGTCCGATCGGCATCTGCGCCCTGATTGTCGGCCAATTCTAAACTCACAAAATGCTGATCCGGCGTTGTGTCACTGTGCAGCACCAACACCGCATCGCCTAGACCATCCAGCAGGGGTTGCAAAGCCTGGGACGATCGGATTAATAAATCGACATTGAGGAATTGCATTGGCGTTTTGATCCTGATTGAAAAAATCGGGAGACCAATGCTCGCCTCCCGATCGACTGATATTGGATTGAACCAGCCTAACGCTTACTCTTCGCCCGTCACCGACAGACTATCAACCCAAACATAAGGCGCGACCCCCGATCCCGTAAACTCCGTCTTCGGATCGACGTAGATGATCGACTTCAGCACCTCCCGAATATCCCCCGCCACCGTCGCCGACTCCACACTGGTACGCTTCCCGCCCTGAATCAACCACCCATCAAACGGTAATGAGAACGATCCCTGCAATGCCTGTACCCCCGCATGAAGTGCCTGCAAATCATCAATTAAGATGACGTTATCGGCATTATCCAAACTGTAGGTTTGTTCCGGTTTCACATCACTGGCGAAGATGTGGAAGAAATTGGAACTGATGGTGACTTTTGCGCCCAGGTTGGCGTTGCCTGTAGGTTTGCGGCCCATGCGTTTGGCCGTCCCGGCGCTGTGCAAGAAATTGGCTAAGACGCCATTCTCGATTAGCGGCGTTTTGCGGGTGGGGGTGCCTTCGCCGTCAAAGGTATTGGCCCCAATATGTTCCGGGTGCAGCGCGTCGTCGTTGAGGCAGAGCAGAGGGGACGCGATCGTGTCACCCAAGGATTCCGCCGTGGACAAACTCTGCTTATCCAAGATGCTTTGGGCGTTGTACATATTGCCAAAGGCGCGCACCAGTTTGAGGATCGCCTGGGGCGAGAAGACGACGCGATATTTGCCCGTCTTGATCTTGTCGTAGTTCAAATGACTGACGATTTTCTCGCTGGTTTCGGCGATGCAGCCTGCCACATCGAGTTCGGCCAGATCGTGGCTAACGCGCACGGCCATGGCACTGCGGGGTTTCTTGCCTGCCTCTTCGGCCTGGGCGTAGAGGTACATCGACGACACGGCGTAGCTATCTTGACGCATTGCGCCCGCGCTGTTGATGTAGAACCGATCGACTTCCGATTGCTCCAGTCCGTTGTAAGGCACCGATTCCACTGCTTCATGCGCTTTCAACACTGCCGCTTCGGCCCCGGCGAGGGTTTTGAGCAGGGCATCGACGTCGGCTTGGGGGGCTTTGGTGTGGACGATCGGGGAGATCGGCACGGTGGCTTCGGGACTAAAGTCCGGCACATTTTCCTTGACGCCGAAGAAACTGGCTTCGTAGGCGGTTTTTAGGGCCAGTTCTAAACCCGTGGCATCGAGGTCGGTGGTGCTGGTAATCCCGATCGTGTTCTGTTCATTCCAGACGCGCACGGTGACCGCCGATTGCTGCGAGGCTTTGAGTTCGTCGGGTGCGCCATCTTTGACCTGGACGCTAATTTCGTCGCTGGCATAGCCATAGATATCGTACTTCTGGATTTTGAGCTGGGTCGCGGCGGCCTGAGCCGTGGAGGCGATCGTGGTGACTGTAGACATGGTTTTGGGATTAATTGTGAGCAAAGATTTGAATCAGACTAAAACTAGCGGCCACCAATGGTAATGCCATCGACTTTCACATGGGGCTGACCGACGGTGACGTAAACGCTGCCGCTGTTACTACCGCAAAAGCCCGGAGCCAAACCCAGATCCTGGGAAGACATGGAAATCTTCTGCATCATATCCACCGCTTCGCCAATTAGCGTCGCGCCTTTGAGGGGTTTGGTGACTTTGCCGTTTTCGATTAAATAGGCTTCATCCACGGCGAAGTTGAATTGGCCTGTGGTGCCGACGCTGCCGCCGCCCATTTTTTTGCAATAAATCCCTTTGTCGATCGAGGCAAACAAATCCTCAGTAGAATAGGGGCCCGGCGCAATATAGGTATTCCGCATCCGACTGCCAGCGGCGAAGGTGTAGTCCTGACGGCGACCACTGCCGGTACGCGGATGGCCTGTCCGCATCGACCCGACCCGATCGGCGATGAAGTTTTTCAGGATCCCGTTTTCGATCAGCAAGGTTCGCTGGGCGGGCATCCCCTCATCGTCCATGTCGATCGTCCCAAACTCATCCTTGGTGATGCCTTCATCCCAAGCCGTGAGATTTTCGTGGGCGATTTTCTCGCCTTTTTTGTCGCTGAAGGGTGTGACTTTGCGCTCGATTTGGGTGGTTTCGAGCAAGTGACCGCAGGCTTCGTGGAAGATCACGCCGCCGAAGGAATTGGCCATGACGATCGGGTAGCTGCCGGATTCGACGAAGTCCGCATAGAGCATTTTGCCCGCTGATTCGGCCACTTCTTCTACATCTTGGGTGTAGTTCCATTGGCGCAGGAAGCCTGGATCGCTGGTGTCGCCGACCCGCTTGTTGATCGACGATCGGTGTTCGCCGTCGGCGCAGAGCAGATTGAAGCCGACGGATTGGGTCAGGCGCACGTCCCGCGCAAAGGTGCCGTCACTCCCGGCCACCAAGACTTCCTGCCAATCGCGAAAATATACGGCCTTGCGGGACTGGGCGTGGGTGGCGGTTTTGCCCAAGGCGGCGTTGGCGGCGAGCAGCACTTCGCTCATTTCCTGCATCGAGCTGCACTGCTTCAGCCAGGCGTCTTTGCCACGCTGGGAGCCGTAGTCGCGCAGCCATTCCAGGTTGATTTCGGGGATGAACGCCGTTGGGCCGGGGAGTTGCAACCCCGTGATGCCGAGGGCCTTTTCGAGGGCGCGGCGCAGTCCGTTGAAGCTCAAATCATTGGTGGAGACGTAGCCATCGGCCTTGCCCCGGATGACGCGGACGCCTGCCCCGGTGGAGAGTCGGGGGGAAATGCTGGTGATCGCATCTTCCTCGGCCTGACTGCTGATATAGCTCGATCGTTCGAGAAAGAATTCGACAAAATCGGCTCCAGCGGCCCGCCCCAAGCCCAACAAAATCGCCAGCGGGGCCGCCCAGCTTTGATCAAACCGATCGCCCGTGTAGGCGTAGCTCAAGTGCGGGAGTTCTTTGGAAATAACCAGGGGGGTTGCTAGCATGAAATTCTCGCTCGATGGTGCAATCAGTTTCCCATTGTAGCCATTCTGACGGGAAAGGTTGGGCGCGATGCCGATCGATTTGCGGTACGGATTGCCCCCGAGGTGTCGTCCGGTTGTGAAGACCGATCGTTCCTGCTTTAAGCAATCTTCACGGACAGTGGCAAAAAGCTCTGTCCCAGGGTAGTCACGCGGTGAGATGACTCAATCCGAGAATAGGCAGTAACTTCGGGTGCTTGTAACGATGTGCGTGACTCCAGCCTGGATCGTTTGTGCCAGTCGAATTAGTGGTTCCTTGTCCGTTGGGGTACGGAAGCCATGAGGCGGCGGCGCTGACTAGGTTAGATGGAGTGCGCTCTACCAAAAATCGTCCTGTGTTTTCCTGCGATCGAGGTAGTTGTGATGCCAAATCTTTTAGCGTTATCCAGTATTTGTCTGTGGTTCGTGCTGATGTTCTGGTTGTATTTTGCGGTGCCGTCTTGGTTTTTTGTGCCGTTTTTTGTGGCGGCGACGCTGTGTTATTTGAAGATGATGGAAACGAAGAGTAGTTAGGTTGAGGGGGGTGAGCGCCAATCAATCCTCGCGAAGGTCAGGTTCGGTTGGCGGATTGTTGGACTACGGCCTCGCCCGCCCCGCACGTGAACGGCAGGGCTAGTAAGGGAACCCCGCTAAAGCGGGCTGAAATCTTTCTTAGCCCGCTTTAGCGGGGTTTCGCTCATAGCCCTGCCGTTCACGCGCGGGGCGATTTGGTGGCGGAGTCGGGCTGTTAGACTGAGATGCACATCTCAGGTGAATCCCGGTGAATCCTATCCTTTCCCGATCGTCCTTGATCGATCGCGCCGTTGTCAGTTCGGCGGAAATGCAGGCGATCGAGTCCCGGCTGTTCGCGGCGGGAATGCCTGTGGCCGCGCTGATGGAGAAGGTGGCGCTGCGGATCGTGGCGCGGATTGTGCGGCTGTATCCTCCGGTGGATTTTCCTCGGGTCGGCGTGTTGGTCGGGCCGGGACATAATGGCGGCGATGCGCTGGTGGTGGCGCGGGAGCTGCATTTTCAGGGCTATGCGGTGCAGCTTTGTTGTCCGATCGAACGACTCAAACCCCTCACCCAACAACATTTTGACTACGCCCAAAGTCTCCGGATCCCAACGCATTCTGATACATTGCCAGATGCTGATGTTTGGGTCGATGGACTGTTTGGCTTCGGGTTGAACCGATCACTCGATGGCAAAATCGGTGAAATCATCGATCGGCTGAATGAAGCAGGCCGCCCGATCGTCAGCCTCGATCTACCTTCCGGCATACAGACCGATACGGGTATCGCACTCGGTAGTGCCGTGCGAGCGACGACGACGCTATGCCTGGGGTTGTGGAAGCGGGCATTCCTCCAGGAAGCGGCGGTGCCCTACCTGGGACAGAGTGAACTGATCGATTTCGACCTCCCAGCGGCGGATATTGTGGCAGTCGTGGGAGATATGCCTTGGGTGCAGCGGGTGACGCCGGAAGCGGTGATCGCGGCCCTGCCCCTATCCCGTCCGCCCACCACTCACAAATACCAAATGGGCAATCTGCTGCTGGTTTGTGGCTCCGATCGCTATGCGGGGGCGGCGATCCTGGCGGGGCTGGGGGCGCGGGCCAGTGGCGTGGGGATGTTGACGATCGCGGCTCCAGTATCGCTCAAACCCCTACTCCATGCCCAATTGCCAGAAGCTTTAATTATTCCCTGCCCGGAGACTGTTGCCGGGGAGATCCAGTCGTTGCCCGCCGCGATCGACCTGACGCAATATTCGGCGATCGGCTGTGGCTGCGGTTTGACGCCGGAACCGGAATCGATCGTCGCGGCGATTTTGGCGAGTCCTTGCCCGGTGGTATTGGATGCCGATGGTCTGAATATTGTGGCGGGGCATCCCGATTGGCTCATGCGATTGGCCCCGACGATTTTGACGCCGCATTGGGGCGAGTTTCGGCGATTGTTTCCGGCGATTGATGGGGCTGATCGACTAGCCGCAGTCCAAGCCGCCGCTGCCCAAAGCGGGACGATCGTCTTACTCAAAGGGGCCAGAGTCGCGATCGCTGATCCAATGGGCCACCTGCGGATCAACCCTGCGAGTACCCCCGCCTTAGCCCGAGGCGGCAGTGGGGATGTGCTGACGGGCTTGCTGGCGGGCTTGTTGGCCCAATCCCCCGCGACCAATCCCCTCGATACCGTCGCCGCTGCCGCTGGGTGGCATGCCCAGACCGGACTTTGGGCAGCGCATCAACGGACATTGCTCGGGGTTGATGCCCAGACCTTAGCCCTGTCCTTGATTCCGGCTCTTTCGGGTTTTTCTGAAAAAGAGTTGGCCAGCGCCGATCGAGTTATGCTACGATGAACTCCGTGGAAAGGCGAGGGTCGGTGCCCGAGTGGTTAATGGGGGCGGACTGTAAATCCGCTGACTACGTCTACGCTAGTTCGAATCTAGCCCGGCCCATTCCATAAGACTAATTTTGGGTTGATAAAATTCCGATTTTGGATTCTGTTCAAGTCGGTTTTTTATTCCAAAATTATTTCGCCCGCGTGGCTCAGTGGTAGAGCACATCCTTGGTAAGGATGAGGTCATGGGTTCAATCCCCATCGCGGGCTTTGACTGAAACCCCCTACTAGAGGGGGTTTTGTTGTTTCTAGGGACGGTATTTTGCCGTCGATCAACTGATGAATGATGCGCCTCAGCCGGAATCAACCCCGCCCACCGATCGGATTTGGGATTACAAACCCTGGTGGTGTCAGCCCTGGAGTATCCTGCTGACGGGGAATGGGCTGATTGCGGCGAGTTGGGTGTTGGGACAGCGGTATTGGCTGACGGGTTTGGTGGCAGTGCCGCTGGTGGCCTGGATGGGATTTTTTGTGGGGGTGTTTCCTCGGATGGCGCGGGAAAGTGGCATGTTGGATGCGATGAAGCAGGACAAAATGACTCCGCCCACTAGTCAAAAACCGAGGGTCGGCAATCGTGACCCCGAGACGTGAAACCCGTGTAAATACGTAGTTTTTGGGAAAATTTATTGTAATATTTGAGTCTCAACTCTTCAAAAATAGGGTTTACTAATTAAGTCGGTATTGGTGCAGTTTGTCACAGGCGCGATCGTCTGGTGATGATGAGTCTTTTGTCCGCGCTCGGCTTTGGCTGTCGTTGTCTGACGGCGGTGCAATAGTTATTTGATGGTCTCTCGGTGCGCCTAGAGTCGTTTCTTCGTTTGAGGAGTTGAGCTTTGAATCGCAAATTTCCGGTGATCCGCAAGATGATTTTGCGTCGATGTTTGGTGGTCACAATTTTGACTGGTGTGGGTTTTGTGCTGCCACCGTTGGCGGCGAGTCAGGCGCAGTCCGTTGTGCCTGACTCGCCGCCAGGGCTGTCCCAATCCCGGTGGCCGCCTGTGATTCGGCCCCAAGCGGTTCCAGCTCCCGCCCCGATCGTCTTCGACCAGCCGGAGGCGACCGCGATACCGGGTACCGCACCATTGATGCAGGCAGCGGCGTTGCGATCGCGATCGACGATGCAGCGGCCACCAGCCGGGGCAATCTGTCCCTACCAATTGGCGGGCGAGATTAATCAAATTCTGCAACGACCCGTGTTTCGATCGACGCGGTGGGCAATTCAGATTGACTCGATCGATTATCCGGGGGAATTGTATAGCTATAACGGCAACACTTTCTTGATTCCAGCGTCAAATGTGAAATTATTCACTACGGCAGCAGCATTGCAATCGGTATCGGATAGCGGCGATGGCCCTTGGAAATCGTTTGGGGCCGAGATCGAGACGATCAATCGTTACAGCGATAACGAGTATGCAAACCACATGCTGAAACGCATTGGTGGCGTGAACGGTGCCCAAAATAGTTTGGTGCGTTTGGGGATTCCGGCGAATAGTTATCGGCAGGTGGATGGGTCGGGATTGTCGCGACAGAATCTCGCAGCTCCGGTGACATTGGTGTCGTTGCTGAAGCTGATGCGATCGTCGCCGAATTATTCGCAGTTTTATGCGTCATTGCCGACGGGTGGCGTCAGTGGGACGTTGCGGAATCGGTTTGGCAATACGGTGGTGCAGGGCCGCGTTCATGCGAAGACGGGCACGCTGACGGGGGTTCGGGCGCTATCCGGCTATCTGGAACATCCGATTTATGGGACGATCGTCTTTAGTATTTTGGGCAATCAGTCCAGCGGGGGTGAGGCCTTGCGCAAGGGGATTGATGACATTGTGGTGAAGGTGGGGCAGATCTATCCTTGCTCGTAGGGCGTTAGAGCACTTCCGGATCGATGCCTAATTCAAGGCTAAACAAACTTCATCAAAAATATATAGACTATTACATCTTTTTCTAATAGTATGACTTTATCAGGAAAGTTCATGCTGAAATTGGAGTGGCCCCATGCCCAAGCGGAAGATGGAAGAGGAAGTCGAAGCGGTACGCCTGTCAGCGATCGACGAGGATATTTTGACGCTGTTGTTGGGGCGGGAGTTTTATGGGTTGGAGATCTTGGATGAGCTGAATCCGGGTCGGCCGATTCCGTTGCGGTTTAGCAGTTTGTATCCGGCGTTGAATCGGCTGGAAAAGAAGGGAATGATTGCTTGGCGTTGGGGTGATGAGGTGGATGAGTCGGGCGGGGCGCGGCGGAAGTATTACAAGGTGACGGGGTTGGGGGCTTCGACGTTGAGTACGGTGCAGTCCTATCGGCTGGCGCTGGCGCAGCGGGCGACGGCCTATGGTGGGCCAGTGTTGGGTTAGGGTTGCGTTTAATTGTGTGTGTTCCTAAGTAAATCGTCAGATCGTTCGATCGGAGGATGTGTGTCATGTTGATGGATGAGGACAATCGGAAAAAACTCAAACAGTTCTGGCGCAAGCGGTTGTTGTTGGGGCTGGGGACGTTGGGCGTTTTGGGTCTGGGGACAGGCGCGATCGTGGCAATGCGATCGACCTATGGTGAGTTGCAGATTGTGGAGGGTCGGGCCTTACCAGAACGCTTCTATCAACAACAGATCGCCGATGTTCAGCGCTTAGGAATGAGGATTCAATAAGATCCAAGATTATTGGGTCTGCGGTACAGCCCGATAATTCCATTGCGGCAAGTAATCATCGAAGACAATTGCCATTGTTTGCTTAAAGGCTTCTGTGACTTTACGTCCGGTCTGGTAG